>CAMUZG010000019.1 GCA_947165145.1 uncultured Selenomonadales bacterium
GCGCGATTCATCCCGCCGCTCGGCGGGGGAATTCTCGCGCTAAGAGGGTTAAAAATAATTTCAAAGTAACAAGCTCCCGTTTATCAAAGACCGCGTTCAATGAAGCCTTTCTGGTAGTCGAAACACTCGTTGGCAATGTCTTTGTGGAGAATCAACAGGCACAGCAAATTCGGAATCGCCATCAAGCCGTTCATTGTGTCTGAAAAGTTCCAGACAACGTCAAGCGTTTGCGTCGCGCCGATGAACGTTATCAAGCTGAAAATCACGCGGTAGCCGATGATGACTGCGCGGTTGCTGACGAGATATTCAAGCGATTTTTCACCGTAATATTCCCAGCCGAGAATCGTCGAGTAAGCGAACAGAGCCAACGCGACTGAAACGATGTACTTCGCGCCTTCGCCGTAAACAGTGCTGAACGCCAAAATTGTCAGCGGTGCGCCAGAAATGAGTTTGCCAGTTTCAGGGTCAACCGTGCCGAGAACGCCCGAACTTGCGATAACCAAGCCCGTCAAAAAGCAGATTATCATCGTGTCGAAGAAAGTGCCCGTCATGTTGACGTAGCCTTGACGTGACGCGTGGTCAGTCCGCGCAGCAGCAGCCGCAATCGGAGCAGAACCTAATCCCGCTTCATTCGAGAAGACGCCGCGAGCTACGCCCCAACGCATTGCCGTCAACATGCTTGCGATAATCGAACCGCCGACACCGCCTGCAACCGCGTCAAACGAAAAAGCCATTTTGAACATTATCGCCAAACCGCTGGGCACGTTCGCGAAATTGACAATGACAATTATCACGGTGAACAGAATGTAGAAAAACGCCATGCTCGGCACGATGAAGCTTGAAACTTTGCCGATTGAGTGGACGCCGCGAATCAGCACTGCCAACGAACAAACGACGAGAATAATGCCCGTCATTTCGCTCGACCAACCGAAACTCGATGAAAAGGCGGAGCTGATTGAATTCGCCTGCGTCATGTTGCCGATACCGAACGACGCGCACACCGCGAAGATTGCGAAGGCAGTCGCCATGAATTTGCCGAGCGTGCCGCCGATACCGTGTTTCATCGCGTACATGGGACCGCCCGCCATTTCGCCGACGGAATTCGTTTCGCGATATTTGACGGCAAGAACCGATTCAGCGTACTTGGTCGAGAGCCCGAAAGCCGCGCTTATCCACATCCAGACGATTGCGCCGGGTCCGCCGAGAACCATTGCCGTTGCGACGCCGACGATATTACCTGTGCCGACAGTCGCGCTCAAAGCCGTCATCAGCGATTGGAACGGGGAAAGGTCGCCTTGCTTGTCCGTCTTGTGCAACATGATCATTTTGACCGCGTACCAAAGATTTATCCACGGCAGAAATTTCAGGCGGATTGTTAAGAAAATGCCCGTGCCGACGAGGAACGCCAGCATTATCGGTCCCCAAACGAAATCGTTAACGTCGTTCAAAAGGTGCGATAAATCCATGAAAAAGAATCCCTCCTGCAAAAGATATACCGAAAAATTTCATGCGCTGAATTATATTTAATCCGATATGAACTGTCAAATTTTCCGTGATAGATAGGAGTTGCCGAGCAATACGATTATCAACGGTCTCTGAACGCGTGTGATTGAATTTGCTGACGAACTCGACGCAAGACTGCTTGTATACAGCGGGAAAATATTTGCAATGACGCCCGCCGTGTGATAAACTTTTTCGCCAGTATAACAAAATAATTTTAGATTTAGTAGGTGAACACTTTGAAAGGGAAATTGATTCTGCAGGACGGCACGACTTTTCGCGGACAACTGTTCGGCGGCTCGAATGCAACGACCGAGGGCGAAGTCGTCTTCAACACGGGCATGACGGGCTATCAAGAAATTTTGACTGACCCGTCGTATTGTCGGCAAATCGTCACGCTGACTTATCCGCTCGTCGGCAACTACGGCACTGCTAAACAATTCAACCAGAGCCGCAAAAGTTTCGTCGGCGGATTAATCGTCGGTGAACTGTGCGAAAAACCGTCAAGTTCGTCCATGCAACGAACTTTGCCCGAATTCCTCACGGCGGAAAAAATTCCTTGTCTGTACGATGTCGACACCCGCGCTTTGACGAAAAAAATCCGTTCAGCCGGCACGATGAAAGGCGTCATTGTCAGCGAATATACTTCGCAAAATACGATTGACGAAATGATGGCGTTGCCGATTAGAAAAAATGTTGTCGAGATGGTCTCGACGCCCGTAAGCTATTCACTCGACGCGGGCAAAGACGCGCTTAACGTCGTGGCAATGGATTTCGGCATAAAACGCAACATCATCGACGCCTTGCGCAAACTCAACTGCCGTGTGACCGTCGTGCCCGCTGGTTCTCCCGCAGAAGCAATTCTCGCGCTCAATCCCGACGGAATTTTCCTGTCAAATGGTCCTGGCGACCCGAAAGACGTTCCCAACGTTATCCGCGAAGTTCAAAAGCTCCTCGACAAAAAACCGCTGTTCGGAATTTGCCTCGGTCATCAGATTTTATCGTTGGCAATGGGCGCGGACACCTTCAAGCTTAAATTCGGGCACCGCGGTTGCAATCAGCCCGTCAAAAATTTGAAAACAGGCAAAGTCGCAATCACAGCGCAGAATCACGGCTACGCTGTCGAAGAAAATTCGCTGAAAGGTCTGCCGGTTGAAGTCACGCACATTTCGCTGAACGACGGCACGATTGAAGGCGTTCGTCATACGTCGTTGCCGGTTGCGGGCGTGCAATATCATCCTGAAGCCGCGCCTGGTCCGAACGACAGCGTCCGACTCTTTGATGAATTTATCGACAACATGCGCGCCGCTAAGGAGGGCTGAAATTTTGCCTAAGAAAAAAAATCTCAATAAGATACTCGTCATCGGTTCGGGACCAATAGTCATCGGACAGGCGGCAGAATTCGATTACGCGGGCTCGCAAGCTTGTCGTTCGCTGAAAGAAGAAGGACTTCAAGTCGTCCTAGTCAACTCAAATCCCGCAACGATAATGACTGACGCAAACATCGCCGACCGCGTTTACATCGAACCGCTTACCGTGGAATTTTTGACGGCGATAATCGAAAAGGAACGTCCCGACGGATTGCTCGCGACACTCGGCGGACAAGCTGGACTAAATTTGGCTGTTCAGCTCGCGGAAAGCGGTGCGCTTGAAAAATATAACGTCGAACTGCTCGGCACGTCGCTCAACGCAATCAAGAAAGCTGAAGACCGCGAACTTTTCAAAGAAACAATGGAACGTATCGGCGAACCAATCCCAGAATCAACAATCGTTGAAGACATTCACGGCGCGATTGACTTCGCGAACCAAATCGGCTACCCGCTCATCGTTCGACCGGCTTACACGCTCGGCGGCACCGGCGGCGGCATCGCCAACAACGAAGAAGAACTTATCGAAATTACTCTGCGCGGACTCAAATATTCAATGATTGGTCAAGTGCTGATTGAACGTTCAATCGCGGGCTGGAAAGAAATTGAGTTTGAAGTTATGCGCGACGGCAACGACAACTGCATAACAATCTGCTCAATGGAAAATTTCGACCCTGTCGGCGTCCATACGGGCGATTCAATCGTTGTTGCACCGACGCAGACGCTCACCGACCACGAATATCAACTTTTGCGTTCGGCAAGCTTGAAAATGATTCGTGCGTTGGAGATTGAGGGCGGTTGCAACGTTCAATTCGCGCTCGACCCGAAAAGTCAAGATTATTACGTCATCGAAGTCAATCCGCGCGTCAGTCGTTCGTCGGCATTGGCATCAAAAGCTACGGGCTATCCTATCGCGAAAGTCAGCGTCAAAATCGCAATAGGCTACACGCTTGACGAAATTGT
Source organism: uncultured Selenomonadales bacterium (assembly GCA_947165145.1). Lineage (GTDB taxonomy): Bacteria > Bacillota > Negativicutes > Selenomonadales > Selenomonadaceae > Quinella. Next base: position 3,831 of record CAMUZG010000019.1, read on the forward strand.
TAACGCCGTCACGAAGAAAACTAAAGCTTGCTTTGAGCCGTCCGTTGATTATATCGTCGTGAAATTCCCGCGCTGGCCGTTCGATAAGTTTGTTTACGCTGATACGACGCTCGGAACGCAGATGAAAGCTACCGGCGAGGTCATGAGCCTTGACCGCACGTTCGAGGGCGCAATTTTAAAAGCCGTTCGCAGTCTCGAAATCGGCGTCAATCGTCTGCACATGGACAAAATGGACTCGTGGGACAACGAAAAAGTTCGCAGCCGCTTGAACAAAGTAAATGACGAACGACTTTTCCTTATCGCCGAGGCTTTGCGCCGAAATATCGCCACCGTCGAGGAAATTGCCGACATCACGAAGATTGACCGCTGGTTCATCGACAAAATCAAAAATATCACTGACATGGAAGTTCGCCTGAAAAAAGATACGCTCAATGCCAAAAATCTCCGCGAGGCAAAACTCATCGGGCTGTCCGACAAATCAATCGCCGAACTTACCGGTACAAATGTTAACGAAGTTCGCGACATGCGCAATCAATTTCGTATCGTGCCGATTTACAAAATGGTCGACACCTGCGCGGGCGAATTCGAGGCTGCGACGCCTTATTATTACTCAACTTTTCGCGGCGAAATTGATGAAGTCGAAGTCAGCGACAGACGCAAAATCATCGTTCTCGGTTCGGGTCCGATTCGTATCGGTCAAGGCGTCGAGTTCGACTATTGTTCCGTGCATTCGGTTTGGGCGTTGCGCGAGGCGGGCATTGAAGCAATTATCATTAACAACAATCCCGAAACTGTTTCGACGGACTTTGACATCTCCGACAAACTTTATTTTGAGCCGCTCACGACTGAAGACGTGCTGAACATCATCGACAAAGAACAACCTGAAGGCGTTATCGTGCAATTCGGCGGACAAACTGCGATAAATCTTGCGGCAAGCTTAGCGGCGGCTGGCGTGAAAATTTTCGGCACGAGCGTTGACAACATCGACCGCGCTGAAGACCGTGAACGTTTCGACGAAATGTTAACCGAACTAAATATCCCCAGACCACGCGGAATTTCCGTTACAAATCTCGACGACGCGATAACAGGTGCGGCAACTATCGGTTATCCTGTCATGGTTCGTCCAAGTTACGTTCTCGGCGGTCGCGCAATGGAAATCGTCTACAACGAGGAAGAACTCCGCGATTACATGAGCCGCGCTGTTAAAGTCACGCCTGATCACCCCGTGCTTGTCGACAGATACATGCAGGGAACCGAAGTCGAGGTTGATGCGATTTGTGACGGCGTTGACGTGGTTATTCCTGGCATAATGGAGCACGTCGAACGCGCTGGCGTTCATTCGGGCGACTCAATCGCTGTTTATCCGCCGCAAACTCTCCCGTCGAAAGTTATTTACACAATTACCGATTATACAAAGCGCATGGCTATCGCGCTTAACGTCAGAGGTCTGCTCAATATTCAATACGTCGTTGCGGACGGAAAAGTTTACGTTATCGAAGTTAATCCGCGTTCAAGCCGCACAGTTCCGTTCTTGAGCAAAGTTACCGATATAAAAATGGTCAACGTGGCGACGCGGGTTGCTCTCGGCTCAACGCTCAAAAGCATGGGCTATTATTCCGGTCTCGTCGAACCGAAGCCGTATGTTTCCGTTAAAGCACCTGTCTTTTCCTTCGCGAAGATGCAGGACGTTGACATTTCACTCGGTCCCGAAATGAAATCCACGGGCGAAGTCATGGGCATTGATTATCACTACGCTCGCGCGCTTTACAAGGCGATAACCGGCGCAGGCATGAACATTCCCAAACACGGCTGCATTCTCTTCACTGTTGCCGACAAAGACAAGGAAGAAATGAAACAACTCGCCAAAGCTTTCTACGAACTCGGATTTAAGCTCGTTGCGACTGAAGGAACTGCTCGCGCGTTGCAATCGATTGGCATTGACGCGGAAGTTGTCGGCAAAGTTCATCAGCGTTCCAGCGACATCATTCAAATGATTAAGCTCGGCAAAATTCACATGGTCGTCAACACGCAAGCACCTGGAAAACACATTGCAAAGGACGGATTCCGCATTCGTCGCGCTACAGTCGAATTAGGCGTACCTTGCCTGACGAGTTTGGATACCGCGTGGGAAGTTATGCGCGTGCTGACCTTTATGCGTGACAGACGATTGGTTTATTCGCTGGCTTTGCAGGATTATGTTGGCGGCGGCGACGCACTTGCATAATTAGGAATTAGGAATTAGGAATTGGGAATTATTTTTCATTCCGCATTCCTAATTCCACATTCCAAATTATTAAAAGGTGGTTGGCATGAAGAAAAAATTTTTAATCGGCAAACTCAGCGTCAATCAACGCGGATTCGGCTTCGTCGCACCCGATGACGGCGGTAATGATATTTTCGTCGCGGCAGAAAATCTTTTCGGCGCAATGAACGGCGATCGCGTCAAAGTTCGCGTGTTCGGCAAATACAACGGTCGCGTCGAAGGTCACGTCGTCGAAATTCTCGAACACGCCAACAAAATTATCGTCGGCAAACTCAATAAACGCGGCGGCACCGTCACCGTCACGCCCGACGACAAGCGAATCACGCAGAAAATCATGTTGCCGAAGTTCAAAGGCAAATTCGTCGCAAATACAAAAGTCGTCGTCGAAATTATCGCATGGGAACCGTTGCGTGGGCAAATCGTTGAAATTCTGGGCAAAGAAAATGCGCCAGGCGTCGAGATTCGCGGAATTTTGAGAAGTCACGGCGTCGAAGAAGATTTTCCGCCCGATGTTCAAGCCGAAGCCTCACGAATCGAAATTGAGCCTTCCGCCGATGAAATTTCCCGCCGAATCGACCGCCGAAATTTGAAAATCGTCACGATTGACGGCGAGGACGCTAAAGATTTGGACGACGGAGTTTTCGCCGCCGAACTCGACGGCGGATTTTTTTTGGGCGTGTACATTGCCGACGTCAGCCACTACGTGAAGAAAAATTCCGCGCTTGACCGTGAGGCTTTTGAACGTGGAACCAGCATTTATCCCGTTGATAGAGTTGTGCCGATGTTGCCGCGCGAATTGTCGAACGGAATTTGCAGTTTGAACGCGGGCGTTGACCGTTTGGCGATGGCTTGCGAAATGAAATTGAATTCGTCGGGACAAGTCGTCGATTACAAAATTTTTCCGACGGTGATTAACGTTTTCAGGCGATTGAGTTACACGCAGGTTGATAAATTTCTCGACGGCGATAAAATTTTGGCGGACTGCGAGGACAATCTCAACGTGCTGAAAAAAATTCGTGAGCTCCGCAAAAAAATTCGTGACGACCGCGGCTCAATCGATTTCAACTTGTCCGAGATGAAAATTTTGCTCAACGACGCGGGAAAACCGATTGAAATTACAAAACGAATTCAAACGCCCGCCGAATCGATAATCGAAGAATGTATGTTATTGGCGAACGAAACCGTTGCCGAACACACATTGCGCCGAAAAATTCCGAGCCTTTACCGTGTGCACGAATTGCCGACGCCCGAAAAAGTCACGACGTTAAACCAACTGCTAGCGCATTTCAGCCTGCACGTAGCAACATCAGCGGGACGTGACCTTGAGCCGCGCGACTTCCAAAAAATTTTGCTGAAAGTCAAAGATTTGCCAGCAGAAAAAGTTATCACGACGTACGCGCTACGGACAATGCAACAAGCACGATATTCGCCCGAAAATTTAGGACACTTCGGACTTGCGGCAACATTTTACACGCATTTCACGTCGCCGATACGCCGTTACCCCGATTTAATCGTTCATCGCATGTTGCGGGCGAGTTTGGAATCACCGCAGAAATTGCCGACGCTTGCGAAGAGTTTGGAAGAAATTTCAAAGCAAAGTTCGGAACGTGAGCGGCAGGCGATTGACATTGAGCGCGAAACGTTGGACTTGAAGGCGGTCGAGTACATGCAACAATTCGTTGGGCAGAATTTTGACGGCGTGATTGAGAGTGTGACGAACTTCGGATTTTTCGTCGAGTTGGATAACGGCGTTGACGGTCTTGTTCGTGCGGCGGACTTGAAAAACGATTATTATGCGTTCGTCGAGCGGGAATTTGCGTTAATCGGGCAGTCGACGGGCAAAAGTTTTCATATCGGCGACAATGTCCGCGTGAAATTGATTTCGGCGAACATGAACTTGCGGCAACTGACTTTTGAGCTTGTCAGCGGTGTTGCCGATAAAGATTTGATTGCCAAAATCTGAAAAACCTAATCGATTAAAATACAAAGGAGAAATTTTTATGCTGATGACAGGCGCAAGGGCAATCGTCGAATGTCTGCGCGAACGCGGCGTAGATTTAATTTTCGGCTATCCCGGCGGAATGATTTTGCCGTTGTACGACGCTTTGGTCGACGAAAAGGAAATTAAACAAGTTCTCGTTACGCACGAACAAAACGCCGCTCACGCCGCCGACGGTTACGCTAGAGCGACGGGCAAAGTTGGTGTGTGTATGGCGACGAGCGGTCCAGGCGCGACGAATTTGGTCACGGGAATTGCAACTGCGTTTATGGATTCGATTCCTCTTGTCGCGATAACCGGTCAAGTCGACACGAAACTTTTAGGACGCGATGCATTTCAAGAAACGGACATTCTCGATATTACAATGCCCGTCACGAAGCACAATTTCAAAGTTAAAGAGGCGCGGACACTCGTTTCGACGATTCGGCAGGCATTTGACATTGCAATGAGCGGTAGACGTGGTCCCGTGCTTGTCGACGTGCCACGCGATATTTTTTTTGCGGAAGTTGACTATCGTCCGCATGAAGTCAAAGAAAAAATTCCTGCACAACCCGACGCTGACTTCATCATCTGCGCGGCGGAAGCGGCTGAAGAAATCGCTAAGGCTGAACGTCCCGTGGTTATCGTTGGTGGCGGAGCAATTTCGGCGGGCGCGACCAAAGCAATCATCGCCTTCATCGAGAAATTTAATTTGCCCGTCGTCAGTACGTTGATGGGACTTGGAGCAGTTCCGCGCAGTCATCCGCAAAATCTTGGTTTCGCAGGAATGCACGGCAAGAAAGCTGCTAATCACGCAATCGCCGCCGCAGATTTGATTATCGCGGTCGGAAGTCGTTTTGGAGACAGACAGACGGGAAATCTCAGCAAATACACCGCCGCGAAGAAATTTATTCACATCGACATTGACCCCGCAGAAATCGACAAGAACATCGAAGGCAGTCTCGGTCTTGCTGGCGATATGCAGGTTATTTTGAAATTGCTCATGCGTCACGAGGCAGGTAAACCCCGCGTCGATTGGTGGCGGCAAATTGAAAGTTGGCAGGAAGAATACGACTACGATTATCAAGTTGACCGCTTAACCGTGCCGTGGGCGATGAATCAAATTGCGAAGAAGACTGCGGGCAAAAATTTTGCTTACGCCACGGACGTCGGGCAACATCAAATGTGGGCGGCACTTCATCTGCACGTCGAGGAACCGCGCACTTGGTTTACGTCGGGCGGTCTCGGCACAATGGGATTCGGTCTGCCCGCAGCTATGGGTGCTCAGCTTGCTTACGGCAATAATCGGCGCGTCATCTGCGTCAGTGGCGACGGCGGTATCAAAATGACCGGCAACGAGTACTACACGATTGCCCGACTGAAATTGCCCGTCATCTCGCTGATTGTCAACAACACAAGCCTCGGCATGATTCGCCAGCTACAGAAAGTTTTCTACAAGGAACGCTACATTGCTTGCGAATTCGATTATCAGCCCGATTACGTCGCCTACGCGCAGAGTTTCGGCATTAAAGCAGAGGCTGTCTCCACGCAGGAAGAATTTGCTCACGCGCTTGCTGAAGCCCTTGAGGACACGGAAAATCCCCGCGTCATTGTGCTGAACGTCTGGCGCAGTTTCGTCGAGCCAATGACTAAAGCCGGTGCCAACGTCAACGAGTTCGTCGATTTCAAATGATCATAAACAATTAAGCCCCTTCTCGCGATTGAGACGGGGCTTTTTAAGATTGCGTTAAATCTGGGCGGCTGTCGTTATAAACGTGCGGCGGTTGTGTACAATGGCGTTGGAACAACAACTCCAAACGGGGTGATGACATGAAAAAATTTGCCGTAATGGTTTTTGCGTTGCTGATGATTTTGAGCACAACGACCTTCGCAAAGGAAGTCACAGTCACGGGCACGGGTGCTACACAATCCGACGCGGAAAATGATGCGCTTCGTGCGGCTGTCGAAAATACCTTGGGAATTATCATCGATTCGGAAACGAACGTCAATTTGGCGAACTACTCGAACGGCCGCGCAGTTTTCCGCATCAGTTATGGCGGCTCACCGCAGACGTTCTTCAATGAGTTGTGTGCAAAGACACCGCCGATTTGACATTGCAATCGCTCGGCTACAACACGTTGACAATTTGCGTGCGGTAGTTGATTGCAATCACGGCGCGTTCAAAGCGGGAACGTCGTTCGCGTACGAATTCAGTGACATTCGTGGTAAAATGAGTTCGACATAAGCATTTCCTTTCGGCAGGTGTCAAACTCATTCCACCAAAGGTTTTGCTTACTTTTTTATTTCTCGACTTTACCAACCCCCCTAATTCCAAATTCCTAATTAAAAAAAGGCGACCCGTTCCCGAAGGAGCGAGCCGCTTTTTGTTTGAGGAGTTATTTTATCTCTTCATGTTGATGAGAGTTTCGAGCATTTCGTCAGCGACCGTGGTCATTTTGGAGTTAGCTTGGAAACCGCGTTGCGTGACAATCATGTCGGCGAATTCATTTGCCAAATCGACGTTGGACATTTCCAGAGCGGAGGCAAGCACCGTCAATCCGAAGTCAGAGACAGTTTTGATATTTGCCACGCCGGAGTTGTTAGATTGTTGATAAATCGTCGTGCCGACTTTGGTCAAGCCGCCCGTGTTCGAGAATTGAGCGATAGCGATTTGAGCTTCCGCACGTGTCAAGCCGTTGGTGTAAGTGCCCGTGACGATGCCGTTGCCGTCAACAGCAAGACTTTGCAGGATGCCCGCCGTGTTGCCGTTGTTTGTCGGGAAGGAAGTCGTATTGCTTGCGTACTGCGTCAAGGTCGTGAAGTCGATATTCGTCTGCTGACCAGAAGTCGCGCCGTTGCCGTCACCGTAGCTGAAAGAAATAACAGGGAGATCTTCTTGACCAGTGGTGATGAATCTGCCCGTGTCACTGAAGTACAGGTAAGAGACTTTGCCGTTGTTCATCTGCCCTTCCATTGACGAACCGTCAGCTTCGGGATTGCCGTTTTCTTCGCTACGTTCAAAGCTGTTCGTGAAGTCGGCACTGGCAGGACCAAGTTCGCCAACACCAGGCGCGATGTAAACTCTCCAGCGGTTGTTGTAAACGGGATTGCCGTCCGCGTCGGTAATTGGGTTGCCGTCAGCGTCTTTGGCAGCAGTAGCTTTTGCTTCGTCGTTAGCAGTGCTGTCCACGGTGGACGGGTCTTTATCGATGAGCAAAGTGACTTGGTGTTTGCCGCCGAGTGAATCGTAAATGGTTGCAAGCGTCGTGACGGGCACGCTTTTTCCGACTTCGTAATAGCCGCTGGTGACGTGGATTGTTGAACCGTCGCTCATGGTGATTGTTGCGGACATGGCGTTAACTCCGTCGACATTGACACTTGTGGTCGTGTTGCCGTCCAAAGTTTGAACTTTGGTTAAGTCGCCGCCCGTTGCCTGCGTGACACTAATCGATTTAATCGTGAGCTCTTCTTTGTTGAGGTTGCCTGCATAGGTGATTTGGTCGGTAGCGGTTGCTTCCATTGTTCTGCCGACAGGAACGACGACGTCCGTTGCTAAGCCGTTCGTGTTCAAGACGCCGTCAGTTGCGTTCCAACCTTGCACGCGAAGACCGTTACCAGGCATAGTTAAGTAGCCTTCCTCGTCGAACATGAAGTTACCGTTGCGGGTGTAATATTCTTGTTCGCCGCCTTTGAGGTAGAACAAACCGTTGCCCGAAAGCGAAAGGTCAGTGTTCTTGCCTGTCGATTGCGGCGAAGAGTCGGTAAAGTTGAGGTCGATACTTTCGACGTTGACACCGAGACCGATTTGGCGCGGGTTGACACCGCCGCGAGTTTCCGTCGGGGAAGAGGCTGCTTGTTGGGTTTGCGAGAACACGTCGGAAAAAGTCGTTCGGCTGCTCTTGAAACCAGGTGTATTTACGTTGGCAATGTTATTGCCGATAACGTCCATTTTTGTTTGGTGAGTTTTCAAACCGGAAACACCGGCGTACAGGGAACGCATCATTTTAATCACTTCTCCTTCTTTAATTCGGCTTGTCCTTGGACTGTGCCGGAGGTCAGATGTATTTTGACTGTTCCTTGTCCGAAAAATTTTCCTAAGCGTCTGACCCGATTGATTCAATGAATTTTCGCTAACTATATCGGCTGTTGTTGACGGGCACTTAAATTTTTTTTAAGCAGAGGCAAGACACGGTTCAATTAGGAATTAGGAATTTGGAATTTGAAATTATTTGACGCCGATTAATTCCTAATTCCACATTCCACATTCCAAATAAAAAAAATTGCCCGCCTTGTCGACGGGCTTTAACTTACGGAAGGAAATTTATTCGCTCAAATAACTTGGAATACATTTGACTCAGCCGAGAAGCTCGACCAAATCGTTTTCGCCAGCTTTGACGTCGCCGGTCTTAAGCGGACGAACTGTGCCGTAAGCAGACGAGTTGGTGACGATGAGCGGCGTGGTGACAGGATAGCCAGCCTTCTTGATCGCCTTGATGTCGAAAGTGACGAGCAAGTCGCCGCGTTTGACTTCCTGACCGTCCGTGACGTGAACTTCAAAGTGTTCTCCATTGAGCTTGACGGTATCGATACCGATATGCATCAAGAGTTCGGCACCGTCGGGCGTGACCATGCCGACAGCGTGTTTGGTCGGGAAGATAAGAGTAATAGTGCCGTCCGCCGGAGCAAGGAGTTTGCCGACAGTCGGTTCGACAGCAACGCCGTCGCCCATTGCACGTGAAGCAAAGCCGTCGTCGGGGACTTCGTTCATGAGCATCATACGACCCGTCAAATGCGCGCCGAGGATAGCATCTTTCATCTTGGGTTTTTCGGGTTCAGCAGGAGCAGATGAACCGCCGCCGCCCGAAGCACTTTCGAGGATTGAACGGTCAATCTTACCTGCGCGAATGTCTTCGACGAATTCTTCAAAGTTCGCCTTGACAATCGTGACGCTCGGACCGTAGATAACTTGGATAGCGTTGCCTTTGATGACGACGCCGCCCGCGCCCGTGGACTTGAGGACAGCTTCGTTGACTTTGGAGCCGTCAACCAACGTCAAGCGCAGACGAGTTGCACAGCAGTCGATTTCGGTAACGTTATCGACACCGCCGACACCGCCGAGAATCGTAGCAGATTTCTGTTGGTCGGGCGTGAGACTCGACAATGCCGCAGAACCAGCACCGCCGCCAGCAACGCCGACGCCAGTAGCTTTGCGGTATTCGTCTTTGCTCATCATCTTGACTTCTTCGTCGTCAGCTTCGCGACCAGGAGTCTTGAGATCCCATTTCATGATGAGGAACTTAAACGTGACGAAATACAACACAGCGAATACTGCGAACAGCGGCAACATCATCATCCAGTTAGTTTTAGATTGACCGGGCAGGACGCCGTAGAGGATAAAGTCAATCAAACCGTCGGAGAACGTTGTACCCATTGCAATGCCCATGATATGGCAAGCCGCGAACGATACGCCGGCGTAGAAAACGTGAATCGCAAAAAGTTCTTTCGCAAGGAAGAGGAACGTGAATTCGATAGGCTCAGTGATACCCGTGAGGAACGACGTCAAGCCGACCGAGAACAGCAACGAACCGGCAGCCTTTTTCTTTTCGGGACGTGCGCAGGTGTACATTGCGAATGCCGCCGCAGGAAGACCAGCCATCATGAAGGGGAATTTACCCATCAAGAAACGTGCCGCGTCAACGGAGAAATGCTCTGTGTTCGGCGAAGCAAGTTCTGCGAAGAAAATGTTCTGTGCGCCCATGACGGTTTGTCCGTCGATAACAGCGGTGCCGCCGAGACCTGTTTGCCAGAAAGGCAGATAGAAGATGTGGTGCAGACCGAACGGAATCAACGCGCGTTCACAGCAACCGAAGAAGAACGTGCCGAAGTAGCCCGCCGCTTGAACGACGCCGCCGAGTGCGAAGATACCTGTCTGCACGAAAGGCCAAACGAAATACATGATGACGCCGACAATTATGCCGAAAATCATACAAACAATCGGGACGAAACGAGTGCCGCCGAAGAATGAGAACGCAGGCGGGAGTTGCATTTTATAGTAGCGGTTGCAAAGTTCAGCCGCCACGAGACCCGTGACGATACCCGCGAAAACACCCATTTGCAACGTGACGATACCGAGGACTGACGTTATCGCGCCTTCCTTGACTTTTTCATCAATGGAACCGTCGGCGTGAATCGAACCGTCCAAACCGAGGAAGACATGAATCGTCGTCAAAAGAACGAGATAAAAAATTGCTGCGCCGAGAACTGCAATGCCCTTTTCTTTCTTTGCCATACCGAGAGCGACCGCCAGCGCGAATATCAACGGCAAGTTGCCGAAAATTGCTCCGCCGACGTTTGACAGGATTAACATGAAACTGAACAGCGCACTGCCGGGGTGGAGTGTGGACTCCAAGCCGTAAGCCGCGATTGTCGTCGGGTTCGAGAACGATGCACCGACACCTAACAGAACGCCCGCGAATGGCAACACGGCGATCGGCAGGAACAACGACTTACCGATCTGTTGCGCTACGGCAAATGCCGAGCTTCCTCCTTCACTCATCTTAAAACCTCCTTACTACTAAACAAAAAAAATTACCGAGCGAACAAACTTCTCCTTCCCGATGTATTTTTATTATTGGAGCCAAGATTAAATAGCCCCGCTTGCAAAAGGAGGATGCTCATGATTCAAGCCTCCTCCTTGCAAAAACATATTTTAAAAATTATACACGCCGCCAAAAAGTTTGTCTAGCAATTTTCAAACTATTTTTACGATTAGCAACAACGATAGAAGAAATTTTGCGCGTTGTCCTGCCGAATTTCATAGCGTTGCGGGAAAGCCGACAGAAACTCCGCCAAATCTTTGTAGCTCATGGATTTTATTTCGCGGACGAGATTCTTTTTGCCGATGATGAAGTCACACGCCCACCACAGATTGACGAAGCCGTCGCCTTCCGCGTAAAGCAGTGCCGTTTCGCGAAAGACGTTGTGCAACTGTTCGAGCTCATCAACGGGATTTTTTTTTTGACGGCAACGGAAGTAAGCGTTATTCTCGTCCCTGCGCAATTCGTAAATGTCGGGGAAGGCGGCAATGAATTTCTGCAACTTGCCGTAGCCGAGATCTTTCACGCCGAAACCGAGATTTTGCTTGTTGACGTACGCGCCGACCGAACAAAGATTTGCGAAGCCGTTGTCGTCGAATTGAGCCGCCGCCTCGTGCAAAACGTCATGCAGTTGCTGAATTCTGTCGTCGACGACGGGAGCCGCCTTTAGCTCAACTTTCGGCTTATCCGCAAGGCAACGATAGTAAAAATGTTGACCGTTGTCATCTTGGCGCGTCTCGTAAATTTTCGGGTAGGCGACGATGAAATCTTTAAGCTGACCGTAGCCGAAGTCGTGAACCGTGAAATTGAAATTTTTCTGCCGAACGTCCTGCCGAGCGTCATTGAGCGACGCAAAGCCCGTTTTGTCAGCATGAGCCCGCGCAGATTCTTGCAGGGCGTTGTGCATTTGCTGAATTTTTTTGTCGCGTTCACTCTGCAATTTCCGTTCGTCCAAAGAAATTACTTTGGGATTCGTCGCGGCAGGCGGCGATTGCGGCTTGTGTTCAACGGCGTTATCTTCGTCGAACAGCGACATTTGCACAGGAGATTTTTTTTTGCGGGTTGAAGTCGACTTCGCGGGAAGTTCCTTTTCTTCAACGACGGGCTCAACCTGCGCGGACTTGTCGTCGATAAGCGTGTTCAAGTCGATGAAGTCGTTGCAGGCGGCGCGGAAGGCGTTTGATGCGTTCGCGGTGCCGATGCCGATGATGTTCATGCCTCCTTCGCGCAATCTGATGACCAGTGGCGTGAAGTCGCTGTCATTGCTCACCAGCGCGAAAATATCCGTCTTGCCGGCGTGAAGCACGTCCATTGCGTCAATCGTCAATGACATGTCGGTAGCATTCTTGCCGCTCGCGAAGTCGGTTTGTTGCACGGCACGCAGGGCGAAATTTCTTATGCAGTCGTTCCAACTGTGCAGAGAACTTTTTTCCCAGTTGCCGTAAATGCGACGGATAAAAACTTCCCCGCGATTTTCAAGGGCATCAAGAATTTGTTTGCCGAATCGTGATGAAATGTTGTCTGCGTCGATGAAGAGCGCGATTTTTTTTTCTGCCATGTTTGAACCTCAAAAATTTTCAGTAGCAGTCAATCGCACGAATCGCGCCGAATTGAATGAATTCGCTTGCCGATACGGGATCGCCCTCGGTTATCGCGAATTCGACGCTGTGAAGATTTTCGTAAGAGATTTGAATTCGTTCCGCACCGTATTCTTCTTGGACTTTCTTCCAGAGATTTTTGCGGGAGGACTTTGTATCTTTATAGACGGCTTTGTTATAAAAAATATTCATTGAGGCTTCGCTCTTGTTGGCGTCGCAGTTGAAGAAGATAAAAGCTTTGCCAGGTTTGGGCATAAATAAAACTCCTTTCAAAAAGTTTTGGCACGCGGCGATTATAGCAAGTTGTGCGCTGTTGGTAAACTAATTTGCCCGCTGATTGCCGCGATGTGTTCAGTTCGTAAGCTCAAGTTCGTCAGCGCGTTCAGTCATGCCTTTAATACAAAGTTCCATGAGCGTTCCGAGGTCAAGTCCAAGGTCGTCGGCTCCGCGTTGAATGACTTCACGATTGCATTTCGCGGCGAAACGTTTATCCTTGAATTTTTTCTTCAGACTTTTGACGGACATATCGGTCATTTTTTCGGGGCGCATGAGTGCGTAAGCGTGCACAATGCCAGTCAGCTCATCGACGGCGAACAAAGATTTCTGGCAATCAGTCACAGGCTTAATCGTCGCGCCAGTCAAGCCGTAGCCGTGCGAAATTATCGTAGTGATGTCATCGTCGCTGATACCTTCGGGCTCCAAAAGTTCGCGGACGTGTTGACAATGTTCGTCGGGGAATTTTTCAAAGTCGACGTCGTGAAGATAGCCGATAGCCGACCAATGTTCTTTATCGCCGCCGAAATGTTCAGCAAGTGCGCCCATTGCACCGCTAACCGCCGCCGCGTGCACGAAAAGGTGCGGTTCGCTGACGTGTTTGCGAAGAATTTCCTTAGCGCGTTCCAAAGTCAAATTGCCCAATGTAATCGTCTCCTTAAAGTCTATTTGCACAATTTAGCAGTGACGTTTCTTTTTCCGTCTGACTGCGTTGTTAAATTGTCAGCCGAAAAAATTCCTCGTCACATACTGTTTCCAAGTTTAACGGCTCGTTATGAAAATTTTTATGCGTATGATAGCGAATCGATTGCCCTCTGTAAAGTTTCGAGTAGCTGTAGATTTTCCGCGCGTGAACGAATTGCCGAACGCAGATAGCTGCCGTCGAGCCCGACGAAGTTCGCGCAACTTCTGAGCAAAATTTTTTCCTGCCGCAAGTTGAGCAGAATTTTTTCAGCGAATTCAGGCGACGCGACTTTGAAGAGCACGAAATTTGCCGTCGGTGGGAAAATTTTCACGCCGCGCAATGTCGACAGCTTATCGATGAAAAATTTTTTCTCGACGTCAAGCAAAGCATGTGTTCGCAGCAGAAAATCTTCGTCCGCGAGTGCGACTGCTCCGACTTTTTGCGCCAAAAAGTTCACGTTCCAAACGTCCTTCGACAGGTTGAGCCGCCGCGCTAAATTTTCTTCGACGACCGCAAAGCCTAATCGCAAGCCAGGTATCGCGAAAATTTTCGTGAGCGATTGCACGACCGAAATTTTTTCCGCGACGAATTTTTTGACGGACGGCGCGTCAACAAAATCAATGAATGATTCGTCGACGACGAGGCTTGAGACTTCAGCGAGCCGCAAAATTTTTTCGGGCGCAATCAAATTTCCCGTCGGGTTGTTCGGTCGAGCGAGTATCACGAAATCGTCGGGCGCAAGTTCCGTGATGAGTTTGTCGACGTTGAGCGCGAAATTGTCAGCCGCGTCCGTCACGAAAAATTTCACGTCGCAACCTGCCGCGCGAGCCGCACGCTCATATTCGGCAAAACTCGGTGCAGGAATCACGACACGTTTCGGGCGCGTCGCATTGAGGTGCAGATAAAAAAATTCCGCCGCACCGTTGAGCAAGACCAAATTTTTTTCGGGCACGCCGTAGCGGTTGACGATTGCTCTTTTTAGTTCGGTTGCGTTGACGTCGGGGTAATTGACGATGCCGCGCAGATTTTCCGACAACGTCCGCAGAATTTTCGTTGACAAGCCGAGTGGATTGATATTCGCACTGAAATCGAGCCAATCGCCCGACTTGCCCGCCGCGTCGTAAATTTGTCCGCCGTGTTCGTAACGATTCATTTTCCAATTCCTAATTCCTAATTCCACATTCCAAATTAAAAAAAACTCCCGTCGCAGGGACGAGAGCCGTAATTGCTGATTAACGTTTCGAGAACTGGGAAGCTTTGCGGGCTTTTTTGAGACCGTACTTGCGACGTTCTTTTTCGCGAGGATCGCGAGTGACGAAGCCAGCTTTTTTGAGCGCGGGACGAAGATCGGGATCGAGCTCCATCAATGCGCGGGTAATGCCGTGACGAATCGCGCCCGCTTGACCAGTAGTGCCGCCGCCTTTGACGGACGCAACCACGTCGTATTTATCGTTCATTTCGGTGAGGACAAGCGGTTGACGAACAATCAGTTCCAACGTCTTCAAGCCGAAGTATTCTTCCATTGCACGGTTATTGATAATGACTTTGCCGTCGCCAGGCACGAGACGCACGCGGGCGACTGAACTTTTGCGGCGACCGGTTCCGTAATAGCTTACTTGTGCCATAGTATCCTCTCCTTAGCGCGTTTCAATTTTGAGTTCTTCGGGCTTCTGTGCGGCGTAGGGGTGTTTGTCGCCGGCGAAGACGTGAAGTTTTCTGAAGAGATCCGCGCCGAGTTTGTTTTTGGGCAACATGCCTTTGACAGCGTGTTCAATGACGCGTTCGGGGAATTTTTGCATCCACTCGCCAGCCGTAGCGTATTTGCCGCCGCCGAGATAGCCGCTGTGGTGGAAGTAAACTTTTTTGCGCAACTTTTTGCCGGTGAAAACAGCTTTGGCTGCGTTGATGATGATAACGAAGTCGCCGGTGTCGACGTGCGGCGTGAACACGGGTTTATTTTTGCCGCGAAGGACGCTCGCAACTTGAGCCGCAAGACGTCCGATAGTTTTGCCTTCGGCGTCGACGATGTACCATTTACGCTCCACGTCGCCCGCCTTTGCGATGTACGTATCTTTCATGAAAATTCCTCCATGACTGACTTTTAATTGGAACGCACGACGAAGTTCGCTGTTGTCCGGGGCTAATGGAAACAATAGGCAAACCGCCATACGCCCGCGATTGTAATAAAAAGTTTTTGCGCTGTCAAGGGGAATGCAGGTTTTGGCGCGACGTGACTTGGTTTGAAGTTTTTTATTGCCGTGATATAATTCGTCGGAGGTGATTCGTATGAAAAAATTTTTGTTTGCAACGGTGCTCGCGCTGATGTTGAGCGTTCAAAGTTTTTGTTCCGCCGCGACGATTGATTCGGACTGCTTCAATGGCGACGACAAGATGATTTATCCCGTGGTGTGCGTCGGTGACGCCGCTATCGATAAAAAAATCAACGTTGCCATCATCGCCGAGATTGATCGTTTCGTGACGGGCGTTTATCACGGTGCGCAGTCGATTGACGCTGAAGTCGCCGATATTCGCACGAATTTTGAAATCGGCTCGAACAACGCGGGCAACACCGTGATTTTGAGTATCATCTTGACCGAAAGTTGGTATTACAAAGGCGCGGCTCATCCCGCAACACTTCAACACGCGCTGAACTTCAACACGTCATCGGGCGAATTGATGGGCGATGATTATTTGACGGACATCGGCGAATGCATTGACCGTGCGTCATTCATCGCGTCCGTCGAGAAGGCTTTAATCGCTCACTGCAAACGCGAGGGCATTGAACTTTTCAACGACGCTCTTCCGCTCAAACAGTTGCCCGAAAATTTTTATTGGGACGAAAATCTTCACCTGCACTTCATCTTCCAACATTACGAGGTTGCGCCGTACGCTGCGGGCATTATCGACGTTGACCTTAACAGCTGATTACGTTAAAATTCACGCGACGATAAATCACGACGAGGAGGAAATTTTATGGCAACAATTATTGCGCCATCGATACTGTCGGCGGACTTTGCTCACTTAGCTGACGAAGTTAAAAAAGTCACAGTGGCGGGCGCGGAATACATTCACGTCGACGTTATGGACGGTTCGTTCGTTCCCGAAATTACAATCGGCGCGGGCGTCGTCAAAGATTTACGCAAAATCACCGACGCGATTCTTGACGTTCATTTGATGGTTGAGCATCCCGAAACGCAACTTGAATCTTTTGCGAAGGCGGGCGCGAACATCATCACCTTCCACGTCGAGGCGACAAATCACTCTCACCGCGTCATACAAAAAATCCACGAACTCGGTTGCAAAGCAGGTATCGCGCTCAATCCAGGCACGTCGCTTTCTGCCATTGAAGAGCTTATCGAGTTCGCGGACATGGCGTTGGTTATGACGGTCAATCCCGGTTACGGCGGGCAACAATTTATCGAGTCAATGCTCGGCAAAATTCACATGCTCTACCACATGATTGACGAAATGGAAACTGATTGCGACATTGAAGTTGACGGCGGCATCAACGCTGAAACGTCGGTTTTGGTTCGTGAGGCGGGCGCAAATATTTTGGTTGCGGGCTCAGCGATTTACAATTCGGCGGACGTTGCTCAATCGATTAAAGACATTCGCGGCAAAGAAATCGTTCATCATCACCACGACGAATGAATTAGGAATGTGGAATTATTTGGCGCGTCATCATTCCTAATTCCTAATTCCTAATTGTTTTTCAGCTTCGCGTGTTGCGGGGCTGATTTTTTTTTGCGATAATCGGCGTCAACAATGCGCAATGAATTGAGGCGATTATTTTGACAAACGAATATTTGACGCAAGACCGCGCTCCGATATTGGAAGCTCTGACGAAAATGAAGGCGACAAGACTCGTGCCCTTCGACGTGCCTGGACATAAACGCGGACGCGGCAATCGTGAACTGGCGGACTTTCTCGGACAAACGTGCCTTGACGTCGACGTGAACTCGATGAAACCGCTTGACAATCTGTGTCACCCCGTCAGCGTGATTCGTGACGCAGAAATTTTGGCGGCGGAAGCGTTCGGTGCGGCGCATTCATTTTTGATGATCGGCGGAACAACTTCGGCGGTGCAGGCAATGATTCTCGCGACGTGCAAGCCTGGCGACAAAATCATTCTGCCGCGAAATGTTCACCGCTCGGCAATCAACGCGTTGATTCTCTGCGGCGCAATTCCCGTCTACGTCAATCCGCAAGTTGACGCTCGGCTCGGAATTTCTCTCGGCATGAAGGTTGAAGAAGTCATCGCGGCGATTGAACATAATCCCGACGCAAAAGCAGTTCTCGTCAACAATCCGACTTACTACGGCATTTGCTCCGACATCGCCACGATAACCAAAGTCGCGCACGCTCACGGCATGAAACTTTTGGCGGACGAAGCTCACGGCACGCATTTTTATTTCAACAAAAAATTGCCACCTTCGGCAATGTCGGTCGGCGCAGATATGGCGGCGGTCTCCATGCACAAATCAGGCGGCTCGTTGACGCAAAGTTCGCTACTCTTGACGGGCAAAAATATCAACGCGGGCTACGTTCACCAAATCATCAACCTCACGCAATCGACAAGCGGTTCATATCTTTTAATGGCAAGCCTCGACATTTCGCGACGCAATTTGGCTTTGCGCGGCGAAGAAATTTTCAACAAGGTGATTGAGCTGGTCGAGTACGCTCGCGACGAAATTAATTTTCTCGGCGGCTGGTACGCTTACGGCAAAGAACTTGTTGACGGCAATTCCGTTTTCGATTTCGACGTGACGAAGCTGTCGATTTTCACGAGAGCGGTTGGTTTGGCGGGCGTGGAAGTTTACGACATTTTGCGCGACGAATACGATATTCAGCTTGAATTCGGCGACATTGCGAACATTTTGGCTTACGTGTCCGTCGGCGACCGCGTCAAGGATATTGAACGGCTCGTTAGTGCTTTGGCGGACATCAAGCGCATTTATCGCAAAGATTCTTCGCGGTTGATGAAAGTCGAATACATTGACCCGATTGTCGACGCCGCGCCCAAAGCTGCTTTTTACTCCGAAAAAGTTTCGTTGCCGATTGATGAGACTGTTGGCAAGACCGCCGCTGAGTTTCTGATGTGTTATCCGCCAGGCATTCCGATACTCGCACCAGGCGAACGCATCACGAAAGAAATTTTGGATTACGTGCACTACGCCAAACGCAAAGGTTGCCAAATGACGGGTCCCGAAGACATGAGCATTCAACGCCTGCAAGTCATGGCTTGACGTTCACGCTTCAGCCCATGAGCGCGATTATCAAAACCACTATAACGAAAATGACGCCAGGAGCCGCCGTCATGAATATTGTCAGCAAATGCGATATAACGTCGCTTACCTCGGAAGATTTTTTGTTGCGAACGGCGTCAAGCAAATCGTAGCGCAACTTGTCAATCGTCCTGTTGATGTCGCGAACTTCGCGGCGGATTTCTTCCGTCTCATAAGCAACCTTTTCAAGCTTGTAGGTGAGCACGTCGAGTTCATTGTTGAGCTTGCCGCGAACAACGTCCAATTCGCCCTGAAGTTGCCGATTAGTCTCGGTGAGCTCGTTCAATTCGCTTTTCATGAGCGCGGTTTGGTCGACGGGTTTTTTCAAATCAATCATGACGATCACTCCTTCCGCGCCGATTGTATCACAGAAAATTTTATTCGGAGGAAAAATATTTTGACTGCAAAAAAATTTCTCGGAGCAATTCTCGCCGCAAGTGTCCTGTTGACTGGTTGCGGTAATGCCAATGAGCCGGCAACGTCTGAAACTGTTCAAACCGCAAATTTCGCGACGATTGTTGATGACGCGGGCAGAACCGTCACGCTCAATCAAAAGCCGTTTAGAATTGTCGTCACAAGCGCGGGTTTTCTTGAGCCGCTCAAAGCCGTCAACTGCAACGTCGTCGGTCGTCCCGATTCCAAAAATCAAATGCCTGATTGGGCGAAAAATTTGCCGAGTATCGGACAAGTTTATCAAATCGACACGGAACGATTGATTGCCTGTGCGCCTGACCTCGTTATCGTCAACAAAGGCATGAACGAAAAACTTTTGCCCGTCCTCGACGAAAATAAAATTCCCGCGCTTATTATTGAGCTCAAAACTTACGACGACGTTAAACGCGGACTGCAAACCTTCGCAAAGTTGAGCGGCGAAAAATCTTCAGCAGACGATTTGATTCAGCAAATGGACACCGACATTGCCGAAGTTATCGAACGTGTGCCGAAAGACAAATTACGCGTTGCAATTCTCCACTCGACCGCGCAGGGCTTGAGCGTTCAACTCGACGGCAGCATTGCAGGTTCAATCGTCAAGATGTTCGGTTGGGAAAATGTCGCCGCAGGTATGACGCCGCTTGAAAAAAATCCCGACGCCGCGCCGTACAGCATGGAGACTCTTGCCGAACAAAATCCCGAAATTATTTTCGTGACGAGCATGGGCGACCTTGACAAAATCAAAGCCAACATGAACGCCGCAATCGCCGCAAATGACGCGTGGCAAGCAATCGGTGCCGTCAAGAATAATCGACTGTACTTTTTGCCGCAAGATTTATTTTTGCTCAGTCCTGGTCTAAAATATCCCGAAGCCGTCAAGAAGTTGGCGGAGCTCATTTATCCCGAAAAATTTTGAGGAGGAATTTTCATGGCGGGCAACAAAAATTTAAATTCTGCGGCACGTGCCAAGAAAGACGAATTCTATACGCAACTTACCGACATTGAACGGGAATTGCAATGGTATCGGAATCACTTCGCGGACAAAATTATTTTCTGCAACTGCGACGATCCGTTCGAGAGCCAATTTTTCTTTTTCTTCGCGATGAATTTCAACTTCCTCAAGCTCAAGCGGCTGATTGTCACGAGTTACACCGGTTCGCCAGTGCAAGGCGATTTGTTCAATCCTGTTGACGACGACAAGCCCGCGTACAAAGTCGAAATCAATCGCATTGACAAAGACCCGTTCGACTGGACGGACGTTACCGCACTCATGAACGAGTTAAAAGACGCACTCGGCAAAAATAATTCCGCGACCGTCAACGAAAATACGCTGTCACTGCTCAAAGGCGACGGAACTTTTTGCGCGGGAGATTTTCGCTCAAAAGAATGCGTCGGACTTCTCAAGCAAGCCGATATTGTCGTCACGAACCCGCCGTTTAGTTTGTTTAGAGAATTCGTCGCCCAACTCGTCAAGTTCGACAAAAAATTTCTCATAATCGGCAACCAAAACGCAATCACTTACAAAGAAATTTTCCCGCTCATCATGGAAAATAAAATCTGGCTCGGCTACGGTTTTCGCAGTAATGTAGGCTTTTTCACAAGCGATTACGAAGATACGGCGACTGCTTCACAACACCGCGAAGGCATGATTCGAGTTTCGGGCGTTAATTGGTTCACGAACTTGGAAATTTCCAAACGTCATCATAAAATCGAAATGGTTCGTTCGTACAAAGACAATCCCGAAATGTTTCCGCGCTACGACAACTACGACGCGATTGAAGTTGCAAAGACCTGCGACATTCCCGAAGATTATTTTGGCGTGATGGGCGTCCCGATTACTTTTCTCGATAAATATTGTCCCGAACAATTTGAAATCGTCGGTAATGCTAGTTCCTATGGCGTTGACGGTTATTCGCTGTGTTCGGCACTTTACATCAACGGCAGAAAAATTTTCAAGCGGATTTTGATTCGGAGGCGATAAATTATGGCAATGGAAATTGAGTTGCACGAAGTCACGGTTGCAGAAGTCAGCGACGGCTATCAGAATTTGCATGAAGACGGCGTCTTCGGCTACGGCGGCAAACTCGACATTCGCCCGCAATATCAGCGTTACTTCATTTACAAAGAAAATCAGCGCGACGAGGTTATTCGCACGGTGAAGAAAAATTTTCCGCTGAACGTGATGTATTGGGTGATTCGCGACGACGGGACTTTTGAGGTAATGGACGGGCAACAGCGCACGATTTCGATTTGCGACTACGTGAACAACGTCTTTTCCGTGGACGGGCAATATTTTCAAAGCTTGTCGGCAAAAGTTAAGCAGACGATTTTGGATTACAAGTTGACGGTGTATTTTTGTCGCGGGGACGACGACGATAAACTTGCGTGGTTTCAAGTGGTGAACATTGCGGGCGAAAAACTTTATGACCAAGAGATTCGCAACGCGATTTATGCCGGCAACTTCGTCAACGAGGCGCGAGCGTTCTTTTCGCGAAATAATTGCCCCGCGTATACTTTGGCAAAAGATTACATGGACGGCAAGCCGATTCGCCAAAAATATTTCGAGACGGCGTTGGAGTGGATATGCGATTTGCAACGGCGCACGATTGAAGATTATATGGCGGCTCACAAACACGGCGACGCTGAAGAACTCAAGCAATATTTTCGTGACGTGATTGCCTGGGTTAAAAAAATTTTCCCGAAATGTCGCGTGAAGCAGATGAAAGGTTTGCCGTGGGGAATTTTCTACAACAAATATTCTGCCGAGACTTTTGACGCCGACGATTTGGAGAAAAAAATTTCGCGCCTGCTGAAAGACAACGAAGTCACGAACAAGCGCGGCATTTACGAATATCTTTTGAGCGGCGACGAAAAACATTTGAGCTTGCGGACGTTCGACGACGACATCAAAGAAATTGTTTACGAGAGACAAAACGGCAACTGCGCGACGTGCGGCAAACATTGTGAGCTTGCGGCAATGGAAGCAGACCATATCGACCCGTGGAGCAAAGGCGGCAAGACTGTTGAAAAAAATTGCCAGATGCTGTGCAAGTCGTGCAATCGCCGCAAAAGTAACCGTTAACAAAAAAAGCGCGGATTGTTCCGCACTCTTTTTCAGTTTGTGAATTCGTCTGGACGATTCGATAAAAATTTGTGTCGCCAAAGCAGAGCCTTGACGATACGTTCGGCAGCGTGCCCGTCACCGTAAGGACTGCGAGCTTCAGCCATTTTGCGATATTGAGCCGAGTCGCTGAGCAAAATTTTCGCCGCGCCGTAAACTTTATCTTGATTCGTGCCGATAAGCTTGACTGTGCCCGCGTCGACGGCTTCGGGACGTTCGGTAGTATCACGCAGAACGAGGACAGGTTTGCCGAGAGCGGGAGCTTCTTCCTGCACGCCGCCCGAATCAGTCAAAATCAACGTCGCGCGATTCATCAAATTTGCGAACGGCTCATAATCGAGCGGGTCAATCAGAATTACGCGTTCAAGGTCGCCGAGTTCTTCTTTGACGACTTCGCGGACTTTAGGATTTTTGTGCACGGGGAAAATAATTTCGACGTCGGAAAAATCTTCAACGATAGCTTTCAACGCTTTGTAAACCTGTCGCATAGGCTCACCGAGATTTTCGCGGCGGTGCGTCGTGACAAGAACAATCCGCTTGCTGAAGTCGATGCGGGACAATGCGTCCGTGAACTCGAAATCTGCGCGGACGATCTGATAAAGCGCGTCAATGACGGTGTTGCCCGTGACGAAAATTTTTTCAGAGTCGACGCCTTCACGCAGGAGATTTTCTTTTGCGGTCGATGTCGGTGCGAAATTCAAATCAGCAAGCGAGCCTGTCAGCCGACGGTTCATTTCTTCGGGATAAGGCGAAAATTTATTTTGCGTGCGAAGACCGGCTTCGACGTGTCCGACTTCAATTTGATGATAGTAAGCCGCCAACGCTCCCGCAAAAGTTGTGGTAGTGTCGCCATGCACGAGAACAACGTCAGGCGTCGCCGAGCTGAAAACTTTATCAAGTCCGAGCAGTGCGCGGCTTGTTATGTCGAAAAGCGTCTGTCCTTCCGACATGATGTTCAAGTCGAAGTTCGGGCGAATGTTGAAGAGATTCAAAACCTGGTCGAGCATCTCGCGATGTTGAGCCGTGACAGCAACGAGCGGTTCGATTGCGTCGGGATATTTGTACAGTTCCAACACGACGGGAGCCATTTTGATTGCTTCGGGGCGCGTGCCGAACACTGACATTACTTTTACTTTTTTCATAACCAATTCCTAATTCCTAATTCCAAATTCCTAATTGTTAGCAGGTCGGGCAATGCCCAATTTTTTTACGCCGTAAACTATCGCGACAACGACAATAAACAAAATCAGCGCGGCTGTCTGATAACTGACCGCCGTCAACGCAATCGCACTCAAGCCGAGCAACGCGCTTATCACGTACATCAAAAGAACCGCCTGCCGTTGCGTGAAACCGACGTTCAAAAGCCTGTGGTGCAGATGACCTTTGTCGGGCTTGAAGATTGGAACGCCGCCGCGCAATCTGCGTACAATGGCAAATGTCGTGTCGAGAATCGGCAGACCCAGCGCGAAAATCGGAACGACCAATGCGATTGCCACAACGGATTTAACTGCGCCCGTCACCGAAATTCCCGCGATCATGAAGCCGAGGAACATACTGCCCGTATCGCCCATGAAAATTTTCGCGGGGTGAAAGTTGTAGCGCAGGAAACCGACTGCCGCACCAGCCAAAGCCGCCGTCAGCACAGCGACCAAAACAAAATTCTGCTCAAGCGCGATAAGTAAGATTGTGACCGACGCGATTGCCGCAACGCCCGCCGCCAGTCCGTCAAGCCCGTCGATTAGGTTAACGGTGTTCGTCAAGCCGACGAGCCAAAACAACGTCGCGGGAATTGCAATTTGTTCAAGGTAAATGTAGTCGCCGAAAGGATCCGTCACGAAGTCAATCCGCACGCCGAAGCCGAACACTAAGACCATCGCCGCGAAGATTTGTCCGAGAAGTTTCAATTTGGCGGGAAGATTTTTGTAGTCGTCGACGAGTCCAATCCCAACGATTATACTGCCTGAAACCAACAGTCCGACTGTTTCGCGGAACTGTTCGCCGTCAAGCCCGAACTTCAGCGCGACGAAGATTATCGCCGCCATGAAGCCCGCGTATATTCCAAGTCCACCGATTCGCGGGATCGGTTTCTTATGAACCTTTCGAGCGTTGGGTGCGTCCATTGCGCCTGTTTTTTCTGCCAACAAAATTACCGCCGGCATCACGAACAGAGACACGAGCAACGCGACTGCAAACGCCCAAAAATACAGCGACATTCAATTCACCGTCCCAGTAAAAATTTCTGCAAAGAATTCTACAACAGCGGCTATAACTCGTCAATCGCGCGCAACAAAATTTTCCTTGAACATTGCGGCAACACAGTTTTTTGTGTACAATGTATCAGCTGTTCGTTTGAATTCGGGAGGGGTGAGAGCTTGAGACAAGATAAGCGGCAATTCAATCAAATTCGTGAAGTCTATTTGCAACGACGCGTACAAAAATTTCCTGCTGGCTCGGCGATAATCGAACTCGGCAACACAAAAGTTCTCTGCGCGGCGACAATCGAAGACAAAGTTCCATTCTTCTTGAAAGGCACGGGCAGCGGTTGGCTCACGGCGGAATATTCCATGTTGCCTGGCTCGTCGCCCGAAAGAATTCCTCGCGAACGTTCAAACAAAATCAGCGGCAGGTCAGCGGAAATTCAGCGGCTTATCGGTCGTTCCTTGCGTGCAGTGACTGATTTAACTGCGCTCGGTGAACGAACCATTACGATTGATTGCGACGTGATTCAAGCTGACGGCGGCACGCGTACTGCGTCGATAACGGGAGCTTTTGTCGCGTTGGTCGAGGCGTGCGAAACGATTTACACAGTCGGCGGCGTCTTCCCCGTCAAAGATTTTGTCGCGGCAATTTCGGCGGGCATTTCGCAGGACGGCGACTGTCTGCTTGATTTGTGCTACGCGGAAGATTCGACTGCTGCCGCCGATTGTAACGTCGTGATGACGGGCGCGGGCGAACTCGTCGAAGTTCAAATCTCCGCCGAGAAAAAATCCTTCACGCGTGCGCAACTCAATGACATTTTGGATTTGGCGGCTTGCGGTATTGACGAATTGATTTCCCTGCAAAAAGACGCTCTCGGCAGAGAATTAGTCTGGCGCGTCGGTCGTATCGGTTGAAATTTTTAATACCCGCCAAAGTTTTTAAAACGATTTGCTTGACGGAGGATTATCCATGAAAAAAATTGTGCTCGCGTCGAAGAACATCGACAAAGTTAAAGAAATGCGCCGTGTCCTCGGAAGTCTGCCGCTTGAAATTTTGTCGCTCGCCGATTTTGACGATATGCCCGACGCTGTGGAAGACGGTTTGACTTTTGAGGAGAACGCGTTAATCAAAGCCAGATTTTTCGCCGCACGCACCAAACTCGCTTGCCTTGCTGACGATTCTGGGCTTGAGGTCGATGCTCTCAACGGGTTGCCTGGCGTCTACTCCGCGCGTTTTGCAGGCTATCACGCTGACGACTCAACCAACAATCAAAAGCTCCTCGACGAACTCAATCTGCGCGGCGTCACCGAATCTCCTGCGGCTTATCGTTGCGCGTTGGCATTCGTCGACACGGACGGCACCGAAATTATCACGGACGGCAAAATCAGCGGCACGATTAAACTTGTCGCTAAAGGCAACGGCGGTTTCGGCTACGACCCCTACTTTTACATCGACGCCGACAGAACTATGGCTCAACTTTCCGTTGACGAAAAAAATCTAATCAGCCACCGTGGTGCGGCTCTTAAGGAGATGGTTTTAAAGCTGAATGAAAAGGTTCTTCAATTTCTTTAAGTCTATTCAACGACGAAAGGGGGAAGTCGTGCTTTTTAAAAGCGCGGCACCTGCCGTGAAGATTGGACTAATCAGCGACACTCACGGGAATTGGGCTTCGATTGACCAAGCAGTGAGTATCGCGCAAAACATGGACATGTGGCTGCACATGGGCGACTGCACGCCCGACGCAGAATACTTGCAATTATTGGTTGACGTTCCGGTTTACGGCGTGGCGGGCAATTGCGATTGGCCGACTGGCAACATTTTATACGAGCGAATCATTGACGCCGCAGACCACAGAATTTTTATCACGCACGGACACAATTACGGCGTGCGCTACACTCAAGAATACATCATGGAGGCGGCAGAGTCCCAGAACGCTGACATTGCAGTTTACGGGCATACGCACATCGTAGAATATCTCATGGGTCCGCCGATAATTTTAAATCCTGGTAGCGCATCACGTCCCCGCGACGATACTCGCGGCTCGTTTATGACAATGGAGCTTGAAAAGGACGCTGATCCGCGAATCACCGTCGTACGCATGAGACTTAACTGAATTCATACATAAAAAAATTCCCGTGATGAATTTCACGGGATATTTTTTGCAACTGTCAGTTCATTTCGTGCTGATGATGAGCGCGATGAAGATTAAATCGTCGTCGCCGCTGTTTTCGATACCGTGTGTGTCGCCGTCCGCGCAGAAAGTCGTATCACCCGCCTTGACGGTATAAGTTTTGTCGTTGTCGGTGTAAGTCGCTGTGCCCTGCAAGATGTGATAAGTTTCGTTGTTGCCGACGTGTTGATGAACGCCGAGCGACGCTCCGACGGGAATTCTGACACGGGCGAACATTTGGCATTTGCCGACCATTTCATTTTGCGTCAGCAGGTGCGTGATGAAAATTTCGCCTTTGCCGCCGGCTTTGTTTTTCGCTGAAACTGTATTCTGCTCAATAATCGGCATGTCAATCTCTCCTTTGGTAGGGAATAGAGGTTATATTTTTTTTGAGTCTTCGCGCCAACCCCAGATATAATACGGAGCCTCGTCGCCCACGTTGAACAACAAATCCAATATGGAGACGTAATGGGTAACAAATAGCCCCCCCTGTTGCTCGTATTCGGGATAGCCAGCATAATCTTTCCAAACAAGTTCAATCCCTGCGTCGGCATAGTCCTCGGCGATTATGTAATCCTTAGCCGAAGGTCCTGATAAATACAAATCTGCCTGCGCGGTTTTAACGAGACTTAAAAGCTTTTCGTGCTTGACGCCGTGAGTTGCATAGTCGCGACTGTCTGAAAACTTTGTCGTGATACCGAGAAAGTCCCGCGATATGTGCTCAATCAAGAATCTGTTCAGCTCGTAGAGATAAGCCCAAGTTTTTTCAAGGTAGACAAATGATAGAAACTCCTCATAACGTTTCCAGAAAGGAGCCTTGTGATAAGCCATTTCTAAGGTTTTGAAGTGTTTCTTCTGCCATGAGGAATCTTTCATTTGTACTTCAACTATTAAACGATGTTCATTAGTCCCAACTGGAATAGTCAACCATTTTTCACCCTGAGCTGTGAGAATCTTATTGCGGTTGCGCCAATCATTTTTAGTATATTGTAAATCGTCATGGAAGATGAATTCGTTCACGTCGTGAATAATGTCGAAGTAGCCCTTCCACGGTATGTAGTTCGATTGTATTGCTGCAACTTTTTTCATAAATCAACCTCTCCAACTTAATGTGCGGTGAATACTCGCATAACAAGTTCGCTGTTCTTAACGCAGACAGATTTGGTCGGCATATAACAAAGCCCCTCTTCGGGCGTACTGTGGCTCAGATAACAAGCCGCTCCCACGAAAGTTTTATTGTGAAGAGTTATGCTATTTTTCAAAGTGCTGTTCAGTCCGACGAAGCAACAATCACCAATCTTAATATTACCGCCCGTGATATTGGCCGCAAAAAAATTAAAACTGCCAATCGCGGAGTGGTGCCCCAAGCTTGCAGAGTCAAAGATATTGCAATCGCCCATGCTACTACTGTACTCAATCAGCGACCTGCAAAGGAAAATATTTCCCGTGCCGATTTTTTCTGCATGGATTATAGCGTGAGTTGATATAAAGCTTTCGATGTCCCAGCCGTCGTCGCGGAGTCTGTAGAAAATCTGTTTGCGATTCTCATTCATGTTTTTGTAGCCGATACAAATAATAATAGCCGTGTCGCTTAAGAAACTTTCCTTTGCCTCCGAATAACGATAAACTTTCCGTCCCGCAAAAGTTTCTTCCTTGTAATAAGCGTCGTCAATGACAAAACCTTTAACGACAAAAGGCTTGACGCTCTCCCCGCAGTCAATGTAGTAAGCGATTCGCTCGGACAACTCACTTATGCCGAACAACAAAACTTCTTTCAATGCGATTCCCCCTTAGCGTCGTGTTTCTGCAGGAGTGCAATGATTTTGTTAAGTGTACTCAAATCCTCAATGCCTACGCTATCTATGATGCCGACGTGAAAATAATCGCCGATAGCTAACAGCAAATTGATAGTATCCATAGAGTCGACGCCCTGCGCAGACAAATCCTTATCGGGATCGAGTTTATCCAAATCAAGTTCCAGTGTCGTATTTTTCATTGCTTCCTTAAATTCGCTAATGTAATCGATTGCCATAAAATTACCTCCTCAAAATTGGCATGGCGGCAAGTGATAGACCGACGCCACAGCCCCATAAAAAAATACACTTGTCTTTACGCTCGGAAGATTGGCAGAGACGATACCGACAAACCGACGCCGAATCCGCATAGGAAAATGCATTTGTATCCATATGGGGGGGGCATAATGCTTGTAACAATATTGGTATAGAAGAAGATACCGTGTTGCCGTATTCCTGCGCCATAAAGGGCACTTTCTCTGGCGGGAGCTTGAGATGATGAGCCAAATTCTTTACAACGTATAAGCTTGCTTGGTGGAATAAGAATCTATCGATATCATCAGCCGATAGGTTATTTTTTTCCAGGCATTTCCGTATCACGGCAACACCGTCGCGCATGACAAAGTTAAAAATCTTCCGCCCGTCCATGAACAAGGGCGCGTTGTCTTTCTTAATCAAAGCTGAGGCGTCGGAACCTTTGGTTAGATATTGAGGCTTACCAAGTTTCCAAGCTCCGTCGGGTGTCAAAAGCGTCACTGTAGCGGCGTCACCGAAGATAAGGTCAGTATTTTTATCTTCGGGCGAAACAATTTTAGAATACGGGTCGCACGTGAATAATAAGCCAGTTTCCAAACCGTTACCTTCCATGAAATGACGCACCACGTCTAAAGAATAAATATAACCCGAACAACCCAAGTTTAAATCGAATGTCGAGCACTGCGGAGACAAATTCAGCTTGCCGTGAAGAATTGCGGAAGTATGCGGCAGTTGATATTCGCCGTTTTGAGTACATACACAAAGAAAATCTACGAGACTTAAATCGAAGTCAGGAATCCTTTGTTTAAGATTTTCCAAAGCTCGCAAGCAAAGTTCAACGGTATTTTCATCGCTCGCCATACGCGCCAACGAAACGAAGCCAACTTTATCCCTAACAAAAGTCGCGTCCACAGGCTGACTATTATAGCTTTTGTTAATGTTGTCGACACGTTCGCTCGGAATGTAAACGCCAATATCCTTAATTCCAATCAATCATCTCACCACCCGAAAAATTTTTTCACGGTGTCGATTACGTACTCCAAATCTTTTTGCGTCAAACCGTAATGGAGCGGAAGTCGAACGAGTCGCTCGCTTTCTGAAGTAGTATATGTGTCGTCACCTTGGAATCGACAATATTTTTTGCCCGCCGGTGCGGAGTGTAGCGGAACATAATGAAAAACGCAACCGATATTCTTTTCACGCATGTAAGCGATAAATTTCGTGCGTTCCTCCAAATTTTTCAGTTTAATCCAAAACATGTGACCGTTGTGTTTACATTCGGGAGGGACGACCGGAATTTCAATGAAATTTTCTTTCGCCAACGGTTTAAAAGCGTCGTAATATTTTTGCCACGTTGCAAGGCGATTGTCGTTAATTTTATCAGCTTGTTGAAGTTGCGCCCAAAGATAAGCCGCATTGAGTTCGCTTGGCAGATAACTATCTCCGACATCAACCCACGTGTATTTATCGATTTGCCCGCGAAAAAATTTTGAACGATTAGTGCCCTTTTCGCGCAGAATCTCGGCACGCTCGTTATAATCGGGGTCATTTATCACAAGTGCGCCGCCTTCACCCATCGAATAATTTTTTGTCTCGTGGAAAGAGTAGCAACCGAAATCGCCGATAGTTCCGCAAGCTTTGCCTTTATAAGTACTCATAACAGCCTGCGCGGCGTCCTCAATAATCTTGAGTTTGTGACGCTTTGCAATGGCGATA
The DNA here is from genome assembly GCA_947165145.1 of uncultured Selenomonadales bacterium. Lineage (GTDB taxonomy): Bacteria > Bacillota > Negativicutes > Selenomonadales > Selenomonadaceae > Quinella. Next base: position 34,195 of record CAMUZG010000019.1, read on the forward strand.
ATGGCATCCATTTCGCAAGCAACTCCGGCATAGTGAACGACGGCAATAGCTTTTGTGCGTTCGGTTATAGCAGCCTCAATCTTCTGCTCGTCAATGTTCATTGTGTCGGGACGAATGTCAACAAATACAGGAACGCCACCGCCTACGATAATGGAAGTTGCGGTACTGGAAAAAGTATAACTCGGCAAAATGACCTCGTCACCCGCTTTAAACTTACAGAGCAACATCGCCATATCAAGCGCACTCGTTCCGCTGGTCGTCAACAAAACTTTTTGAGCCGAGAATTTATTTTCAAGCCACGCATTACATTTTTTCGTAAACGTACCGTCGCCGCTGATTTTATGGCTTTTGACTGCCTGCTCAACATATTCCAACTCGTCACCTACAAAGGGCGGAACATTAAAAGCAACCATAAGCACGAATCCTTTCCAGAGCTTTACATCTGAACTACTTGAAAGTTATAAATTATTCTGTTCGCCATATCGGGAACAACCTGCACGATTTTTTTGTAGACAGCTTGAGCATTCTGCGGAAAAACACAAAGAACTATTGCGTCGTAATCTTTAGCCTTAAGTCGCTCCGCGCCGACTACCGTATCATCGAATTCATCGGGGTATTCGTCGACCGTGGCAACGATCTCGCAGTACGGACACGGCTTAAAGTTTTTTACGTATTCCTGTCCGAATTCAACCGCTACACTAGCTTGACTGTCAATTTGCCGCCGATAATCCTTAGCTATCTCTGTCTCGCCGAAAAGAACTATTCGTGCGCCGCGTGCCACTGCTCCGAACGGGAAAATTGCTGTCCAGTTTCTTATTCTCTCCTGCGAAAGTCGCGCCGTATAGTATTCTTTGACGGGTGAGGCATTCTTTACGATTGTCCAAAAGTTTTCGTAGTATTCGTCGGCCGGGCGGAGCTTTGGGAGAGAGTACTTTTTATCAGCGTAAAGTTTTTTGACCAAAACATTTTCCAAAGCCTCAACGTAAGAAAATGTGCCTTCACCGTAAACTTGTTGCTCGGTATCGTAGCCGAGTACGCCGGGAGTTCGCGTTGGATCATGAGCACTGGCGCAAATAGTCAACACGTTCTCATTTGCCGCGAATATTGCCGATTGGGAAATAGCACATACGACATCGACTTTTGTGAACAACACTCGCGGTATCGGAACCAAATCACCAAGGGCAGTAACCAAAACATTTGGCAGATTATGAAAAGTTTGTGCCAAAAGTGCCCGCCGTGAAGATTCATTGCCGACCATGATGAAATTAATTCGCTTGTCGGGATGACGTCGCGCCAATTCTCCGATGCCTTCAATCAAGGCAGGAACGTATTCTTTCCCTGCTCTGCCTATGTGACAAATATTCCAGTCCAACTTTTGAAGCCGTTCGATAGGGAAAACGACATCTTGAATGGCATCTTGTTCTCGAACCGTTTTAGGCATTTCAACTTTTGTTTTGGTGACATTTTTGTAGCCGTTAAAAAGTTTCTGCAAAGCTTTATCCGTGCCGACAAGTTCGTTGCGTTCCCATTTGAAATAAAAGAAATCAAGGTTATCTCCATATGTTTTATTCGGCAGTGTTGGGGTCGGACGATAAACTTCATTGCAACAAATGAAAAAATGTTGTGCACCGATTTTGGCGGCAAGAAGTTCTGCCCAATAACCGAAACAATTCGCATGTGATTCAATGATTATCTCGTAATTTTCCATAGACGAAAGCCTAAGCCGTTCCAGCATAAGATTCAACCAATAATCTTGTTCATACTTCCGCATCTTGTAAGGCGGCTTACTAAGAAAATTCATTCCACCACCAGAACTGATATATTGCGTCAAAGAAGGAATATCCGATTTATTTTCACGCGGTTCAGGAAAAAAAACATAAACTTGCCAACCACGATTTTGCAAATAGTTTGCTTTACCTGCAGTGTACATCTGCGTACCGCCAATAGAAACAATTCCGTAAGTGAAAAAAATATATATCCGCTTCTTCTCCATATGCTTAACCTTTCCTTGCAAAATTAACAGGCGAACCCTTAAAGAGCGAACCTAAAACTGTGAATTTTAATTGTTAAAAGTCGTTGTATTGCTCTGCATTGGTCTTGTCGACGCGTTTGGCTTTGGCTTTCCTGAACGCTGCGATTGTTTGAACGATTTGTTCTTTCGTGTAAGGTTTGTGTATGAAATCGATTGCGCCCATTTTTAAACACTGCATGAGTTTTTGCGGCGTGCCCATTGAACTTAGCATGACGATTGGGACTTCGGGGGCGACTTCGCGAATGAATTCCAACGCTTCAATTCCGCCGACAACGGGCATGACGATGTCCAAGAAAATACCGTCAGGTTCCTGCTCCAAAACGAGAGTGATAGCTTCCTTGCCGTTAGCTGCCTCGACGACTTCGCAATCTAGCCGTTCGAGTTCTTCGTGCAATTTTTTGCGCAGGAGTCGCGAATCGTCGGTGATGAGTATTCGCAACTTCTCTTGCTCGTCGGAAGTGTTTGCCATAAAAATCGCCGCCCCTTCTATCAATTAGGAATGTGAAATTAGGAATTAGGAATGAAAAAAACAATTCCAAATTCCTAATTCCTAATTGTTAATTGCATTTTTGGCGGAGAGGGTGGGATTCGAACCCACGGTGCCTTTCAGCATCACCGGTTTTCAAGACCGGCTCCTTAAACCGCTCGGACACCTCTCCTTAAACGCCGCGATAATAACAAAAACTTTGCGCAATGTCAAACTATTTGGGCGCAACTTTGGAATAAATTTTTTCATCGTGAACGTTTGCTTGATTGAAAAAGATTTTTCGGTTAAAATAGGCGCGCAGTCTTAAATCAGGAGGTTGATTGAAATGATTCCGCTGTTGATTGGATTGGGTGCCCTCGTCGGCGGCTACATGGTCGTCACGAATTGGCAAGAAGTCGAGAACTGGCTGAAAAGTTTTCTGCCTAAACTGCAAGACGTGCTTAAAGAAACAGGCATCGTCGACTATGCGGCAAAACTTTTTTCCAGCGTCGAAGGAAACGTCATGCGCCTTGTCCACAAACTTTACTACAAAGAAAATGGCAAATGGGTCGAGAAAACCACCGTGCGCGAAATCGACGAGAGCGAAGTCCCCGCTTGGGCGAAAGAAGGTCTCACCGCCAAAGAAAGCGACGTTACCGCCCGCTACGAAAAAGAACTTGAGCTTACCGTTTGAGCGAGGTGAATTGACATGGCATTGGAAAACAAAATCGAAATGGTCGCTGATTTGGTCGAGGCGGCTAAAAATTTCTTCGTCGACTTGCTCCGCCCCGATATGACGCTTGAAAAAATTTCCGACGTCGTTTCGCCGCGCCTGGACGATACAATCAAAAAGTACGAGGCTCGCGGGCTCAAATACAGTGCTGGCAAATTCTCCGTCAAGTACGCTGACGAAAAACATTTTCAGCTTGCGTTCGAGATGTACTTTCAAGACGACGAGGGCAAATGGCACAAATGCGCAAACGAGAGCGAACCGCGTGATTGTCAGCTTTTGGAAGTCGGCGCGTGGAAGACGATTAAAGCGTTGAAGGTCATCACGTTCCCGATTGAAAAGCCGAAATCTCAAACCGACGACGTTCTCAAGCAGGATAAAAATTTGCAAGAGTATCGCGAACAGCAACTGCAGAAAAAATCCGATGAAGACACAATCGACGTTGAAGCAGAAATAAAAAAATAAGCGACGTTTCCGCCGCTGACGGTCTCAAAATTTTTGGGACCAATTTTTTTTCGACTCTCTGAAAATTTTATACATTGCCGCCGAAGTTTTGATACACTGAGCCAGAGGAGGTAATTGGCATGAAAAAATTTTTCGCAACGATGATGGCGGTTGCAATCTTGATGTTCGCCGCGCAGGCAGAGGCAATTTCCCGCGAAGATTCGACGTTCGCTTTTCAAACCGTCACACAGAAATTGAATTGGTGGAAGTGTACGCCGCTAAAAATTTGGTACGGTGGCGACGAGCTCAACAACGCCGAGAATGTCGCTTACATGAACGAACTTGCCGAAAGTCGCGGCTTTCACAAAAAGTTTACTGCGTGCATGGTTTTCTACAGCGATTTCATTGCGCCGCCCGATCCTCATGACGGCAAAATTTCCGCGTGGCGTTACGACAGCGAATATAAAAATTGGTCGTGGTACTTCGGGCTTTATGAGGACGGCGAGTGGAAGCTATTGACCTGGGGGTTTTGATGATTAGGAATTAGGAGTTAGAAATTAGGAATTATAATTCCCCATTCCTAATTCCAAATTCCTAATTCCAAATTGGTTACGGGCGTGGTTTGCCGCAGTCCGCGCAGAATTTGCCCTTGTTGACGGTGCCGCATTCGCAAGTCCATTCGTTGCTGGCGGGACGAGGTTTGCCGCACTCAGCACAGAATTTGCCTTTATTGACTGCGCCGCATTCGCATTTCCATTCGTTGATGACAGGTTTAGGCGTACCACATTCCGCACAGAAATTGCCGCGATTTTCTTCGTGACCGCAAGCCGAACATTTCCACGTCGGAGGCTTTTGCTGTTGAGCTTGAGCCGCTTGTTGTTGCTGTTGAGCCATAGCGAAGAGATTGCCCGCGTTGATTCCGCCAGCAGCGTTTGCCATGCCCATACCCATAAAGCCGGTCATCGCGCCGGAAGTGTTTTGAGCCGCCTGTTGCATCGCCGAAGCTTGTGCGCCAGTCAAATGAGCCGCCGCCATTGCAGGATTTCTCAACGCGCCGTTACGTTGCATTTCCTTAATCATCTGGGCGTCTTCTTCGCTCGCGCTGACATTCGACACACCGAACGAAACGACTTTCAAGCCGCGCAGTTCGCCCCATTTTTTGCTGAGGACTTCGTTAAGCGCGTCGGCAAGTTCTTGAGTGTGAGCGGGCAACGCGGAATATCTTATGCCCATTTCGGAAATTTTCGCGAAGGCAGGTTGCAACGCCGTCAACAGTTCGGTTTTAAGCTGAGCGTCAATCTCGGAGCGATTGTAAGTGTCTTTGACGTTGCCGCAAACGTTCGCGTAGAACAGCATGGGATTATCGATTTTGTAGCTGTAGGAGCCGAAACATTTAATCGCAATGTCCACGTCAAGCCCGATGTTGTAATCGACGACGCGGAAGGGAACGGGCGTCGGTGTGCCGTACTTGTTGCCGACAATTTCTTTTGTGTTGAAGTAGTAGATTCGCTGGTCGCGTCCGGTGTCGCCGCCAAATGTGAAGCGTTCTTTCATGGCGAAGAATAAATCTTGAATGCTCTCGGCGATTGTCTTGTTGTCGTTGAAGAAACTCGGTTCGGTCGATTTGTCGTAGATGTATTCGCCGCTGTCCGCGCAGAGTTCGAGAACTTTGCCCTGTTGGACAATCATCATGCATTGCCCGTCATTGACCGCGATTTTTGAGCCGTTGGTGATGATGTTGTCGTCGCCGTCATTTGAGCTCCACGAACTCGATTTGCGCCTGTGACCTTTGGCAACGAGAATTTCGGGCGAAAGACTGTCGCAGTAAAAAAATTCTTTCCACTGGTCGCCGAGCACGCCGCCCGCCGCCGCTAATGCCGCTTGAATCAAACCCATTAAAATTCCTCCTTCGTGAGTTGTTGTTCGTATGATAGCGAATTGCGTTGGGAATGTAAAGCGACGCATTATCCGCGCAGTTGACAGAATCGCCGCCGTTAATTATCATTGACGAACACAAAGGGAGGTAATTTATTTGGAAACACTGACAGGAATGGAACGCAACGCCAACTGCGGCGAACTCCGTAAATCTGATGTCGGCAAAGAAATTCAGCTTGCAGGTTGGGTCTCACGTCGTCGCGACCACGGCGGTTTGATTTTCGTTGACATGCGCGATAGAAGCGGCATTGTTCAAATCGTTTTCGACGGCTCGACCGAAGGGCTCGACTTCACCAAAGCTGAAACTCTGCGCAATGAATACGTTATCGGCGTTCGCGGCAAAGTTCGTGCGCGTTCTGAAGATACAGTCAATCCGAAGATGGACACGGGAGAAATTGAAATTCTCGTCAATGAACTGCGCGTGCTCAACAAGGCGAAGACTCCGCCGTTTTACATTCAAGACGGTGTTGACGTTGATGAAATGGTTCGTCTGCGCTATCGTTATCTTGATTTGCGCCGACCGGAAATGCAACGTAATATCATCTTGCGGCACCGTGTAACGAAAATCATGCGCGACTATCTCGACGAAAATGGATTTCTTGAAATTGAAACGCCGATGCTCTGCCGTTCGACGCCCGAAGGTGCCCGCGATTTTTTGGTGCCGAGTCGACTCAATCCAGGACAATTCTACGCGTTGCCGCAATCGCCGCAAATTTTCAAGCAACTGCTTATGGTCAGCGGCTTTGAAAAATATTTCCAAATCGTGCGTTGTTTCCGCGATGAAGATTTACGCGCCGACCGTCAGCCCGAATTCACGCAACTCGATATCGAAACGTCATTCCTTAGCCAAGACGACATTATCACGATTATGGAAGGGCTCATCAAAAAAATTTTTGAAACGACGCTCGACGTGACGATTGAAACGCCATTCAAGCGCATGAGCTGGGACGAGGCAATGACGCGTTTCGGTAGCGACAAGCCCGATTTGCGCTTCGATATGGAACTGCAGGACATTTCCGAATTGGTCAAAGGCTCCGACTTCAAAGTTTTCAACAGCGTGCTCGAAAACGGCGGTCAAGTCAAAGTTATCCGCGTCGACGATTATGCCGACATTCCCCGCCGCGAACTCGATAACCTTGTCGAATACGTCAAGATTTACGGCGCGAAAGGTTTGGCGTGGATTCAGTACACAGCGGACGGCGTGAAGTCTCCGTTCAAGAAATTTTACAGCGACGAAACTTTTGACCGCATTAAACAGGCGACAGGTTGCAAGACGGGCGATTTGCTCTTGGTCGTCGGCGATAAAGCTTCTGTCGTTGCGCAGGCTCTCGGCGAATTGCGTTTGGAAATGGCGCGTCGGCGGAATTTGATTGACCCCGATAAGCTGTGCTTCCTGTGGATTGTCGATTTCCCGATGTTCGAGTACGTCGAGGAAGATAAACGCTATAAGGCGATGCATCACCCATTCACCGCGCCGCGCGAGGAAGATATTGACTTCTTGCTGACTGCGCCCGAAAAGGTCAAGGCGAACGCTTACGACATTGTTTTGAACGGCGTCGAAGTCGGCGGCGGTAGCTTGAGAATTTATCGTAGCGACTTGCAGGAAAAAGTTTTCGAGGCAATCGGCTTGACACACGACGAGGCGCACGCGAAGTTTGGCTTCTTAATGGACGCGTTCGAGTACGGCACACCTCCGCACGGCGGCATTGCGTTCGGTTTGGACAGGCTCGTTATGCTCATGGCGAAACGTAAATCAATCCGCGACGTTATTCCCTTCCCGAAGACGCAAAGCGCGATTGACCCGATGAGCCACGCACCGAGCGAAGTCGACGATAAACAACTGCGCGAACTCTCAATCAAGACAGCCGTCAAGAAAAAATAATTCATTCTCCCGAAAAAATCCGTCAGTCCGTCGTATTCGCGCAACCCGTGGGATTAGGTGATAATTTCCGCCGTCGAGCAAAAGTTGAATGTTCAGCAGACGGACGAGCTTTTGTATCAGCTTGGCGAAACTTTGCTGTTGGGTTAAGGATTGTCGGCGGTTGACAACTTTGCAAGCTACTTGTATAATTTGCGCGTTGTAAAAAATTTGCGTCCGTAGCTCAGTTGGATAGAGCAACGGCCTTCTAAGCCGTGGGTCGCGTGTTCGAGTCACGCCGGACGCGCCATATCGAAATTAACAAAGCCTTGACCAACGTCGGGGCTTTTTCCGTTTCAAATTCATTGAACGCATAATCGGCAGGCTTATCCTCGACTAGCGATGAGCCGCCTATGTCAAGCGTCTGCGAAACAAGTAAAAAATCCTCGACGCGTCGATAAGATCAAAAATTTCATGTTGCCCGCCGCCTTTGAAGGATTAAACAAGTTGACGGCGAAAAACCTTGAACGAAAAATTAAGCATTGCATTTTGGAGGCTGGTTTGATGGCGAAGGATAATAAAGATAAAGTACGCAAAGGTCCCGAAACTCTCGGCGACAGCAAAGGCATATTGCTGGAGAGCGGCACAAACGAATTTGAAATCGTCGAATTCAGCATTGGCGGCGTCAACTACGGCATAAACGTCGCCAAAGTTCGTGAAGTTATTCAACGCACACCGGTTACTGCCATGCCGCAAGCGCACCCCTACATTGACGGACTGTTCACGTTGCGCGGCAAGGCAATTCCGCTGGTAAATCTTCCGCGCTGTTTAAACGTGACCAACGGCGAAGACGCAAAGAACATCATCGTCACCGAGATTAACAACTACGACATTGGTTTTCTTGTGGAGAACGTGTCGCGCATTCACCGCATTTCGTGGAAGGACATGGAGCCTTCGCCCGAAGTCGGCGATCAAAGCCGCGTCGTTGGTATAATCAAAATGCCCGACAGAATCGTCCTTTTGCTCGACTTCGAGACGATCATCGCAGAAATTAATCCCGAAATCAACGCGAAACTCACAACCGTCGCTGATGCTGGCTCTGACGTTCGTGTCGTGCGCGGTGACGTTCATGTCGTCGTTGCGGAAGATTCGCCCATGTTGCGCGACCTGCTTGTCTCCACGTTGCACGATTCGGGTTACCGTTTCGTTCGCGACTTCGGCAACGGTCAAGACGCTTGGGAGTATCTGCAAGGGCTTGCGTCCAAAGACGGCGAAATTTCCGAACACGTCGGCATTGTCGTTTCCGATGTCGAGATGCCCAAGATGGACGGTCACAGACTTTTGAAACTCGTGCGCAACAACGATCGTCTCCGCAACGTGCCGTTTGTCCTGTTCTCGTCGCTCATCAACGAAGAAATGCGTTTGAAGGGCGAAGAACTCGGCGCGAGTGCTCAAATTTCCAAACCCGAAATTGGTCAGCTCATCGACTTGCTCGACAGCTTCATCTTCGGAAAAAAATCGGTTAACATTTGAAAAATTTTTTCGGTCCGCACATATCTGCGGGCTTTTTTGTTTGCAGTATGGATTGTCGGCAAATTAAAAACTGTCGACAACCATTGGCAGTGACGGTTCTCGGCTACAACGGCTGAAAAATCGTTCTGAAACAAAAATCGGCTCCGTCGTTTGGCGAAGTCGATTTTTTTGTGCGAATTATTTCTCGCTGTTGAGCGACGTACTCACTGGCACGATAATTCTTTTGTCGTAGCAGGAAAAAACGTTGTCAATCAATTTTCTGTTCGGCGGCGATGTTATCGCGCTGACAATCGGAACGATTACAAGCCCCGCCAACATCGCGAACGCACCGGCATTAATCGGCGACTGCAAAATCGCGGGGAACATCGGACGGCATAACATATTCGCGGACATCAAGACGCTTGCGAAGATGAAGCACGCCCAACACGACGCCGTTGAAACTTTTTTCGAGTAAAGCGCGTACATGAACGGCGCGAGGAATGCTCCCGCCATTGCGCCCCAAGATATGCCCATTAACTGCGCGATAAAGTTCACCGAGCTTTTGTATTGGACTAGTGCGAGCACTGCCGATATTGCGATGAACACGACGATTAACAGCCGTATCAGTAGGATTTGACGTTTCTCCGTCATGTTCGGGGCAAAGTTGTCGCGGATTAGGTCAAGCGTTAACGTCGACGCCGAAACGATTACCAATGACGACAGCGTTGACATTGACGCGGACAAAACTAAAATCACAACAAGCGCAATCATGCCTTCCGACAAGCCCGATAACATCGTTGGAATAATCGAGTCGTAACCTTCCGCCGCAATGTCGACTTGATCGGAAAATAATCTGCCGAATCCGCCGAGGAAGTAACAGCCGCCCGCAACCACGAATGCAAACAGCGTCGAAATGACCGTGCCTTTTTGAATTGAATCTTCGCTTTTTATCGCGTAGAACTTCTGAACCATTTGCGGCAAGCCCCACGTGCCGAGCGATGTCAAAATCACGACGAACAGCAAATTCAACGGGTCGGTGCCGAAGAATGACGCAAAAATTCCTGGCGTCGAGGAAACTTTATCGTCGGTGATTCGTGCCAATCCGTCGAGCGCAGCAATAAATCCGCCTTTCGTCTCTAAGACAGCGTAAATGACCGCCGAAATGCCGACGAGCATCACAACGCCTTGAATGAAATCGTTAATCGCCGTCGCCATGTAGCCGCCCGCAATGACATAAACCGCCGTCAAAACCGCCATCAGCAAGATACAAACCGAGTAGTCAAGAAAATTGCTGAACGCCATGCCGAACAGTCGCGATAAGCCGTTGTAAAGGCTTGCGGTGTACGGTATCATAAAAATAAAAATTATGATTGCCGCGCCGATTTTCAGTGACGGGGAGTTGAAACGCTTTTGAAAGAACTGCGGCATTGTCGCCGTATCAAGGTGACGAGTCATGACGCGCGTCCGACGACCGAGAATAAACCACGCCATCAACGAGCCGATTAACGCGTTGCCGATACCAGCCCACGTCGCCGCGATACCGTATTTCCAGCCGAATTGCCCCGCATAGCCGACAAATACGACTGCAGAAAAATAACTCGTGCCGTAAGCAAAAGCCGTGAGCCAAGGTCCGACGCTACGTCCGCCGAGAACGAAGCCGTCAACGTCCGTGGCGTGCTTGCGGCAGTACAGACCGATTCCAATCAAAACGGCGAAATACAAAATTAACAGTGCAACTTTCATTAAAACAAAACCTCCAAAACGATTCAAAGGAGCTGACCCGACATGATTATCGACATGCACACGCACATCTTCCCCGACAAAATTTCCGCCGCCGTCGTCGACAAATTAAGCCGCATAAGTCACACGCCCGCTTTCACGGACGGCACGTTGAACGGCTTGAAAAAGTCGATGGACGCCGCGCAGATTGATTTTGCGGTGATTTTGCCCGTTGCGACAACCACGAGCCAAGTCGAAAAGATAAATTCTTCTGCCGCCGCGCTCAACGAAAAATTTTTCGACGACGGGATTTTTTCATTTGGCTGCATTCACCCCGACTTCACGAACTTCCGCGAAGAATTGAGCCGCGTGAAAAATTTCGGGCTAAAGGGTATCAAAATTCATCCCGTTTATCAAG
>CAMUZG010000020.1 GCA_947165145.1 uncultured Selenomonadales bacterium
ACACCTTGCGGATTACAAGGTTGATAGGTCGGGAGTGTAAGTGCGGTAACGCATTTAGCTGACCGATACTAATATGTCGTTTGCTTTTCTTTACTCAATCCTACGTGTTGTGTCCTGTGCGATTTTCAGGGAACTTTTCCCTAACCGGTGAAGATAGCTGAGTGGTTCCACCCGTTCCCATTCCGAACACGGCAGTTAAGCACTCACACGCCGAAGGTACTTGGGTGGCGACGCCCTGGGAGATTAGGTATTTGCCGGTAAAAAAAATCAGCCTTGGGTCTGAAAAGATTCAAGGCTTAATTTGAAGATGGCGGCTCTGGTGAAGTGGTTAACACGTCGGATTGTGGCTCCGATATGCGTGGGTTCGATTCCCACGAGTCGCCCCACAGGGGTATAGCTCAATTGGTAGAGCAACGGTCTCCAAAACCGTAGGCTGAGGGTTCAAGTCCTTCTGCCCCTGCCACAATGAATTTCCGAGCCGTTGTCGACACCGACGCGGCTCTTTTGATTGTCGGAGGTGGTTGTCTTGAAGTTGTTGCGTTGGGGAATTCGCGCGATATTCGTGGTCGTAGCGGCGCATCTGCTCTTCCTGCTGTTCATGTTCGTCAAAGTCCTGTGCGGTTGACTTCCAAAAATTTTTCTTGACAACGGGCGGCAAATGATTTAGTATAGCGACGTTGCGGGGGCGTAGCTCAGCTGGGAGAGCGCTTGAATGGCATTCAAGAGGTCAGGGGTTCGATCCCCCTCGTCTCCACCAAGAACGAAAATTCAATACAGACATAAAGAAAACACCGAGACGATTGAGTCGCGGTGTTTTTCGTTGCGTACAATGTCACGACTGCAACTTGCAGGAAAACTTTAAGGACGCGTTGAACTGTCGAAGCCATGAACGTTACAGAAATTTTTTTTAAGGACTGGCGCAATCTTGCCGACGTGCACTTTCGCCCCGACGCCGCGATAAATATTTTCCTTGGACTCAACGCGCAGGGCAAAACCAATATCCTTGAGGCGATTAACTTCGCGTCGCTACTACGGTCACGTGCCGGCAAGGAGCTTGAACTGATTCGTTGGGGACAAAGCGTCGCGTTCGTCCGAATCAAGTACATCAAAGCGGACATTTCGCACGAACTGGCGATAGAAATTTCAACGGAACGTCGGCGCAGAATTTTACTCGACGCCAATCCAATCAGACCGCGTGAACTCCTCGGAAAGCTGAATTCGGTGTTCTTCTCGCCGGAAGATTTATTCATGTTCAAAAGTTCGCCGTCGACACGCAGAAAATTTTTGGACGCGCAAATTTCTCAAGCCGTGCCGATTTACTTCCTGGAGCTGTCGAAGTACACAAAGCTTGTCGAAATGCGGAACGCGTTGCTGAAAAAAATTCGTGAAGGTTCGGCGCGAATCAACGACCTTGAGCTTTGGGACGAACAGCTTGCCGACGCGTGCGCACGTGTCACGGCAAAGCGCGTTTCAGCCGTCAACAAAATCAACTTGCTGGCGAATCTCATGCAACGGAAAATTTCGGCGCAGGCGGAAAATTTGTCCGTCGTATACGAAATTCACGGGCTTGACGTTGCGGCGACAAAAAATTTTTCGGCGGAAGATTTTTCGGCTCAATTCTTGCGAACGCTCAAGGCTCGACGTTCGGAAGATGTTCGGCGCGGTTCAACGAGTTTGGGCGCACATTTGGACGACTTGAAATTTTTCGTCAATGGTCGGGAGCTGAAACTCTTCGGCTCGCAAGGACAACTGCGGACGGTCGCGTTGGCTTTGAAGTTGTCAGAACTGCAGTTTTTGAAGACGGAGACGGGCGAATATCCGTTGCTGTTGCTCGACGACGTGATGAGCGAATTGGACGCCGCACGCCGCGAATTGCTGTTGGATTTCCTGTGCCGCGAAAAAATTCAAACGCTGATAACCGCGACTGACCGCACGTATTTTCCGACGCACAGTTTCGGGAAAATTTTTTTCGTTAAAGCCGGCACACTCGTCGACGATTCAACGCAATAAAAAATCTCCGAAGGTTTCGTTGCCTTCGGAGAAATTTTTTTTATTTGGATTTCTTCAGCGCGGCAATTTCCTGCTGAAGTTTCATAATCTGCAAACGGTAGATGTTGACCGTGTTGAACAGGTACGCGGCAAGCGGCGCGTCGTCGGGATGAAATTCTTTCTTGACGAGTTCATTGAGCTTGAACGCGGGAATTTGTGCGTATAGTGACTGCATTTGCCAGGCATATCTCAGAGAATGATCAAAGAAAAACTGTAACACAGCGTAGGCATAGTCTTTGTGCTTGTCAAAAAAAGCTATCTCGCGCATAAATTTTTCGAATTCGTTTAAGCCTTCCTTGATAGAGCTGAGACGTTGGTGAAAAAATTTGGGAATATCAAGCGACAAATCGTCTTCCCTGCTTACAGAACCTGCATGCGGTACGACAACATACGTTACATTTGGGACACGTAAGAATTTCTTTGCTAAGCATAAAGAATAAAAAGTAATGAGCATATCTTCTGCATTTACAAAATTCGGATAGCGAATCTGATTTTCAATAAAAAAGTCACGTTTAACAAACAAAAGACAATTAGCCCAATTATATTTCCAACTTATCCAAGAGTGAACGCGTTCGAGAATATCTTCGGACTCAAACGTTGGCTTATCAAAAGATGGAACATTTTTCCCAGGTTGCCTAATCGTATAATTTTGTGGATTCATGAGCTCGTTAATATCTGTCAACGCAGGGTCGTTATCATACTTTTTTTGATTATTCCAAAGAACGAACCAATTATCACAGTGGACAACATCCGCCTGATATTCTTCGGCAAGCGAGGAAAGTTCCTCAAGGGCAGTCTTCGTGAAAAGGTCGTCGCTGTCGAGGAAGGCAATGTATTTTCCGCGAGCAAATTGAATGCCTACGTTGCGCGGAAGACCAGGCGTTCCGGTGTTCTTCGGTAGCTTGACGACGTGCAGTCTTCCGCCGAAACGTTCCGCAAAACTCTCGACGACTTCAACGCTGTTGTCGGTTGAGCAATCGTCCACTACGACAACTTCAAAATCCGTCATCGTCTGATAAAGCAAACTCTCCAACGTCTGCGGAATGAATTTCGCGGAATTGTACATCGGGATAATCACGCTGACGAGCGGGATTTTATCCGTGACAGTCACGACGTTTTGCGCGGCTTGAACAGATTGAACTTGCGCGGGCTCGCGACGTGTCTTTTTATTCTTTGCCATACGAATCTCCTTTATTTGGCGGCGGGAAGTTTTGCCTTCAGCTCGCGAACTTCTTTGTCATAATTGATGAGCCGCTGACGATACGAGTGAATCGCGCTGTAGATGTACGCGAAGAACGGCACGAACTCACCGCAATACTTGTTGAGCTCCTTGCGAACAAGTCCGTCAAGCTGCGCGGGTGTGTACTTGTCGTAAAATCTCTGCGTCCAAATCAAATGTTGCTGAATGATGTAATCAATCGGCAACTGACGATAACCGGGGTTTTTCACGAAGAATTCAAACTGTTTCATGAAGTCGTCGAGAACCTTTGAACCTTCAATCATCAGATGTGTCAGAGCGTGCAGTGACGCTTCAATCGAAACCATTTTGCGCGTGATTGAGTTCGGGTTGTGGCGGTAGATGTAGATGATGTTCGGTACGCGGACGATACGCGGCGCAGTGCACACGACCTTAAAGTAAAAGACGATGTCCTCGGAAGTCAGCAAGTTGTCGAAGTGCAAATTCTTCTCCATGATGTAATCGCGGCGATAAATTTTATTGTGCACCCAACCGAAGAATCGACCTTGATAGAACATCTGCACGCGTTTGGCAAGATTGTCGGTCTCAAGCATCGGCTCCTTGCAGAAACCGCCTTTCTCCTTGCTGAAGGTCGTGAACTTCGTTTGCGGCGTCACGTCGATAACTTGATTTTCGGGGAAATAAACTTGCTCGGTGTGAACAACGTCCGCTTGCCACTTCTCGCCGATTTCAACGAGTTCGGCAAGAGCCGTGGGCGTATACATGTCGTCGCTGTCGAGGAAGCCGATGTATTTGCCGCGGCTCATTCTGATACCCGTATTGCGCGGCTCGCTGGCAGCACCAGAGTTTTTAGCGTGACGAACGAGTTTGACGCGCGGATCCTTCTTTGCCATCTCTGTGACGATTTTAACTGTGTCGTCGGTTGAACCGTCGTCGACGCAAATAATTTCAAAGTCGCGGAACGTCTGATTGAGCACGCTCCCCACGCAAGATTGAATGTAGCGTTGGGAATTGTACATCGGGATAATCACCGACACGCCAGGCAAACGCGGAATATTTACGGCAGGCGCAGCGGGAGTTGCTGTAGCGGCATTTTTCGCCGCCAATTTTTTTTGAATCTTGTTTTTCTGATTGGACATTTATGACTCTCCATATCATAAAAAAATTTTTTTGCGGCAAGACTATAGCACAGTGTCTTTGAAGTTGCAAATTTTTCGCGGGAAAATTACACGTCACGAAAATAATTAAGCCCCTTCTCGCGCTTGAGAAAGGGCTTGCAACGTGACGTTGCATCCAGTTGTCGCGCCGTGATGTTGTAACCAATCGAACGTTATCACCGCGGTCAAACCGTTCTACTGCTTAGTCGTTCAAATCATTGAAAACGTCCAGTGCACGCCTTACAACGTCGTCAATGTCGTAGTAGCGATATTCCGCCAGACGTCCGACTGCCGTGATGTTTTGGAAGTTCGCAAGCTCATCGGCATATTTTTTGTACATGGCGACGGCGTCCTCCGTGAAAATCGGATAATACGGCTCGTTGCGCCCCATAACATATTCCTGCGGATATTCGCGCAAAATCGTCGTGCACGGCGTCGCGGCGGGGTGAATCTGCTTGAACTCGGTGATTCGCGTGAAGTCGTAGTTGTTCGGATAATTCACGACGGGCGCGGACTGAAATTTTTCCGTGGCGATTGTCTCGAACTTCATGTCAACGCTACGATATGGGAGCTTGCCGAATTTTTTGTCGAAGAGCTCATCAAGTTGTCCCGTGTAAATCAGCCGACCTTTGAATTTCCGTCTGAACAGATAAATTTTCTCGCCGCGCAGTTCCATGACATCGTGAAAGTCGGTGTTAAGCAGGAGCTTGATATTTTTGTGGTCAATCAGATTTTTCACGAGAACATTGTAACCGCGTTTGGGCACAGCTTGAAAGCGATCGTAAAAATATCTGTCGTCGCGACCGATTAGGACGGGCACGCGGGCAGTCACGGCACCGGAAATTTTGTCGGGCGTAAGTCCCCATTGCTTCTCGGTGTAGTGCAGGAAAATTTTTTCGTAGACAAAATCCGCCAAGAACTGTAAATCCTTGTTCGACGACTGCTTGAGCTCAAGAATCGAAATTTTTTTGCCGTACTCATAATTTTCCAAGAGCGCGTCTTCCAACTTGTTCGCCAAACTGCGCGGCAAAACTTCCTGCAAAGTGTTGAGGTTGAACGGAATCGGAACGGGCTTGCCGTCGATGAACGCCTTGACGCGATGATGATAGACGTGCCAATCCGTGAAGCGTGAAAGATATTCCCAAATTTGCGCGTCGTCGGTGTGGAAAAGGTGCGGACCGTACTTGTGAATCAAAATGCCGTTGTCGTCAAGCTCGTCGTAACAATTCCCCGCAACGTGCTGCCGACGCTCAATCACCAAAACTTTTTTGCCGTGCGCCGCGAATCGTTCAGCGAGAACTGCTCCCGCCATGCCCGCGCCGATTATAACAATGTCAAACATTTTATCACCTGCCGAAAATTTCAAAGTCAATCGTTCGTGTGAGGCGTGGCGAGTCTCGTGAACGTTCGCCCGCAACAACACGGCTCTTTTACACGCTGAACAATTTGCCCCGTGCGATAACGAATCAGCGGAAGTGCTTGAGCCGTCAGCGTTGTGATAATGAGTTCGCCGCATTCTGACAGCTCAATCAGGAAGTGATCTTCTTGAACGTGTTGACCTGCCGAATCTGTGCATTGATACAGTAGCCCCGCGTGACCAAGTTCAGGCGGCGCGAACAGGTTAAAAATTTTTGTCGCCGTGAATTGTAGCGTGTCGAAGATGTTCGCCGTGTTGAGGCAAAAAATTTTCGTGAACGGGCAATCGCTGAGGTTTTGTATCAGTCGCGTGACGAATTGCGGTGTGCCGATTAGCGTGTTGATACCGAATCGTTCCGTGAGCTCAAGTTGTTGCCGATAATCCGTGCCGAGCGGGATAATCGTTGCGCCGATTGATTCGA
This sequence comes from uncultured Selenomonadales bacterium, assembly GCA_947165145.1. Classification (GTDB taxonomy): domain Bacteria; phylum Bacillota; class Negativicutes; order Selenomonadales; family Selenomonadaceae; genus Quinella. The sequence continues at coordinate 6,243 of CAMUZG010000020.1, forward strand.
GAGCGTAGAGCACGTCAAGAAATTTGCTGTCTGCGAAATCGCCTTGTATGCCGACGACGGAGCCACGCAGGACGTCCGCCGCCATAAACGCGCGAATCATCATCTCGACGTTGTTGCGAATGTCGCCCTTCGTGTAAAGCTTGGTGATGTCGCCGCGATTTATCCGCACGATGTTTGACAATGGCAACGTCAGAAAATCCAGCGCGTCAATTCGGTGTAGGTCGTCACGCGTCAATAACGGTAGCTTGTGCACGTCGTCGAGGCTTTGAACGTCTTCGGGCGTGATTCCGTGAGATCGGAACGTTCGCTGATAAAACGCACTTTTGTCGTAAGCCCACTCGACAATTTTTTTCAACCGTTCAAGCTGAAGAATTTTCAGTTCTTCGCGGCGAATCTGTTCGATTTTGTCCGCCAACATTTTTTATTTGTCGAACGGTCTCTGATAGAAGAACGGCTTGTACGTCGCGTAACCAATCTGCCGCGCGTTCAAAATTGATTCGGTGCCGCCGACGAAGAGAATCCCGCCAGGTTTGAGTGCCTTGAAGAAATTCGCGTAAAGCTCCGCCTTCGCCTCTTCGGTGAAGTAGATGACAACGTTGCGGCAGAGAATCAGGTCGAAATTTTTCTCGAAGCTGTCTTTAAGCAGATTGTGACGTCTGAACTCGACGGGCATTTTCACTTCAGGCTTGATGGCGAATTTGCCGTCGGGCGTCTTCGTGAAGTATTTCGTCTTGCGGTCGGGACGCATTGCGCGAATCTCGTCGGCGGTGTAAATGCCTTTCTTCGCCTTGCCGATGATTTCGATGTCGAGGTCGGTCGCAAGAATTCTGTGACGTTTGCCAGGCGTAAGTTCTTTCATGATGATCGACAGAGTGTAAGGCTCCGCGCCGATTGAACAGCCTGCGCTCCAGATGTTGAGCGAATCGTTGCGCTTGAGCAGGTAGGGGATGACGTCATTTTCAACCACGTCGAACTTGTCGGGGTTGCGGAAGAATTCCGAGACGTTGATTGTAAGGTACTCGATGAAGTCCGCGAATTTCTGCTTGTCCTTGACCACTTCGTTGAAAAAGGTTGTGTAGGATTTGTGTTCCGTCTTTTGAATGAGATTGTTGATACGGCGGCGCATTTGCTGTTCTTTGTACAACTGCAAGTCGATGCCTGTCTTTTTGTTTAGCTTGTCTTTAAAAAGTTCCCAATCCTTGTCGTCCATGTTGCTCATATGGCGTCCTCCTCAAAAAAAATTTTCTTCGGCATTGTATCAAAGGCGGCAGATAATTTCAACATAAAAGCCCCCGCGTTAACGGAGGCTGTGAAATTTCGTTTTTGGTCGGGACAACAGGATTTGAACCTGCGCCCCTCTGCTCCCAAAGCAGATGTTCTACCAAGCTGAACTATGTCCCGACGCGACGTATTTTAGTCAATCGTCGACGTGATGTCAAGTATTGGTGTGTTGTGCGTCCGAAGCGTTGAAATTATTTTTCGTTCAAAAGCGATTTATCCAAGACAGACAGCATAACGTCAAGGTCGTGTTCGGCAAGAAAGTCGTTGATTGCACGCACGGCAACGTTGAGCGCGTCGCGTGGCGGATAGCCGTAAATGCCACTCGATATTAGCGGGAAGGCGATACTTTTCAAATTGTTGTCAACGGCGAGTTGCAAGCTGTTGATGTAGCACGAACGCAGAAGATTTTCTTCGCCGTGATTGCCGCCGTTCCAAATAGGTCCCGCCGTGTGAATGATGAACTTCGCTGGAAGGTTGAATCCTGGCGTGATGACAGCCGCGCCCGTGTTAATCGGTGCAAGTTGGTTGCAAGCCGCTTGAAGTTCGTGATGACCAGCCGCACGGAAAATTGCTCCGCAGACGCCGCCGCCCGCTAAAAGTCTGGTGTTCGCCGCGTTGACAATCGCATCAACTTCAAGTCGCGTGATGTCTTCGCTCAAAATTTTCAACGGCATGAAAAATTTCTCCTTCCGATGTGAGCTGTCAGCTATCAGCTTTCAGATTGATAATTCCACATTCCTAATTCCTAATTCCAAATTACTTTATGGCGTTGAGTTTGTCAGCAATTTCCTGCGCGGACTCATCGCCGTCAACAGGCGCGATAATCGGTTGATTGCCGAGCATGACGATACCGTTCTGAACAGTCGCTTCACTTTTATTTTGTCCGTTGTGATAAGCCGCAGCCAAATTCCCCAGCACGAAATATGAACGTTCGGCAGAAGACATATCGGCAGTTGCGGCAACTTTCAAGAAAGTTTTCTTGTTGATGGTGATGACGCCGTCCTTTGCCGTGACGTGTTTGCCGCTGTACTCGAAAAGTTTCTTGACGTAAGCATCGCGGCGTTTATCGCTGTCGGGGTGGTCTGAAGGATTGAAGAATGCCATAACCGCCGACTTCTTTGCACCGTTTGACATCTCAACGAATTTTTGCATGACAGCCGCGCAGGCACCAGGATTGTAATTCGTATGAATCATGTAGTCAAAGCCAACGAGGTCAGCCTCAGTTTCAAACTTGCGGTCGCCGTGAGCAACGGATTGATTCAACGCAACGTTCGTGATTAATGAAGTCACCGCGCTGTTGCCGACGGTCGAACCGATTGCGGCACTCACAACGCTTGCGGTAACTGCCTTCTGCAGATATTTCCTGTTATTCTTGGCGACGTGATCTCTTTGCCCGTGAGCCAACTCGTGCGCGACGATTGCGGCAATTTCGTCTTCGTTAGTGATTTTCTTGAAAGTGCCGGCGTTAACCATCATGACGTGCCCCATTGAACAGGCGGCGTTAACGGAATCTTGCTCGGCGACGAAATAAAGATACGGCTTTTTGGTAATGGACGGGTCAATCCTTGCGACGCCCGTTGTCAAATTGCTCATGACTCGGTCAAGCGTGGCGTTGTACGTGGGATCTTCGTTGACGCCGTATTTTTTGCGGAAATCTTGGTAAAGTTCTTGTCGACCAGTCTCGCTCTCGTTGTAGTGTTTGATGTTGGCGTCGATTTGAGCTTTCGCCTGCGCGGCACCGATGAGAATGCCTATACCTGCACCGACGAGATCTCTTTTAGCGGCGTCGACGGTTGCGGGCGTACTTAACATCAACGTGGCACCCACGGCGACTGCGGTCGTCACCGACAAAAATTTTTTCTTCAAGCCTTGAAAGTTAAACATAACGACAATCCTCCTTGAATTTTTTCGACAATGATAGCATAAAATTTCACGCGCCGCAAAAATTTTTTCGATAGCTTGAACAGCTGAAATTTATCTGGTAAGATAGGCGCAACACTTTTTGACTCGGAGGGATTTTATGGCACAATGGCAATCGCGGGCAAGAGCGCGCCCGTTTTAAAAGCGTCTCGACGAAATTTTTGTTTACAAACAGCGACGGCGTTGATATAATCGGCGGCGTTATTGGTCACCCGACTTTAAGGAGAGTATGTGTAATGATCAAATTGGAAAAAAAGCAAGTCAAAATCGTCAGCATTCTTATTGCGGTAATTTTTATCGGCAGTGTGGTCGCGCTCGCATTGACGCAAACCGGCAACGTAGCCTCGGCGGCAAGTTCGTCATCCGTCGGCGTCATTAATGTAGAACAGGTAATGGCGTCCCATCCCGACCGTGAAAGCGCGAACAATCAAATGAAAACTTTGCAGGAAGAAATCGAAAAAGAATTCAACGAAAAATCCGCTGGCATGAGTGATCAAGAAAAAGCGGAATACGCTCAACAGTGTCAAGAAAGAGTCGGCACTAAATATGCTGAATTAACAGAAGCACTCTTTGCCAAAATCGAAGCAGCAGTAAAAAAAGTTGCGGATAAAAAAGGTTTGTCTGTCGTTGTCAACAAAATGGCTGTCATTTACGGCGGACAGGACATCACCCAGGAAGTCATCGCGGAACTCGGCAAGAAATAATTTCGGTACGTAATGATTGGTGGTTAGTGCTTAGCGGTTCGTGATTAATCTAATCACCGAACACTAATCGCTAATCACTTTTTTTTAGGAGGCGGCGCGGTGAACTACAGGGCGTTGGCGGTGGCGGTCATCACGGCGATAATCGGCGGCGGTCTCTGGCTTTACGGGACGCCTAAATCGCCTGCCGACTCCACCGACAAAAAAATCGACAAGCCAGAAATTCGCGAAATTCACGGCGTCGGGCTCATTAACATCGAAAAAATCCAGGCGGCTCATCCCGAAGGCGAACACCTTCAACAACTGCAAGCAACTGAACTTCGCCTGCGCCTTGAACTCAACGAGGCAATGAAAATCGTCGAATTGCCACGACCGCAACCGCCCGAACAAGTCTTTGACGAGTCAACGTGGCAAAAGAACGCGCAGATTGTCATCAGTCAGCTTGCCGAACTCGAAAGTCGCAAGAAACTCGCGGCGGAAGAATATCAAAAAAAATCCGAGCCGCATTACCTTGAAGAACGCGACAAAATTCGAGAAAAGTTCATGAACGAGCAGCTGAACATTCAGCTCAAATTGCGGAACGAGGATCTTCTTGAACTGTCGCAGGAAGAAGTCGACAAGATGAATGAGCGTCTTGACCAAATCGAATTCGAGCGCAACAGTTTGCAAAGAGAGTTGTATGAACGTTGGCTTGCGGAAATTAAAGAGTACTCGAAAAATGCCTTTGCCGAGGACGAAGCCAAACTCAAAGCCGAATACGAAAAATTGCAGGCAGTCATGGAAGAACAAACGCGTAAGAAAGAATCCGATGTCAATTTGCGCAACCGAAAGCTCATGGAAGACGCTTTGCACGACATGGAACAACGACAAGTTCGGCGGCGGGAATTGCTCACCGAACTCAACGAAGTCAGTCGCGAACGTGCGGAGCTTGAGCAAAAAATTCTCGATTCGATTGTCGACAAGGCAACAATGCTCGCGGCGGTCAATCGGCTGGAAATGGTTCTGGTAAAGCGCAACGTTTCGCCCGACGAAAATTTTCTGTCGCGGCGCATCGATTGGAGTTTTAATCTCAAGTCGCCCGAACATGTCGGAGCCGCCATTTTCCCTGGCAAAGACTCGCTCGACTTGACTGATCACCTTATCAAAGAAATGAACCGATTGTGAGAGGACGTGTTACATACATGAAGTTTACAAGAAAATTGGCGGCGACTGCCCTACTTGCCGTGTCGCTCATGTTGACGGGTTGCGGTCAAGGGCAAATCGGCTGTGTGGACAAAGATAAAGTTATGTCCGAATCACCGCGCGCCAAAACCGCAACTGAAGAAGCTAAAGCCGAGATTGATAAAATACTTGAGGCATTCGACCAGAAATATCCCGACAAAGACAACATGTCCGAAGAAGATGCCGCGAAAGCTCAAGTAGAATTGCAACGCGACTTGCAGAAAGTCAATCAGAAATATTCTGCGCAACTCGAAAATCGCTTTGGTGTTGTTGTCGCTGAAATTGCAAACGAAAAAAATATTGACGTGGTCATTTTAAATCCCGCCCAAGAAAAATTTCTTTATCACGGCGGAATCGACATCACAAATGACGTTATCAGCAAAATGCAGTGAGCGGGCGATACAATGGAAAAAACTTTACGCGAAATAGCCGAAATCCTCGGCGGTGAAGTCGCGGGCGACGACTCAATCAAAGTCAGCGGGCTATCAAATATTACAATGGCTCGTGCGGGCGATTTGATTTTCGCCGTGCCACCGCATCTTGACGAGGCAAAAATTTCTGCGGCGACTGCCGTTTTAATTCCGCTTGACACGTGCAACTTCCCGAAGCCAGCGATTAAAGTTGTCGACCCGCGTGCCGCCTTTGCCAAATTGCTTGAACTTTTCACGCCGAAAATTGAAATTCCCGTTGAAATCAGCGACAAAGCGTACATCGGCAAGGACGTGAAAATTTCCGACGACGTGACGATTATGCCGTTTGCTGTCGTTGATGACGGCGCACAAATCGGACGCGGCGCAGTAATTTATCCGCACGTTTACATCGGGCAACACGTTTCAATCGGCGAAGACACCGTAATTTATTCAAGCGTGACCGTTCGCGAATTCTGCAAAATCGGCAAGCGGTGCGTCATTCACAGTTCAGCGGTTATCGGCTCGGACGGCTTCGGATTCACCACGGCGAACGGCGTGCACACGAAAGTTCCCCAGGTCGGCAACGTGATTGTTGAAGACGACGTTGAAATCGGCGCACACGTCGGCATTGATAGGGCGGCAATGGGCTCGACGATTATCGGGCACGGCACGAAGATTGATAACCTCGTTCACATTGCGCACAACTGCAAAATCGGCGCGAACTGCTTAATCGTGGCACAGACGGGAATTTCGGGCTCGACGATTGTCGGCGACAACGTGACTTTCGGCGGACAAGTCGGCACGGTCGGGCACATCACCATCGGTAGCAATTCGGTTTACGCGGCGCGTTCGGGTATCTCGAAAAACATGCCGGAAGGATTTTTCGGCGCAGGTTTCCCGATTCAATCTCACAACGATTGGCTTAGACATCAAGCGGCGTTGAAAAAAATTCCCGAGCTCTTGGAAAAAGTTCGTCGCCTTGAACGTGAGCTTGACGCTTTGAAAAGTTAACGGCTTGATTTTTTTTGCCGCGACGATTATAATTTTCTCGACAAAGAAAAAAGCGTCACCGCAAATGCAGGACGCCGTGCTTGACTAAGCGGTTTAGCCCTCATTTATGTCTATAAAAGAGCAAAGAATTTTAGGTCGTCTCAGCGTGTCAGGCTTAGGCGGCCGTTTCTGTGAGTATCAAGAGGATAATAATCGTCAAGATAACCACACGAACGATGATTTTGAACATCATCTGTCGCCCCCTTTCTGAGGGCGTTGGTCTTAACCGCCTGCCGTTCATGGCGCAAGCACACGAACATTTTAGCACGAACGAAATTTTTTTCAAGCCGAGCGATTGGCTTGTTTTTTTTTGCCGTCGGTATTGAATCAGTTTGAATGCAACGCGGCGTATTGACAAAGTATCTTTCGGGTGTAGAATAATCGTGCGAAAATTTTTGATTTGCCACTGAAAGGGATTTGAAAGTTTGCGGCGAAAAATTTCACAGCAAAACGCACTGATACAGGAGGTCAACTCATGATTAAGCTTACGAAGTTCAACTCGGACTCGAACAAGCGCGGCGAATTCATTCTCAACGCGGAACTGATTCAAACAATCGAGTCGACGCCGGACACCGTCATCACGCTGGTGAACGAGAAGAAGTTCATCGTCGAAGAAGCCGCTGAAGAGGTCGTGCGTCGCGTGATGAAATATCGCCGCGCCCTGAAACAACTGTAATCACGGAGGAGATTAATTATGCCTGATGAAGAAAAGGACGCTGAAGTCGTTGCCGCAGAAAATCCGCCTGCCGTGACATCGAAGATAAAGCAATACCTACCCATCATCGGATTGGTGATAGTCGGCTTGGCGTTGGCGGCGGGCGTTTCGCTTTTCGTTGTGACAAAATTTATGGGCGACATCCCCAACGGCGGCGGTTACGAAGAAGGCTTCGAACCGCGTTATCACGATTCGGGCGTTTTCGTCAAGCTCGGTGACCCCAAAGAAGGTATGCTCGTCAATGTCGGCGGTCCGCGCAGTGGCAAATATCTTAAAGCAAGCATCATCGTCGAATACAACCCTAGCAAAAAGTCCGTCGTGAACGAAGATACCCATTCGTTGCAACCCGACGCCGAAGTCAAAGCCAACGACGTTGCTACACAATTCCTGCGTGCAACTACGCTTGAAGATTTCGACGCCGACAAGCAGGAAGAATTCAAAAAGCAACTCAAAGACGCGCTCAATGCCGCGCTCGGTGGCGGTTCTGTCTACGACGTTTATATCACGAGTTTCCTCTTGCAGTAATTGTTCGCTTTTAGGGTTAAAACGGAGGGAGAAACTTGTCTGTCGATGTACTTACTCAAGAACAAATAGACGCGCTACTTGCCGCCGCTAACGAAGGCGAAACTTCCCTTGAAGAACTCAAGCAGGAAGAAACCGCCAAGAAAATCAAAGTCTACGACTTCAGGCGACCGGATAAATTTTCCAAAGACCAAATCCGAACGCTGTACATGCTCCACGAAAGCTTCGCGCGTCTGCTGAATACCTACATGAGTTCGCACCTTCGCACGCTCGTCAATGTCGACGTGGCGTCCGTCGAACAGCTCACTTACCAGGAATTCGTTCAATCGCTGGCGAATCCCAGCGTCATATCGATACTTGGCGTCCCGCCGCTCAAAGGCAACATCATTTTCGAGATAAGCTCGGAAATAGCGTTCGCCTACCTTGACCGCGTTTTCGGCGGCGACGGTACAACATCAATGAAAACCCGCGTCTTGACGGAAATTGAAGATGCTGTCATGCGACGTTTCGTCAACTCGGCAATGGAACGTTTCAAAGAATCCTGGTCGAACGTCACGCCTATGAACCCGACGCTTGAGGCAACGGAGTCAAATCCGCAGTTCACGCAGATTGTCCCGCCGAACGACATGGTTGTTATCGTCACGCTACACACGAAGCTCGGCGAAGTCGAAAGTATGATGAATATCTGCATACCGTACCTGGTGCTTGAGCCGATTATGTCGAAGCTGACAACAACTTTCTGGGTTGCCGCGTCCGTTGCTAAAGACGAAAATAGCGGGCAAACAGATGTTATCCGTCGCAAGCTCAATCGGACAAAAGTCCCGTTCGTGGTCGAAGTCGGTCGTGTGCAGATTTCAATTCGTGAATTCCTAACGCTCGGTTTCGGCGACGTGCTACAACTCGATACCAAAGTCAAAGACGATTTCCCGTGCATGATTGGCACGAATCCAAAATTCTATTGCAGACCCGGCACCTTCGGCAAAAAGTTGGCGGTGCAAATAACGCAGGTCGTTCAAAAAGGAGAGGATGCTGCTGATGACAATGATGTATGATTTGTCGCAAGCTGAAATTGATGCGCTGTTGGCTGGAGCCAGCGGCGATTCCGACAATGATTCTTCGGGCGGCGACACCTCTTCAGGTGACGACAACAATTACGAAGATCTTCTGTCGGATATAGAAAAAGACGCTCTCGGCGAGATCGGCAATATTTCTATGGGTAGCGCGGCAACCACAATGTCGACGTTGCTCGGTCATAAGGTCAACATCACGACGCCGACAGTTTTTGTCGCGCCGATGAATGTTATCCAACAACATTACCCGTTGCCTTATCTCGTCGTCGAAGTCGCTTACACCGTCGGCATTGACGGCAACAACGTTTTCGCAATTCAAGCCTCGGACGCCGCTATCATTGCTGATTTGATGATGGGCGGCGACGGCACAAATCCCGATACCGAACTCAACGAAATTCACATGAGCGCGGTCGGCGAAGCAATGAATCAGATGATGGGCGCGGTTGCAACAAGCCTGTCGACGATGTTCAATAAGAAAATTGACATTTCGCCGCCGAAAGTTAATCTCGTCGATTTTGGAAAAGAAGACGTCGTTAACGAACTTGCCAACAATACCGATCCAATGGTGCGCGTTTCTTTCCGCATGGAAGTCGACGGCTTAATCGACAGCGAGATAATGCAAATTCTCACGCTCAAAGTTGCGCAGAATATGGTTGCGTCATTAATGGGCGAAGATGTCGACGAGCCTGCACCACCGCCACCACCACCAACGACACCGGCATCTTCAACGCCGCCACCACAACAAAGAACGGTTGCTCCTCCGCCGCAACAACAAGCTCCGCCGCCACCACCACCTCAGCAAGGATACGCGCCGCCCGCTTACGGATATGGGGGTTCTCAAATGCAGCCGAACGTTGTAACAAATATGCCGGTCTCGCCCGCGCAGTTCACGCCACTTTCGGTTGAACCTGTGCAAATCAACGAGGCAAATATCGGACTGATTTTGGACGTGCCGCTTCAAGTCACTGTCGAACTTGGACGCACGAAAAAGACAATCAAAGAAATTCTGGATTTGTCGACCGGTTCAATCGTCGAACTGGATAAACTTGCCGGTGAACCTGTCGAAATACAAGTCAACGGTCATTTCCTGGCAAAGGGCGAAGTCGTCGTCATTGACGAAAACTTCGGCGTGAGGATAACCGAAATCGCCACGCCAGCTGAACGTGCCGCTCACCTTTCATGAGGAGTTTAACTCCTAATTCCAAATTCCTAATTGTTAGAAGCTTGCCGATTAGCTGATTATCGGTTATAATGTTTCGCACAAAATGTTAACGTTGTGATTGAAATTTACTAAATCTTTAAACGGGAGAGATGAATTATGGCAGTACGAGTTTTGGTCGTCGACGACGCGGCTTTCATGCGAATGATGGTTAAGGACATTCTTTCCAAGAATGGCTACGAGGTTGTCGGCGAGGCCGAAAACGGCATGAAAGCAGTTGAAAAATACGCTGAACTGCGCCCCGATTTGACGACAATGGACATCACTATGCCCGAAATGGACGGCATCTCGGCAGTCAAAGCGATCAAAAAAATCGACCCGAAAGCGAAAATCGTCATGTGTAGCGCAATGGGACAACAGGCGATGGTTATAGAGGCAATCCAGGCAGGCGCGCGCGACTTCATCGTTAAACCCTTCCAAGCCGACCGTGTACTTGAAGCAGTACGCAAAGCCGTCGGCTGATGTTTGACAAGATAAAATTTTATCTCCCGACTGCGCTGGTGCTTTTTTGCTTGATATATTTCGACGGCTCTGCTGCGGAGGCGGCCGGCGGGTATCTGGCAGGTTACGAAGAACCCGACCCCAGACCCACCGGCGTCTCGTGGTGGTCGACGCTTGCATATCTTTTGAGTTTGTTCGCCGTGTTCGCCGTGGTGCTGGTTATGGCGTATTTCGCCGCAAGATTCATCGGCGGACGTTTCAACGCGGCACGTTTGTCGGCAAGCGGCGGCAGAGTTCTGGAAAATCTACCGTTGGGACCCAATCGCTCTGTCTGCACTGTTGAAATGGCCGGCAGAGTCTTTTTGTTAGGCGTAACCGACCACAACATCAGCCTCCTCGGCGAGATAACCGACAAAAATCTGATTGAGCACCTTCACGCGCAGGCAATCAATTCGGGCGACATGTTTTCGCAGGAATTCGGCACGCTGTCGGGCTTGATACAAAAAATCCCGCTCTTTAAGAAAAAGGATTAGGTTAAAACGTTGCGGACAATCGTCACGCACCAAACATCAACATGAGAACGATAAAATTTTTATTAATCTGCGCGGGAATCATGCTGTTCGCGTCAAACGTCGAAGCGGCACCGATAATCCCGAACGTTAATGTTGAAGTCGGCACGGCAGAAAATCCCGAACAAGTCGCCTCGACGCTACAAGTTATCGCCGTCTTGACATTAGCGACGCTCGCGCCGGGAATATTGATGATGACGACTTCCTTTGTGCGAATCGTCGTGATAATCGGCTTCCTCAGAAACGCCCTTGCAACACAGAACGTCCCGCCGAACCAAGTTATCGTCTCGCTGGCACTGTTCATGACGTTCTACATCATGGCACCTTATTGGTCGCAGGCGAACGATAACGGCTTGCAACCGTACTTGGCGGGACAAATCACGCAGGAAGAGGCGATAACCAACGTCCTCGAACCAATACGCGAATTCATGTTCCGCCAGACACGCGAATCGGATTTGGCACTGTTCGTGAATCTTTCAGACGCCGAACGACCCGAATCGCAGGAAGACGTTTCAACGTTCGTGCTGATGCCCGCATTCATAATCAGCGAACTCAAGACGGCGTTCCAAATCGGCTTTATGCTGTACGTCCCGTTCATCGTCATTGATATGATTGTCGCGACGACGCTGATGTCAATGGGTATGATGATGTTGCCGCCCGTCATGATTTCCCTGCCGTTCAAAATTTTGCTCTTCGTGATGATCGACGGCTGGCATTTGCTCGTTCGTTCGATAATCGTGAGTTTTCGTTAGCGGAGGTGCATCATGTCCGGTGATTTGGTTATTCAAATCGGTCAAGAAGCATTGATGGTCGTCTTAATCATCTGTGCGCCGATGTTGGGCTTAGGCTTGGCGGTCGGCTTGGCGGTCAGCGTCTTTCAGGCAACAACTTCCATTCAAGAACAGACGCTTGCGTTTATCCCGAAGATTATTGCGGTCTTTGTGGCGATTTTGATTTTCGGACCGTGGATGCTCAGAATCATGGTTGAATTCTTTTCGGGAATATTTACGGGCTTGCCGTCGCGTATCGGATAAGCACGCTCACTTTGCCGGGAGGTCGAAGCTTTGACGGAGATTGACTTCTATGACGTTTTTGAAGGGCAAGTGGCGGCTTTTTTGTTTGTGCTCACGCGAACGAGCGGCATTTTTTTTATTTCGCCGTTTTTGGGCAGCATGAACGTTTCAGCACGCGTCAGAGGCGTTGCGGCGGTTGCGTTGGCGATAATCCTTTTCCCCGTCGTCGTGAAAGAATCCGTCGTTCAAGCTCCCGCAACGGTTATCATGTTCGCGTTCACCGTCGCAAAGGAATTGTTCGTCGGCTGGCTTATCGGGCTCGTCGGCTACATCACACTTTCTGCAGTAAACATGGCGGGCAAAATTATGGATATGCAGGTCGGCTTCGCAATGGTTAACATGATGGATCCGACGACGCAACAACAAACCGGTCTTATCGGCACGTTTCTTTACAACTTGACGGTGATTTATTTCGTCGTGACGAACGGACACCACGTAATCATTTCCGCGCTGGCAGAAAGTTTTCGCGTTATTCCGATTGACGCAATGGTTTGGAATACGTCGTTGCCGCAATTTATGATTGACTTGACGGCGGGCATTTTCCTTAACGGCATGAAAATCGCAATGCCCGTGACCTTCGCGATACTGCTGACGAACGTCGGATTGGGCATTCTCGCCCGCACAATGCCGCAGATGAATATTTTCGTTGTCGGCATCCCGATGCAACTGATGATCGGTATAACAATGGTCTCGATGGTCTTGCCGTTCTACATTCTCTTCTTGGACGTGATATTTAATGAAATGTACGCCAACATATCAATCGCGCTCAAATCTCTTGCCCCGTGACGACGAGCCGAAAATTTTTGTATTTGACTTACAGCGTTTCGACGGCGAGAAAACCGAGGAACCTACTCAAAAGAAACGGCAAGACGCTCGCAAGAAAGGTACAATCGCACGCAGCCAAGAACTCAACACGGCGTTCGTCCTGCTTATCGGCTTTTTAATCCTGCGCATTCTCTGGGAATTCATTTACGGCAACATCGCCGAATACACGATTTACCTTTATTCGCACCTGACGCACAGCTTGTCGACGGAAGATATTTCCGAACTTTTTATCGGCATAATGATTCTGTTGGCGAAAACCGTTATGCCCGTGATGTTCGCGATTTTAATAGTAGGACTCGGCATAAATTTTTTCCAAGTTGGCTTGATGATTTCGACGGAGAAACTTGAACCGAAACTTGAAAACCTCAACCCAATCAACGGCTTCGGACGAATTTTTTCCAAACGCTCACTCGTTGAGCTGTTCAAGTCGCTGTTTAAAATAATCGTCATCGGCTATTTTCTGTACCTGTACTTGAAAGACCAAATCCCGCTCCTGCCGCAGTTTATCTTCTTCGACTTGCCGCACTCTTTGGCGACGGCGGCGGATATAATCTTCACAATGGCGTTTCAAGTCGTCGGCGTGATAATGGTCATGGCGTTTGCGGACTACGCTTATCAGTGCTGGCAGACAACGCAGGATTTGAAAATGTCCAAACAGGAAGTCAAAGACGAGTATAAGCAAATGGAAGGCGACCCGCAAATCAAAGGCAAAATCAAGCAGAAACAACGTCAAATGGCAATGCAACGCATGATGAGCGAAGTCCCGAAAGCTGACGTTATCGTCACGAACCCGACGCACTTAGCGGTTGCTCTGCAATACAAAAAAGGCATGATTGCGCCGGTTGTTCTCGCCAAAGGTCAAGATCTCGTCGCCGAACGTATAAAGCAGATTGCCCGCGAACATCGAATTTTAATCGTTGAGAATAAACCAGTTGCCCGCGCGCTGTATGAAGCTGTTGACATTGGCGGAATTGTCCCTTCCGAACTTTATCAAGCCGTGGCGGAAATTCTCGCCTACGTCTATCGAATCAAACATCGTCGCACCAGTTAAGGAGGAGAATTTATGAGAGCACTGAAAATTTTTCTGGCAGTCGTTTTCGCGTGGACGTTTATTTTCGTGCCCGCGCAGGTTTCGGCGGAAAAAACAACCGTTATTCTCGTGCGCCACGGTGAAACTGTCTACAACGCACAAAAACGCGTTCAAGGATTTTTGGACATCGCGCTGAACGAAAACGGCATTAAGCAGGCAAAACTTTTGGCGAAGAGCTTGAAAAATTATCCAATCGACGTGTTCATTGCAAGCCCGCTGAGCCGCGCGTACGTGACGACGAAGACTGTTGCCAAGTTGCACAACATGAAAATTGCCTACACTGACGACCGACTCAAGGAAATCAATTTCGGCGACTTTGCGGGACTCAATCCCGATGAGCAAATGGAAAACTTCCCGAAAGAAACGCAGCAGTTTTATTCTACGCCGTGGCTTGTGACTTTCCCGAACGGTGAAAATTTCCGTGACTTGCAATATCGCGCTCGTGCGGCTTTGGAAGATGCTGTGGCCAAATATCACGGCAAAACGATTTTTATCGGTGCGCACAGTTTCGTTAACAAGGTCATAATCTGTAGCGTTCTCGGTATCGACTTGGAACATTTCTGGCATATTGAGCAAAGCAACACGTGCGTCAACGTCCTCGAATGCAATGACGGCGTCTGGAGCCTTATGACGATGAATTCCGTTGCGCACCTCGGCAAGTTGGTAAATTAAAAAATTCAGAGGAGTAATTTTATGGCCGCACCCGACGATGCTTTGAACGAATCCAGCTCGCTGGGCTCGTTTATCCAAAAGTACAGCGACGTTATAATCGCGGTGACGCTCGTCATGATCGTCATCATGATGATTATCCCGCTGCCCACGCCGCTTTTGGATTTGCTTATCTGTTTGAACATCACAATCGCCCTTATCGTCATCATGAGTGCGATTTACAACGAGGAGGCACTTGACCTGTCGGTCTTCCCGTCGTTGCTTTTGGTGACGACGTTGTTCCGATTGGCGTTGAATATCTCGTCGACGCGGCTAATTTTGATTAACGGTTACGCCGGCGAAGTTATCACCGCTTTCGGCAATTTCGTTGTCGGCGGCAATCCCGTCGTCGGCTTCATCATGTTCATAATCTTGGTTATCATCAACTTTATCGTCATCACCAAAGGCTCCGAACGTGTCGCGGAAGTCAGTGCGCGTTTCACGTTGGACGCAATGCCTGGTAAGCAAATGGCTATCGACGCCGACTTGAATCAGGGCGCGATCACCGACGAAGAAGCTAAAGTTCGCCGCACGAAGATTCAACGCGAAGCAGACTTTTTCGGCGCGATGGACGGTGCGTCTAAGTTCGTCAAAGGCGACGCGATTGCCGCGATTATCATCATGCTGATTAATATCGGTGGCGGTTTCGTTATCGGTATGGCTCAGCGTGACATGGCGGCAGTTGAGGCTCTTCAAACGTACACGCTCCTAACCGTCGGTGAAGGTCTCGTCAGTCAAATTCCCGCACTGTTGATTTCGACTGCAACCGGTATCATCGTCACACGCGCCGCGTCGGAAGGCAATCTCGGTAACGACCTTGTCAAGCAACTTTTCAACAATGAGCGCGTCTTCTTCATCAATGCTGGCGTCCTCGTGATGCTGTCGATTGTACCGGGTCTGCCTGGCTTGCCGTTCGCGTCGTTAGCAGTCGTCTGCGCATTCATCGGCTACAACCTGCGCAAAAAAGCAATCGTCCCCGAAGAAGTCAAAGTTGAACAGGAGCAGGCTAAAGAGAAACACGAGGCGACGCGTCCCGAAAACATCATCTCGCTGTTGCAGGTCGACCCAATGGAATTGGAAATCGGCTATTCATTGATACCGCTCGTCGACACGGGACAAGGCGGCGATTTGCTTGACCGTATCGTCATGATTCGGCGACAATGCGCGCTTGAACTCGGTTTAGTCGTGCCGACGCTCCGTATCCGCGACAACATTCAAATCAAGCCGAACGCGTATATCATCAAGCTCAAGGGCATGGAAATTGCTCGCGGCGAACTCATGCTTGACCACTTCCTCGCAATGAATTCGGGCACGGTCTTTGAAGAAATTCCAGGCATTGAAACGGTTGAACCTGCATTTGGACTGCCGGCATTGTGGATTCCCGAAAGTCAGCGCGAACAGGCGGAACTCAACGGTTACACGGTCGTCGACGCAGTTTCAGTGCTCGCAACGCATTTAACGGAAGTCATCAAACGCCACGCTTCGGAAATTCTCGGTCGTCAGGAAACTCAAAACCTTGTCGACAATCTCGCGAAGACACATCAAAGCCTTGTCGACGAAGTTGTCCCCGAATTGCTCGGCGTCGGCGAAATTCAAAAGGTCTTGGCGAATTTGCTCAACGAACGCATTTCAATCCGCGACATGGCGACGATTATGGAAGTGCTTGCCGATTATGCTCGCGCCACGAAGGATCCCGAAATTTTGACGGAGTACGTGCGCCACGCAATGGGCAGACAAATTACACAGCAGGTCGTGCAGGGAAATGTTCTGCCGTGCGTCACGCTCGACCCTGCGTTGGAAAATCGGATTGTCGGCGGAATTCAGCGCACAGACCACGGTTCTTACGTCAGTCTCGATCCGGATTCAATGCGCCGCATGATAAATTCGCTGTCGAACGAAATAGACAAGCTCGCAAACCAAGGTTATCCCGCCGTTGTGTTGACAAGTCCCGCCGTGCGTCTCTATTTCCGCAAACTTGTCGAACGTTCGGTGCAAGGGCTCATCATCGTTTCGCACGCGGAAATTGATCAGTCTGTCGAAATTCAAATTATCGGCGTCGTCAGAATCAACTGAGCTTTTAGCTTTTAGCTTTTAGGTTTTTAATTCCTAATTCCAAATTCCTAACTCCTAATTAACGAAAAAACCCCCGACGATTTATCGAGGGCTTTTTTGTGAGCGGATGATGAAATTTACGCGAGAGTTGCGAGATAATCTCTGATCTTGTCGCCGTCTTCCATCTCCATGACTTTGTCGAGAATTTCTTTTGCTTTGGCGAACGTGATGTTGCGAATGCGTTCTTTGACGCGCGGAATGGACGGTGCGCTCATTGACAGTTCCTTGATACCCATTGCCATGAGGATAATCGCCGCATTCGGATCGGACGCCATTTCGCCGCACATGCCAGCCCATTTGCCTTCCTTGTTAGCGGATTCAATCGTGCGTTTGATGAGGCGGAGAACTGCAGGATTGAAGTGGTTGTAGAGGTAGGAAATTTGAGCGTTGCCGCGGTCGACAGCCAACGTGTATTGAACAAGATCGTTCGTGCCGATTGAGAAGAAGTCGACGTATTTGGCGAGAACGGGAGTCATAACGGCAGCCGCAGGAGTTTCGACCATGATACCGACTTGAACGCTGTCGGAGTACTTTTTACCTTCGGCAGCAAGTTCTCTCTTAGCCTCTTCGACGAATTCTTTCGCCGCGAGGAATTCTTGAACGTTGATGACCATTGGGAACATGATAGCGGCTTTACCGTAGACACCAGCGCGAAGAATTGCCTTCAACTGCGGCAGGAACAAATCTTTGCGTTGGAGACTGATACGGATTGCACGATAGCCGAGGAACGGATTTTCTTCGACGCCGACTTGAATGTAAGGCAACGGTTTATCGCCGCCGATGTCCATTGTGCGGATAACGCAGAGACCTTCGCCGTGAGTGACGGTGGCGCAGTGTTCGACAGCTGCTTTGTATTCTTTGAACTGATCTTCTTCCTTTGGAACATCGGTTTTGCCCATGAAGACGAATTCGGAACGGAAGAGACCGACGCCCGTTGCGCCGAAGTTTTTGACAGCCGCTTCAGCATCTTTAGGCGAGCCGATATTTGCCACGAGCTCAACTTCTTTGCCGTCGAGCGTGATAGCAGGTTTGTCTTTGAGCTGTGCGTAATACGCTCTGAGTTCTTCCTGTTTCTTAATCTTTACGTCGTAGCTTTCACGCTCTTCGTCGGAGGGACGAATCAAAATTTCGCCAGTTTCGCCGTCGAGGATAACGGGATCGCCGTCCGCGATTTTAGCAATGCCGTCACCGACGCCGACAACGGTCGGGATTGCGCGCGTTTTTGCGATGATAACGGCATGAGCTGTTGTGGAGCCGACGCCGAGGATAACGCCCGCGATTTTGTCGGTGGGAAGTCCCGCGATAACGGAAGGCTCAATGTCTTTGCCCGCGACGATAACTTTACCGGCGATTTCGGGTTCTTTAATGCCGAGGAGGTATTTGGCAATGCGTTTGCCGACGTCGCGCATGTCGACTGCACGACCGCGGAAGTATTCATCTTCCATGGCCTCGAAGATTTGCGCCTGGGATTCATAAGCGTCGATGACAGCCTTGGGAGCCGAGCCGCTCACGTCGATTTGTTCGTCGATTGCGCCGCTCATTGCGGGGTCTTCGACCATCATGCGGTGTGCTTCAAGAATGCCTGCCTGTTCTTTGAGACCTTGTTCGTTGAAGCTGTCGATACTCTTTTTGAGATTTTCGGCGACCGCGACGAGAGCGTCCGCTGCTTTTTTCTTTTCTGCTGCGGGTTTTGCCGGCTGATATTTTGCAAGGTATCCGTCAAGGTTTTGACCTGCGAGAAGAATGTTGCCGACTGCGATACCGGCTATTACGCCTTTGCCTTTAATTTTCTCTGCCATAATTTTTCCTCCGAAAAGTTACACAAAAAGGGAGGCGGAAAAAAATTTTAACCATCCTCCCCAAATTGAAAAGCGTAAAGATTAATCTTCGCCAAATTTCGCGTCAACGAGAGCTTTGAGTTCAGCAACTGCGTCTGCTTCGTCGGGACCGTCAGCGCAAATCGTGATCTCGGTGCCTTTGACCAAGCCCATGCTCATGATCATGAGGATGCTTTTTGCGTCGACAGTTTTGCCTTTAGCTTTGAGTTGGACTTTGGATTTGAATGAGGACGCCTTCTGCACGAAGACGGACGCGGGGCGCGCATGGATACCAGTTTTGTTTTCGATGGTGGTTGTTGCTTCAGTCATTAGAAACCCTCTCCTATCTCTGTACGAAAAATTACCAACGGTCGTCGCCTGCGTGGGGCAACTGTTCGATTTGTGCTATTCGCCGCCTGATATGATGTTCCTGCTTGCCGATAAAAAATTTTCAAAAAATTTTCGTGATGAGCAGTCAACTGCGGAATGAAAAATAATTCCAAATTCCTAATTGAAATCAGTCGGTGCGGATAAAATCGCTCAACGAAAATTTTTTCGTCGGGTCAACCTGCGCGGGTGTCGTCGGCTCATTGCGGACAGGCGTTTCTAAATCGTCAAGCGGCTTGAATTCCAGACCGTCGGGCGTCTTCAAGATAATTTCCAAAGTGTCGCCACTCTTTATCGGTGAGGCAAAGTCGACAGGCACGCCGTTAACCTTGATTGTAAAACTCATGCGGCTTTTGGCGGGTGGCGGTTTGAAGTTCACGGCAAGCAACGCGTCGCTCACAATGACGAAATTTTTGACTTCACGTTCAAAGACAATGTCCGCGCCGTCCTCGATGATTGTATTTTCGTTCGACACGCGCCCATTGACGCTAATCATGACGGTCGTCGCGGTCGGAATGGAATATTCTTTGCCGTTGTAGAAAATTTTAACGGCGGTGGTTCGGTTCTCGTCCTTGACGATTGCGCTAACTTTAATCGCGTCGTTGGCAACGTATTCGATAGCGTCGCCCGCCTGCGGAATGTCGGTGATTTCCGCGCGATTGCCGTTGCAGTAAACGTCGGGCGTGCAGATGTAATGCGCCTTGTTGCCGTTGAGCGTGTAGTGAATTTTTTTCCCCATCGGCGGACAACCAGCTAATCTCAACAGGTCACCGATTGATCTGCGTGTCTTCGTGTCGAGTTCATCGCCGTCGTGAAGAATTCGTGTCGGCAAGCTGACTTCGTCATTGACCAAAAGTTTCGGCGTGACGGAAAGTTCTTTGCCGTTGACCGTGACGACAAAATTCGGCTCAATTGCAACGATGTCGTCAATCTTAACCTGTGCGCTGATTCCGTCTTCGCCAGGCTCAATCACAATGCGGCAATTATTTTCCAGCGGCGTATCCAATGTTGCGGGCTCATCGTTGACGAAAATTTTCGCGTAAGTGCCCATTGTGCCAGGGAAAGATTTTTTCTCGCCGTCGACCGTCACGACTAAGCCGAGACCAGGTTTGCCGTTGAATTTTTTGTAATCGATGCCTGCGCTCAAAATCGCGTCAACAACCGTGAGTTCGCGGAAGTGGAACAAGTTGACCTCCTCGCCGTTAATCGTGACGTTGAAGAAATGGAACGTGTCACTTGACGCGACTTTCAAAATGCCGAGCGGCGTGGCGGCGTCAGGACTTTGCAAAGCGGGTGGAATGTTTTTGATACCTTCGACGTTTTCGGGCTTGCGAACAGCAACGCGGTCAAGCGGCATGTTCAACGCTTCGGCGACAAGTTTGTTCAAGTTCGGACTGAGAGCACCGCCTCCGACCAACAGCAAAGCTTGCGGCGGTTCGTTGCCGTTGAGTTCGAGAATCGTTTTGGCAATGGCGTTTGCAATCATGCCGACGTTTTCGCTTATCGGCATGAGAATTTCTTCCGCCGTGAGATTGTAACTGCGTCCCAAAATGTCGCTGAAGGTCGCGCCCTCGCCGTTGGTTGCCTTACGTTTGATTTCCTCGGCAACGTTGAAGTCGAGCAGGAAACGTTGAGAAATTGCCTCGGTGACTTCGTCGCCCGCAAGCGGAACCATGCCGTAAGCGATGACGGAGCCGTTCTTTGTGATTGCAACGTCGGAAGTTCCCGCGCCTATGTCGACGAGCACGATATTTAAATGGCGCATTGACGGCGGCACAAGCACGTTGATTGCGGCAATCGGTTCAAGCGTCAAAGCTCTAACGTCGAGCCCCGAATAATTCAACGCGGTCTGCATTGAGTCGACGACTTGTCGCGGCAGGAACGTCGCAATAACTTTCGTCTTAGCAATCTTGCCACGCTGCCCGATTAAACTTTTCAATCTGATTCCGTCGAGTTCGTAACTGATTATGCTGAAGCCGACGCAGTAGTAAACGCGCAAATCGATTTTCTTTTCCGTTGTGAGTTGGGACTGTGCAAGCTGAATCGCGGTAAAATTCAAGCTGCTTTGAATCTCGTCGGTAATGACGCCGTTGATTTCGACCGTTGCCTCGGCAGTCATTGTGTACAGTGCACGACCAGCCGCCGCGATTGCCGCGTTTTTGAGTTCGCCGACTTTGGACGCCAAAAAATTTTTAACGCGAATGATAACTTCAGCGACTTGCGGCACGTCGTGAATCTGCCCGTCAAGCATGGCTCGGCTAGTATGTTCCATGCGGTGCGTCGCGATGATGTTAAGCTTGCCGTCGTCGTCTTCCTCAGCAACAATGCCGATAACGGAGCGTGTGCCGATATCCAGCGCGAAAATTTTTTCTTTGCCGTCGTCCTTATAATTTTTCCTGCGAGTGTGATGAATCTTTTCGGCGGTGTCGCTGACCGAAAATTTTTTTTGCCGACCGCGCTTGCGAATTTTCATTTCAGCGGCAGGCGGCGTGTCGATGATTTGTTCGCTCATAAAGTTTTCTCCTTGTCGATAAAGGTTATTGCGCTTATTTCGCGAATCAACATGATATTCCTTTCAAGACGATAAAAATCACAAGCAAAGGCGGTGCGGCTATGACGGGTAACAGAGAAGTCATCACCGGCGGAGATTTTAAACGCATGGTCTCCGGCGCATACAGCGAATTTCTTTTGGAATACGAGAATATCAACGCGCTTAGTGGTGCGGGAACGTTGGCGGGCACTCATATTCTGCGGACGATGGGCGCGGCGGTCATGCCGTTAGCTGACGCAAAAGACGATTCAATCGGCGGACTTAGTCGGCGTGTGTCGACTGCGGCTGTCTTCGGTGCGCGCGGCAATGCAGGTGTCGTTTTGGCGCAAATGTTTCGCGGGATAAGCGCAGGACTTGCTGGCAAATACGACGCGACGGGCTCCGAGTTCGGCAAAGCTTTTCAATATGGAATTCTCTATGCTCAACGTCTCATTCCCGAAGAACCCGAACGTCCGTTTATTTTCGTGGCGAAGGCTGTTGCAAAAGGCGCATATCACGCTGTCCGCGACGGCATGCCGATTGTCGAAATTCTGTTGAAGGCAATTCAAGCGGGCGAGACTGCTGTTGCGGAAATCGGTCACCCTGAAGCGGGCGCGAACATCATGTTGAGTTTCTTGAAAGGTTGCTTAAAAGGTCTTGACGGCAATTTTGTTTCGCCCGCAGTAAGTTTGTCGTTAGGCTTGGGAACTCATAAAAATATGCCTGACCCGCGAAATGATCTCGTGCGACCGTATTGCGTCCGATTGCGCGTGAAAAATTCCAAAGCCAATCAATACGAGCTTGAACGCCAAATGAAAGACTTCAGTAGCTTTTCGTTCGTCGAAAGAGCGCACGGCGGTTTTGAAATTCATCTGCACACGGATCACGTTGGCAAAACTTTGGAACAGGCAATCGGTTGGGGACCGCTCACCGAAATCAAAATCACCAACATGAGCGAAGCACACGTTCTGCCCGCACATGAAGCGTTGATGAAAGTTGCGGCGTTGGCTGTGGCGAAAGACTCCGACGAAGCGCAACGACTTCAAGACGCAGGCGCGTCAATTTTAGTTTCGGGCAGTGAAGAATCATCGCCGTCGTTGGCGGAAATAATCGGTGCGGCTCATTCGGATTTGGCGTCGAGTTACGTTTTGGTAGCGTCGAGCCCCGATTATCGGCTTGTGTTCCGTCAAGCAAAAAGATTGTTGGGCGGGCGCGTCGAATTGGTTTTGGCGGACACATTCGAGAACACGTTAACCGCGTTGAAAAAATTTTCGCCGAGCTTGTCCGCCATCGAGAATGCAAAAATCATGTCACAATTTTAGAGCTTAGGAGTTTGCTTATGACAAATTTAGAATATCTTTACAATCCCGACGCCGCGCAGAAATATTTTGTCGGTAAGAAATTGACATTTAGAGTTATCGAACACGGCGTTATCCTTCCGCATAAAGATGTTTATGTGGACGGAAAATGGACATGGGGCAAAGGCGGCATTGTCGACAGTAACGGCAATTTCGTCAAAGGCACTCATGTTAGATCTGATCTCGATAGTATCTACCCCCCCCCAGATCAGTTCAATACCGCGCCGAAACGGTCGTTTATCTCGGTCTGTGGTTCGCTGTTTGGGGACATGTAATCACAGATAATATTCGCCGCTTATGGTTTTTGAAGAGTGCCGAATTTAATCATGATTTCAAAAATCGTCCGCTCGTTTACATTCCGTTTGAAGGACAGCCGCTTGAACAGCAAAAAAATTTCAGACGTCTGTTGGAGATTTTGGAAGTTGATATTTACAGGCTTCAACCGATTACACAACCGACGCGGTTTGAAAACATCATTTTGCCCGATGAATCATTTTTCGTTATAAACGGCAGACATAACTTTACCGACGAGTACCGCGAAACAATTGAAAACATCAGGAGCTTCGCGTTGAGAAATAAAAAAATAACCTCACTCAATAAAATTTACTATTTCTACGGTCGCCATCAATTTGGCGAAGAGAGGCTCGCGAAATATTTTCAATCGAAGGGATTCACGCCGATTCTTCCCGAAAAACTGACCGTCGACGAACAACTTAATCTGCTGATAAACGCGGAAGTTTTCGCCTCGACCGTAGGATCATGTGCTCACAATTCGCTTTTTCTTCGCGACAATGCGGAAGCGATTTTTATTCCGCGTTTTGCCAATTCTATTTATCTCCAGCCACTACTTGATCAAGTTCATCCGATTAACGCCAATTACGTTGATTCGTCGATGTCGATTTTCAACGTAAACCACGATTCATTTTGTTTCTTAATCAGTCGACAGCTTAAGCAATTTTTCGGCGATAAGTTTGACGGCTACGAAGAAGATGATTTTAAGATTTTTCTGCAATACATCGCATATTCCATTAGAACAGGTCGCACAATTAATCCTAAGCAGGTAAACGGTTATGGCGCGATTTACAAGGATTTTCTTGAGCAACTCAGTCGTCGCAAAGATCTGTTGAATGCTTACGGCGTAGTTTTTAACTGACAGTCAACAACGGAGGATAATTCTACATGAAAAAATTTCTGTCGTTCCTGCTGATAATTTTTTGTTTAACGTTGCAATCCACGGCTGACTGCGCAACACGTCGAATCATAATCGATACCGACATGGGCGGCGACGATGCGGCGGCAATTATCCTCGCGGCGAAAAGTCCCTCAGTCCAAATCGAAGGAATCACAGTTGTCGCGGGCAATGTCGACTTGGAGCAGGCAGCGAACAATGCGTTGGCAACCTTGGAACTTGTCGGCTCAAATGCTCAAGTCTACAAGGGAGCGGACAAATCTTTTGCAGGTGTCGAGACCAAAACTTTCAGCGTTTTCGGCAAAGACGGCATGGGCGAATCCGATTTGATTCACCCGAAACGCTTGGCAAATTCAAAATCCGCAGTCGATTTTATTTTGGAGACCGTCAAAGAAAATCCCGACGAGATTGAAATTGTCCTGCTCGGTCCCGCAACGAATATCGCGCTTGCTATTGACAAAGATCCCGTCACGATGAGCCGCGTAAAAAAATATTGGTCGATGGGCACGGCCGGTTTCGGCGCAGGTAACGCTACACCCGTCGCAGAATTCAACGTTTACAAGGACGCGGAGGCTTACAAAATTTTGCTTGATTCTGGCGTGCCGACGACGATTGTCGGATTTGACATGATGACGCCCGACACCTCCATTGATGAAAAAATGCTTCGTGCCATGAAAAAAATTTCGCCCGTTCATGAATTCGTCGTTCTCAGTAACCGAAAATTTTTGGAGTTCCGCAGACAATATCTCAATCAGAACAACATAATTCTTTGCGACCCTATGTTGATGGCGGCTGTTGTCTGGAATGATTTTGTTGTTGAAACGGAAACTTGTCACGCGAGTTGCATGATTGACAAAAACGAGACTTACGGACAAGTTATTTTCTACCGCAAAAATTACACCTACGACACCATGCCGACTTTTGACAATTACAACGTCGAAGTCGTCACGAAGACAAAATCCGCGACGTTCGTTTCGCGCTACATTAGAGCGTGTCGTTAAAATTGGAAACATCATGTGACGCGGAATTTTTTCGGCTGACAAGACTTAACGTCAGACGGAAAAAGAACCGTCACTGTTGGATTGTGCCAACAAAATCTAAGCTTTAAGGGGATGATTCAGTGCTTGAAGACAGAAAAGTAGAGCTCACCGCTCTGCGCGACAAATTGAACGAAATGGGGAATTCACTTTGACATTGCCCGCAAAGAAGAGAAAATCGCCGAGCTTGAATACAAAATGGGCGAGCCGACTTTTTGGGACAACCCCGACGCCGCGCAGAAGATAACTCAAGAACTCAACGACGTTAAATCGGGCATCGAGACTTACAAAAATCTTTT
The DNA here is from genome assembly GCA_947165145.1 of uncultured Selenomonadales bacterium. Taxonomy (GTDB): domain Bacteria; phylum Bacillota; class Negativicutes; order Selenomonadales; family Selenomonadaceae; genus Quinella. The sequence goes on from CAMUZG010000020.1 coordinate 31,787, forward strand.
GGCGAAATTCGACGACGCGCAAGTTTTGCTTGAACTCGCAATGGAAGAACAAGACGATTCGCAGGAAGCCGACATTGCCGCAGAAATTTCCGCAATCGAAGCTGGCTTGGAAAATTTGCGGCTTGAAGTCATGCTCAGCGAACCCTACGACGCCAACAACGCAATCTTGACATTGCACGCGGGCGCGGGCGGCACCGAGGCTCAAGACTGGACGCAAATGCTCCTGCGCATGTATGTTCGTTGGGCGGAACGTCACGGCTTCACCGTTGAAACTGTCGACATGTTGCCTGGCGATGAGGCGGGCATTAAATCCGTTTCGCTGTTCATCAAAGGTCACAACGCTTACGGCTTTCTCAAATCCGAGAAGGGTATTCATCGGCTCGTGAGAATTTCGCCGTTCGATTCAAATGCCCGACGCCACACATCTTTCAGCGCGTGCGACATCATGCCCGAAATTGATGACGCCGTCGAAGTCGACATCAATATGGCGGACGTTCGCGTTGATACGTATCGTGCATCGGGCGCGGGCGGTCAGCACATCAACAAAACTTCTTCCGCCGTTCGTATGACGCACATTCCAACGGGAATTGTCGTGCAATGTCAAAATGAGCGTTCGCAAATCCAAAACCGTGAACGTTGCTTGAAAATGTTGCGTGCCAAACTTTTTGAACTTGAGCTTGAGAAAAAAGAAGCGGAGATTGCCGGCTTGGAAGGCGACCTCAAAAAAATCGAGTGGGGCAGCCAAATTCGTTCCTACGTCTTTCAACCTTACAAGCTCGTCAAAGATTTGCGCACGGGCGAAGAGACCGGCAACGTGCAAGCCGTTATGGACGGCGATATTGATTCGTTCATTCGCGCTTACCTCGCCGCTAAAGCCAATTTAGGTTAATAGGTTAATAGGTTAGTAGGTTAATAGTAGCCGACTTTTCTAATAACCTAATAACCTAATTCCCTACTAACCTTAACAGGAGACTTGTCATGAAAAAATTTTTTACGATAATCGGTATCCTGCTTGTCGTCGCGGTGATTGCGGTGATTGCCTGCGCTCAATTCGTCGTGCCGAACGCGCTGTCGAATTATCTGAAAAGCAAAGTCATCGACCTCACGCACGCGCAGGAAGTTACCTTGCAACTCAACGCTTTGCCCAGTGCAAAAATTTCGTTGGGCTACGTTGACAGCTTGTATTGCACGGCCGACGACGCAACTATCGGCGACCTCAACTTGAAACGCGCAGTTCTCGACGGTTCGATGCTCAAAATCGACATCAAAGAAATTCTCTTCCCGACCGAAGGAATCAGCCGCGAAGAACATACTAACCGTTGCTTGACGTCGGCGGGCTCACTCGAATTGAGCGGCGTCATCACTGAAGATGCTTTGCGGAATTTTTTGGCGCAGAAGGTTGATCGTCTGCAAAATCCGCAGGTCAACATGTCGCCCGAAGGAATCACTGCGTCCGCTAAAGTCAAAATTCTCGGCAGAGAAGCTGACGTTCAAATCGGCGGACAAATCATCGCTCGTGACGGCGATCTTTACTTCCAAATGCTCAATCTGAACGTCGAAAACGCAATTCTTCGCCGCGTCAATCTCGACAGATTTTTGGGCGACTTCAACTTAACCGAAGCCGTCAAAATGCCGTTCGGACTGCAATTCCGCACTGTCGAAATGCGCCAAGGCGAGGCATTCGTCAAGGCAACGAGAAACTAAATCATGAAGAAATTCACTTACAACAGGACGCTTTTAATCGTCATTGCAATCGGTCTGTTCGCCGCGCTGATTATCGCGGGACAACGTTTTTTCGTCGAAAGTAACAACATGCAGGTTGACATGGTGCTTGACTATCAAAACGCCGTCGAACTCGCTGAACGCGAAGGTCTTGAGCTTGACGACGTACTTCAACAGGTTAAAGCGGCGGGAATCACGTCGCTTGCCGTGTACGATTCAAAATTGGAACGGCTCAACGCTCAAGGCAAAGTCTTCGCGATTGCGGGTAGCGAAATTCTCTCCAACTATCAAAGCGGCACATTGAACAACGATCTTTGGCGGCAAACGATTGAATTCGGGCACATCACGTCCGGTAGAGTCTACATCATCGCGGGCGAACTCGAAAGTTACTACGACACCAAAGAGGCTCTTTTTCAGCGGCTCGGCGAAGAACGCATCAAAGTTTTTTCCGTCGGCGGCATTGAAGTTATCGAAGTCAAAGCCAAATACTCCGACTTGATGAAAATGCCGCTCGGTATGCCCCGCGACGAAATGAACAAGGCTCGCGCCGCAGGATTCAACATTCTCGCCCGACCGATGAATTTTACCAATTGTTCAGCCGCCAACGTTCAATTTTTTTTCGACAGAATTGAAAATTATCCGATTTCAGCTGTTGCCTTCGATGGTCCCGAAGTCCTCGGCGCGTCAAATTATCTCGACCTCACCGCAGATAACATGATTCGCCGCAAATTGACTCTCGGAGTGATTGAGCATTTCACGCAACTGCAATTTTATCCGCAAACAGGCATGTATTATCTTGCGCAGAAAATCGGCGAAGATCATGTCGCGCGACTGTATGCAATCATCAAAGATGAACAGCCAAAACTTGAAATGTCTACGGCAATCAATCGTTGGTCGACTACAGACAGGGAACGTAACATCAGAATCAATCTCCTGCGCATTTACGAGAAGCCTTTGCCCGAAATGACGTTGCTTGAAACGAACTTGAAATATTTCCGCGAAGTCCGCGCAGTTCTCGAACGTGACGGCTTCACTTTCGGCAAGGCGGGCACCTTTGAAAACTATTATCCGAACATTATCCTGCGTGCGCTCGTCATCATCGGCACTGTTGCGGCGGGCGTGCTGTATTTGTCATTAATTTCGCGGCGAATCAATCGCAATCGCAAATTTCAACTGCAACTGTTCGCTGTATTGGCAATTTTGGCGGCGATTCCGATTTTAATCGGCTCCGGCGGCAAAATCAGACTGTTCGCGGCGTTTATCAGCGCAAGTTTGTTCCCCGCATTGGCAATTATCTGGCAACTCGACTTGTTGCGCGTAATTCAGTACAAAGTTCGCCTTCAAAATCGCGCGGCACGTCTGAAAGAAAATTTATCGACGTTCCAACTGGTCTGGACTTCGGCTTTCGCGCTGATAATCACGGGAATTTTGTCTTTGACGGGCGCGGCATACCTTTCGGGCGCATTATCCGACGTTTCCTACTTCTTGGAGTTTGAAATCTTCCGTGGAATCAAATTGACGTTCATTTTGCCGCTGATTTTGGTCGCAATCGCCTTTTTGCAACGTTTTAACATCGTCGACGAGCTTAGAAAGTCCGTTCCTGCAACTCAACAAATCAAAGAGATTCTCGACAAGTCCGTAAGCGTCAAAATGTTGTTGGCTTTAATCGTCGTGGCAGGTGCGTTCGTGATTTTGATTGCGAGAAGCGGTCATACGTCGGGAATGCCGGTTTCGGGCTTTGAAATAAAAATTCGCGCTCTGCTTGAGCAAATTTTCTACGCTCGTCCACGCTCAAAAGAAATTTTCTTTGGACATCCCGCATTTATGCTTGCGTTCGCCGCGTTCCTAAAACGTTTCCCGAAATCGATTTGTTTCGCGCTGGTTATGGCTGCGACAATCGGTCAAGGCTCAATGGTCGAGACATTTGCTCACATGCGCACACCAATTTTTATGTCGTTCATGCGCGGAATTGACGGCTTAATCCCTGGCGCGATTATCGGCGCGGTGCTGATTATCTTCCTGCAATTTTGTTCGCGACAACTCAAAAAATAACCACCACGTCCACCGTTTACAATCTGCGCGTCGTCTGATAAAATTCGTCTTGCGTATGCAAAATATTTTCGGAGAGGTGACTTTAATGGACAGCAAAGTTCTTTTCAACGTTCAGTACGGCTTATTTGTGCTCAGCGCGAACGACGGAACCAAGGATAACGCTTGTATTATCAATACAGTGACGCAAGTGACCGCCGCGCCTATCACGAAGGACAGAATTTCAATCGCCGTCAACAAATCGAACTTCACGCACGACATCATCGCCAAAACAAAAAAATTTACCGCGTCAATCATCAGCGAGGCGGCAAATTTCGACCTTTTTAAACGTTTCGGCTTCCAAAGTGGTCGCAACGTCGATAAATTCGCAGGATTCGACAAAATTCAACGCACTGTCAATGGAACGCTCGCTATAACCGAAGGAACGAACTCTTACATCAGCGCGAACGTAATTCAACAAGTCGAACTCGACACGCACAGCATTTTCATCGCCGAAGTCGTCGAAATGGAGAAATTTAACGATATTCCGTCCACGACATACAATTTCTATCAAGCGCACATCAAACCGAAACCCGCAGTCAAAGCTTCCGGCAAAACTAAATGGATTTGCAGAATTTGCGGCTACGTTCACGAAGGCGACGAACCTCCGATTGAGTGTCCGCTTTGCAAACACCCCTCCACCGATTTTGAAAAGGTCGTTGAAGAAGTTTCCGCTCCGAAAAATAAATATGCAGGCACAAAAACCGAAAAAAATCTTCAAGAGGCGTTCGCGGGCGAATCTCAAGCTCGAAACAAATACACTTACTTCGCTTCGGTCGCAAAAAAGAACGGTTACGAACAAATTGCCGCACTTTTCCTCAAAACAGCCGAAAACGAGAAAGAACACGCTAAACTTTGGTTTAAAGCTCTCGGCGAACTCGGAACTGTCGAAGAAAATCTTTTGCACGCGGCGGAAGGCGAAAATTACGAGTGGACCGACATGTATGCGCGTATGGCACGCGAGGCTGACGAAGAAGGATTCCACGAACTCGCAGAACAATTCCGTGGCGTCGCTGCAATCGAAAAACATCACGAAGAACGTTATCGCAAGCTTTTGAAGAACGTTGAGGCTCAAGAAGTCTTCAAAAAAGCCGGTGTCACGTTGTGGGAGTGCAGAAATTGCGGACATTTGGTTTTGGGAACGACTGCTCCTGTCGAATGCCCCGTTTGCAATCATCCGCAATCTTTCTTTGAAGTCAACGCTGAAAATTATTGAGTTTAACGTGACAGATAGGGTCTAAATAAAAAAAAAGCACCTTCCGACAATCGGCGGGTGCTTTTTCAATTTGGAATTAGGAATTTGGAATTTGGAATTGAAAAGCTAAAACTACATCAGCAAAGTTTAAAAGATATTTGAAGGAAATTTTCTTTGACGACAGAATATGCAATCTCACTTAGTTTTTTTTGATTTTGACGGAGGAATCGACATGTCGCAGTTCGATAAAAGAAATTTGACCATGATGATGGATTTTTACGAGATGACAATGGCGAACGGCTATTTTGTGAATGGAAGTAGCAATCGCGTAGTTTTTGACGTGTTTTATCGCCGAAATCCCGACGCGGGCGGTTTTGCGGTCTTCGCAGGTCTCGAACAGGTCATTGATTACGTTGAAAACATGAAATTCGACGCGAACGACATTGATTATCTGCGCGGACAAAAAATTTTCAATGATGACTTCCTTGAGAGCCTGAAAAACTTCAAATTTCGCGGAGACATTTACGCTTTTCCCGAAGGAACGATTATGTACCCGAACGAGCCGTGTATTACGATTGTTGCCGATTTAATTGACGCTCAACTTGTCGAAACGGCGATTTTGGCGCAGATTAATCATCAATCTTTGATTGCGACCAAGGCTAGACGCATAGTTCGTTCGGCTGAAGGCAGATTTGTTTCGGATTTCGGAGCCAGACGCGCTCACAACATGGACGCTGCGACTTACGGGGCACGAGCGGCATTTATCGGCGGCGTGAACGGAACTGCAACGGTTTCTGCGGGTCAACTCTTCAAAATTCCTGTCAGCGGCACTATGGCGCACAGTTGGGTCATGTATTTTAAAAATGAGTTTGAAGCGTTCAAAAAATATGCGGAAGTTTATCCTGATTCGACAATGTTGCTCGTTGACACATACGATGTCGTTCACAGCGGTATTCCGAACGCAATTCGGATTGCAAAAGAGATTTTGGAGCCGCAAGGCAAGCGATTACGTGCTGTGAGGATTGATTCGGGCGATTTGGCGTATCTCTCGAAGAAAATTCGCAAAATGTTGGACGATGCTGGCTTGAACGATTGCAAGATTATCGCGTCGAACAGCTTGGACGAATTTACGATAACTTCGCTACTCAAACAAGGCGCGGCGATTGATAGTTTTGGTGTCGGGGAACGTTTGATAACTGCAAAATCGGAGCCTGTCTTTGGTGCGGTTTATAAAATTGTTGCCGTCGAGGAGAACGGAAAATTTATTCCGCGAATTAAAGTCAGTGAGAACGTCGAAAAGATTACAAATCCCGGCGTCAAGAGCATTTATCGCGTCTATAATGCTGAAGGTCAAGCCGTTGCCGATTTAATTGCGTTGTTTGACGAAAAAATTGACATGAGCCGACCTTTCCGCTACGTTGATCCCGTTAAACCATGGAAAAATCGCAGTTTTGTTGATTGCACAGTCAAAAAGTTGTCGCGACTGTATGTTAAGGACGGAAAACGTGTTGAAACTTTGCCAACGCTCCATGAAATTCGCGATTACGTCAAACACCAGCTTGCCGAGGAGATTTGGGACGAAGAACAGCGTTTTGAGAACCCGCACCGCCATTATTTGGACATGACGCCCGATTATTACGACATGAAGATGAGTCTTTTGGACAAAACACGTTCGGCTATGGATAACTGATGTCGCGGGTAAAAACTTTAAACATGCGTCATCATTTCTAATTCCACATTCCAAATTACAAATTGTTTCGTCGCCCCTGCGCGGGGTTTTTTGTTTTGGTACAAGTGCAACACGCTGTAAGTTAATCGGCCATTTTAAAATTTTTGGCGGCAGGAAAATTTCAGACTCAACCAGAATTAGGAATCGAAAAAATTTTCGGGAGGCTAATATTTTGATTCACATAGTGATTGACTTGGAGATGAATCCCGTCAACAAGACGTTTAAAGACGTGCGCCGCTTCATGACGGACGAGGTTATAGAAATTGGCGCGGTCATGCTCGACGACAACTACAAACAGGTCGGCGATTTCCAATGCTACGTTCGCCCGCAATTCGGCGAGATAACTAAGCATATAACCAAATTGACCGGCATAACGCAGGAGACCGTCGCCGATAAGCCGCTGTTCCCCGAAGCCTTTCAAAACTTCATGGAGTGGATTGGTACTTGGGAGATGACGCTTTATTCGTGGAGCAATTCCGATATAAATCAGCTCAAGGACGAGTGTTCATTCAAGATGCCCGATTACGATATTAATCGGCTGGAGCGGCAGTGGAAAGATTTGCAGAAGGCGTTCGACGATAGAATCGGTTTGCATTCAAGCTTGGCGTTGAAACATGCAATCGGCGCGATGAACCGCGACTTTGAGGGCACACAACACACCGCGCTTGCCGACGCCGCAAATACAGCCGCAATTCTCGCACTGTTGCAGGACGATGAAGAATTTTTCCGCGTGATGAAGCCTGTGATTGATTTGCTCCGTCCGCAACAATTATCGCAATCAATCGGCGACCTGTTCCCCGAACTCAGCAAGCTCAAATTCGACTAACAACAATTCCAAATTCCTAATTCCACATTGTTAAAAGGAGGCGTTATCATGAAATTTCTAAAGCTACTGTTGCTCCTGCCGATAATCGTAATGCTCGTCGGTTGCGGCGGTGAAAAATCTTCAGGCAAAGATATACGTTTAGGCACGGGCGGTACCAAAGGCATGTATTATTCCTACGGTAACGAACTCGCTAAAGCGATTGAAGCTGACGGCAAAGGTCACAAAGTCGAAGTGAAGACAACATCAGGTTCCGCCGCGAACTTGCGACTTCTGCGCGAACGTTTTCTTGACGTTGCACTTGTTCAAAGCGACGCGCTTTCAAATGCTGTTGCGGGCACGGGAATTTTCACGAGCGTCGGACCTGGTATCGGCTACGCGGCTGTTGCGGGACTTTATACCGAAGCCTGTCAAATTGTCGTCGCTAAAGAATCGAACATCATGAGCGTCGCTGACCTTGCTGGCAAAAAAGTTTCCGTCGGCGAAAAAGAATCGGGCGTTCTGCAAAATGCTGAGCAAATTCTCATGGTTCACGGGCTGACTTTCGAGATGATTGAGCCTAGTTATCTTTCGTTCGCGGACGCCGCAATGGCATTGGAACGCGGACAAATTGACGCCTTCTTCATCACGGCGGGCGCACCGACTAACGCAATACTTGATCTCGCTAAAGACAAGGAAATTCGTCTGCTGTCAATCGCTCCCGAAATTCAAAACAACATGATGAAGCTTTACAAAGGTTACACACGTTGCACAATTCCCGCAGGCAGTTATCCCGATCAAGACGAAGAAATTTCGACAATCGGCGTGAAAGCTGTCCTTGTCGTGAGCACCGATTTATCCGACAACGTGGTCGCTTATCTTACGGAATTCGTTACTAAGAACGCCAAAAATCTTCCGCACAACGCAAGCGATAAATTCACGGACGATTACGCTGTTCAAGACATTCCCGCAGCCTTCCACATCGGTGCCGCGAAATTTTACGAGTCGCAAGGCGTGAAAGTCAACGTCTACAGCGGCAAGCAAGGCGAGACCGTCAAAGGAAGCCAAGACTGAAAGGAGACCGCCATGTACACGATAGAATTCAACATGTATCAGACGCTGGCTGTGGCGGTCGTTATGCTTTACGTCGGCATGATTCTAAAACGTCACGTTCAATTCCTTGAAACGTTTTGCATACCGTCGCCAGTCGTCGGCGGTTTATTGTTTGCAATCATCAGCTGTATTCTTTACACGTCGGGCGTTGTCGGCTTTTCATTTGACGAGACGCTGAAAAATGTTTGCATGGTTGCATTCTTCACGTCGGTCGGCTTTCAAGCGAACATCAAAATCCTCAAAAGCGGCGGAATGGCTCTACTGATATTTTTGGGCTGTGTATGCGGGCTTATCGTTGCGCAAAATTTCTTAGCTGTCGCGCTGTCGAATATGTTGGACATCAGCCCGTTTATCGGATTGTGCACGGGTTCAATCTCAATGGTCGGCGGTCACGGCACAGCTGGCGCATTTGGTCCCGTCCTTGAAGATTTGGGACTTGTCGGCGCAACGACACTTTGCACGGCTGCCGCAACGTTCGGTTTAGTCACGGGCTCATTAATGGGCGGTCCGCTCGGTCGTCGATTGATTCTCGGCAAAGATTTGCTCAAGACTGCAATCAAAGCTGACGAAACTCCGCTTGTCGAAGAAGAGAAAAAACACGTCCGATCCGTAAGCATGTACGCTCCCGCCGCATATCAGCTTGCAATCGCAATGGGCGTCGGTACCGTCGTTTCAATGTTGCTGTCGAAGACTGGAATGACTTTCCCCGTGTATATCGGCGCAATGATTGTCGCGGCAGTCATGCGCAACTGGAGCGAGTTCACGGGCGCGTTCACGGTTCACATCGGCGAAATCAACGACATTGGCGGCATTTGCCTATCAATGTTCCTCGGTATCGCAATGATAACGCTAAAGCTGTGGCAGTTGGCATCATTGGCGTTGCCGCTGATCGTGTTGCTTCTCGGTCAAACGATACTGATGTTCCTGTTCGCGTACTTCATCATCTTCAACGTCCTCGGTCGCGATTACGACGCGGCGATTTTATCGGCGGGTTCATGCGGCTTCGGTATGGGCGCAACTCCCAACGCTATGGCGAATATGCAGGTTTTGACGAGCAAGTTCGCGCCGTCAGTCAAAGCTTATATCCTCGTCCCGATTGTCGGCTCAATGTTCGCGGACTTCATCAACAGCTTGACGATTACATTTTTTATCAACTTCATTTGAGGAAGGAAGTCTTATAAATTGTTTGACAGAGGCATGACTAACGAGCAATTCAATATGCACCTTGAGACGTTGGCGGTTTTGGTTGAGAAGATGGCAACTTCGGTTGAAGAAGCCGCGCAGATTATCCGTGACGCCAAACTCAACACCGCCAAAGAAGAACACATCAACGCCGCGTTGAACTTTGCCGCAGAAAATTTGGCGTTGCCGGAAGTTCACGTCGAGAAAGGCAATTAACATGGCAAAAAATTTTATCGCTGAAATCGTCGCGAACGAAGCGGTTGCCGAAAAAATTTTCAAGCTGACCGTTGACGCGCCCGAACTTGCCGAATCTGCGCGGGCGGGACAATTCGTTCAAGTGAAAATTTCCGATAACTTCACGCTTCGCAGACCGTTCGGCATTGCGTCGACGGCTGGCGGTCGCGTGAAGATTTTTTATCGCGTCGTCGGGCACGGCACGGAAATTTTATCGCAACGTCAAGCGGGCGACTGTTTAAATATTCTCGGCGCACTCGGCAACGGCTTCACGTCCTGCGGCGAAAAAATTTTGTTAGTCGGCGGCGGCATGGGTTTAGCTCCATTGCTCTGCGCGGCTGAACAATTTTCTGCTGACGTTTTAATCGGCGGTCGTAATCGCGGCGAAGTCGTCTTTTGGCAAAAAGAATTCCTTCCGCACGCCGAAGAAATTTTCATCACCACGGACGACGGCAGCTTTGGTCGACGCGGTTTTGTCACGGACTTTTTGCCCGAAATTTTGTCTGCGAAAAATTATTCCGCTGTCTTGACGTGTGGTCCCGAAATCATGATGCGCGGCGTTGCTCGGCTTGCTCACGAAAAAAATTTGCCCTGCGAAGTCTCATTTGAAAAACGTATGGCTTGCGGACTCGGCGCGTGTTTGAGCTGTTCGATTGACACCGTCAACGGTCGCCGCAAAGTTTGCAAGGACGGACCCGTGTTCGACGCAAAAGAGGTTTTCGATTATGAACGCGACAATCAGACAAATTGAAGTCAAAAGCGTCATAAGCAAGACGAATTTGCCCGTGAGCGATTACGCCGTCAATCCTTACGTCGGTTGCACGCACGCCTGCAAATATTGTTACGCCTGCTTCATGAAAAAATTTACGGGTCACGCGGAGCCGTGGGGCACGTTCATTGACGTTAAGACTTGGCCGCCGATAAAAAATCCTCAACGATACGCGGGCAAAAGTTTTTTTATGAGCTCGGTCACCGATCCTTACAATCCGCAGGAAAAAATTTTCAAGCGCACGCGTGAATTCCTGCAGACGTTTCAAGGCGTCGACATCAATTTGAGCTTGCAGACGAAGTCCGATTTGATTTTGCGCGACCTTGACCTGATTAAGACGTTCAAAAATGTTCGCGTCGGCTTCAGCATAAACACGCTGGACGAAAATTTTAAAGACGACATGGACGCCGCCGCCCCGATTGAGCGTCGATTGGCCGCAATGAAAATTTTGCACGCAGAGGGCATTCGCACGACGTGTTTTATCTCGCCGATATTCCCCGGTATCACGGACGTTGTCGCGATAATCGACGCCGCCAAAAATTTTTGCAACCTTGTTTGGCTTGAGAATTTAAATCTGCGCGGCAACTTCAAGCCGAAAATTTTTGACTACATCCGCGAAAAATATCCGACGCTGGAGCCGTTGTACGACTCAATTTATCGGCGGCGGGATTTGCGTTATTGGTTACAGCTTGACGGCGTTGTGCGCGATTATGCGGCGGCAAACGATTTTGAATACGTGCGCAACCGCGACGACCTGCAACGGGACTTTGACGCGCCGCCCGTCATTGTAAATTTTTTTTTCCATGAGCAAATAAAAAAAGGTTTGACCGCGAGGTGAGGCGCATTGAATAATTTTTCGTTCCTGTCGACACGCAAAGAGTATCGCTCATTTTCCAAAGACTGCACCGACGCCGAGGCCGCTTATCACACGTCATACGATTCCTGCGTCAAATTGGTTCGCACGGCCGTTGATGCCGCCGTCAAATGGATTTACGCCACCGAAAATAAATTGCCGCCCGAAAATCTTTCAGACATGATTGCAGGCGTGGGCTTGAATAAAAATTTGGCGGACAAGCTCCACCATTGCCGCAAAGCCGGTAACGCCGCCATTCACAACGAAAAAGAATTTTCCGCTATCGAGGCGCAGGAGTGCTTGAAAAATCTTTTTGAGTTCGTGCAGTGGATTGATAGTCGTTACGGGAAAAATTTTTCGCCGCGAACTTTTAAAAGCTTGACGGGCGACGATGACCTTTTGCAAACGGAATTGCTCGGCATGAAACTTCCGACGCCAATTTTCGCCGCAAGCGGGACTTTCGGGTTCGGCGAGGAGTTTGACAATTTCGTTGACCTCAAACGGCTCGGTGGCGTCATGGTCAAATGTATCACGCTCAAGCCGCGCAGAGGCAATGACGGCGTCCGAATCACTGAAACTCCGTCGGGCATGCTGAATTGTATCGGCTTGGAGAATCCTGGCGTCGAAACGTTCCTGACAAAAATTTTGCCGCGAATCAAAGATAAGATGAATGTTATCGTCAACGTGAGCGGTTCCAGCATCGAAGATTACGGCGAACTTGCGCAACTGCTTGACGTGGACGGCGTGGCGGCGATTGAGCTCAACATCAGTTGCCCGAACGTCAAGGACGGCGGAATTATTTTCGGCACCGACGAGCGTCAAGCGGCTTTAGTTACGGATTGGGCGAAATGTTCGACAAGCAAGCCCGTTATCGTCAAGCTTAGCCCGAACGTCACGGACATCACGAAAATCGCGCGAGCAGTCGAATCGGCTGGTGCTGACGCCTTGTCGCTGATAAATACGCTCATGGGCATGGAAATAAATGTGCACACGTGGCGACCGACGCTCGGCAACATCACTGGCGGATTGTCTGGCGGTGCGATTAAACCTGTCGCTGTGCGCATGGTCTGGCAAGTCGCGCAGGTCGTCAACGTCCCAATAATCGGTATGGGCGGCATCCGTTCTGCTGAAGACGCGGCGGAATTTTTCTTGGCGGGCGCATCGGCGATTGCTGTCGGCACGGCGAATTTTGCGGAACCGTCAATCACAATGAAAATCGCTGACGACTTGAGCAAATATCTGCGCGGCTGTGGCTTGAAAAATATTCGCGAACTCATTGGAAAAATCAAGCGTGACGCTTGACCCAGCGGTCGCGATTCAACATTTCAACCGTCGAAGTCAATCACCGCGTTCAAGCAATTCGTCACCGAAAATTTCCCTTGACGAAAAATTTTATCTGTGATAGTATTCGGCGCAGTGATTCGGCGCCTTCGTCAAGTGGTTAAGACACCGCCCTCTCACGGCGGG
>CAMUZG010000021.1 GCA_947165145.1 uncultured Selenomonadales bacterium
TGACCCCATTTTATCAGCTTTATCTTCTATTTTCCATAGTGTGAACACTTCCTAGAAAGCCGCATGGCTTTCGTATGAACGCGGTGATTGACTTCGACAGTTGAAACGTTGCGGCGCGACATCTGGATGCAACGTCACGTTGCAAAAATTTCTTGACACGTGGCGGCGATTGTGATATAAATCAGCGCGTTGAATTGATTCACGCCGGCTTAGCTCAGTTGGTAGAGCAGCGCATTCGTAATGCGCAGGTCGAAGGTTCGAGTCCCTTAGCCGGCTCCACACGAAATTTCAGCCTCGGAACTTTTTCCGGGGCTTTAATCGTTTAAGGGGGCAAAATTTTATGGAGCTTTGGTTCAGCGAACAACATACGCCGAACGTGCGGCTGTCGCTCAAAGTCGACAAACAGCTTTTCAGCGAGACGAGTGAATTTCAGCGCGTGGACATCTTCGACTCGACGGAATTCGGGCGAATACTCGTGCTTGACGGGCGAATCATGCTAACTGAGCGCGACGAATTCATTTACCACGAAATGATTACGCACGTCCCGCTTTGCGTCAATCCCGCAATAAAAAATGTTTTGCTCGTGGGCGGCGGCGACGGCGGTTCAGCGCGCGAACTCCTCAAATACGACACGATCGAGAAAATTGATTTGGTCGAGGTCGATAAAAGCGTTGTGCGTGCTTGCCAAAAATTTATTCCGCAAACTGCCGCATGCTTGGACAATCCGCGTGTGGAAATTTTTTTTGCAGACGCGTTAAAGTTCATTCGTCGCAAAACCGACGCGTACGATTTAATCATCATCGATTCGACTGACCCGTTCGGTGCGGGCGAAGGTCTCTTCACGAAAGAATTTTACGGCAACTGCTTTAACGCGCTCTGTTCGGACGGAATCATGATCAATCAGCACGAAAATCCGTTTTATTCACGCGACGCCGCCGCTATGCAACGTGCTCACAAACGCTTGACGACTTCGTTCCCCGTCGTGCGCGTCTACCAAATTCACATACCGACTTATCCTGCGGGGCAATGGCTGTTTGGTTTTGCGTCGAAGAAATTTCATCCGACAAACGCCATCGACTTCGCTCATTGGAACGCGCTCAACTTGCAAACGAAATATTACAATACGAACATTCACGTCGGAGCATTTGCTTTGCCGACTTACGTCTTGAAAACTTTGCAGGCAGGTTGAATCGGAGGCGATAACATGAACAAATATAAATTATTGGCAGTCGACATGGACGGCACGTTGTTAAATTCGCGAAAAAAAATTTCGTCGCGAACTCTCGACGCCATCAATGACTTGTTGAAACGCGGAATTCACGTCGTTGTGAGCACTGGTCGCGCTCTCAGCGAAATGCAAGATTATCGTGACGACCTCAAGCTTATGCGTTATGCCGTGCTCATGAGCGGCGGACTCATTTACGATTTCTGCGCGGACAAGCCGATTGCTATTCACGCCGTCGACGAAGCGACGATGTTCAAGCTGATTGACTTCGGCACGGAAGAACGCGCGATGATTCATCTGCTCACGGTGCACGACAGCGTTGCCCGCGAAGACGACATCATGAGCATGGCAGATTTCGGCATAAGCATTTATTTCGACATGTTCAATCGAATTTGTCTGCGTGTCGACGACTTCAAGCAATTTATTCGTGAACACCCCGGCGAAGTCGTCAAAGTCAATCTCTATCACCGCGACAGAAAATCACGCGACAAAAATTTTGCACGCATGAAAAATTTAAACCTGTCGATTTCCTTTGCCGAGTCGAACAACTTGGAAGCATCACCCGAGGGCATCACCAAAGCGTCTGGTCTCGTCGAACTGTGCAAAATCTTGAACGTCGACATTGCCGAAACGATTGCTGTCGGCGACGCGGATAACGACCTGGAAATTTTGCAGACGGCGGGTTTAGGCGTGGCGATGGGCAACGCTGCCGACAACGTGAAACAAATTGCCGACTTCATTGCGCCCGACAACGACAATGACGGCGTGGCAACCGTTATCGAAAAATTTTTCTGACACGACACTAACAACGACGTTAGCGCGTGTTGGTAAACTAAAATTATCATGTGACGAGGAATTTTTTCGACTGACAATTTAACAACAAAGTCAGGCGGAAAAAGAACCGTCACTGCTAAATTGTGCTAACAGACTCTAGCCAAAAACTTTTTGCAATTTCAATCAGCGCGTCTTATAATGATTTTATCACGTTTGCGAAGGAGAAAAATTTTGAACGACAAGATTAGAAACTTTTCAATCATCGCGCACATCGACCACGGCAAATCCACGCTTGCCGACCGTCTGATTGAAATGACCGGCACCGTTGAAAAGCGCGACATGAACGAACAATTTTTGGACAACATGGAGCTTGAACGCGAACGCGGCATCACGATTAAGGCGCAAACTGTTCGGCTCAAATACACCGCCCGCGACGGTCAAACTTATCAGCTGAACTTAATCGACACGCCTGGTCACGTCGACTTCACCTACGAAGTTTCGCGAAGTCTTGCCGCGTGCGAAGGCGCATTGCTTGTCGTGGACGCAACTCAAGGCGTTGAGGCTCAAACTCTCTCCAACGTCTACCTTGCGCTCGAAAACGATTTAGAGATTGTCCCCGTCATCAACAAAATCGATTTGCCCAGTGCTGACGTTGAACGTGTCCGCGCAGAAATCGAAGAGGCAATCGGGCTTGACGCGAGCGACGCCGTTCAATGTTCCGCGAAAACCGGCGCAGGTGTCGATGAAATTTTGGAAGCGATTGTCGAAAAAATTCCCCCGCCCGAAGGTGACGACGCTAAACCGTTGCAAGCTTTGATTTTCGATTCGTATTTTGATTCGTATAAAGGCGCGGTTGCTCACGTCAGAATTTTTGACGGCACTGTTCGTAAAGGCGACAAACTCAAACTTTTGGCGACGGGCAAAGAATTCGACGCGACGGAAATTGGAATTTTCTCGCCGTCAATGACTGAGCTCAATGAATTGCACGCGGGCGAAGTCGGCTACATTTGCGGCAGTTTAAAAGACGTTCGCGACGTTCGTGTCGGCGACACCGTGACGACTTCCAAAAATCCCGCCGCTGCTCTCGAAGGTTATCGTGCGCCCGTGCCGATGGTTTTCTGCGGACTGTATCCGACTGACAGCGTTGACTACGACAATTTGAAAGACGCGCTCGAAAAACTTCAGCTCAATGACGCCGCGCTTGTCTATGAGCCTGAAACTTCTGCCGCGTTGGGATTTGGTTTTCGTTGCGGATTTTTGGGACTGTTGCACATGGACGTTATCCAAGAACGTTTGGAGCGCGAATACAAATTGCGTCTCGTCACGACCGCGCCGAGTGTCGTCTACAAAGTTCACAAGACTAACGGCGAAGTTTTCACGATTGACAATCCCGCCGCACTCCCGCCGACGACCGAAATTAATTTCATTGAAGAGCCGATGGTCAAAGCGACCGTCATTGTGCCGAGCGACTATATCGGCGCAGTAATGGAACTTTGTCGCGACAAACGCGGCACTTATCGTAGCATGGACTATATCGACAAGACACGCGTGATGATTGTTTATGAGATGCCGCTCAACGAAATTATCTACGACTTTTTCGACAAGCTCAAATCGATGACGCGCGGTTATGCCAGTCTCGATTACGAGTTGAGCGAGTACAAGGAAAGCGACCTTGCTAAGCTTGATATTCTTTTGAACGGCGATTTAGTTGACGCGTTGAGCTCGATTGTTCACCGCACACGCGCCGCCAAAATCGGACGGATTCTCGCGCTCAAACTTAAACGTCTTATTCCCGAACAACTTTTTGATATTCCCGTTCAAGCGGCAATCGGCGGCAGAATCATCGCCCGCGAAACCGTCAAAGCTCGTCGCAAAGATGTTTTAGCAAAATGTTACGGCGGCGACGTTTCCCGCAAGCGCAAACTTCTCGAAAAGCAAAAGGCAGGTAAAAAGCGCATGAAGGCTGTCGGTAGCGTCGAACTCCCGCAGGAAGCTTTTATGGCGGTGTTGACCGTCGGCGACGAAGAGAGTTGAGTTTATGGACAAACCAATCGTCGGCGGACAGGCAGTCATCGAAGGCGTAATGATGCGCGGATTCGGCAAAGTGGCGACTGCAGTCCGTGAACCCAACGGCAATATCAATGTCAAAGTCAGCCCCGTCACGTCGATTGCCGACCGTTTCCCCGTGCTGAAATTGCCGTTACTGCGCGGCGCGGTCAGTCTGTTCGAGTCGCTGATGTTGGGCATGAAGTCGCTATCGTTCTCGGCACAGGCGGCGGGCGAAGAAGATGAGCAACTCACCGACAAAGAACTCGTCGCGACGATGATTTTGGCAATCGCTTTGGCGTGCGCGTTGTTCATGGCGATACCGACATTCGCCGCAAAATTTTTCCACACGTTCACCGACGACCCGATAACTTTGAACTTGGCGGAAGGATTTTTGCGGCTGATAATTTTTTTGGCGTACTTGACGGCAATTTCACGCATGAAGGACATTCAACGAGTCTTTCAATATCACGGCGCGGAACACAAAACAATTTTCTGCTACGAAGCGGATTTGCCGTTGACAGTTGAGAACGTCAAAAAATTTCCGCGACTGCACCCGCGTTGCGGAACAGCCTTTTTGTTAATCGTCATGCTTGTGAGTATCTTTGTATTCGCATTCCTCGGCTGGCCGGATTTGTGGCTACGGATTTTGTCGCGAATAATTTTGTTGCCGATTGTGGCGGGCTTGTCGTACGAAATAATCCGATTCTCCGCGCGCTCACAAAATTCAATCGTCAAGCTTGCGACGTTGCCGGGGCTTTGGTTGCAATATTTGACGACACGCGAGCCCAACGACGAGATGATCGAAGTTGCCATAAAATCTTTGGAAGCCGTCATGCCGCAAGATGAATGAAAATTTTCCACAGCGACTTTTCATAAATCAATCGTAGAATAACCACAAGAAATATTATCAATTCCAAATTCCAAATTCCAAATTCCTAATTCCTAATTCTCAAAAGAGTTGTGTTGCCATGAGTTTTTCAAGCAGTATCAAGTCCAAACTGATTCTTTTGCTAGTGTTGATAGGCATGGTGCCGCTAATGATAACAATGGCGTACACGTCCTACAACACGGTCACATCAGCGTTCACGTTCGCCGAACACGAATTGAAAGTCACGAACGAGCTGATTGAAAAAGAAGTTTACTCATTGTTGAACAGCAATTTCACGGCGTTGCGGCTAATGGCGGTCAATCCCGCTGTTCAAGAATATTTGACGGCAGCTCCGGAAAATCGCGTTGCCAACATGAAAGGTCTTGTCAAAAACGCCAACGCCCTTTTCCAAGACGGCAGTAACATCGATGACGATTAACAACGCGGCAACGGAAATTTCCAACGGCAACTTGTCGCTTAAAGCTGTTCCCGTCGAGTCGAAGGACGAATTTGGAGCCGTCGCCAACGCTTTCGAGAAAATGACGGATAATCTCAACGACTTTTTCCACAAAGCAAACAAGAATGCAACGGAAGTTTCGCATTCCGCTGAAGTTTTGAATGAAAATGCGCGGAATTCGGCTGAAGCGGCGAATCAAATTTCCGGTGCCGTGAGCGAATTTGCAAGCGAGACAATCGGTCAACAAAATGCAATCGGTGCCGCGAACGAAGCCGTTATCAATATGCGCGAACTTTTGAACGTCATCGCGGAAAATTCCAGCGGCGTCGCGTCGGCGTCGAACGTTGCGTTGAAAAATGCTGAAACGGGTGAAGTGACCGTAAGCAAGGCCGTCAAGAGCATGGAGTCCCTGCGCGCCTCCGTTCAAGAATCTTCGCAGATTATAAAGTTGCTTGGCGAACATTCCGGCAAAATCGGCAACATCGTCGAGACAATCAGCGGCATCGCAGAGCAGACGAATTTGCTTGCACTCAACGCCGCAATCGAAGCGTCGCACGCCGGCGAACACGGGCGCGGATTTGCTGCCGTTGCTGAAGAAGTTCGTAAACTCGCGGAACAATCGGCTACGGCGGCAAGCGAAATTCACAAGCTGATTTTCGACGTGCAAGACCAGACTGAAAAGGCAGTTCAATCAATGACCGTCGGCACCGACCTTTCACTGGCAAGCGTTCAAGCCGTCGACAAGGCAGGCAGTGCTTTCCGCGAAATCGTCAAGAATATCGACGCGCTCACCGAGAAAATCGGCTTGACAACCGAAGCAATCAAAAAAGCCGAGTCGGGCAATTCTCAAATTATCGACTCGGTTAAACTCATCAATGAAGCTGCGATTAAATTTTCCAGCAGAACGGAAGCCATCTCCGCTACGACGCAGGCGATGTCCACTTCCACGGAGGAGATTGCCGCGTCTAGTCAACAGCTTGCGAACATGGCTGACGATTTGCAGAAGGAAATCCGAACGTTCAAGTTAAGGGAATAGCTGATAGGAAAACCTATAACCTAAAAGCTATCAGCTATAACCTAATCTTCGTCCACATCGGGAATCTCGATTTCGGGCGAATCAAATTTTTTGTCGACCGCAAGAATTTTATCTTCGACGACGTTGTAACGCACGTGCTGATACTCTTTGCCGTCGAGTTTGACGCCGTCCTCAAGCTTGACCTTCTTGTCGGCTTTGAGCTTGACTTTGCCGTAAAAGTCGACAATCTTGTCTTGCCAATTAAAAATTGCAGTGTCCGAGCTAATCGTGACACTCTTTTTGTTTACGAAGCGAACGGCACCTTTGACTTCGACGGTTTTGGTTTGCCATTGAAGATAGGCGTGATCGCAGCTGAATGTAATGTTGTCGTGCGTGAGCTTGACGTGACCGTCCGCCCAACATTTTTGCTTGGCAACACTGACAAGAGCCTCGTCGGCAGTGACGACTGCTTTAAAGCCGTGATTGCTCGCCGCGACGTGCACATTGCCTTTGAGGACGTAGCAACCTTTGAAAACGTCGAAGTACATTTCGCCAGCAGAGATTTCGGGCATTTCGGCGAAGGTTCTGCCTTGCGCGACGAAAATCATCAGCACTGCCAGCGCAAAAATTTTTAAAAGTTTCATAAGCATTTTCTCCTTTTGACTTTGATTTTTGGCGATATTCGACGCAACATGAATTTTACCTGCAAGGAACGCGTCGAAGAACTTTGCAGGTTGTTATAGCCGTATCGTATGCTCTTTGTTATTAAGTTGCTCAAAATTTTTTCCGATATATAGGCAAACAAGGAAGGCACACTGAAAATTTATTGCAAGGATTGCAGTCAACAGGTGGTGAAGGTCATGATTATAAATAATGTGAACTCGTCCTCGAAATATTATTCCAACTCCGTGACGGCGACGAGATACGCAAACACGACTGCAGGTGTTCGCGGCGTGCAAAGGAACGACGCATTTACTCCTTCGCAGGCGGCACAAAATTTCAGCGAAATGTTGAACAAACTCAAGAATACCTCCGAAGTTCGCGAAGACAGAGTCAACGAATTGCAACAGCGAATCGCTTCGGGACAATACTTCGTTCCGTCGTCCGACATCGCGACAAGTCTTTTGACGAATCGTTTCTGAGGCAACGGACATGTGGCAAAATTTGATTGAAACGCTCGACGGTCTCAGCGAAACTTATGACAACTTGGTCAATTTGGGCGAAAGAAAACGTGCGGCTCTCGTCAGTATCGACGCGAAGTCACTTTCCGAAATTCTCGACGAAGAACATATCCTTATCGCCAAAATTCAAAAACTTGAGCAAAATCGCGTTAAAATTCTCAAGGACTTGTCGAAGTCAGATAAAACCATAACCGAAAAGACACGAGCGACCGATTTTTATCGGTCAGCTACTTCGCGCGTTATTGAGCAAAAATTAATCGCGGCACACAATCGCTTGAGCAAAAATGTCGAACGCGCCTTGCAACTTCGCGAAAACAACCAGGTTCTTGCTCAATGCGCTTTGGACGCCGTGCAGTTTCAGCTTAACAAATTGAACGGTGCCGCCGTCGAGCCGACTTATTCCGGCACAGGCTCCGACATCGTCTCGCACAAAAAAAATTTTGACTTTGAGGCTTGAGGACTCAGCGATGGACGAAACAATTAAACTTCTGCGAGAACAAGCAGTTCTATGCGCTCACCTGCCCGAACTTTTCGACGAGCTAATAAAAATCATGCAAAGCAATTCGCCCGACGTTCAAGAATCGGTCAGCAAAATCGAAGCGGTTATGCGCGACCTTAACAAAAACGAGAAAAAATCGCGTGAATTCCTCGAACGGGTCAACGCCGCATCGTTCTCCGAATACATTGACGCGCAGGAAAAGAACATTCAACGCGAAGTGGCGGAAAAACTTTTGGTCAAAGCCACGGATTCTCAACAGCGAATCAAAAATCAAGTGGCGGAACTCAAGTTACTTTTAGAACGCGGCAAGCAGTACGTCGAATTCAACTTGAACCTTTTGGCGCACATTTCCGCTGGCGACACTTACGGCGCGGGAGCTCAGACGGATTCGCAACGTTCGCGGCGCATGTTTGAAGCCAACGTCTAGATCGTGTTGATAAACTTGGAATCATGATGTGACGAGGAATTTTTTCGACTGACAAGGCGGCAACGTGACGTTGCATCCAACGGTCGCGCCGTAACGCTATAAGCTGTCGAAGTCAATCGCCGCGCCTTAACTGTTCAAGCAGCGGAAAAAGAACCGTCACTGTTGGAGTTTATCAACAAACTCTAAAGGAACAACTACCAAGGAGGAATGAATATGCGGGCAACATTCGCGGGACTAAACACAATGGTTCGCGGCATCATGTCAAATCAGTTGTCGCTCGATACCACCGGTCACAATATAACGAACGCGGGCACTGAAGGTTACACCCGTCAACAGGTCACGCTTGCGACAACTCAAAGCGAACAACGCGCGGGCTTGCACGGCATGGTTACTGTCGGCACGGGCGTCGATGTTTCTGCCGTTGAACGCGCAAGAAATATTTACGCCGACATTCAATATCGCAACGAAAATCCCACGCAACAATATTTCCAGACAATGGCGATCAATTACGACAAACTCGAAACAATCTTCGACGACAGCAAAAATCTCGGCATTGAAAAGGCACTCGGTAATTTCTATTCGGCTTGGGTCGATTTGTCTACGACAACTTCAACCGCCGCTGCTCGCGTCAACGTCATTGAACAGGGCAGACAGTTGAGCGACGTTTTGCAATCGAAGACTTCCGAACTTCAAGATCAAATCAATTCGGAATACGAAGACCTCAAGTCCGAAATTAAGCATGTCGATGACATTTTGGAAAATATTGTTGCCTTCAACAAGCAGCTCGTCACGCAGGAAGTCGGCGGCGGTACGGCAAACGATCTCCGCGACAAATTGGATTTGCTCGTCGACGAACTGTCAAACTACATGAATATCAATGTCACGCAAAATTCTTTCGGCGCGTATCAGATCAATTCGGGCGGCGTTACACTGGTCAACGGACCTTCGCGGGCTCATCTCGTCATGAGCGACGGACTGTCCTCAAGCTTTTACGGCATCGATTACGGCGTCACGGACTACAACATCACGGTCAAGGAGAGCAATCTCGTCTTCATACCGCAGAACGGTATCCTCAAGGCGCGTCTCGACTCAATCGACGAATGCAAATCTTACATCGACAAGATTGCCGACATTGCGTCGTTCATGCTCACTTCCTTCAACGAACAGCACAAGCAAGGTTGGGATTCCAACGGCAATTACAAATTCGTTGACGAAAACGGCGATACAGTTGATAATGTTGACGAAGCGACTTTGACGGCAGTGAACTTCCTTAAAGCCGACAGCACCGCAGTCGACACCGCAGACGAAAAGAACATCACGCTGAAAGACGGCAAATATTATCTCAACGACGAAGAAGTCACGCGCTTGGACGCCGACGTAAAATATCTAACGTCCGACGATAAGCTCATCACCAAAACGCCCGATTCAATCAATTTCTTCGGCAAGGAAAATATCAACTACGAATATCGCTACGACGAAGTTAACAAGAAAAATTATCTTTACAGGTACGACGATGATGTTGCTGATTCCGAAAAACTTTTGAGCGGCGTGCGAATCATTCAAGCTTTGGAAGTCAATGCGAAGTTTGAAGAGTGGCACGGCGATTATTACGTTGCCTCGGCGACAAGCAGACAATACGTCGAGAAACAGGACAGCAACGGCAACATCACTGGCACGTGGGAGCCTATGCCTTGGGCAAATAGAACTGCTGACGGCACCAACGCCGTTTACTTGAGCGAACTGTTCAATATCACTCACCAAACGATTCTCAGCGACAACAAAGCTAACGCGCTCGTTGCCGATAAACTGATTCTGCGCGACTTGGACGGTAACGCCATTCTCGACGACAACGGTCAAACTCAACACGCCACGCCGTTAAACAAAAACAGTATCAACGCGTTCTATCAAAAGTCGATGTCCAAACTCGGCATTGACGCCTATTCAACCGACGTGAACAATAACGCAATGGACGCCGTCATGACGCAGGTCAATAATTGGCGCGATTCAACTGCCGGCGTCGATTGGAACGAAGAGCTCACCAACATGATCCGTTTCCAAAAAGGTTTTGCGTCTTGCTCACGCTGCTTGAACGCAATGGACGAATGCTTGGAACGTCTCATTAACACCGGCGTAGTTGGGAGGTAATTGACATGATAGCAAATAGAGTAGGAAGTATGCACTTCTCCTACAATTATCAGCGGACGCTGAACAAAGCGCAACAGGAACAAACCAAATTGCTTGAACAGGGCGACGGCTCATCTTTGCACCGCGCCAGCGACAACCCAATGAATTATTCGAAATACCTGCGCTACAACGTCAGCGAGACGGAAAATACTCAATACCGCGAAAACGTCAAGACTGCCTCGTCGTGGATGAGAAGTGCTGACAGCGCGATGGTTCACATGACTGACATTATGCAGACGCTCAAGGAAAAATCCGTTGCCGCAGCGAACGCTCATAACGTCGACGACAACTACGACGACATTCACAAAGAAATGGAAGCTTGCATGCAGGAACTGGTTGCCACGGCGAACAGTCAGCACGGCGATCGTTATCTTTTCGCGGGACAAAAAGACTTGACGAAGCCGTTTGTTCTGTCCGAAGAAAAATATGATCGCGGTATTGCCAAAAATCTCGACGTGGAGCAATCCGCCTTCTTCAAGGGCACAACCGCCGACTATAACAGCCAACTTTTCCAATTCCTTGAACTCGAAAAGGACGGCGAAACTTTTTATCTCGACAACGTCAACGGCAACATCTACACGAAAGATTTCGTCGACAAAGGCTACAAGGAATTGATGACGCTCGGTTGTAATAGCATTGAGTCCGCGCAGGCGTCGACCGATTCCGAAATTCAAGAGCTCGTCAGCAAAGGCGTCGTTGCGACAACAACCAATTTCAAAGTCTCCGACTACTTCAACAACCAAGGCTTGCTCAAAGACGCCGCGAACAATTCCGTTGAAGGCTACAATTTCGCGACAATCAAGCAGAATATCGTGACTTACTACGGCGACGAGAATTTAATTTCAATGGTCAAGCTCAACGGAGCGACTGATCCCAATTCCGACACGGTTAACTCCACCGGCGCAAGAATGTTCGGCAGAGATATTTTCGATAATGACGATTCGGGCAACGAGGCGTCGGGTACTGCATTGCTCAACGACCTGTTCTGCGTCTGCGAAAAAGTTAAATCCCGTGACACGCATTGGATGTCTTCGGACGGCGTCACCGTTACGGGTGTTGCTCACTCCACGCTCATCAACGAAGAAACTCGTATCGGTGCTCACCGTCAACTTTACGAAACTGCTGATGCGATGCTCGAAGCGCAAGGCGAAAACATCACCGAAGACATCACCAACGTCAGCGGCGCGGACATTGCTCAGCTTTCAGTCAAACTTATGCAAATGACCACGCTGTATAACTTGGCGTTGTCGCTCGGCGGAAGAATTCTGCCGCAGTCGCTCGCCGATTATCTCTAAGCCAACAACACGGAATAGGGAGTAGGGACTAATTTCTGCGCCCTGCTCCCTAATAGTTGTTTAACGGCAAATTTTTCAAAGGAAGGAGGTGAAACCCGTTGCTGAAAAATTTTTATGTTGACCATACCTTTTCCAATCGGTATACTTTAGACAGTTCTTTGAAGCAGGAACAGTACATAAAAATTCTCAGTAACGGGATATGCCATGATGGTGAGGTTGAATACTCGACATGAGTTGCCACAAATAGGCATTCGGCAAACTCAAGGACGACTCGAAGAATCAGCTATCATTCAACCGAAAATTCGCGGCACCAATCGACAAGCACAAGCGAACAAAGGTGCCACGCAACCGAGTTTGTCTTTAGACAGTTACCAAAGCCGAAAAGCCTACGGATTCAGAAACCACAGCGATGAAGCGGCTGAGCAGGGCAGTCGCGGTCTTTCCGACATTCAAGACACAACAAGCCGACTTTCTCAAGAAGCTTGGCAAAAGGCAACTACGGCAGCTCGTCGCGGCAACGATATAGCTCAAAATGCCAGGGCTAAAATGTTTGCCCAATACGAAGTCAAACCGCTGTTCACGCTCAAACATGTTCCAAACGTTCAAATGCAAGGGCATCCCGGCGAAGTTGTCGGCGAACCCGATTTGGGTGAGTGTTCGGTCGATATTGAAACCGCGCCAAGCGCAAGAATTCGCTACACACCAGGCAGCGCGGAGATTTATCTTAAGAACGAAGGCTTCATTCATCATCAGGTTACGCAAGATCATTACGACATTTACGCCTAGACCCTGCCGCAAAAATCTTCATTCTGCAAAGGAAAGCTCAAAGGAGGAAAGCAGTATGCGCAAAATCAGTACCAGCAGATTCGGTGAAATTGAGATTGATGAGGCAAATATCGTGCACTTCAAGGACGGCATTCCCGCGTTCGAGGACGAGCATGAATTTGTTATTCTGCCTTACGAAGAAGAAAGCCCGTATTATTTCATGCAGTCGCTTAAATCGCCGGAGTTGGCTTTCTTGCTGACGATTCCTTTCCTGTTCTTCCAAGATTATTCATTCGAGCTTGACGACCAGACCATAGAAGAGCTTGCCATCACCGACAACGACAAAGTTCATTACTACGCGCTTATCACAATCCCGAACGGCTCAATTCGCTACATGACGGCAAACCTCGTGGCTCCGATCGTCCTCAACGCCGAAAACATGCAAGCCAAACAAATTATCTTGGAAAAGAGCAACTACACAACCAAACATCGTCTCTTTCCCGAACCTGACAAAAAGGGGGTATGATCGTATGCTGGTCTTGACGAGAAAACCTCGTCAGCAAATAATGATTGGCGACAACATCATAATTAATGTCGTGGAAGTGCAAGGCGAGAATGTGCGTATTGCGATTGATGCGCCGCGTGACATAAAAATCTACCGTGGCGAAATCTATCGTGCGATACAAGAGGAAAACCAAAAGGCGGCTCAAGAGCTGAACGTCGATTTGCACGGTGCATTGCCGCCGAGTTAAAGAAAGCTCGCGTCTATAAACATTACAAAGGAGTGTTTTATCATGGTAGGGAAACTAAACGGAAATTACACTGCGGCGGTCATCCTCGAATCGACCCTCAGGCAAAAAGCCAACGAGAGCAGCAAAAACAATCAGCAAAATCTTAACGACAATTTGCAAAGCGAACCCGTCGCAAACGGTCAATCTACGCTTAACGTGGCCGGAACGCAAGGTGCGCAATCCGCAAATCTCAAACAAAACACTGAAGGCGAACCTAAAGAAGAAAAACTGTCCGAAGCCGCCGTCCAAAAGATGGTTGAAGATCTCAATGATCTCATGGAAGAAAACCAAGTCAATCTCGAATTCTCCTACAACTACGACGAAGAAGCCGACATGTTCAACGTCAAGGTTATCGACAAAGAAACGAAAAAAGTCCTCAGAGAATTCCCGCCCGAAGAAATGCTTGACAACATTAAAAAAGCCAAGGAATGGCTCGGTGCGCTGATCGACGAGATAGCTTAACGCTCGCCGCACTTTCTAAGGAGGGATTAATATGGGTGCCAACGGAATTTACGGCTTGTCGGGCTCCGGCATTGACGTCGAGTCGATGGTTAAAGTCGGCATGATGAAAAAGCAAAACGAGTACGACAAGATGATGCAAGCTCAGACGCTGGACGAGTGGACAAAATCCGCTTATCTTGACGTCAACAGCAAAATCAGCACGTTCAATATGTCGACGCTCTCGCAGTACAAAATGTCTTCCAGCATGAACGCCAAATCAGCCGAATGTACTTCGTCGGCTGTTAAAGTCTCTGCGAACGCTTCGGCACCGCTCATGAATCACAAAGTCGAAGTCACGGAATTAAGCTCCGCCGCTTATGTCATCAGCGATCCGATCACACGCATAGAGGGCGCGGAATCCACGAGCATTGAACTTAAAGACATGCTCTTCAAAAGCCTGACCTATGACGAAGCTACCGACACGTATTCGTACCAAGTCCAAAAATCAAATGGCACATGGCAAACGGTCAGTGGCGTTAGCGGCAAAGAAAAGGCATTTGAATTCACCATAAGCGACGGCACCGCCAAAGATGCTACAAGTGCAACAATCAGCCTTACGCTTGAAGAGGTTTACAACGGCACGACGATAAACGATCTCGTTTCCAAAATCAACAACGCCGGCACCAAAATCAGAGCCAGTTACGACAGCGTCAACGACAGATTTTCCATGTACAACACCAAGGGCGGCGCGGAAAACGAAATCAACATCTCGATTCCGTCAAATTACAACGACGAAAACAACACGCGCATTTATTCGGGCAGAGCTACGGTGAATTTCTTTAACGCGTTGAACCTTCAACAGAGTAAAAACGGCTCATTGACGCGCGAAACGTTGCACTTTGACTCTCCCGGCAAAAGCGATTCCATAGCGGGTTCAGACGGCACAATCTACGTCGACGGCGTAAAATACACAACCACCGACAACAAAGCCACAGTCGGCGGCATCACTTACACCGCTTTGGAAATAACCACCGAGGCTGCGACAGTTTCCGTTTCGCAAGACGTTGAAGGCATTGTCGACAAGGTTAAAGGTTTCGTCGAAGATTACAACAAACTCCTTTCCAGTCTCCGCGATTTGTACGACGAAAAACGCGACTCCAACTACAAACCGCTTACTTCTGCCCAAAGAGAAGAGATGAAGGAAGAACAAATCGCCAAATGGGAAGAGAAAGCGAAAAAAGGTCTGCTTTATCACGACCAGGAACTCGGCAAACTTATCGACGAAATGCGCAACGCCATCTCCGCGCCGATTGACAGCGTTGAAGGCAAATACAATTCTGCATACAGCATCGGCATTTCAACGACGGGCGAAAAAGGTATGCTCGTCTTGGACGAAACCAAACTTAGAAAAGCCCTCAGCGAAGATTCCGACGCGGTCTACAACGTTTTTGCCAAACTCGACAACAGCCAGAAAGACAAGAACGGCAACGTCATCAACAACCCCGACGGCAACGGTCTTGCTCAACGTCTCGGCGACATTTTCGTTGCGGCGAACAAGAGAATCAAAAATATCGCGGGCTCTTCGGAGGCAATTACGGAAGACAGCGTCTTGAATACGCGCATGCGTGAGCGGCAGACGAAGATGAGCGACTTCAAAAAGACGATGCAAGCTCTCGAAGATATTCTTTACAAAAAATATGACACGATGGAAGAGATGCTCGCAAGCCTTTACACGCAGATGAACTTCGTCACAAGCTGTTTTCAACAATAATAACGGTCGATGATTGATACTCATTGACTCAAACGCTGTTCAATAATTGGAGGTTATCTCACCTATGGTAAATGCGGCAGAAGCATACAGACGCCAGCAAGTGTTGAATGCACCGCCGGAACAGTTGACGCTTATGCTTTACAACGGTTGCCTCAAGTTCATTGACGAAGGCATTCAGCTCATCAGTGAAAAACGCTACGAACCGGCAAATGTTTCATTGCAAAAAGCGCAGAGAATCATTTCGGAATTTCGCTTAACGCTCAACATGGACTATGAAATTTCTCATCAGTTGCTTCCGCTGTATAACTACATTTACGATCGACTTGTTGAAGGCAACATAAAGGCTGATACGTCCATTATCGACGAAGCGAAAGGAATTGTCACCGAATTGCGCGACGCTTGGGCTGAAGCCATGAAGAAAGCTCGCGCCGAAAAAGGCGACGGCAAAGGCGGCAACGGTTATGCTTAACGAACAGACAACACCGGATGAAAACTTTGAGCAGGCGCGAATCCTTTGGCAAAAATATTTTGCATTGACGAAAGAACTGCTTAAGTACAGCGACCAGAAAGACAACGATTTATTCGTCGATCTCGTCAAACAGCGTCAACAGCTCATGGAAATGCTTCAGGCTTTGCCGCAAGATGATTATCGCAAAACTCCAGAATGTCAGGAAATGATTGGACAGATGATTCCGATGGACAAGCAGATAATTTATCGGGCGCGGGCGTGGCTGAACAAATCCAGACGACAAAACAGCACGGTTCGTTCCTACGACGTGGCAAACTCTTTGGGCACACGCGGCTCCATTTTCAACAGACAATACTAACGTTCTTCAAAAAGCAGTCTTGCTCCGAACGGGTCGAGACTGTTTTTTTGTGCGCTGATTGTCGTTCGCCCGTTCTACAAAAATTTTACAAAAACTTTCGCTGCGGTTATAATTAGCCCGTTTTGAAATCATACGGCTTTTCCAAGGGGGAAATACAATTTGACGAATGATGTGATGATTATCAATGCCTTCGTGCTGTATATCGGCTTGATGATGGCGATTGGCGTTTACTACTACCGCCAAACGAAGAACATGAGCGATTATTTTCTCGGCAACCGCAAACTCGGTGCGTGGGTCACGTCGCTCAGTGCCGAAGCCTCCGACATGAGCGGTTGGATGTTAATGGGCGTGCCTGGCTTTGCATATCTTGCAGGTTTAAATGCGGGTTGGATTGCAATCGGCATTGCAATCGGCACGTGGGCGAACTGGCACTTTGTAGCTGCGCGGCTCCGTCAATACACTGAACTGGCCGGCAATTCATTGACACTGCCGGAATTTCTGCAGAATCGTTTTCACGACACGAGCAACTTGTTGCGAATCGTCCCCGCAATTTTTATTCTGATATTTTTTATTCTGTACACGTCAAGCGGCTTTGTGGCGGCGGGCAAACTTTTCGAGACGGTCTTCGGTATGCCGTTCCAATACGCAATTTTCCTCGGCGCGGGCTCCGTCGTCTTCTACACGCTGATTGGCGGCTTTCTCGCTGTCAGTCGCACGGATTTTATTCAAGGCGTGATGATGTTCTTCGCGATACTGACTGTGCCCATCTGCGCGGCAATGAGTTTGGGCGGCTTCGGCGATACAATCAGTGCAATTCAATCGTACAAGCCAACGCTGTTTGAACCGTTCACGAAACCCAACGGCATGACGCTCGGCGCAATCGAATTGATCTCGCTGTTGGCGTGGGGAATTGGCTACTTCGGACAACCGCACATCTTAGTTAGATTTATGGCGATCAAGTCGACGAAAGAACTTCCGCAGGCAACGCGAATCGCAATGACGTGGGTGACGTTGAGTTTGGCGGCGGCGGTCGCAATCGGCATGGTCGGCACGGTTTACTTGACGACACCGCTTGAAGGCACGAACTCCGAAACGGTCTTCCTCGTGATGACGAATCAGCTGTTCCCGCCGATTGTCGCAGGTTTGTTGTTGAGCGCGGTGCTTGCGGCGATTATGTCAACTGCGTCGTCTCAATTACTCGTTGCGGCGTCGGCATTTGCTCAAGATTTTTACAAGACGTTGATTCGCAAGGACGCCAATCAAACTGAACTCGTGTGGATTTCGCGAGCGTCAGTGCTGATTATCGCGTCAATAGCCGTGTATCTCGGCTTCAATCCCGACAGTTTTATTTTGGACATGGTCGCGTACGCTTGGGCAGGATTCGGCGCGGCATTCGGTCCCGTCGTGCTGATGAGTCTGTTTTGGCGGCGGACGACACGTCGCGGCGTCATTGCGGGAATAATCGTCGGTGGCGTCACGGTTTTGACATGGAAACAACTTGCGCTTTTCGGGCTGTATGAAATCGTGCCGGGCTTTATCTTCGCGTTGATTGCGATTTACGTTGTCAGCAAACTCGACGACGAACCTGACAGAAAAATTCTCGACACCTTCGACAAAGTCGGCAGGAGCAAGATTTAAGGCGGTGGCGACTTGAACACGACGATAAGTTTTGAGCCCGACACGTTGACTGTTGCGGACGATTTGCTTGATGAAATTTTGCGTGCGGCTGATGTTGTCGGCGAAATTTACGGCGTCGAAAATTCCGAATTGAGCGTGACGCTCACTGATGACGAACACATTCACGCGCTGAACAAAAAATTTCGCGGCATTGACAGGGCAACCGACGTGTTGAGCTTTGCCTTCCGCGAGAGCGATGAACCTGCGATAATCGGCGCGGACTTCGACATTTTGGGCGACGTGATAATTTCGTTGGAGCGTGCCGAGATTCAAGCGGAAGAATTCGGGCATTCTTTCCTGCGCGAAGTCATTTTCTTGGAAGTTCACGGCTTACTTCATCTGCTTGGCTACGACCACATTGACGACGATGAGCGGCGCGAAATGGAAGAAGAGCAACGTTTTATCATGGACAAGCTTGGTATCAGCAGAGCGGCAGGTGATTGACTTGTACATCATTGGATTGACGGGCGGGCAACGTGACGTTGCATCCAGCGGTCGCGCCGTAACTTGTTAATACTCTAACGTTTTCACCGCGCTTTAAGGAGTGAGAAATTTGTACATCATCGGATTGACGGGCGGGCAACGTGACGTTGCATCCAGCGGTCGCGCCGTAACTTGTTAATACTCTAACGTTTTCACCGCGCTTTAAGGAGTGAGAAATTTGTACATCATCGGATTGACGGGCGGTATTGCTTGCGGAAAATCTGCCGTCGCCGAAACTTTGAGACGGTACTTCGGCGCAGTGACGCTCGATATTGACCAAGTCACACATCAGCTGTTGCAACCTGGCGGTTTGCTGTTTGAAATGTACGTTCGGCATTTCGGCAACGAAATTCTCACGCCCGAAGGTACGCTCAATCGAAAAGTTATCAGCGAAATAATTTTCAGTCACCCCAACGAACGCGCGTGGATAAATTCCGTGGCACACCCGATTCTGCTACAAAAGGCACGTGATTTTCTCGTGGAATGTTCGGAGGCTGGCAAACGGCTTGTCGTGTTGGAAGTGCCGCTGTTGTTCGAGGCGGGCTGGGAAAATCTTTTCGACGAAATTTGGGCGGTCTACGTTCCGTTTCAGTTCCAAATCTCACGGCTCATGGCACGCGACAAATTGACTGAACAGCAGGCACTCGCCAGAATAAAAGCGCAGATGAAACCGAAAGAACTTTGTGCCCGCGCAGATGTAAAAATTCGCAATGTCGGCGGCTACAGAAAAGTTCGTCGACGTGTTCAGGCAGCCTTACGCGGTAGAACTTTTTGATTCGGCGGGAAGGAAAAATTTCACAACAACCGAATCAAAACCTAAAACCTAACATGGAGGCGACATGATGAATAAACGTTTCAAATTGGCGGTGGGCGCAGGTTTAGCGGCGTTGGCAATGGCTGTGGCGGGCGGCGGTTACTACTACTTCCACGTGCAGGGCGATACCCCCGCTCGTGCGATAGAAACGCTCACTGAATCGATAGAGAATCATGACCTGCAAGAATTTCATCGCGTAGTCAACGTCGACGGCGTGCTTGATTCGGGCTATGACGGCTTCGTCGAAGGAATTGCCACGTCCGAAGGCGCATCTTCAAACGAAACCAAAGACGCCATTAAAAATTTCACGCAGATGTTGCGCGGACCGATGATGCTCAGCTTGAAGACCGCGCTTGATTCTTACGTTGCTACGGGCGAATTGCAGACCGACAAAACCGCTGGCGTTATCGAGATGTTGGAGCGAACTGGCTTGAACGATATTGAAGTCCGCGACGTGAAAAATATCGAAATCAACGACGCCAATTCCAACGAGGCTTTCGCTGATGTTATTGTCTTTCAGCCGGAACTTGAGCGCGAATTCCCGATTCAAATTGTTTTGGCTCGCGGCGCGGAAAATCAGTGGCAAGTTGACCGCGTGAGAAATTTTCATGAATACGTCACGGAGATAAACAAAGCGCGTCGCAAGCAGATTGACGACTATCTGACGCAAAGCGGAGAAATTAAC
The DNA here is from genome assembly GCA_947165145.1 of uncultured Selenomonadales bacterium. Taxonomy (GTDB): domain Bacteria; phylum Bacillota; class Negativicutes; order Selenomonadales; family Selenomonadaceae; genus Quinella. The sequence continues at coordinate 20,229 of CAMUZG010000021.1, forward strand.
GCACGTCACGACGCTATTCTTCGCGAAGCTGAGCAAAAGTACGGCATGATTCTTTCCGCAGGTAGCTTAGGTCAAGACAAGACGCGTACCGAACTGAAAACTTTGATTGACGACATTTTCCTTAAAGATTGGGAAGCGCGCAAGCAAGAATTTTTCGGAATGCACGTGCCCAAAGACGCCGAGACTTTGCACAATCTTTACTTGCGGATTTGCGACACTGCCATTGCCGCCGCGAAGGATTACGGTAAGTGGATGGCGGACAAGAACGCCCCGACGATTAAATCCGCTGAAGAAAAAATTCATCAAGTGCAGACGCTCCTGGCAGAAGCATCCGCTTTGGCAAAACGCATGACTATTCAACAGAGCAACACGGATTGATTCGCCGCGAACGCCAAAAAATTTTTTATCGGAATTATTGACAAAGTCTTTCGCCTTGACTTATCGTTGAGGCAAATTTTTTTTGATACGGAGGTTTCGCCATGAGAAAAATTTTGTCGATTGATGTTGGTGGCACGTTCACAAAGTACGCCGTGATGACGGGCATTCGCGCGTTCAAAATCGCCGTCAAGGATAAAGTCGACACGACGAAGACGAATCACGAAGACTTCATGGAAAGTCTTGCCGACATTTTCAACGCTCACGACGACGTTGAGGGAATCGCGCTGTCAATGCCCGGGCTTATCGACGCGGACAAAGGAATTTGTTTGGCGAGCGACGCGTTCAGCTTCAATAATGGTTGTTGCATTACCGAGGAGCTCAAGGCGATGTGCGGTGTGCCAGTCACAATGGAGAACGATGCAAACTGCGCGGCTCTTGCCGAAATTAAAAGTGGTGCGCTTGCCGACGTGAAGGACGCGTTCGTTTTGGTCTTCGGAACGAGTGTAGGCGGTGCATTCGTGCGCAACCGTGAAATTTATCGCGGAGCACATAACTGCGCGGGCGAAGTCGCTTTGACGTTGAAGAACAGTATTTCCGTCATGAGCGACAAAAATTTTTACGCCAGCGACTTGAGCGTAAAATTCTTTCAAAAAATGTGCGCGAAGTCTTTGCAAATGCAGCCCGACCAAGTTTCTGTTGAAATGGTTTTCGAGCTGATTAACGAGAACGACGACGACATGTTGGAAATTCTGTACAGGTACGCGCACGGTATTGCGGTTAAAATTTACAATCTGCAGATGTTGTTCGACCCCGAACGTTTTGCACTCGGCGGCGGAATCAGTGAGCAGCAAAGTTTTATCGACGCGGTTAACGATAAGCTTGATGAGTTGTTCGAGAAGGCTCCCGCTTATTTGCCGCGACCCGAAGTCGTTGCCTGCAAATATCACAATGACGCGAATATTCTCGGCGCGCTGTATCATTACCTTAAAAAGTAGCTATCAGCTTTCAGGAGTTACGGTTTTATCTGACAGCTGACAGCTGGAAGTTGACCCCTTAAAAAGAGGTGAACCGTTTGATAAAACTCATCGGCATTGAAAAAGTTTACGACAGCCCGTCGGGAAAAGTTCACGCGCTCAAAGGTATCAACCTCGAAATCGCACGCGGCGAAATTTACGGCATCATCGGCTTGAGCGGCGCGGGCAAATCCACTCTCGTGCGCTGTATCAACATGCTTGAACGCCCGACTGCCGGCAAAGTCATCGTCGACGGACGCGATATGACTCAGCTAACAGAAAGCGAACTGCGCGAAGCTCGCAAGTCTATCGGCATGATTTTTCAGCACTTCAACCTTTTGAGCTCGGCGACGGTTTACGACAACATTGCCTTTCCGCTCAAGCTCAGCAATATGAAAGACGCTGACATTAAAAAAAAAGTTGATCCGCTACTTGAACTCGTCGGGCTCGGCGACAAAGCTAAACAATATCCGTCACAGCTCAGCGGCGGTCAAAAACAACGCGTCGGCATTGCACGTGCATTGGCGAACAATCCGAAAATTTTGCTCTGCGACGAGGCAACTTCCGCGCTCGACCCGCAAACGACAAAATCAATCCTCGACTTGATTTATGTCATCAATCAAAATCTGGCGTTAACCGTCGTCGTCATAACGCACGAAATGCAAGTCATCAAACAGCTTTGCGACAAAGTGGCGGTCATCAGCGACGGAATCATCGCCGAACAAGGCTCCGTGCTTGACGTTTTCACAAAGCCGCGCCACGACATCACAAAGGAATTTATCAGCGTGCTCCTGTCGAACGATTTGCCCGCCGCGTTCCGTGGCAACGAAATTTCTCAAGACAGGACGCCCGACAGTTTTCTTTTGCTGAGATTGATTTTTTTAGGCGACAGAGCTGATGACCCCGTCCTTGCAAACATGATTCGCACGTGCAAGGGCGTCGAATGTACAATGCTTTTCGGCAACCTTGACGAGATTCACGGCGTTCCGTTCGGACGATTCATCATCGGCTTGAGCGGCGAAGACGATTCGATTAACAGCGCGTTGAATTTTCTCGGCAAGCAAGATGTTCGAGTGGAGGTGATCGGCTATGTTCGCAGAAGTGCTACCGCTGTTGAGTAAAGCACTCGGCGAAACGATTTACATGGTCGTCGTTAGCATGGTAATCGCGTCGGCAATCGGCGTGCCGCTCGGAGTTTTGCTTCACACCACGGCAAAGGGTCAAATCCTTGAGAACGTCATCATCAATCAAACGGTCGGCTCAATCGTCAACGCGGTGCGCTCAATTCCGTTTATCATTTTGATGGTCGCGATTATCCCGCTGACAAGATTTATCGTCGGCTCAGCAATCGGCACCACTGCGGCAATCGTCCCGCTTGTCATCGCGTCGATACCGTTCATCGGTCGGCAAGTCGAAACGTCGTTAAAGGAAGTTCCCGCAGGTTTAGTTGAGGCGGCTCAATCAATGGGCGCGACACCGTTCCAAATCATCAGCCGTGTCTTGTTGCCGGAAGCAATGCCAAGCATCGTGTCACAGCTGACGACGGTTATAATTGCTTTGGTCGGCGAATCAGCAATGGCGGGCGCAATCGGCGGCGGCGGGCTCGGCGATTTGGCAATCCGTTACGGCTATCAACGTTTCCGCCCCGAAGTCATGTTGGCTACGGTCGTCGTGCTGATTGTCTTGGTTCAGCTCGTGCAATTCGTCGGCAACACTCTTGCCAAACGATTGGACAAACGCTGACAAATTCGCCGCGATAATTCTTCAACAACACGACTTTTCGTTTTTATTTGAAATGTTACCGCGACTATGCTAAACTTTTATGCGAGGTGAATGAATATGCGAAAGACGATTGTTGAGATGTTGAAGAATGCGGGAGAAGAGTTTGTTTCAGGCGAGAGCATCGCTGGTGAGTTGGGAATTTCCCGCACTGCTGTCTGGAAACATATTCAGAAACTTCGCGACAGTGGCTACGAGATTATCAGCTACGAACGGCACGGCTACAAGCTCAAGGACGCGCCCGATCTCCTTTTGCCCAGCGAAATTCAAATTGGGCTCGACACGGAGATTGTCGGCAAGGAAATGCACTATTATCCCGCCGTCGACTCAACAAACCGCGTCGCAAAAGCTCTGGCATATCACGGCGCACAGGACGGCACCATTGTCGTTGCTGAAGAACAGACCGGCGGCAAAGGTCGGCTCGAACGAAATTTTTATTCGCCGCGTGTCAAAGGCATTTGGTTTTCGGTGATTCTGCGTCCGAATTTTTCCCCGTATGACGCGCCGAAATTCACGTTGCTGGCAGCGGTTGCCGTCGCCGAAGCAATGAACCGTTTCAATCTCAAAGCCGAAATCAAATGGCCCAACGACATCATGTTTGACGGGCGCAAACTTGTCGGCATTTTGACGGAGATGACTGGCGAACTTGCTAAAATCACGTACATCGTTATCGGCGTGGGAATCAACGTCAACATCGACCGCGACGAGTTCCCCAAAGAGATTCGCCCGATTGCCGCGTCGTTGTCCGAAATGAATCACGGTGCTGTTTCTCGCGTGGATTTTTTCCGTGCCGTGCTTGAAGAGTTCGACAAACTTTATCTTGCGGTCAAAGCTCAAGGCTTCGGCGAAATTCTTAAACGTTGGCGGAAATACAACATCACGCTCGGCAAAGAAATTCGCGTTGTTTCTGCGGTCAATGACGGCGAAAGTTTTATCGGCAAAGCTGTCGACTTGGACGCGGACGGCGCGCTTGTCGTCGAGACTGAAGACGGGCTCAAGACTGTTTACGCGGGCGACGTTTCAATCCGCTGAAAGGATTTTGCCATGAACACTGCATTGACAATCGCGGGCTCGGACAGTTCTGGCGGCGCGGGCATTCAAGCTGACTTGAAAACTTTTCTGGCGAACGGTGTCTACGGCATGAGCGCGATAACCGCTTTGACGGCGCAAAATACTTGCGGCGTGCGGTCTGTGCTGAATTCGACGCCAGAATTTTTATCCGACCAACTCGACGCGATTTTCGAAGACATTTTCCCTGACGCTGTAAAAATCGGCATGGTATCATCTGCGCGGTTGATTGAAATCATCGCGGACAAGCTGACACGTTACGGCGCGAAAAATATTGTCGTCGACCCAGTGATGGTTGCCACGTCGGGAGCACGCCTCATTGATGACGACGCCATAAAAATTTTGATGACGAGACTTTTTCCGCTCGCGACGATTTTAACGCCGAATCTGCCCGAACTCGAAGTTATCGTTCACGAAAAAATTTCCACGCCGAAAGACATTGAACATGCCGCGCAGAAAATTTTCGACGCTCACGGTTGCGCTGTCTTAGCGAAGGGCGGTCACGGGCTCAACGACGCCAACGATTATCTTTTCGACGGCGCGGGCACTTGGCTTTACGGTCAACGAATCGACACGCCGAACACGCACGGCACGGGTTGCACGCTAAGTTCCGCGATTGCCGCTAATCTCGCCAAAGGTCACGGCTTGAAAATTTCTGTCGAACGCGCGAAAAATTATTTGACGGGCGCACTGGTAAGCGGACTCAATCTCGGCAAAGGTTCGGGACCTCTCGATCACGGCTTCAATCTGCGCGGCGACTTCAACGACTGAACATATCGCAAAAAAATTATCCCGTCACGTTGGCGGGATTTTTTTTATTGGAACGTGGCTAACAAACTCAAGCAGTTGAAACGATTAAAGCGGTTTGTTCAGCACGTTTTCAACTGCAGACTTCAGCAAATTGATTTGCGTGGAAAGTCTTGCGTCAACGCCGCCGTTCGGTGTCTCAATGACGCAATCGCCTGGCTTCAACGCCTCGTCGGAAACAATTTCGATAGTCGCGGTGCCGTCCGTTAGCATTGATTGAAACTCGGTTCGCGCCATCAAAATCAAATCGTAGCTGTAAGGCTCAACGTGAATTTTGATTTCTTTTTGGTCGCGCACGCGAAAAATTGCTTCACGAACGACGGGCAGAATGACTTGCGGCACGTCAAGGAAATGTTGCGGTAAAATTTTTTCAATCGCCATCATCACGATTTTAACGATGTCGTCTTCCGCGCGAATGAAATATTCGGAAGTCTGCTCTTTGGCGTCTTGAATGGTCTTCTGCGCCTGCTCGTTGGCTTTGCGGACAATGTCGGCGAGTTCCTCTTCAATGCGCTCCTTGCCGTCTTTGATGCCTTGCTCAACGCCTTCTTCGTGACCTGCGTCAAAACCTTCTTGGTGAACTTGCTCAAGGAGTTCTTCGGCTTGATGCTTAGTCTCGGCGATAATTTTGTCGGCTTCAACCTGCGCGGCGTCGCGAATGTCTTGAGCCTCTTTTTTGAGTTTTTCAGCTTGATCTCGAGCCTCTTGCGATTCGCGAAGATTGATTTTCGTCAGCTTGAGTTTGCGTTCGATCTCATCAATTTCGGCGTAGACTTTGTCGAGAACTTCCTGTGGAATGCCGCGTTCTGGTTCGGGCTCCGGTTCAGGCTCCGGTTCGGTTTCGGGCTCTTCGATTTCTTCTTGCGGCTCTTCTTCGGGAATTTCGGGTTCAGGTTCTTCCTCGACAATCGGTTTGGGACGTTGCCCGATTATGACGGGTTCGCCAACCGTCATATAACGCACGATATTTTTCGCCAAAACTGCCACCCCTTAACAATTTGGAATTAGGAATGTGGAATTAGGAATTGAAAACCTAAAACGGTTTTTCGACACGATCTAAGACTGCTTGCAATCGATTGTAACATCAAAGCCGCACGCGTGCAAGATAAGCCTAAAGCTAACTTGACAGCGACAAGGTGCTGTGATAAACTTCGACGCGTTAAGCAGGAGCCCGCGCTTCTCACCCGTCGACCTTCAATGTGTTGACGCGGTTACTAAGATTTTTTTTGGTGAGAATCGCAGGTGGCTTATCGCCGCCTTTATTTTTTTTCGACGCGCCGTAGGAGGTGTATTTCAATTAGTAGAGACAGTTTGAGAATCAATGAGGAGATTCGTATTCGCGAGGTGCGTGTGACCGACGCGAACGGCGAACAGCTCGGCGTCATGCTCACGCGGGACGCGCTTAAGCTTGCCGAGGACAAACACCTTGATTTGGTCGAGGTCGCGCCCAAAGCCAGACCGCCCGTTTGCAAAATTATGGATTTCGGCAAATATCGCTACGAACAGCAAAAGCGAGAAAAGGAAGTCCGCAAGAAGCAGAAAATCATCACAATCAAAGAAGTCAAACTTCGCCCCAACATCGAACAGCACGACTTTGAAGTCAAGCTCAAAAACGCTCAACGTTTCATCGAAGAAGGCAACAAAGTCAAAGTCACGATAATGTTTCGCGGGCGCGAGCTTTCTCACCCCGAACTCGGTAGCGAAGTTTTGGACAAACTTGCTCAAGCCCTTGAAGGCGTCGTAACTGTCGAACGTGCCGCCAAGCTTGAGGGCAAAAACATGACTATGATTCTCTCTCCTAAGGCACAAAAGGCGCAAAAGACCAAGAAAAGCACTATCACAAAAGGAGGGGACACAGGTGCCCAAAATCAAGACCCATCGAGCAGCAGCTAAGCGTTTCCACGTGACCGGCAGCGGCGAATTCAAACGCAATAAAGCATACAAGAGCCATATCCTCGAAAAGAAAACCCGCAAACGCAAGAGAAATCTCCGTAAGGCGACGCTTGCTTCGGCGGCAGATCGCGCACGCGTGAGAAGAATGCTTCCCTACGCTTAAAACAATTTGGAATTAGGAATTTGGAATTAGGAATTAATTCCACAGTCCACGTTCCTAATCGACAGAACGGAGGAGATTAACTTGCCGAGAGTAAAAACAGGTGTCACAGCTCACAGACGCCATAAAAAAATCCTCAAGCTCGCCAAAGGTTATCGCGGCGCGAGGAGTAAACAATTCAAAAAAGCCAACGAGTCAGTCTTGAAAGCAGGGCAATACGCACACCGCGACCGTCGCGTCAAAAAACGCGAATTCCGTCGCCTGTGGATTGCACGTATCAACGCCGCGGCTCGCATCAACGGCATTTCCTACAGCAAACTTATTTGCGGCTTGACCAAAGCGGGTGTCGCCGTCGACCGCAAGATGATGGCTGACCTTGCCGTCAAAGACGCGCAGGCTTTCGAGAAACTCGTTGCCATTGCCAAGGAAAATATTTGACGCGAAATTATCTCAAAAACAAAAGCATCTCCCGATTTTCGGAAGGTGCTTTTTGTTTGCAATCGAACTTGTAAATGAATTTTACTTGAAATGAATCCCAGTGTGTGATATATTCGTCGCGTTAAACTTGCGCAGTCCTTAGACGGGCGGAGCGGTCAACTTTGAAACCCCCGGAAAGGGGGATACAAGTATGCTAAGGATGATTTTCCTTGTGGTCATTATTCTTTGGCTACTAACAAACACAGCCTCGTAAGCTCTGCAAAGCTTAGAGGCTGAAACGAATCGTCGCAATATAGTCTACATATTACGGGGGTTAGACCGCTTTAATCGAGTTCAGGCGTCCATGGACGCTTAATTTTTTTACCGTGAAAAATTTATCACAGGCGGGCAAACTTGTCAACGGATTTTTTCCGCGCCAATTTCGTCAAGCAAAGTCAAATAAGCTTCGTAACGTTCGCGGAGAATGTCGCCACGCTCAACCGCCGCTTTGACGCCGCAATCTGGCTCGTGGCTGTGTGTGCAGACATTCAAGAATTTGCACGCGCCCGCGAAATTGACGAACTCTTTAAAGCTGTGACGCAGATTATTTTTGTCGAGACCGGCCTCAACCAAATCAACCGCGCTGAAACCGGGCGTGTCGACGAGATAACCGTTGCCATACTCCAACAGCTCGGCGACTCGTGTAGTGTGTTTGCCGCGCAGAATTTTTTCGCTGACTTTGCCGACCTTCAAGCTCAAATTTTTTTCGACAGCATTCAGCAACGACGATTTCCCGACGCCGCTTGGTCCCGCGAAGACTGTCACGCCCGACGATAAAATTTCTTTCAGTTCGTCGAGACCGTCGCCCGTCACTGCTGACACGCGCAAAACTTTGTAAAGTGATTCGTATTCCGACAAAAAATTTTCTGTCGCTGACAAGTCGATTTTGTTCACGCAGATGATAATTTCGTCAAGCGCGGATTTTTCCGCCAATATCAAAAAGCGATTCAGTAGTAGCGGGTGAAGTTTCGGCGCGTCGATTGCGAACGTCAAAATCACTCGGTCAACGTTGGCGACAGTTGGTCTTATCAAAACATTACGGCGCGACTGAATATTTTCAATCACGCCGCTTTTGTCTTTGAGTCTTGAAATTTCCACGAAGTCGCCGACGCAGACCGCACTGCCGATTTTTTTGTCACGTTTGAGCAGCCCGCGCAGTTTGCACGGAATAAGCTCGTCACCAATCCGCACGAAGAAAAAACTGTTGTAAAATTTTATGACGCGTCCGATTTCTCGCATGTCACCGCCCCTTTGATTGATCGCCTTCACGGCTAGGTTCGTCGCTTAAATCGGGAATTTCGGGAAAAGTCGATTCGTTGCTGGTCGGCTCCGAATGTTGCGGTTCAGGTTGAGGTTCGGGCTCAGGTTCTGGTTGCGGTTCAGGACGACGCGCGATAACCAAATCGACAGCCGAGCCGAGTTCAACTTCCGCTTCGGGTGAAGGATATTGCGCAATAACGGTGCCTTCCGCCTGCGAACTTTCCTGCGACGTGACTGAGCCGACAACGAGTCCGCGACCAGCAATGCCGTCCTCCGCGACAGACAAGCTTGCATTCTCGACGTTGGGAACGCGTGTGACCTTGTGCGTAACGTGAACTTCCTCAACTTTCGGTTCGGGTTCGCCGCGCGAGACAACCAAATCAATCACTTGCCCGCGAGTAATCTTCGTGCCGGTCGTCGGGTCGTGCGAAAGGACTGTGCCCGGTTCTGACGGAGAATCTTTTTCGTAAACGGAGCCCAAATTCAAGCCGAGCTTTTGCAGACGTTCAACCGCCGCAGATTTCGCGAGACCGGCCAAATCGGGCATGTCGATTGCCTCGCCGCCCTTGCTGACGTAAATCGTGACGAGTCGGTCGCTCTTGACGGTTTTGCCGACATCGGGGTCTTGCGAGACGACTTGACCCGCGGGAACGTTCGCGTCGTAAGTTTCAGCGACATTGACGCGCAGACGGTTATCCTCAAGAATTTGTCGGGCAAGAGCAAGCTGTTTGCCTTTGACTTCGGGCACGGTAACAGTCTCCTCGTTGTTGAAGACTTTGCCGAACGCCGCGAAAATTCCTACGCCGAAACCGAGAATCAGCACGAAAACCATCATCAGCAAGAAGATTTTCGATTTGTAGAATGGGCGCGATTCAATCGGCTCATCAATCTTTTTTTCCTGCTTGACTTGAGTAACGGCACCTTGACGGATTGTTCGACGCGGCGGAATTTCCGTGCGGGACAAAATTTTTGTAGCGTCGGGGTCGCTGTGATGAACTGCGTTCAAAGCCGATTCGACATTTGAAAGTTCCTGCACCAACTCGAAACTCGACGGGCGAATTTCGGGACTTTTGCTCATCGTGCGGAAGACAATCGACTCAAGCATTGGCGGTATCTGCGGACGATAACGGCTTGGCGAAATCGGTTCTTCCTCGATATGCTTCATCGCGATTGCAACGGGATTTTCGCCTGTGAACGGCAGACGATTCGTCAACATTTCGTAAAGCACAATGCCCAAAGAATACACGTCGGATTTTGGCGTGATTGCGCCACCGCGTGCCTGTTCGGGCGAAAAATAATGCACCGAGCCGATAACACTGCCGCCGTAAGTGAGAGTTGATTCCGTGACTGCGCGGGCAATTCCGAAGTCAGTAATTTTGGCGTGCCCGTCCTCGGTCATCAAGATATTGTGCGGTTTGATGTCGCAGTGAACAATGTTATTGGCGTGCGCGTGTGTGAGACCGTTGGCAATGTCTTTGGCGATTGAAGTTGCCGTCAACAGGTCAAGCGGTCCCTCGTCCTGAATTTTCTTCTTGAGTGTGCTACTTTGCACATACTCCATAACAATGTAATGATCGTTGCCCGCGACGCCGACGTCATAAATGCTGACAATGTTCGGGTGAGACAATCGCGCCGCTGACTTTGCCTCGCGGTGAAAACGTTCAATAAACTCCACGTCCGAACGATAGGCTTCGTGGAGAATTTTTATTGCGACGGGACGAGCGAGAAGTCTGTCGTGGGCTTTGTAGACTTCAGCCATGCCGCCGCTGCCGATTTTCTCTTCGAGCTCATATCGCCCGCTCAAGACTCGCTGAATCATATTTCTCGCCCCTTAGGTGAGCTGTCAGCTACCAGCTCAAATCAATGCGTCGTGCGCAATGCGAAAAGCACAGTCAATCGCTCCTCGCAACGCGTGATAAAAATTCAACGCACAGCAAAAAAATTCACGGCACATGGCTAATCAACTCCCGCGACGATAACGGTAACATTATCCTTGCCGCCGGCCTGCAATGCCGCTTCGATTAGAGCGTCTGCGGGCTCGGAGGCGGTCTGCAGAATTTCAGCGATTGTCGCGTCGTCGACCATGTTCGTCAAGCCGTCGGTGCACAGCAGGAAGAGATCGCCCTTTGCCGTCGTGAAGTTCGACATGTCAACGAAAATTTCGGGAATCACGCCGACCGCTTGAATCAAAACGTTTTTCATCGGGTGAATACGCGCTTCTTCTTCCGTTAGTTCGCCGCGCCTGACCAATGTCTCAACGTAGGAATGATCTTCGGTCATCTGCTTTAAGACTTTGTTCCGTAGCAGATAAAGCCGACTGTCGCCCACGTGAGCAAAGTACGCTTGCGTGCCGTCCAGCGATAAAATCGTCGCGGTCGTGCCCATGCCGTTGTACTCTTCGTTTTGGCGTGCCAAATTCAAAATTTTTTCGTTGGCAAGGTGTATCGCTTTCGCCAAAATATTTTCGTCCCACGGCGCGGGTGTTTCCGACAAAAAATTTTTCACGACCTCAACCAACATTTGGCTGGCAACTTCGCCCGCCGATGCACCGCCCATGCCGTCCGCTACCACGAATGTTTCGGGCTCTATGACAATCAGCGAGTCTTCGTTGTTCTGCCGAACTTTGCCGACGTGCGTCGCTTTAAATATCTTCGCCAAGATGGTCACCTCTAATCAATCCGACGAATGAATTCTGTTGATTGATTGTAGCAAATCCTTTTCTTTCAGTCAATATTCAGATTGATTTGCCAACGAAAACTTTATCTGCGACAAAAATTCTTCGGCGAAGGCGGGCGATTCCGAACACGTCACGAATTTTCCGCGCAATGTCTTCGGGGCAAATGCAACGTTCGCGAGCTCCAACATCGGCAAATCGATTTCGCTGTCTCCTGCCGCGAAAATTTTTGTCGGCGAAAATTTTTTGATGAGTCCGCGCAGAGCCTCGCCTTTGTTGAGTTTTGGCGGGAAGAAATAAATTTTTTTGCCCGTGTGCTGAACAGGCAAGTTCGTCAGCGTCTGCAGGTTGCGAGAAATTTTTTCGGCGTCCAAATCGTCGCGGCACCGCAAATATAAAAAACTCTCGTCGACAATGCGGCAGATGTCAAATTCCTCGGCAGACGAAAATTTTTCGCGCAAAGCCTCCAACTCGTCAGCATGTGGTTCGACGACATCACGCAGAAATTTTTCAGATTTATCGCCGTCAAGAAGATAGGCACCGTTCGCCACGACAGCATATCGCGGACAAAATCCTTCCGCCCAAAAAATTCGCTGATACTGTTCAATTGAACGCGTCGTTATCGGCACGAACAAAATCTGCGCGGCAATCTGCTTGAGCAAATCGAGTGCTCGCGGCGAAATAAAATTTTGCTCGCGCCCGTCGTACAGTTCAACGCAAATGTCCCCGTCGCGAAATTTTTTGTGCGAATGAATCAACGTGCTGTCCAAATCACACGCCAAAATTTTCATAAGCCGTCGCCTCCGATTCACAACGCGCTGAACTGAATGTTGTACAAGTTGCTGTAGACGCCGCCGAGTGCCAAAAGTTCCTTGTGCGTGCCGGATTCGCAGACTTTGCCTTTGTCGATGACGAAAATTTTGTCCGCCGCAAAAATCGTGCTCAACCTGTGCGCGATAACAAAGCTCGTGCGCCCGACCATCAAATCATCAAGCGCGGACTGAACGATTTTTTCCGACTCCGTGTCCAAAGCTGAAGTTGCCTCGTCGAGAATCAAAATTTGCGGGTTCTTGAGCATCGCGCGGGCAATCGCCATGCGTTGACGTTGTCCACCGCTCAAATTCAAGCCACGTTCGCCAATTTGCGTCTGATAGCCTTCGGGCAGTTCGCGGATAAATTTGTCGGCATTAGCAGCTTTCGCCGCCGCAATAACTTCGTCGTCCGTCGCGTTCAGTCGCCCGTAACGAATATTTTCCATTACCGTTGTCGAGAAAAGTAGCGTTTCTTGCGGCACGATACCAATTTGCTCGCGGAGAGAATGAACCGTCACGTCGCGAAGGTCTTGACCGTCGATTTTAATTGAACCTGCCGACACGTCGTAGAAACGCGGAATAAGGTTAGCAATCGTCGATTTACCTGCGCCGCTCGGTCCGACGAAGGCAATCATCTGCCCCGGTTCAACGGTAAAGCTCACGTCCTCCAGCGCGTTGTGCACGCCGTCATAGCTGAACGTCACGCCCTCGACGACGACGCTGCCTTTGACTTTCGGCAAATCAATCGCGTTCGGTTTATCATTGACGGTTTCGGGCAGGTCGAGTACGCCAAAAATCCTGTCGATTGCCGCCATAGCCTTTTGAATTTTGCCGTAGATTCGCGACAGACGCTTGACAGGGTTAGCAAGGTTGACGGCGTACGTTAGAAAGGCAACCAGTGCGCCTGCTGACATGATTCCGTTAACGACTTCGTAGCCGCCGAACCAGACGATTAACGTGACCGCGACCGCCGCCAAAAATTCAACCGTCGGAGTGAGCAAACTTGTCAGCTGAACGTTCTTCATTGTCGCCCTGAAGTTTAATTCGTTCTCGACGCGGAAACGGTTGATTTCGTAGTCTTCGCGCACGAACGACTTCACCACGCGGATTGACGAAATACTTTCCTGCAACAGCGACGTGATGTCAGCCAATTTCTCTTGAATCACGCGACCAGTTGATTTAATCTTCCGCCCGAAAATGCGCATAGCTGTCCCGACGAGCGGCACGGTTATCAGCGTCAACAGCGTCAGCTTCCAGTCAAGATAAAACATCATCGCGATTGAGCCGATAAGAATTGCGCCCTCGGTGAACATGTCAATCAAATTGTCTACCAGTGCGGATTGAATCGCGCCAACGTCGTTCGTCAAGTAACTCATCGTTTCGCCGGTCTGATGTTTGTCGAAGTAAGCCATCGGCATTCGCTGAAACTTTTTGAACATGACTTCGCGAACGTCGACGACGACACGTTGACCGATATACGACACAAGATACGATTGACCGTAATAAAAAATCCCGCGGAAGGCGAAGACAACCACGATACTCACCGAAATGAAGTTCAGCATTGCCATATCGCGCTCGGCAAGGACTTTGTCAATCATGTCCTTGATAATCCACGGCAGATAAAGATTCGCGCCCGACGCGCAGATTATACAGAGTATCGCCAAAGCGAACCGCCCGATGTAAGGCTTGATGTAAACCAAAAGTCGTGTGTAATTTTTCATTGTCAGTCTTCGTTAATGCCGTAATCTTCGGGATTTTCCAAGTAACCGCGTATCATGTGCAGTATTTCGCGACAACCCACTCTGATTCCGTTGCTGGTTTCGTCGAACTCGATTCTAGCGTCCAATTTATTCTCCGCACGGTGTTTCGTAAGCAAAAGCCAGTCAATCATATGTTTTAATTGGTGTTCGTTAATGGTCGGATAATCGTTTAGTCCATAGAGTAACTCGCGATAAACAATTCTGCGCCCGTTGGTGAACTCGTCGATGCTTTTGATACTGTAAGTGTGCGTTATCTCTTCGTCCAGCAAATCTTTTTCAGTTGTAAGCCAAGCGATAAAATGTTGAAATTGTTGTTCGTTCATGATTGTACACTCCTCAGTTTGAAGTTTTGAATTGTTCGCGGCGGAGAACGGCTTGGTTGTTCTTTGTAAATTGTAAATCAAATCTCAAGAGTTGTCACCATTCGCCGTGTCCAAAATTTTTTTGGCGACACGAGCCGTCGCTCCAGGTTCGCCGAGTTTCGCGCAGGCTGATTGCAATTTCGCCACGACGCTTGACCGATTGTCGAGGAGCTTGAGAATTTCGGCGGAAATGTTTTCGGGCGTCACTTCGTCTTGCAACAGTTCCGTCAAAATTTTTTCGTCCGCTAAAATGTTCGGCAGGCTAAAAAATTTTATGTCGACCAAAAGCTTGCCGATAAAAAAATTCAGCGGAGCCATCTTGTACAGCACTACGCACGGCAAATTCAGCAACGCCGCTTCCAAGACGACTGTGCCCGAAGTCGCCATCGCCGAATCAGCCACGCTCATCAAATCGTATCGCCGCGCAGAATCCACGAGCGTCACGTCAACGCCCGCCGCGTCAATTTGTCGCCGCAAATCGTTTCGGTCAACGCTGTCGGCAACGGGCAGGAAAAATTTTATCGCGCGTGTCGACGCCAAAATTTTCACAGCGGCAAGCATCGGCGGCAACAACAGCTTTATTTCCTGTCGACGCGAACCAGGCAACAGCAACACGACGCGAATTGCCTCATCGACGCCGAAGAACTTCCGAGCCTCAACCGCGGACATCGTTGGCTTCACCGTGTCGACAAGCGGATTACCCAAGAAAAATATTTTCGCGCCAGCCGCTTGATACACAGGCAGTTCAAACGGAAATATCGCCACGAACACATCAGCGATTGCCGCGCAGGATTTCGCACGACCTTTGCGCCAAGCCCAAGCACTAGGCGGAATGTACGACAAAATCTTCACGCCAAATTTTTTCGCACGCTTCGCCAATCGCCAGTTGAAATCGGGATAATCAATAAGCACAAGCAAATCGGGTCGTTCAGTTCTGATGACTTCCGTCAAGTCGTCAAGCAATCGCAATATCCGACGCAAATTCTTCAAAACCTCAACGACACCCATGACGCTATAATCTTTGCAATTCCGCACAAGTCGAACACCGGATTCTTTCATCAAATTGCCGCCAAAACCAAACAACTCAACATCAGGCAAAATTCGTTTCATCTCAAGAGCAAGACCAGCACCATGAACATCACCAGACGTTTCACCAGCCGACATCATGATTTTCAAAGCTCATGCCTCCTCAACAAAAAAGCGGGCAATCTCTTGCTCGCAACCAATTCACTTTTTCTTACCAGTCAAAGCCTTCTTGACCGTACTCGTCAAATTCTTCTTGACGTTCTTAATCGCACGACTTCCGTTTTCTCTGACAAGGTCTTGGAACGTGTCCTTCATGCTGGCTTGCTTCGACCTGTTGCAATGTTTACAAAGACACTGCAGGTTGAAAAGACGATCGCTACCACCGTACTTCTGCGGAACAATGTGATCAATGTCGACCTCAGACTTCCGAAGTTTTTTTCCACATTTCGCACACGTGTACCAGCCATGATTCGATTCATTGTGCTTGAACCATTCCTCACGATAATTCATGTCAAGAACCCCCGCTTTACTTCTTTATGTCAAGCACCCCAGGTTTACTTTTTTTTTTTTTCGTTTGATTTTTGTCGAGACCTCTACTTCTGCGCTTCCCCTCAGTCATGCTCTACCTCTATCTAGTAGCATGCCCTGCATCCCATTTTTCCCGCCAGGGAAAATCCCAATCCGACCGCCCGTCGGGTGGTTCGCCGCGAGTGCTCGAAATTCCTGCTTGACAAGCAAAAATTTTTTTTTGAGCTGTTTTGAGCCCCGAAAATTGGTAAAAAAAAATTTTTTTCGGAGTGGTTTGAGCGTCAAAAATCGCAAAAAAAAATTCGGCGACGAAAAATTTTTTTCCGCTGCCGATAATTTTTTTTATGAGTTCAGTCTCTGATTTTGCAGGTGATTTTCGTGATGATTCCGTTGACAACATCAAACTCGATTTTCTTGGAGCGATCGTCGCTGAAATATTCGTACTCGATGCCGTCCCTGTCGTGGTCGATTTTGTCAGCCGAACCGTAAGTTGAGTTCAAAGCCTCGGCGGATTGCCCGACGTGCACGCCGTTGGGTGTCGCGATTGCCCCGCTGGTCGTCGAAACTTTCTCAACAATGCCGCGCTCAACTTCAACTTTGAAGTTTGAATAATACCAATCGTCGTCGTCGCGGGAATTCGGTTGCCCGCAGACGTTAATCAAGTCGTTCGCACTCATGCCTGGGTAGACGTTGCCCAAAGCGATTTTGTCGGCGTTCACGGTCGCAAAGCAAATCGACGCGCCGAAAATCATCACGCTACACAAGAGAGCCGTCAAAATTTTTTTCATGATGTCACCTCCGAATCACTGCTCGAAGCGTTTGACGAAGACGTCCTCGGTTTCGGGGTAGCCGAAGTAAAAGCCTTGAATGATGTCCGCACCGCAAACGTCGCGCAGATAAACGTAAGTCGCCTCGTCCTCGACGCCCTCAATGCAAACTTCCATGCCGACGGCGTGACACATCATGATAACGTGTTTGATGAGCTGGCGGTCGTATTCGCTGTTGAGAACGTCCTCGACGAAGACGCGGTCAATTTTAATCTGGTTGCAACGGAAATTCTTCAAGAACGCCAAATTCGCGTAGCCCATGCCAAAGTCGTCCATTGCAATCTTGATACCCAAGTCGTGGAACGCCTGGAACTGCTTGTTGACGTAATCCCAATCGTAAATGTCGTGGCTTTCAGTGAGCTCGAAAACCAACTTGTGCGGATCAATCCCGTGGCGTTCAATGCAGTCCTTGACGAAGTCGTAAAGCATGTGTTCTTCCAACTGGTAAAGCGAGATGTTCACGCTGATTTCAAAGTCCGGCATGAAGTCGTTCCACTTCTTGAGCGTTGTGACGGCGTTTTCGATAATCCAGTGCCCAACGGGAATTATCATGCGCGACTTTTCAAGCAACGGGATAAATTGCATGGGCGCGACGACACTGCCGTCTCTGTCGTACCAACGAAGAAGAGCTTCCGCGCCGACAAGTTTACCGGTCTTTGCGTCGACTTGCGGTTGATAGCAAAGGAAGAAGTCTTCGCAGCCGCGGGCAATCGAATTCTGCATGAGATTTTGCATGCCCAAATCGTAACGCCAACGCTCATAAAAATTGTTGTCGAAGAATGCAATTTGGTCTTTGCCTTTCTCACGAGCGAATTCCAACGCAACTTCAGCGTAACGCGTCAAGGTAGTCACGTCGTCCGCATCATCGGGGTAGAACGCCGCGCCCGCCGACGCCGTACAGAAAATCGTGTCGTCGATGTTGCGAATCTCGCGCATACAAAGCTGAATACTTGAGAAAATAATTTCAATCTCTTCGGGATAGACTTCCGAGACGAAGAAGGCGAACATGTCGTTATCGAGCTTGTAGAGGCGAATGTCGGGCGGCAAAATGTTCGTGATGTCTTGAGCAAGTTGACGCAACGCGTTATCGCCAAATTCAAAGCCGTACGTCTCGTTGATGAGTTGGAAATTGTCCAGCCCGATAAAAATCACCGCGCCGTGAGCGTTCGGCGAGCTGTTAAGTTCCTTCATCAATGCGACGTGAAAAGCGTTGCGGTTGAGTAGCCCCGTTACGTGGTCGGCCTTCAACTTCAAATCCATACGCGCAATCAAGCCCGCGATAAGTTCCGGTTGACCGAATTCATCTGCGCCGGCAGTCATGCGCAACGAAACCCAGCCGTATTCGCCGTTACGATTGAGCAACCGAAATTCGCCGAAAATTTCCACGCCCGGATTGACAGAGTCAAGCTTGCCCATCGCCGATTCCAAAATTTCGCGGTCATCGTGCCAAACGAACGGCTCCAACAACAAGTCAAAGTTATCGACGAGAGTATCGGGGAAGTTGAAGTCGCGCACGAAATTTTTCGACAACATGACTTGCTTCGTGCTCACGTCCATGACGAATAGATATTCGTCCGCAGAATTTTGCAGGGCGTCAAAGTAAGTTTTGATTCGGCTCAACGGAGAATCTTCGCCGAGTTGCAATAAATTTGTGTCCATAGTCAATCTTCCTTTTGAAATTTTTCGCTCTACAGTATATCAATGCGAATTCGACGCGGCATTAAAACTTCCTGCAATATTTTTCTAAATTTGCGCGTCAGTCGTCGATAGCGGGCGGAATGAAGATTTTGTTTATCGGAACTTCGTCTACAGGCAGGTCTGCATCTTCGTCGCTCAAATGCCCACGCGAACGTCCGATAATCAGTTCATTGTTCTTGCGTGCCCACGCCAAAATTGTACGATAAAAGTTGTAGCGCAAATCCTTGACGGGAATGCTTTTGAGCTCAACCGGTTCGCCTGAAGTGTCTTTATCAAGCGGAGCCCACGTGTCGTCCAAATCAACGCGCTCAACAATTTGCACTGTGCCCGCCGACAAATCGAACTTGAGATAATCTGCGCGGCCGGCAAGACGATCGTAGCCCCGCAAAGAAAGTCTGCGCCAACGCCGCTTTTGAATCACGTCATCAATCTGAACGTTGTCATAAATGCAAATGGTCGGAACCATCAGCGTATTCAAGTCAAGCGTGCCGTCCTCTCTGACGCGATAGCCGCAATGCTTGTGATTGAACCAGTAATTGCCGCGCGGCGTCGATTGAACCCATGTATAAATATCGGTCGGAACTTCTTTGATAACGTCGCCGTCGTCCTCGTAGGCAAAGGCTGTACTTGTCGAAAAAATCATCATCGCGGACAAAATCCCCGCGAAATTTTTTTTGTGCCGAGAAAAAATTTTCATGTCGTTCATCCTTTCCGCACAAATTATATCAGCCGTCAATGAAAAAATGGTGGTTGCTTGCATTTGAACATTTTAGCAAAATTTTTCGTGAACGCAAAGAAAAAGACGCCCGATTTTTTTCGGACGCCCGAAATTTAACGACTTCAGCTCGCGAGACTTTCAATCGCCTCCGTGTGAAATTCTTGATTCGCCGCGTGCCAACGACAGACAACGTCGATAACGTGTTCGTTCAGCGTGTAGCGGAAAATGATTTTGTTGCCGTCGGTGAAGCACTGCGACATATGAAAATTCCAGCCGACGTTGTACTTTTCGCGCAGGTCGCGGGCGTCGAGGAATTCAATCCAGTTGCCGTCCTTCGTGCCGATAATTTTGATTCCGTCGCCCGTGCCGATATCTTCCTTCAGCAGGAAAAGATTTTTGCCGGCGGTGTTGTTAATCACGTAAATTTCACGTTCAACATGAATTTTAATCGCCACGGTATTTTTGATGTCGCGGTCGCCGAAGTTACAAATTTTTTTCGCGGCGTCGAAGTGGCAAAAAAGTTTCTCGGCATAAAACGTGTCGTACGTGTGAGAATAATGTTTCATGTCTTCGGGATTGCGCGGAAAATTTTTGTCGCCGAAAATCGCGATGCCCGCAGTGTAAGTGTCGTTGCTAAATTTCTTGCCGCTGATTTTGGTTGCGCCGATGATTTGCAACGCGTCATTTTCTGCGGAAGAAATTTTTCCGATAGGTTGCGGATAAAGTTCAAGCCTCATTGCTGACGTTGGAGCGGCAATCATCATCAGCAGAATCATCAACGCGAAAAATTTTTTCAACATGTCAATCGCCTCCTCGAAGGAAATTTCTACGAAAAAATTAAAGCCCCTTCCTCAATCGAAAGGGGCGTAATGTTCCACAACGTGGGAATTTTAAAGTCGCCATTGACTTAAACAATTCTGCGTGCGCCGATGTAGCGTGAGCTGTAATAAGCCGTAGACAGAGAGTCGATAGTGACTCCGCGGCTGGAGCTGGCGTGAATGAAATTGCCGTCGCCGAGATAAATTCCGACGTGCGACGCACCGTAGGTGTAGGTGCTGAAGAATACCAAATCGCCCGCGACAAGTTCCGCCGTTGAAACGGGAGTGCCCTGTTCGTATTGAACGTCAGCCGTGCGCGGAAGAGAAATGCCCGCGTTAGCGAAGACGTATTGAACGTAACCAGAGCAGTCAAACGCCGAAGGTGTAGTGCCGCCGAAAAGATAGGGCACGCCGATATAGTCCATCGACGCGGAAACGATTCTGCGTGCGATGTAGTTTGCGCCGCGACTGATGTCTGGCATTTCCTTGCCGAGAAGAGCCGTATATGTTGCTGGACCGATCAGACCGTCAACTTTGAGACCGTGAGATCTTTGAAAATCTTTGATTGCTTCGACGGTTGCGGGACCGAAATCACCGTCCGCCATAACGTCGTAGCCGAGCAAAACGAGTTTGCCTTGAATCTCAGCAATCTCCGAGCCTTGGTCACCTACTCTGAATTGTCCTGCGGCGTAGCTTGTGGAAACGCTAATCGACAACAAGAAAACCACCATCATCAATGCTCGCAAAAATTTTAACAAAATCAGCCACTTCCTTTCCAAAAATTTAAGAGAATTATAATCTTCCGACGTGATTAAAGCATGAATTCAAGCGTAAAAATTTTTAGCGTCTGTTGGCAATTCAATTAGGAATTATAATTCCTAATTCCAAATTCCTAATTCCAAATTGAATAAACGCCGCCGTTCGTTGGAAGCAGCGACGTTTGGTTGACGGGCAGTCAATAAGCCGGATTCTGTTAGTGGCAATCATTTATCTTGTTTGGACGTTGCCGCCCAAATCCAGCACCTTACCCGAGATGTCAGCGAGCAACCTCAACCATCTCCTATTTAGGTTTGCTCCGCGTGAGGTTTATCAGGCTTGCCGATTACTCGACAACCGGTAGGCTCTTACCCTGCCTTTTCATCCTTACCGACTATCAATTAGGAATGTGGAATTAGGAGTTATTTTGCCATTCCAAATTTCAAATTCCTAATTCCTAATTGAATCGACGGCGGTTTTCTTTTCTGTGACACTGTCTTTAAGATTACTCTCACCGGACGTTATCCGGCACGCTGCTCTGTGGAGTCCGGACTTTCCTCGTGGAACGAATTCCCCGCGATTGCCTCTCCTACCCGTCAACTTTTTGAATTCTATCACCATATTTTTTTCATGTCAAATAGCGACGATACTTAGCGGCGGCTTTGAGTAGTTTTTCAGATTCAACTGCTATAGTGGCGAAAAATATTTTCAGAAAGGAAGATGCCGAACATGAAAGCTCTGAAATTTTTATCGGCAATCATTCTGAGCGCGGCGGTTATTGTCGGCTCGCTCACTGCACACGTCGACGCGGCGGGCAAAAAAATCCTAATCAATTCAGCAAGTCGGCTCATGCTCTTCTTCGACGGCGACGTCAAAGTTGCAGTCTATCATCTCGGTTTGGGCAAAGTCAGCACGCCAACGCCCAGCGGCTACTACAAAATCACCGAGAAAGCGATTAACCCGACGTGGATTGATCCGTCACATCCCGAATACGAAGTTCCTTCGGGACCCGATAATCCGCTCGGCTATCGTTGGATGCAGTTTTCTGGCAACTACGGCATTCACGGCACAAATCGCCCTGAAAGTATCGGCGGCTACGTCTCGAACGGTTGTGTTCGCATGAACGAGCGCGACGTTGAGGAACTTTACGACGCCGTGGAAGTCGGTACGCCTGTCGAGATAACTTACAATCGCGTTGTTGTCGAGAAGACGCCCGAAGGTGAAGTTGTCTATTACATCTACCCCGACGGCTACGGAATTCAAACTGTCACGGTTGCGGACGTGGTCAAGTGGATTGAACCGTTCGGCGTGCTTGCATTCGAGACTGAATCAGACATTGCAAGGAAGATTGAGGCTTCCGACGGCGAACCGACTTTTCTCGGCAAACCGTACAACGTCGAGATTAACGGCGCACAAATTCAGCCGACGGACGCCAATAACACGCGATTTTTCGCAAAGGCTGTTCTTCGCGACGGGATAACTTACATGCCGGTCGTCCCAATCGCCAAAGCTTTGCGCATGAAGCTTGAGTGGAATCGCGTTGAGTCGACGCTCAAAAGTCGTTTCGGCAAAGTCGTCTGCTACGCCAAGCAAGACCAGCTGTATTGCAATGCCGACGATGCGCCCGTGCTGTTCAACATTGAAGGCGGTTTGCAGTCCACTGACAACGGCGGGAAAATTTTCAGATTTAATTCGTTGCCCGCGCCTGAACCGAAGAAACCCGATAAGCCCGATAAGCCGAAGAAGAAAGATAAGCCCAAACCGAAGACCGATGAGCCGAAACCGCCTGTTGATGAGCCGAAGCCCGACGATCAGCCTAAGGAAGCCGATAAACCCGACGAGCCTAAGCCCGATGAAGTCAAGCCCGATGAAGTCAAGCCCGATGAAGTCAAGCCCAACGAAGTCAAGCCCGATGAAGTCAAGCCCGATGAAGTCAAGCCCAACGAAGTCAAGCCCGATGAAGTTAAGCCCGATGAAGTTAAATCCGATGAAGTTAAATCCGACAAGAAAAAATCTGACAAGCAGTCCAAGAAGTCAAAGAAGTCCAAGAAAAAATCTAAGAACCAGTGTTCATAAACGCTTAAGTAAAGTGTGAATATGTGAAATCTTAAT
>CAMUZG010000022.1 GCA_947165145.1 uncultured Selenomonadales bacterium
GATTAAAAGTCTGCGGATGATTTTGAGTTTGTGGTTGCTGATTAAAAGTTTGCGGATGATTTTGAGTTTGTGGTTGCTGATTAAAAGTTTGCGGCTGATTCTGGGCTTGAGGTTGCTGATTAAAAGTTTGCGGCTGATTCTGAGCCTGCGGTTGCTGATTGAAAGTTTGCGGCTGATTCTGAGCTTGTGGTTGCTGATTGAAGTTCTGCGGCTGATTCTGAGCTTGAGGTTGCTGATTGAACGATTGCGGCTGATTCTGAGCTTGAGGTTGCTGATTAAAAGTTTGCGGCTGATTCTGAGCTTGAGGTTGCTGATTGAAGTTCTGCGGTTGATTCTGAGCTTGTGGTTGCTGATTGAAAGTTTGCGGCTGATTCTGAGTTTGCGGTTGTTGATTGAAAGTTTGCGGCTGATTTTGGGCTTGTGGTTGTTGATTGAACGTCTGCGGTTGATTCTGAGCTTGAGGTTGCTGATTAAAAGTTTGCGGCTGATTCTGTGCTTGAGGTTGCTGATTGAAAGTTTGCGGCTGATTTTGGGCTTGTGGTTGTTGATTGAACGTCTGCGGTTGATTCTGAGCCTGCGGTTGCTGATTGAATGTTTGCGGTTGTTGATTCATTGATTGAGGCTGTGAAAATCTTCCGCCGAAATTTTTAAACATCGATTGCAATAGACGTTGTGTCGGCGATTGCGGTCGCGGTTGTTGCGATTGAGCTTGTTGTTGCGATTGCGATTGCTGTTGAAGCTGTTCTTCCGTCTGCGTGTCGACGCCTGGTCGCGGCATGAAAAATTTCACGAGCTGTTTTAAAAATTCCATGCCTTCGGATTGCGGCTGTTGTTGAGGTTGAGCGGCGGCGGGCATCTGCGCCAGCTGTGATAAAATTTCGTAGAGTGCTTGCGGAAGTTGTTCAGCGGTTTTGGCGTCGACGAGTTCAAATGCCGCCTTCGACATCAGCACTGGTTCGAGAGAATCGCCGCCTTCTTGCGTGACGACTGTGTTTTTCAAATTCGACAGCAATGCTTGCGTCTCGTCGCTTAATTCCATTGAGTAGCCCTTTTCGATGAGCGTACCGACTTGCACGAGCATTCGCGAGAAGAGCATGAGTTGGTCTGCGGAAAAGCGTTGGCTTTCAATCGTGCTGCCAATTCCTTTGGCGAGCGTTGCGTCCACTGACAGCGATTGCCGCAGAATATTTTTGACGACTTCGCCGACTTCCTGAGGCAATTTCTGTATGCCGAATTTTTCTTCCGCGCCGATTTTGCCGAGTGTTGCCGCCATATCTTGAATTGCTGTCTTCAAGCTAACATTCGTTTGCGGTCGAAAGCCACCAGAGCCGCCGCCGTCATCCTGTCGTCTTACTCCGTCGGGACCGCTGGGCATTTGTCGGCGATCTATCGGTCGAATTCCCGTTGCGCCCGAATCAATCAATGGCATAACTTATCCCTCCGTTTGGTCTGCGATAATTGCGTTGAGTATAATACAAAGCTTGCGGGGCGGCAAGTTTTGCAACGTTAACAGTTCCCGCGCGGTTTTTGACAAAGCAAACCAGCTTGAATATAATTGGGAATTAGGAATTAGAAATTTGAAATTTTAATTCCACATTCCTAATTCCAAATTCCTAATTGACAAGCGGGGTGGCGGCATGGATTTTGAAATGGGATTGGTAGGCGAGAAGTGCGGCGTTTTCGGCATGTTCGACCTGAACGGCGGCGACGTGGCTCAAACAATTTATTACGGGCTTTACGCACTGCAACATCGCGGACAAGAAAGCGCAGGTATCGCGGTTACGGACACGTCAATTCGACGCGACGAAGTCATTTGCCGCAAAGATCTCGGACGAGTCAACGAAGTCTTTCACGCGGAAGATATTCACGCACTCAAAGGCAATCTCGGCGTCGGTCATGTGCGATACTCCACGGCGGGCGCGTCTACTCGCGAAAATTCTCAGCCGCTCGTCTTGGCTTACATCAAAGGTACGCTCATGCTTGCTCACAACGGCAACTTGGTCAATGCTCCGCGTTTACGGCGTGAATTGGCAGCGGGTGGTGCAATCTTCCAGACTACAACCGATACCGAGACCATTGCCTATCACATTGCTCGCGAACGTGTAAAATCTCGTTCCGTGCAGGAAGCGACCGTTCGTGCCTTAAAAAAAGTTCAAGGCTCCTATTCGCTCGTGGTTGCCAGTCCGCGCAAATTAATCGGTGCCCGCGACCCGTGGGGTTTTCGTCCGCTGGTTATCGGCAAATTGGACAACGCTTATATCATCACCTCGGAGACCTGCGCACTTGAGACCATTGACGCTGAATTCATTCGCGACGTGGCTCCTGGCGAAGTCGTCACTATCTTCCACAACGGCAGGATTGAATCGAACATGGAACTTGCCTTGCCCGAAGAGAAGACCGCGCGTTGTGTCTTCGAGTATATTTATTTCTGCAGACCCGACACGACTTTTGACGGCATGAGCGTCACGCAGGCGCGAATCATTGCCGGCAAACTCCTTGCGAAAATTCATCCCGTCGCAGCTGATTTGGTCGTCGGCGTGCCGGAAAGCGGCAATATGGCGGCGGTCGGCTACTCAATGGAATCGGGCATTCCTTACGGTATCGCCTTCACGAAAAATACTTACGTCGGCAGAACTTTCATCAAGCCGCAACAATCAAGCCGTATGCAAAGCGTCAAAGTCAAGCTCAACGTTCTGCGCGATGTCGTCAAGGGCAAACGTCTCGTCATGATTGATGATTCAATCGTCCGTGGCACGACGAGCAATCAAATCGTCACCATGCTCAAAGAAGCTGGTGCGGCTGAAGTTCATATGCGCGTATCAAGTCCGCCGTTCTGTCACCCGTGCTATTTTGGTATCGACATTCCCGACGAAACTCAGCTCATTGCAAACAATCGTTCCGTTGAAGAAATTTGCAAACATATCGGCGCGGATTCTTTAGGATACTTGCCGCTTGAATGTTTGAAAGAAATGTCAGGCGGGCGACAAATTTGCACGGCGTGTTTCAGCGGCGATTATCCGATACCGCCACCAACTGAAGATATTCGCGGCGACTACCTCAAGTGAAAGGAGAAAATTTTTTTATGCTCAAAAGGATTTTTATTTGTGTGCTGATGTTAGCGGCAATTTGTCTAAGCGGTTGCGGCTCCGAAAAAATTGTTGGCAGTCCCGATAAAGCTGTCCTCGCCTTCGCCGAAATTGCAATGACGGGCGCGTCCGATAACATGTCAGCGGCGGGCTTTACTGCGGACGACCAAAACGAAATTCGCCGTAATACTGCCGCGTCGTTCGTCGAGTCGATGGCGAGTATTGCTCCTCTCAATGACGCTACTGCCGAGCAAATCACGAACATTTACTTCGACAAACTCAAGGACACGTTGAAATTCAACGCGAAGTTGAAGAAGGACGACGCTAACCGCCCGATTGTCGAACTAACTGCGACGCCGATTGATCAAGGCGAAACTGCTCGCAAGACCGCCGCTAAAAATGACGAACTCATCGCGCTTATCGGCATGGTCGGTCAACTCAAAGCTGACGGCGCGACTGAAGATCAGCTCAAAGAAAATCCTGACGTGCAAAAGCTTGCAGTCACCGCGCTCACAAAATACGTCGACAACATTCACTTCAAGCCCGAAGAAACTTTCGACGTGCCCTGCGAGAAAATTACGGGGCGCGACGGAAATCTTCATTGGGCTCCCGCCGACGCTAACGAATTCGTCAATTTCCTGACCGGCAAAAATTAATCCGACTGAAAGGACGGTTTTGCAGATGTTGAAGCAGTCAGTTCAAAAATTTTTCCTACTCGCTGTCTTCATAGCGACAACGTTGCTTGCGGGCGGTTGCACCGACATATCGCCACCTGTCGAAGATAAACCAGAGCGCAAAGTGACTTCCGCGAAGTTCGACGACATTTACAAGGCAACGGATACTTGGCTCGTGCAATGGTACATTTGCGGCACTGATTTGGAATCGGGTAGCGGCGCGGCATCTTCCGACATTCAAGAGCTGTTGAACGTCAAACTTCCCGACAACGTGCAAGTTTTGATTCAGACGGGCGGCGCGAATCAGTGGCACAATAACGTTGTGTCTTCCACGGCTGTTGAACGTTTCCTTTACAATAAGGACGGTCTGCAACGACTCGCCACGCTTGACGACGCTGACATGGGCGACGCAAATACGCTGGCTGATTTCCTCCGTTACGGCAAAGAAAATTTCACGGCTGACCACAAAGTTATCGTCTTTTGGGATCACGGCGGCGGCTCGGCTGTCGGTGTCTGTCTGGACGAACGCACAAAACATTTCTTGAGCTTGAACGACCTGCGCACGGCTTTTGCGGCTGTCTACGAACCGATAATCGATAACCCGCCATTTGAACTCATCGGCTTTGACGCGTGCTTAATGGCGACTTACGACACGATTAGCTCGTTGGAAGGCTTTACCCGCTACGTCACGGCGTCCGAAGAAGTCGAGCCTGGTATCGGTTGGGATTACACCGGTTGGGTCGGAGCACTCGCCACGAATCCCGCAATGAGCGGCGGCGGTCTCGGTCAAGCGATTTGCAACACGTACATCGACGCCTGCGCCAAATACAATCTCGACGATACCGCAACGCTTTCCGTCATGGACTTGAACAAATTGCCCGAACTCCGCAACGCTTACGAATCGTTCGGTTTGGAGGCTCTGCGCACGGCTCATAAAAATCCACGGAACTTTTTCGCGAAATTCAGTCGCGGGGCGGCTCAAGCTGAAAATTACGGCGGCAACACTCGTCGCACGGGATTCACGAACATGGTTGACATTGTCGACTTGGCGCGAACGAACAAATCACTTCTCCCGAACACGTCAGACAAATTGATTGGTGCCGTTCAAGATGTCGTCGTCTACAAAACGACGGGCGGCTATCGTGCACGTAGCGAAGGTCTTGCCGGCTTCCACTCCTACAGCGGTGACGAACAAAGCTTGGTGAATTACATCAAGTTAGACGCCGCGCCCGTTCCGCAGAAACTTTTGTACTACTACTTGATTTACGGCAAACTTCCCGATAACGTCATTCCACTGCTTGAAGGCGACGCGCTCGTTACGCCCGTACCGGACAGACCGCCCGCTGAACGTCAAGAACTTTTTGAGCTGAAAGACTTGCAAGACATGCCCGTTAAGCTCGACAAGGATAACAACGCTTTCGTTCAGCTCACGCCCGAACAAATGGATTTGCTCGCAAGTGTACGTTGTCAGCTCGTCTACATGGACGCCGATAACGATTTGCTCATCTACCTCGGCAGCGACGCCGACATCAAAGCCGATTGGAAAGCAGGAACTTTCACCGACAATTTTCGCGCGGTGTGGCCTATGCTTGACGGTCACCCTGTTTACGTCGAGATTACCGAAGAGAATGACGGCTACAACCTGTATTCAATCCCGATTAAACTTAACGGCGTCGAATGCAATCTGCAAGTCGCTTACGTCTACGCCGAGAAAAAATATTACATCATCGGCGCGCGCAAAGGTCTCGACAGCAACGGCATGAGCGACCGCGATTTAATTAAGCTTAAGTCGGGCGACGAAATTACAACGCTCCATTACGCGATGACAATCAGCGGCGACGACCAAGACTTCACGCAGGTTGAAGTTGACACCTTCACAATCGGCGACACCCCGCAAGTCAAAGATGAAGACCTCGGCAACGGCAACTACGCTTACGCCTTCGAGTTCGTCTCACCGACGGGCGATAGTGTCACGTCTGATTTCGTTATGTTCACGGTAAGCAATGGCGAGATTGTTACGAACATTAACGAATAATTTTTCCACGCAACAAAAAAGATTGGCAAGGCTAGAAACGTCTTGTCAATCTTTTTTTATTCACGCTAAGATTTGGCGTTGTTGTCCGCTACTCAAACAAATCTTTGAGCTTGTCGAAGAACGATTTCTTTTCGGGATTGTTAGTTGAGTCGGAGCCGCCGTCCTCGAAGTCGCGCAAAAGTTTTTTCTGACGGCTCGACAAATTCTGCGGCGTGAGAACTTTGATTTTGACAAACTCATCACCGCGTTCATCGCCGCGCAACCTAGGAACGCCTTTGCCGCGAATTCTCATCACTTTGCCCGACTGCGTGCCTTCAGGAATCACCAAATCAACTTTGCCGTCAATCGTCGGAGCTTCAATCTTCGCGCCGAGAGCAGCTTGAACGAAACTTATCGGGACTTCGCAATAAACGTCAATACCTTGCCGCGTGAAAATCCTGTGCGGCTTGATGTTGATGTAAACGTACAAATCGCCGGGTTGACCGCCGCGTTCACCAGCTTGACCGCCGCCCGAAATTCTGAGCCGTTGACCTTCGTCGACGCCTTTGGGAATGCTGAGGTTAATTTCGCGGGTGACTTTGACTTTGCCGCTGCCGTGGCAGTGTTCGCAGGGATTCTTGACGATTTGTCCCGTGCCGTGACAGCGTTCGCAAGGTCGAGAATTTGCAATGACACCAAAAGGCGTGCGCGTTGTCGTTTGTCGCATACCAGTTCCGTGGCAATCGGGGCATTCGTCGGGAACGGTACCTTTCTTTGCACCAGTACCGCCGCATTCTTCGCAATTCTCCAGTCGCGGAACTGTGATTGTCATGTCCTTGCCGAAAGCCGCTTCCTCGAACGTTATCGACAAATCGTAGCGAAGGTCAGCACCGTTTTGAGGACCAGCCTTTTGACGCGTGCGAGCTCTTCCGCCGCCGCCGAAGAATTGCTCGAAGATGTCGCCCATATCGAAAGTAAATCCGCCGCCGCCGCCGAAAATGTCGTCCATGTTGATACCGCCGCCGCCTGGTCTGTAACCTGCACTGCCGTCGACGCCTGCATGACCGAATTGATCGTATTGAGCGCGTTTATCTTTATCCTTGAGAACTTCATAAGCCTCGTTGATTTCCTTCATTTTGGCTTCAGCGGCTTTGGGATTGTCGCGATTCAAGTCGGGGTGATATTTTTTCGCCAGACTGCGGTAAGCTTTTTTGATTTCGTCGTCGGTGGAATTTTTGTTGACACCGAGCACTTCGTAATAATCTCTTTTGCCTGCCATAAAATCATCTCCTTAAGCAAAAAACGGGGAGAGAGAATTTGTCTCCCTCCCCAGCGAGTTAGGTTATTAGGGAATTAGGTTAATAGTGGAAGATTTTTCTACTAACCTATTAACCTATTAACCTACTAACCTTATTTTTTAGTTGTCCATTCGGCGTCGATTGTGTCGTCGTCTTTTTTGTCGGAAGAATTTTGTTGTTGTTGCGTGAAGTCGGCGTTGGGTTCGCCCTGCTGACCTGCCGCGCCCGATTTATAAGCTGCTTCGCTGAGTTTGTAGAGAGCTTGACGAACGTCTTCGGTAAGTTTTTTGAGAGTGTCGATGTCGGCGGATTCCAATTTTTCTTTGAGAACCTGCGCGGCGTCGCGAACGTCTTTAATCAGCGAATCGTCGACTTTGCCCTCGAAGTCTTTGCAAGTTTTTTCGGCTTGATAAACGGTGTGTTCGGCGTCGTTTTTGGCGTCGACAGCTTCGCGTTGCTTTTTGTCTTCGGCTTCGTGAGCGGCTGCCTCTTTGACCATGCGGTCGATGTCGTCTTTGCTCATGCCGCTGGACGATTGAATTGTAATCTTCTGCTCTTTACCGGTGGATTTGTCTTTCGCGCTGACGTTGACGATACCGTTGCTGTCGATGTCGAAAGTGACTTCGATTTGAGGAACGCCACGCGGTGCAGGGGGAATGTCGCTGAGCACGAAACGTCCGAGAGTTTTGTTACCGGCAGCCATTTCGCGTTCGCCTTGGAGCACGTGAATTTCGACGCTGGTTTGACCGTCCGCCGCTGTGGAGAAGACTTGAGATTTTTGCGTCGGGATAGTGGTGTTGCGTTCGATAATCTTTGTGCAGACGCCGCCGAGAGTTTCAATGCCCAAAGACAACGGTGTAACGTCGAGCAGAAGAATTTTGTTATCTTTGCCGAATTCGCCGCTGAGGACGCCGCCTTGAATCGCCGCGCCGATTGAAACGCATTCGTCGGGGTTAACGCCTTTGGAAGGTTCTTTGCCGAGAATTTCGCGGATTGCGTTCTGAACAGCGGGAATTCTGCTTGAGCCGCCGACGAGAATAATTTTGTCGATTTGATTGCCCGTCAAGCCTGCGTCTTTCATTGCGGTACGAGTCGGACCCATTGTGCGTTCAACTAAGTCGCGGGTAAGTGAATCGAATTTTGCGCGAGTCAACGTCAAATCCAAATGCTTCGGACCGGTGGCGTCGGCTGTGATGAACGGCAGGTTGATATTCGTCGACGTCATGGAGCTGAGCTCAATTTTAGCTTTCTCCGCCGCTTCGATAAGACGTTGAGCACTCATTTTGTCTGCGGAAAGGTCAATACCGTTGTCGCGTTTGAACTCGGCAACCATCCAATCCATAACTTTTTTGTCGAAGTCGTCGCCGCCGAGGTGTGTGTCGCCGCTGGTCGATTTGACTTCAAAGGTGCCTTCACTGAGTTCGAGAATTGAAACGTCGAACGTGCCGCCGCCGAGGTCGAAAACCAAAATCGTTTCGTCTTGGTCTTTGTCGAGACCGTAAGCAAGTGCGGCAGCCGTCGGCTCGTTGATTATGCGCAAAACTTCGAGTCCCGCGATTGTACCTGCGTCTTTGGTGGCTTGACGTTGCGCGTCGTTGAAGTAAGCAGGAACGGTGATGACAGCCTGTTTGACCGTCTCGCCGAGATAAGCTTCTGCGTCGGCTTTGAGTTTCTGCAGAACCATTGCGGAAATTTCTTGCGGCGTGTAGTCTTTGCCGTCGATTGAAACTTTATAGCTTTCGCCCATGTGGCGTTTGATTGAAGAGATTGTCCTGTCAGGGTTGCTGATGGCTTGACGTTTGGCGAGTTGACCGACAAGACGTTGACCGTCTTTGGTGAAGCCGACGACCGACGGGGTGATTCGGCTACCTTCGGGGTTTGTGATGACTGTAGGTTCGCCGCCCTCAACGACACTGACGACGCTGTTTGTTGTTCCTAAATCTATGCCAATGACTTTGCTCATATAAATTTCTCCTTCCAAAAAAAATTCCTAATTCCTAATTCCACATTCCTAATTGTTAACAACTTGAACCATTGACGGACGAATCACTCTGCCGCGAGCGATGTAACCGCGTTGCAATTCGGCGGCAATAAGTCCGTCTTCCTTAGTTTCGTCTTTAACTGCACCGACCGCCTGATGAAAATTCGGATCGAAGGGCTTGCCTTGCGTGTCAATCGGCTCAAGTCCGTGTTTGCCCATAACTGCGACGGTCTCCTGTTTAATCATCTCGATTCCTTTGCGCAACGTCTCAACATCGGCGTTTTCACCGTTCTCGGCGGCTTCGGATGCTCTGCTCAGATTGTCAAGCAACGGCAGTAAGTCTTTCAAGAACGCCTGTTCAATGATTGTGGCGAGTTCGGATTTTTCACGCGCGGTGCGTTTGCGGAAATTGTCGAAGTCCGCCTGCAATCTCAAAAGTCTGTCGTCTTTTGCGGCGAGTTCTGCTTTCAACTGTTCAAGCTCAACCGCCGTGTTG
Source organism: uncultured Selenomonadales bacterium (assembly GCA_947165145.1). Lineage (GTDB taxonomy): Bacteria > Bacillota > Negativicutes > Selenomonadales > Selenomonadaceae > Quinella. The sequence goes on from CAMUZG010000022.1 coordinate 9,550, forward strand.
TTTTCGGAAACATTTTCGTCGACTTCGGGCGCGGGCTGGTTCGCTTGCAAATTGATTTCCGCGCTGTCGTCGTCTTCGTTGGTAAATGTCACTTTCTTTTCCTCTGCCAAGTCGTTCACCTCTCTTTTGGTTGCAACCTTAGCACCAATTAGACAAAAAGTCAAGCAGTTTTTTATCGGTGCGTGTCGGCGTCAAATGTCATTCACTAACATGCCGTTCAATTCTTTGACGCGCAGACGATTTTTCATGAGCCAAACATGCAACAGTCGTTCCGCGAAGAAGCCCATAATGCGCTTTTGCGTGGTCGACAGCTTTTTATAATCTATCATGCGCAAAGTTTCCCGTGTCGCGTCAATTAAAAACGAGAACAGCCACTTGCAATAGGCATCAAAAACATTTCGGCGGGCGACAAACATATTGCAACCGTAAATCGTGCTCAAACTCCACGCGCTGTCGAAGACATCAACATAATCGGGTTGAGCCTGCGTGAGATACTTTTTAAGAACGCTTTCGGCAAACATGGTCAAATCTCTGCCGCTTGAAACGATTGTAGCCTCGCGTTGCGAACAATCATGCAAGAGAACGCGCTTGATAATAATGTCATAACGGTCGAGGATTTTCAGTGCGGCGTCACGTGTCAAGATTTTGTCGTAAGCAAAGGTCAAGTCGTTTGATTCGGTGAAAAATCTGCGGTAGTGGCTGAGTCCGACGACGTCATCATCGGCATTTTTCCAAAACCAATACAGCGCGGTTATCTCGTTGAGGTATGGATTGAGCTCGCTGATGTTGTCGCCCGTGTCGTCGCCGAGATAGCCAAGGTCGGCATTGAGCGTGCGCACCGCATGAATGATTTTGTAGCCTTCGGGCAATTTGCTGACGTGAGGTGTGGGCTTATGCGTGACGACGTACATGCAAAAATTTTCGGGCGGCTTTTGACGCGTGAGCAGAAGCCAAATACCGTTTGTCGTGCGCAAAGCTTTGATGTCTGCAAAATTTTTCGTGTTGCCGGCAATGTAATGCTCAAGCTCCGAGCCGTTGCGCACAAAAATGATCACGCGGTCTGAAAAATTTTCCAGGAAGTTGAATGCGGCGATAAAATCTTGCGGCGGGCGTTCGACAATCAAAGCGGCGTCGTAATGTTTGAAGCCGACTTCCGCGAAATTTTTGTAAGCGTGAGCGTAAATGTTTTCTAGCATTGGCAAAAGCGGCGTCTCCGATATGCAATCAATCTCCGTTAAATCGTTTTCAAGTTTGGTGAAAACTTTGCCTTGCGAAAAATACGCGTCAACGTCGAGCAAACTCTTGACGGATAAAATTTTCAGCCACGCGAACAAATGAAACTCCGCTTCCGAATCGTAAAAGAAATTGCGCGTCGAAGAGTTAAACACGTCGATTGTGATAATTTTCTTCGTCCAAAAGTTATTCGTGCGTAAAAAATAGCACACGGCGTGAAATTCGTTAACGTTGGTAAATAACAGATAATCAACGTCGCTTGTCACGAGGTATTTCAAAAATCCGTTGGTGTCTTGAAATTTGCCGTTGAAAAAAATTTTCTTGTCCTGAAAAAAATTAAGCGGCTTGCCGTCGATCTCGCCGAAAAATTTCACGTGCCCGACAATATTAAACGAACGTTTGCCAACGCGCGAAATAAATTCTGCCTCGTCGCCGCAAAGCAAAATCTTCGGGACGAAACTCAATTCACTGTGCATGAAATTTCCTCCTCAAACGTCATTCATGAACATGAGCCCCAGTTCCTTGATACGCAGACGATTTTTATTCAGCCAGACGGTCAGCAATCTTTCTGAGAAAAAGCCCATGATTCGGCGTTGTTTGCTCGGTAGATTATCGAAATTTATCGTGCGCAAAATTTCTTCCGTCACGTCGATGAAGAACGAGAACAGCCACTTGCAATAGGCGTCGAAAATATTTCTGCGCGTGACGAACATGTTGCACTTATAAAAAGTCACGGAGTTCAAGACATTGTCAAAGGCGTCGAGATAATCGGGTTGATTTTTCAGAATGTGTTTGCGCAAAATTTGTTCGCCGAAGTTCTCAAGGTCGTAGCCGCAATCGTTTTGAACGAGTTCGCGCTGAGTGAGCATCTCGAACGAAATATCTGAAACGATCATGTCGTAACGTTCCAAAATTTTCAGCGCGGCGTCTCGCGTCAAGATTTTGTCGTAAGCAAAGGTCAAGTCGTTTGATTCGGTGAAAAATCTGCGGTAGTGGCTGAGTCCGACGACGTCATCATCGGCATTTTTCCAAAACCAATACAGCGCGGTTATCTCGTTGAGGTATGGATTGAGCTCGCTGATGTTGTCGCCAGTGTCGTCGCCGAGATAGCCGAGGTCGTCATTGAGTGCGCGTCCAGCATGAATAATCTTGTAGCCTTCGGGCAATTTGTTTTCGTGCGGCGTAGGTTTGTGGGTGACGACGTACACGCAAAAATTTTCGTGAGCTTTGCGACGCCTGAGCACAAACCACGTACCAGACTCCAGTCTCATGAAGCCAACATTTTCAAACGTCTTCGAGCCAGCGGCAAGGTACCTTGCAAGTTCGGATCCGGCTCGCGCAAAAGTTATTACAATGTCAGTAACATTTTCCAACAAAGCAAATGTCGCCTCGAAGTCAAGCGGTCTGCGTTCAATGAGCAAGGCGGCATCGTAGCGTTTGAAGCCGACTTCTGCGAAATTTTTGTAAACGTGCGCGTAAATGTTCTCCGTTATCGGCAACAGCGGCTTGTCGGTAATGCAATCAATTTCCGTGAAATCGTCGGTCGTCAAAAGTTGTCCGCGTGCAAAGTAAGCGTCGACATCGAGTAGCGTCCTGATTGACAGCCTTTTGAACTGCGGAATGATTTTTTTTTCGGCGAAGAAATCGTAAAAGAATTCGACGGGCAACGTTTTGAACAGCTCAAGCGTGATAATTTTCGTGGAGATGAAGCCCTGCTTGAGGCTGTAATTTCTGATGATTGAATAGTGGAACAGGTCGTTGAAGATGAGATAATCGACTGCGCCCGACGCCAGATATTTTCTGAACGCGGTAAAATCTTGCAGTTCGTCGTTGAAAAAAATTTTGCCGTCCTGCGCGAGATGAAAATTTTCGCCGACAATTTCCACGTGCCCGACGAGTTTAAAGGGACGTTCGCCGACCCGCGAGAAAAATTCCGCCTCGTCGCCGCAAAGCAAAATCTTCGGGACGAAAGCCAATTCGCTGTACATAAAATTCCTCCTCATTAAAGAAAAAGCAGCTGCCTGACCGCAACTGCCCCGAAAATTTTCAAGCGTCAAGTTACATTATAATCAGCGGCGGCAACGGCGACTGTGAGCTGGCAAACAGTCGGTATTGCATCCAGTTGGTGTGACTTGCTACTGTCCAAAATTTTCAAGCGTCAAGTTACATTTTAATCAGCGGCGTCTTTTTGCCGTAAAGAAGCATATCGAACGGGTCGTAGTAAAATGGATAACCTTTGGCAAAATCATTAACTGTAATATACCAATGCTCTTTTTTCGTTATTTCACGATTGATATACCATGCTGAATCCAAATCAGACTTGAACGGCACGAAACAAACTTTTTTGCCGTAAGGTAGCGCGTCGAATTGCTCCAAAATTTCTTCGCTCTCGGTGTAGGCTGTCACGAAAAGATTGTACCAGTTAATTTTAGGTCTACGCCTTTCCCATTTTGCAATTACATCGTCAAAGTTAGGATCATGATTCATGACAATATCTATGTTGCCAAGAGTAGAAATTGGGTGATGATATTGAAAAACGTCATTCCATACCATTTCCTTAAGAACAAGTTTTTCTTCCATGTATACGCGCGGCGCATGAAGGAAACGGATATATTCAGAAGCATGAAGCCACATATTGATAAACGGTGAGCGGAAAGGTAACCCGAGCGTATGATACATAATTCCGCCGAAACAATTCATCGCAAAAATCGACAGGCGGGAGCGTTGCAACTTGCGATATTTGTCGAGCGTGAAACCAGGTATGCAGACAATCCAATCGCCCAAAAGTTTTTCTTCAGGCAATTTGAGTTGTCGAGACGCTTTAACAATTTCGCTCATGCCGATTTGTTTTGCGCCGATGACAAGGAGAACATCATATACCCCCCCCCGGTCAACCTCTGCGAGCGGAATGAACGGAATTTGCTTGCCGTCCTTGACGATGCCAATCGGTGCGCCCGCCGTCACGCCGACGAGTTCAATTCCGTTGTGTTGACGCTCCAAAATGTTCAGTGCGCCTTGAAAAAATCTGCCGTCATTCGAGACGACCCAAAGCAAAGTTTTCAGCATGTCAAATCCTTTCTACGGCAAGAGAAATTTTTTCGCCATTGATGTCCCAAGCTTTGGCGTTTTCGTGCGGCGCGAAGACAATTTCGTTGGCAAGCGTGACGCCCATAATTTCCAAAATGTTGTCCGTGATAATTTTTTCGAGCTTGTCGTTGTCGGACGCGAAAATTTTTATCCTGTCGGTGACTTCAAAGTCGCTGTCGCGGCGCATGACCTGAATCTTGCTGATAATTTCGCGAACAAAGCCTTCCTCAATCAGCGCGGGCGTCAACGTCGTCGACAGGGCAATCGAAACGTCGGCGTCGCTCTGGCAGTTGAAATTGTCGCTTTGCGTGATTGTGATTTCAATGTCCTCAGCCGTCAAAATGATGTCGCCAAGTTTAAGTTCGCCGGTCTTGTCGAGTTCGAGTTTTGCGGCTTGACCGTCAAGCTTTTCGAGTGCGGCTTTGACTTCGCCCATACGTTTGCCGACTTTTTTGCCGAGCACTCGGAAATTCGGCTTGATGTTGTAGCGGATGAATTCGCCCATATCGTCACGGAATTCGACGCGCTTAACGTTCAGTTCATCTTCGACAATCTCAACAAAGAATTCGGGCAAAGTCGCGGCTTTAACGAACATTTCAGCGACGGGCTGACGATTCTTGATGTTCGCGGCATTACGAGCGGCACGACCAAGCACGACGATTTTCAAAACTTCGTCCATGTTGCGTTCAAGTTCAGCGTCAATAAAATTTTCGTCGGCAATCGGGTAGTCGCACAGGTGAACGCTTTCGGGCGCGGATTTGTCGATTGAGCAAACCAAGTTGCGATAAATATTTTCGGTGATGAACGGAACCATCGGAGCCGCCGCTTTTGCCAACGTGACAAGCGCAGTGTACAGCGTCATGTAAGCGTTGATTTTGTCCTGTTCCATGCCTTTAGCCCAAAATCTTGCGCGACTGCGGCGAACGTACCAATTTGACAACTCGTCAACAAAATCTTGCAGTGCCCGCGCAGATTCGGGGACTTTGTAATCGGCAAGCGCGTCGTCGACAGTCTTAACCATTGTGTTCAGCCGCGACAAAACCCATTTATCCATAACGCTGAGCTTATCGTAATCGAGCTGATATTTAGTGGCGTCGAAGTCGTCAATGTTGGCGTACAGCACGAAGAAAGCGTAGGTGTTCCACAGCGTGCCGAGGAATTTGCGTTGACCTTCAGTGACCGCACCGTCATGAAAACGATTCGGCAACCACGGAGCAGAATTTTCGTAGAAGTACCAGCGAATTGCGTCGGCACCGTGTTTGGCAAGCGTCTCCATCGGCGCGACGGCATTGCCCTTCGACTTCGACATTTTCTGCCCGTCTTTGTCGAGCACAAGTCCGAGCACGATACAATTTTTAAAGGCGGTGTCGTCGAAAATCAGCGTCGAAATTGCCATTAACGAATAGAACCAACCGCGCGTTTGGTCGACTGCCTCACTGATGAAATCGGCGGGAAAATGTTCGTGGAAGAATTCTTTGTTCTCGAACGGATAATGCCATTGCGCGAACGGCATTGCGCCCGAATCAAACCAACAGTCGATAACTTCCGGCACACGATGCATTTCTCCGCCACATTTCGGACATTTGAAAGTTACGGCGTCAATGTACGGGCGGTGCAATTCAATATCGTCGGGACAATTCGTCGACAGCGATTTTAATTCTTCGATTGAGCCGATTGAATGTTGGTGACCGCATGAACATTCCCAAATGTTGAGCGGCGTACCCCAGTAACGATTGCGAGAAATGCCCCAGTCTTGCACATGTTCAAGCCAGTCGCCGAAACGACCTTTGCCGATTGTCGGGGGAATCCAATTTACTTTGGCGTTGTTCTTGAGCAAATCGTCTTTGACCGCAGTCATCTTGATGAACCACGATTCGCGGGCATAGTAAATCAGCGGCGTATCACATCGCCAACAATGCGGATAACTGTGCTCGAACGGCGGAGCCTTGAACAATTTGCCAGATTGTTTCAAGTCGCGCAGAATCAGCGGATCAGCGTCCTTAACGAACGTTCCCGCCCAATAAGTTTCGGCAGTCATGTTGCCTTTGCCGTCGACGAACTGCACGAACGGAATATCGTATTTGCGGCAGACGCGGTTATCGTCTTCGCCGAACGCAGGCGCACAGTGAACAATACCGGTGCCGTCTTCGGTCGTGACGTAATCGTCGCAGGTGACGTAATGAGCTTGCTTGCCCGAACGTGCAACAATCTCATCAGCGAACGGATACAGCGGCTCATATTTTTTATATTCAAGTTCTTTGCCTTTGTACGTCGCTAAAATTTTGCGGTCACCTTCCACGCCGTCGAAAACTTTTTCAACGAGAGCTTCCGCCAAAATGTAAACCGTATCGCCGACTTGAATTTTGACGTAATCGACTTTGGGATTGACGCACAGGCAGAGGTTTGAAGGCAACGTCCAAGGTGTCGTTGTCCACGCGAGAAAGTAAGCGTCTTCGCCCGCAACTTTGAATTTGACGACAGCAGAACGTTCTTTAACGTCTTTGTAACCGAGCGCGACTTCGTGACTGGAAAGCGGCGTTCCACAGCGCGGGCAATACGGAACGACTTTATGACCTTTGTAGAGCAAGCCTTTATCCCAAATCTGTTTGAGAGCCCACCATTCCGACTCAATATAATAATTTTCGTAAGTGATGTAGGGATTGTCCATGTCAGCCCAGAAGCCGACGACGCCGCTGAATTCTTCCCACATGGTTTTATACTTCCAGACGGACTCGCGACATTTCTTGATGAACGGTTCCATGCCGTAAGCTTCGATTTGTTCTTTGCCGTTGATGCCGATGAGCTTTTCAACTTCCAATTCGACGGGCAAACCGTGAGTGTCCCAGCCGGCTTTGCGGAGAACTTTTTCGCCCTTCATCGAGTGATAGCGCGGGAACAGGTCTTTGATGACGCGCGTCAAAACGTGACCGATATGCGGCTTACCGTTGGCAGTGGGCGGACCGTCGTAGAAAGTGTATTCCGCGCAACCGTCGCGATTGTCGACAGCCTTCCGAGCGATGTCGTTTTCCGCCCAAAAGTTTTCAACTTCCTTCTCGCGGCTTGCGAAGTTCAAATTGTTTTCAACCTTGCGATATAACAAAACAGTTGCCTCCTCGTTAAGTCAATGCGGCAATTCTAATTCATTTGAGCAACATTTTCAAGCCAACGTCTGAGCAAAGCAATTTGGAACGAAAAAATAATTCCCAATTCCCAATTCCTAATTCCAAATTCTTGCAAGTCGTTGTATAATGCACGCGTTCTTATATCTTTATTGGAGGGGAGAATTTTGTTTTCCAAGTTCACAAAATTTTACGGCGAGACGGCACTGATAAAATTAATCGCTGTTGGTCTGGTGATAGGAATTGCGCTGGCGTTGTTCATGCCGCAGGTCGTGCCACTCGTTGCGGTCTTCGGCAAACTCTTCGTCAACGCGTTGAAAGGTGTCGCGCCGATTTTGGTTTTCGTGCTCGTCATGAACGCGATGAGCCAACGTTCCGAATCCAACGCAACCATGAAGCCGATAATTCAGCTGTACGTCATGGGAACGTTTTTAGCGTCACTTGTTGCTGTCACGGCGTCATTTTTATTCCCGACAACGTTGAAACTTCAGCTTGACGCGGACACGACCATCACGCCGCCGGGCGGTATCATTGAAGTTTTGCAGAACGTCATCATGAACGTCGTCGACAATCCGATTCACGCGCTGACGACGGCAAATTATATCGGCATACTTGCTTGGGGCGTGATAATGGGCTTGGCACTGCGCGGCTCCGGTGACAGAATGCATGCAATTCTAGGCGACTTGGCAAAAGCCGTAACGAAAGTTGTGCAATGGGTGATTCGTTTCGCGCCGTTCGGTATCATGGGTCTCGTTGCCGACGCGATTGCCACCAGCGGTGTCGATGCACTTCTCGGTTACGCAAAATTGTTGGCGGTGCTGTTGGGAGCATTCTTCAGCGTCGCGCTCATCATGAACCCGCTGATTGTTTTCTTCAAGCTCGGCATGAATCCTTATCCGTTGGTTTTGGCGACGTTGCGGGAAAGTGGCATTTACGCATTTTTCACGCGGTCGAGTGCGGCGAATATCCCCGTCAACATGAGCCTTTGCAAACGTCTGGGCTTGAACGAAGATTTATATTCGATTTCGATTCCGCTCGGCGCAACGATTAACATGGCGGGCGCGTCGATAACGATTGCCGTGTTGAGTTTGGCGGCGGCCCACACATTGGGAATTGCTGTTGACATGCCGACGGCGTTGTTGCTGTGCATAATTTCAACTGTCGGTGCTTGCGGAGCGTCGGGCGTTGCGGGCGGCTCATTGCTGCTGATTCCCGTGGCGTGTTCGAGTTTCGGCATTGCCAACGATATTTCCATGCAAGTCGTCGGCGTCGGCTTTATAATCGGCGTTCTTCAAGACTCGTGCGAAACTGCGTTGAATTCGTCGAGCGACGCGCTTTTCACTGCTACTGCCGAATTTGCTCAGCGCAAGAAGGAAGGAACATTGAAACCGTCCGACTTGACGCCGCGAGCGACTGAGTAGAATTTATGACGCGTGAAACTTTTGACGTGACGGGCATGAGCTGTTCAGCATGTTCGGCGCGTGTCGAAAAGGCTGTTGGTAAAATCGTCGGCGCGGAAAATGTCAGCGTCAATCTGCTTACAAATTCCATGCAGGTCACTTTCGACGAAAAAATCATCACGCCCGCGCAGATTGTCGATGCCGTCATCAACGCAGGCTACGGCATTGCAATTAGGAATGTGGAATTAGGAATTAGGAATGAACGCACGATTGACGTTGAACTTGCCAACATGAGGACGCGGCTCACGTGGTCGATAATTTTCCTGTTGCCGACGGTTTATATCGCAATGCACAACATGTTGCCGCTGCCCGTGCCGAAAATCATCGTCGAGCTGTTTGACGGTCGCGAAAACGCCGTAACATTCGCCTTCGCGCAATTCCTGCTGATTCTGCCGATCATGTACCTCAACCGAAAATATTACGTCAACGGCTTCAAAAATCTTTTCGCGGGCGCACCGAACATGGACAGCTTAGTCGGTCTCGGTTCAATGGCGGCGGCGAGTTTCGGAGCGTTCGCGCTGTTCAGAATCGGTCAAGGTCTCGGCACGGGAAATTTTCAGCTCGTCGACGAATACAGCCGCAATCTTTATTTCGAGTCCGCTGGCATGATTGTTACGCTCATCACCGTCGGCAAATTCTTCGAGGCGCGTGCTAAGGGCAAAACTTCTCAAGCCGTCGAAAAACTTATCAACCTTGCGCCGAAAACTGCGACCGTTCTGCGCGGCGGTCAAGAAGTCACAATTCCCGTCGACGAACTGATTGTTGGCGATGAAATTCACGTTAAGCCTGGCGAAAGTTTTGCGGCGGACGGAATTATTCTTGACGGCGCGACAACCGTTGACGAGTCTGCAATTACAGGCGAAAGTCTGCCCGTCAACAAAATCATCGGCGACAACGTCACGAGCGGCACAATCAATCAAAGCGGCTTCGTCAAGTTCAAAGCGGTCAAAGTCGGCGGCGATACGACAATCAGCAAAATTATCGCGTTGGTCGAAGAGGCTTCGGCGAGCAAAGCACCCATTGCCAAAACTGCCGATAAAGTCGCGGGAATTTTCGTGCCTGCCGTGATTGTCATTGCTCTCGTCGCGGGAAGTTGTTGGTTGCTCAGCGGCGCAAGTGTCGAGTTCGCCTTTTCGATTGCCGTGTCGATTCTCGTGATAAGCTGTCCTTGTGCGCTCGGACTTGCCACACCCGTTGCGATTATGGTCGGCACCGGCAAAGGCGCGGAGAACGGCATTTTAATCAAGTCGGGCGAGGCTCTCGAAACTGCGCACGCGATTGACACCGTCGTCGTCGACAAAACCGGCACGCTTACCGAAGGCAAACCCGTCGTCACGGATATAATCACTTGCGGCGTCGACGAACGGTCGCTGATTGAAATTGCTACGGCTCTCGAATCCAAAAGCGAACATCCGCTTGCAAAGGCAATTAGGAATTTGGAATTAGGAATTAGGAATGATTACGTCGCAGAAAATTTCCGTGCCGTATTCGGCAAAGGCGTTCGTGCGAAAATTAACGGCGTCGAATGTTTTGCTGGCAACGAAACTTTTTTGACGGAACTCGGCTTCAAACTTGACGCGCTCACCGAAAAAATTTCTGAACTTGCTGACGCGGGCAAAACACCGATTATCTTTGCCCGTGGCGAAAAAATTCTCGGCGTGATTGCCGCCGCTGATGTCGAGAAAAAAACTTCCGCGCAAGCCGTCAAGGATTTCCGTGAGCTCGGCGTTGATGTGATTATGTTGACGGGCGATAATGAGCGGACGGCTCAATCAATCGCGCAAAAGCTCGGCATTGACAAAGTCGTCGCGAACGTTTTGCCTGAACGTAAAGCTCACGAAATCGAACGTCTGCAAGCTCAAGGACGCAAAGTCGCGATGATCGGTGACGGAATCAACGACGCTCCCGCACTCGCCAAAGCTGATGTCGGCATTGCGATTGGCGCGGGAACTGATGTTGCCATTGAGAGCGCGGGACTTGTTCTTGTCCGTAACGATTTGCTCGACGCGGTCAGTGCAATCAAACTAAGTCGCGCCGTCATTACGAACATCAAGCAAAATTTATTCTGGGCGTTCTTCTACAACGTGATTTGCATTCCGCTTGCGGCAGGAATTTTTTATCCGACGTTCGGGCTGAAGTTGTCGCCGATGATTGGTGCCGCAGCAATGAGCCTATCAAGCGTGTGCGTCGTGTTGAATGCCTTGCGTCTGCGAAAATTTAAAATCAATCGTCAACCACTAACCGCTATCAAGGAGGTCACTAAAATGCAAACAACATTCAAAGTCGACGGCATGATGTGCAAACACTGTCAAAAACACGTGCACGACGCGCTTGCCAAAATGGACGGCGTTACGGCTGTCGAAGTAAGTTTGGAAGATAATTCCGCAACAGTCACCGCGACGAAAGAAATTTCTCTCGACGACTTCGCCAAAGTCATAGACGACGCCGGCTACGAGTTAATTAGGAATTAGGAATGTGGAATTAGGAATTGTCTTTTCTTCCGCGCTGTGATAGAATCAATCAAAAATTTTTGAGCAGGTGAGACGGTTGAACTTCGTGGCAGCTTTGAACGAAGCCGCGGCAAAAAATTTGCGCGTGTTGGAAGATCAAATTAGGCAATCAATTTCGGAAGACCCGTTTATCTTCGAGGCGTGCGCTCCATTAATTCGCGGCGGAAAAAGATTGCGCCCGATGCTTTTCTTGCTGTGCGCCAACGCCAAAGCCGATTGCCCGCCCGAAAAGACAATGCCGCTTGCAACCGCGCTCGAACTGATTCACACGGCAAGCCTTGTGCATGACGACATCATCGACACGTCAAAGAAACGTCGCGGCGTCGAAACTGCAAATTCCAAATACGGCGCACAAATTGCGGTGCTCGTCGGCGATTATCTTTTCGCAAAAGCTTTTCAACTCGTCGCGGAAAATAATTACGGCTCGCAAGTTCAGCTGATTCTCTCCAAGCTCGTCAAAAATCTTTGCGTCGGCGAAATTATGCAAGACCGTTCGCTGTTCGTCGTGCCGACCATGAACGACTATTACACGCGCATCAACCTCAAGACGGCGATTTTCCTGTCAAGTTGCTGTCGACTCGGCGCAATCGTCGCTGAAATGAATGACCGCGAAATTGACAATCTCACGGCTTACGGTTCGGGATTGGGGCTCGCGTTCCAAATCATCGACGACCTGCTTGACTTCTTCGGCGACGAGACTGTTACGGGCAAACCGCACGGTGGCGACCTCAAAAGCGGCGTGATAACTTTGCCGGTGATTCGTGCCTTGACCGTGAGCGATAACGCCGCACAGCTTGAAAAAATTGTTACGCGCGACAACGTGACGACATCCGACATCGACGCCGCGATAAAAATTATTCGTGCCACGGACGCGGTTGACTATTGCCGCACACGAGCCGAAGCTCACATCGATTCTGCGCGAATCAATTTGCCGCTCACGCTCAAAACTTCCGCAACACTTGCACTTGAACAAATTGCGGATTTCGTCGTCGACCGAACACGATAATTTCATTCAACGACAAATATAAATGGAGATGATAACATGAAACACATCAAGACAGTCAACAAGGCGAATCTTCAAGCCACGCTCAAAAAAGGCGGCTGCGGCGAATGCCAAGCTTCGTGCCAAAGCGCGTGCAAGACCAGTTGCACAGTCGGCAACCAGGTTTGCGAACGTCAAAAGAAGTAATCGACTCTCGACAACAAAAAATCCCCGGCAAGCAGTCGGGGAAATTTTTTTTGGAGGCGACATGAAACATCATCAAACCAAACTCTGCACGACGCACGTTGAAAATTTCGGCGTCAAAGTCGGCGAACTGACCATTTTCGAGAACGTGAACTTTACTATTCATTGCGGCGAACTGACTGCTTTAATCGGACCGAACGGCGCGGGCAAATCAACGCTACTCAAAGCGATTCTCGGCGAAGTCAATCACAGCGGCAAGCTCAACTACTTCGACGCCAAAGGCAAACATCTGCGCCCGATTATCGGTTACGTGCCGCAAACGCTCAAATTCGACGCGACGAGCCCGACGACCGTCCTTGACCTGTTCATGGCGTGTTTGACGGCAAGACCCGTGTGGCTGTGCAGTTCAAAATTTATTCGCGAACGCGTGACGAAAAATCTTCACCGCGTCAAAGCTGAACATCTCATTGACAGACGACTCGGCGCACTCAGCGGCGGAGAACTTCAACGCGTCTTGCTGGCACTTGCACTCGACCCGTTGCCTGACCTGCTACTTTTAGACGAACCAATCAGCGGCGTCGACAAAATCGGCATGAGAATTTTTTACGAACTCGTCGCTGAACTCAAAGCCGCTGAAGACATGGCAATCCTGCTCATATCGCACGATTTGGAAATGCTCGAACGTTTCGCCGACAAAGTTATCCTGCTCAATAAGCGCGTGCTAAAATTCGGCGGCGTCGACGAAGTTTTTCAATCGGAAGAAATGCGCTCAACATTCAGAACGTCCGCGGCATTCGGTTCGTAAAAATTGTTCAACTCAGCAAGTTCGGCGTCACTCGGCTCAAGCAACGCAAATTTATTTATCCGACCTTCTTGATACAAAAATTTCGCATCGTCCCGCGTGATGATCTCGACAAGCTTTTCGTTGACGCGCAGATAATTTCGATTCTGTTCGCGGAGAATAAGCCCGTCGGCAAGTTTAGCCATCTCGGCAGTGCTCATCATGTCGTCGATTATGAAGTCTGCGGCAAGCGACTTGCGCTGAAGATTTTCAACCAACAGCGAAGTTCCGTCGCAAAAACCTTGAGCCAACGCCAATCCGCCGCGATTGACGTTATTTATCCCGAAAGCAGTTGCGACTTCCTGCACGAAACGATTTTTATCGTCGAGAATTCTGGCGCGATAATCGGCTTGTTTGGCGTGAGCGTCGGGGAAATTTTCAAAGACCTCGCGAATTTTTTTGATAACATCGCCAACGTTTGACTCTGCGCCGAATTTGAATTCGCGTGGAATGTTTATGTCAATGTCGTTGTCTGCGGAGCCACGTTTGCCAGTAATGACGACGCAGCCCGAAATCGCCGCCTCGCGCGGAATTCTGTCTTTGCCGGGGTGGTTGCCGAAGTCGATGTAAACTTTCGCTGTCGCCAAAAGTTCTTGAACCTGCGCGGCAGTCATATTTTTAATCGGTCGCCAATCAATGTCGGGCGCGAAATTCATGAGCTTTGCGGTAATCTCGTAACCTTTGCTCGGATTGAAGACAACGATATTTTCTTTGCGGCTCAAATCGACGTGAGCGGCTCGGCTCAAGAACGCTTGATTAAGATAATCTTCGACCATGAAAATTTTTTCGTCGCGAATACCGTTGAGCTTGATGAACTGTCGCGCATATTCCGATTGAACAAAATGTTCGATGTCGTCGTCGGCTTTATGGAAATAAAAAAATTTCGGCACGGGATAATCAAGCGGATTGTTCAAATGATATTTAACCATGTTCGCGACATTGTCCAAATAATTGTCGACGCTCATCCACCAAAGCACCTTGCGAATTTTTTTGTAATCGTAAAAGCTCGACGTGCTACCTTCGGGCGACACAAAAATATTCCGCGTCTCGTCCTCAAGCTCGAAAACATACGGCGCGTGATATTTCTTGTAAGCGTCGTGAACGGGATCGTTTTTGTCGAACGGAACTGCCGACAAGGGATAATACAACACGTAAGCTTCGACGCCGAAAGAAATCAGCGTTGAGACGAATTGATGACAAAGTTCGGGACCACCCGTTTTGACTTTGGCGGGGCAGACGATATAAATTTTCGTGTCGGGATAAAGCGTCATGACATCGCCTCCAAAAAAATTGGTCGACAAACTCGATTGAGCTCGTCGACCAAAAATTTTTCTCAAAGATAGCGCAAGTAGACGTAAGCGGTTGAAATGATTATCGACAAAATCATCAGCGGGAAGGCAATCTTCATGAAGCCGATAAACGAGATTGCACGCCCACGTTGAGCCGCCATTGACGCCACGACGACGTTTGCACTCGCGCCGATTAATGTACCGTTGCCGCCGAGACACGCGCCTAACGCTAAGCTCCACCACAGCGGCTCAAGGTTCGTCAAGCCCATTTGTCCCATATCTTTAATCAGCGGAATCATCGTCGCGACGAACGGGATATTGTCAATGAACGCCGAGGCAATCGCGCTCATCCAGATAATCACAATCGCGGTGAAGGTCAAATCGCCTTTGGTAATCTCCATTGCTTCTTCCGCCAACATTTTTATAACGCCCGTTTCAACGAGTGCGCCGACGAGAATAAACAATCCGCCGAAGAAAAATATTGCAAGCCATTCGACTTTGCTGAGCATTTTGGCAATCATTTCTTCGTTGTGGGAATAAGTTATGAGCAACAGCAGACTTGCGCCCGTCAACGCGGCAGTCGCCGATTCGAGACCGAGCATACCGTGGAACGCGAACAGGCTTATCGTTATCGCCAAAACGAACAGACATTTTTTCAGCAGGAGATGATCGGTAATTTGTTCGTGTTCGTTAAGGCGCATGACTTTATCTTGAAGTTCGGGCTGTGTGTGCAGGTCGCCTTTGTAAATCATGACCAACAGCGCAACCGTGATGACGAAGATTAAAATTGATATGGCGGACATATTCAGCAAGAAGTCGCCGAAACTCAATCCGACTGCCGAACCAATCATGATGTTTGGCGGGTCGCCGATTAACGTTGCTGTGCCGCCGATATTCGAGCTGATGATTTGCGCCATTAAAAATGGTTTAACGTCGCATTTCAGTTGCGCGGCGATGTTGAAAGTTATCGGCACGGTCAACAGGACGGTCGTGACGTTATCGAGCAGCGCGGAGCAAACGGCGGTTAATGTGCTCAACGCGACAAGCAGAGCGACAGGTTGAGCCTTAACTTTTTTCGCCGACCATATCGCCAGAAAGTTGAATAAGCCTGTTTCGCTGGTGATGTTGACGACAATCATCATGCCCATAAGCAAACCGATTGTGTTGAAGTCGATGTGGTGCACGGCGGTTTCTTGGTCGAGTATGCCGAGCAGAATCATCAACATTGCGCCGAAGAGCCCGACGACCGTGCGGTGAATTTTTTCGGAAATTATCAGTGCGTAGGCGGTCACGAATATCGCAATCGCCACGTAAGTCATTGTTTCCATTGAACAGCCTCCAGTAGGTTAATAGGGAATTAGGTTAATAGGTTAATAGAGGAAGACTTTTCTACTAACCTACCAACCTACTAACCTATTAACCTAATTTTTTGTCGACGACTGTCAGCGTTATTCGGTCGCCGTCACGTTTTATTTTGAAGTTGTAACTTTTAACGCCAGCGTTCGACAGCTCAATTCTGAGCGCGAGCAATTCTTTGCCGAGTTTGTCAGTAAGTTCGGGCGTGAAACCGGCTTTAGCAAGTTGCGGCGGCGGAGCTTCAGCCTCGGCGATAGCGCGAAGTTTTTCAGCCTTCTTGGCGGCGTTCAGGAGTTGCTGTTCAATCGTCTCCTCTTCGACGTAATTTTTAATCATGTCCTTATCGGTCAAGCCGCGCGGAATTTTCGACACGTTTAATCACCTCGCTTTGACTTTCGCCCAAGTGTCTTTCAAACCGACGACGCGATTAAAAACCAACTTATCGGGCGTGGTGTCTGGGTCGACGACAAAATATCCCAGCCGCAAAAATTGATAATGCGTGCCAGCCGCCGTCCAACGAACGCTCGGCTCAATCAACACTTGCTTGACAATCAACGAATCGGGATTAAGTGCGGCGATAAAATCTTCGGGCAAGTTGCCGTTTTCGTCGGTTGTCAAAAGATAATCGTACAGGCGAACTTCGGCGGGCAAAGCAAATTTCGCGCTGACCCAATGAATCGTGCCCTTGATTTTGCGATTGGCAGTTTCGCCGCCCGATTTGGACGTCGGATCAATCGTGCAATGCAACTCGACAACATCGCCTGCGGAATTTTTGATGACTTCGTCGCATTTGATGATGTAAGCGTGCTTGAGCCGAACTTCGCCGCCCGGTTTGAGTCGGAAAAATTTTTTCGGAGCATCTTCCATAAAATCGTCGCGTTCAATGAAAATTTCCCGCGTGAATGGAACAAACCTTGAACCGCCGCGACTCGGATGATTTTCCGCCGTCAAGTACTCAACGGAATCTTCAGCGACGTTCGTCAAGACAACTTTAATCGGGTCAAGAACAGCCATAACGCGGTCGGCGTTGACGTTCAAATCTTCGCGGACGCAGTGTTCAAGCATGGCAATATCAACGAGACTGTTTGACTTCGCGACGCCGATACGTTCGCAAAAATCTCGGATTGCCGCAGGAGTGAATCCTCTACGTCTCAAGCCGCACAATGTCGGCATACGGGGATCGTCCCAGCCGCGAACGTGACCTTCTTCGACGAGCTGACGAAGTTTGCGCTTGCTGGTAAGAGTGTTCGTCACGTCAAGCCGCGCGAATTCAATTTGCCGCGGACGCGTGTTCACGTCGAACCCCAACGCGTCAAGCAACCAATCATAAAACGGGCGATGATCTTCAAATTCCAACGTGCAGACGGAATGCGTAATATTTTCTATTGCGTCTTCAAGCGGGTGCGCAAAATCGTACATGGGATAAATCAGCCAATCGTCGCCCGTGTGATGATGAGGCGTTCGCGTGATTCGGTAGATGACAGGGTCGCGCATGTTGATATTCGGGCTCGCCATGTCGATTTTCGCACGCAAAACTTTTGAGCCGTCAGGAAATTCGCCGTTCTTCATGCGTGTGAACAAATCCAAATTTTCTTCAATGCTACGGTTGCGGTGCGGACTTTCTTTGCCAGGTTCAGTGAGTGTGCCACGGTATGCGCGAATCTCTTCGGCGGACAAATCGTCGACGTAAGCCAAGCCGCGTTTGATGAGCTCAACCGCATAATCGTAGAACTTGCCGAAATAATCGGACGCGAAAAATTTTCTGTCGCCCCAATCGAAGCCGAGCCACTTAATATCCTCTTGAATCGAGTCGACAAACTCAACGTCTTCCTTCGTCGGATTGGTGTCGTCGAAACGCAAATTGCAAAGCCCGCCGTTGTGGAGTGCCAGCCCGAAATTCAAGCAAACGGATTTCGCGTGCCCGATATGCAAATATCCGTTGGGTTCGGGCGGAAAACGCGTGTGAATTCCGTCGGCGTACTTGCCTGCCTTCAAATCGTTTTCAATCTCCTGCTGAATAAAATTTACCATATCAAAACTCCTTTAATTTGTTTTCAACGTGAGCTTTCAGACGGCGGACACCTTCGGCAATGCGTTCGTCCATCGGCAAGTTGCTGACGATTTTGTCAATGTAGCCGCGTTCGACAATTTTCCGCATCGTCCACGCGAAATTGATGTCGTAAAGCCACATGAGCCGCACAATTTTTCTGTCGCCGTTGGTGCGAATTTTGCGGTAATCCGCCTGTTTGCCCGTGACGAAATTTTCCACGAAGTCGGGGCTGATGTTCGCAACGAGATTTCCGCCCGCCTTGATGAAGTTCGGCATTTTGTCGACGTTCTCTTGAGCAAGAAACGGTTCAAGTACGCGGTAGATGTCAAGTTTGTCGGCGTCGCGAAGAATTTTGGCGAACAGAAATTTTCGAGCACTGTCGGTCGGCGCGACGGTTTTTTTATTGTGATTTTGAATGGCGAACTTCACAATCGCAAAATCTTCGGCGGAAAGTTCCTTGAAAAATTCCAACTCGTCAATGACTTGCAACGAAAGTTCGGCGTGATCTTCGGAATCGGCGTCATTGAAAGTTTTGTACAAGCTGTATTGGCGAAAACGTCCCGCGTCGTGAAAAAGCCCGATAATTTCGGCAAGCTCAACGGCATGTTTCTGCAGTCGCAAAGATTTTGTCAACTCCACGCAATTCGCCGTAACGTAGCCGGTATGTGTTTCTTTGATTAAAATTCCGCGCTGAACTTCCTCGTCGTCGGTGTAAAAACTTTTCATGTAATTCGTCATCCACTCGTGCATTCGATTGAGCAATTCCCGCATGGAATCAACCTCCAAAAGTTAAAATGGCATTAGCGCAAATTATACAACCGATTGACGCGTTGCGCAATTTATCTTGCCAAATTTGTTGACGGGCAAAAGACGCTGTGTTAATATGTGCGCGGTTTTGAGTTAAAATTTTTTTGGAGGTGTTCTGATGAGTAAAATTGCGGTCGTGTTTTGGAGCGGCACCGGCAACACCGAGGAAATGGCCAACGCTGCGGCAGAAGGCGCACAGGCAGCCGGCGCAGACGTAGAAGTGTTCCAGGTCGACGACTTCAACGCATCTGACATGGCTGATTATAACGGGTTCCTTTTCGGTTGCCCCGCTATGGGCGATGAAGTCCTTGAAGAAGATTCCTTCGAGCCTTTCTTCACCGAGGCGGAAGCTAAGCTTAACGGCGTGCCCGTCGGATTGTTCGGCAGCTACGGTTGGGGCGGCGGCACATGGATGGAAAATTGGAGCGAGCGTACCAAAGAAGCCGGTGCAAAATTCGTCGGTAGCGTGATTGCGGAAAATGCACCCGATGACACCGCTCTTGATGAATGTCGCAAACTCGGCGAGGATTTGGCTAAAGCTGTCTAAAATTTTTTAAGAACGAAATAGAAAATCCCCGTTCGCTTTGAGCGGGGAAATTTTTTTTAATTTGGAATTGGAAATTTGGAATGTGGAATTATAATTCCTAATTTCAAATTCCTAATTCCTAATTGTTAAAATCGCGGTCGAGCATGCCGAACACGATAAGATTTTCGTAAACGCCGTCGGTCTCGATGATTTCACGCAACACGCCTTCGCGAACAAAGCCTAATCTTTCGTACAGGTTTAACGCGATTGTGTTATACTCTTTGCAATCAATCCACACGCGATGAAATTTTTTAACGGCGAACGTCCACGTAAGCAAAAGTTTCAAAGCTTCGCTACCGTAGCCGAGACCTTTGCGACCGATGATGACGTGCGTGAATTCCGCGCAGAGACTGTCCAGTTCGCGCAACATGAAATATCCGACAGATGCTCCCGTTTCAATCTCCTCGATGATGACGTCCAATTTCTCCGAACCGTCCGAGGCGATGATTGCGCGGTGATAGTCTTCGTCGAACGGCACGATGTACTGCAAATTTTCGGGTGCATACTGCAACGCCATGATGTAGCCCAAATCGGTCGTGTTGGCTTTTCTGAGTTTGAGCCGCCGACCTTCGATTAAAATTTCTTTCATGCTATCAACTCCTTCAAATACAGGCGGGGATTTATGATATATCGCCGCAAAATTTTTTTCAAGACGAGAGGTGTTTTGTTTGGATTATTTAAGAAATGTTGACTGGTTGTCGTTGGGCGAAAAGCTCATCTTGCCCGCGTGTATTTTGGCAATCGCGCTCTTCATCGGCGTCGCACTCAATCAGATGTTGACGCAGAAACTTGCGCGTCACGTGAAGTCAACCGACTCCGAGATTGTGGAAATTTTTTTCCGCGCAATGAAAGGCGTACCGATTTCGCTGTGTCTGGTGACGGGTCTTTATTGGTGCGTCACGACTTCAAACATGCCGCCGGGTCTCGAAAGAATTTTCTCGTACATTTTGTTCGCAGTGATTATCTTTTCGTTGACGCGGGTTTGTGAACGGACACTGTCTGGTTTCATTCGGCTGAAGTTCTCCGGCTCAAGCGACATGACACAATCCACGTTGCTCGATACAATTTTCCGCGTGGCAATTTACGCGTCGGGCGCACTGATAATCCTTGACTACTTCAACATTTCCATAGCACCGATTATGGCGGCAATGGGTGTCGGTGGTATGGCGGTTGCATTCGGCGTGCGCGAGACTTTGGAAAATATTTTCTCCGGCTTGCAATTAATCGTCTCGAAGCAACTGCGCGTTAACGATTACATCAAACTTTCCACGGGCGACGAAGGACGCGTCACCGACATCAACTGGCGATATATAACGGTCATGCCGCCGAACGAAGGTAGCGTTGTCGTTATCCCGAACAAAGTTATCGCCAGCTCTGTCACACAGAATTTTTCTCAGCCGCGCGATGATATTATCGTCGTCGTGCCAATCGGCGTTTCTTATGACAGTGACCTTGATCTCGTCGAACGCGTTGTTGTTGAAGTTGCCCGCGACCTGCAGATTAAAATTGACGGCTACGAACCACAATTCGACAAAGACGGTGTCGACTACAATAAACTTGCGCCCGTCGTTCGCTTCCAATGTTTCAACGATTCGTCGATTGACTTCAACGCTGTCATGCACGTCCAGACCTTCACCAACCAATATCTTCTTAAGCACGAGTTCATCAAGGCAATCACCAAGCGTTTCCGCGAAGAAGGTATCAATATTCCTTTCCCGATTCGCACGCTTGATTTGCCTGATGATAAAAAAATAGATTTGAGGAAGTGATTGCTTATGATTGTTGACGGCGTCAAGGTCAATTTCATCGGCATGGACGACGCCACACGCGAAGAGGCCGCCAATTACGTTGCTTACGTGCGCGGCAGAGTTTCCGAGCCCGTCAAGTCCATCAATGTCAAGCTGTGTGATGACGGTTGCGTCGACGTCAGTTACACGGCACGCGGCGAAAAATTTGAACGTATCAGGCGCATAACCGGCTATCTTGTAGGCACAACTGATCGCTGGAACGACGCGAAAAAATTTGAAGAAAAAGACCGCGTCAAACATAACCTTTTCAACGAAGAAACTGCGTGAAAATTTTTTCTGCACAAAATTTTAATTGCTGTTATAATGGGCGGCAGGATTCGTTCAGAGTCCCGACCGTCAATTTTTTTGATAGCGAGGAAATCTTTATGAACAGTTCATTGCCGTTCGACACGTCGAAGTTTGACGAACTGCCAATCAGCATAATTATCTGCACGCCGGTTTTGAATGCGGACGATTCCGTGCGCGATTATCGCATCGTCTTCGGCAATGAGCAGTTCGCAGGGCTTTGGAGTGCTTTGCGCAAATTTTACGATTTTGTCGGCGAACTCGTCGGAGAAAATCTTTCGAGCGAAAAATTTTTCTTGACGCCACTGAACAATTTGCCCGCGCCGTACGTCGGCTTTTCCGTCACGGATTTGTCGGACATTGAAAAAAAATCTGCGCGGAATCAATTCTTGAGGTTGATACGCCAAACGGAAAACGCGGCGATTCTCCTGCGTGACAAAGACGATGGTCGCTTTGAAGTCGTCTTCGTGTCGCGCGGATTCGCAAAGCTCGTGCGGTGCAGTGTCGACAACGCGGTGACAACTTTCGCGAAAAACGGCGTCATTGCCTTCACGCACCCCGACGATCGACTTGCCGTCAAACGCATGTTGCGACGCCGTGTATCCGAGGACAGCACCAAAGATTTGACGATTCGGCAGCTGACGACGCACGGCGAAACTGTCTGGTGCAAAGTGAATTACACCTTCATTGACGAATTCGACGAACGATATGTTTACTGCACATACTTCGACGTAACGACTTTCAAAGTTTACGCGCAACGTCTGCAAACAACCTACATGTCAATCGGCGACAATTTTTATCGCGTCGATGAGCGTACGCTGTCAATGTTCCGCGCTAATCTCACTCGCAACAAAGTCGAAGACATTCAAGGACGCGACATGTTCGGCACGGATTCGGTTATTCGCCCGTATTCGGAGCTGATTAATCTTCGCGCGAAAAATTATCCGATTGCCGAGGAGCGTGCAAAATTCCTTGAGACTTTCAACGCCGCCAACATCAAAGCACGATTCCTGCGCGGCGATACGCAACTGTCAATGTACATTTTTTCGCGTCGCAAAGACAATCACTATTGTTACGTCAATTATCGCGCGGTGCTGACGCGTCACCCGATTACAAGCGAAATCATCATGTTCGTCGCTGAGCAGGAAGCCGGTAAAGAGAAAGTCGAAGGCGCACTGCTTGACAAAATTTTGGCGCGGCAATTCGATATGGTTGCCTACCTTGCCAACGAAAAATACACCGTGGTTGTCGGCGACGCGTCGCTTATCGGCAAGGGCTCAATCTTCCCGACGACCCGCGAAGGTTTTTACGCCGATTATTTGAGCAACCAGGTCTTTCCCGTGCTTGAAGGCGATGACGAACTTAAAGGCACCTTGCGCGAGGCATTGAGTCTGTCAACGATTCGCGATAAGCTCAAGACCGCCGAGCCTTACGTCGTCAACATTGCCTGCAACATCGGCGGCGAAACTTTTTACAAGCGGCTTGATTTTTACGTCATCGACCCCCGCGCAGATTTTTTCATCGTGCTCAAAAGTGACACGACCGAAATTCAGCGCAAACAGATTGAGCAAAATAATCGCCTGCGAGCCGCCCTTGACCAGGCAAGACAAGCCAACGTTGCCAAGACCGCGTTCCTGTCGCGCATGAGCCACGAAATTCGCACGCCCATGAACGCAATCATCGGGCTGGACAACATCGCACTGCACGACAAAAGCATCACGCCGACGGTTAAAGGTTACCTTGAAAAAATCGGCACGAGCGCACGCTACCTGCTCAGCATCATCAACGATATTCTCGACATGAGCCGTATTGAAAGCGGACGCATGAGTTTCCGCAACGAAGAATTTTCTTTCACGTCGTTCATCTACCAAATCAACACGCTGATTGACGGGCAGTGCAAGGACAAAGGCTTAACCTACGAGTGCGAACTCCGAGGCGAAATCGGCAAATATTACATCGGCGACGACACCAAGCTTGAGCAAGTGCTTATCAACATTCTCGGCAATGCGGTCAAGTTCACGGACGCGGGCGGCAAAGTCACCTTGCTCATCGAGTGCACCGCGCAATTCGACGGGCAATCCAATTTCCGATTCACAATCACGGACACGGGCGTCGGCATGAGCAAAGATTATCTGCCGAAAATTTTCGAGCCCTTTACGCAGGAAGACGATACCACGACTTCAAAGTACGGCGGCTCTGGTCTCGGACTTGCAATCACGAAAAATATTGTTCAGCTGATGAACGGCTCAATTTCCGTCGAGTCTCAAAAAGGCGTCGGCTCAACTTTTATCGTTAACGTTCCGCTGAAAGATTCTGCGCGAACTGAAGGCGACGATTCACACGAAATGCGCCCACAAGATTTTTCTGTGCTGATTGTCGACGACGAGCCGCTTGCCTGCGAACATGCTCAATCGGTCTTGGAAGAAGTCGGCATTCAATCGGACGTTTGCGGTAGCGGCGCGGAGGCTCTCGAACTCATCAAATTGCGTCACGCTCGCCGTCAAGACTACAACTTGATTCTGATTGATTGGCTCATGCCCGAAAAGGACGGTATCGCCGTCACGCGCGAAGTCCGCGACATTTTAGGCTACGACACTACGGTTATCGTGCTCACCGCTTACGATTGGTACGAAGTCGAAGACGAGGCAATCAAAGCTGGCGTCGATACTTTCATGGCGAAACCGCTTGCTCCGACGAACGCGCTGTACGAATTCCGTCAAGCCTTCAACCGCAAGAAAAAAATTCTGCCGAAAAAGAAAGTCGTCGACCTCACAGGACGCAAAATTCTCGTCGCGGAAGATATGCCCGTCAACGCCGAAATCATGATGATGATTTTGGAAATGCGCGGAATGATTTCCGACCACGCCGAAAACGGGAAGATTGCCGTAAAAAAATTCGCCGACTCGCCGCCTGGCTTCTACGACGCAATTTTGATGGATATTCGTATGCCGGTGATGGACGGTTTGGAAGCGACTGCCGCGATTCGCGCACTCGACCACCCCGACGCCAAAACGATTCCGATTATCGCGATGACAGCCAACGCTTTCGACGAGGACGTTCAACGCTCACTGAACGCCGGCATGAACGCGCACTTGACGAAGCCCGCCGATCCCGAACAGCTTTACAAGACCCTGCAGGAACTCATTCGCGACTAAAATTCACGGACGACCTTTGCGATAAAAAATGCCTCCCGAAATTCTCGGAAGGTATTTTTTTGGCAACGTGACGTTGTATCCAGCGGTCGCGATTAAACGTTTCAGCTGTCGAACGTTATCGCCGCGAACTAACTGTTCATGCGTCGGAAAAAGAACCGTCACTGCTAAATTGTGCCAACAGTCTCTAAATCTGCGGCAGGAAATTAACAGCGTCAACCGAATAAATCTGCAGAAAATTTTTGGAGAAGGCTTATGAAAATTCTCGTGATAAATTTGATGCACTTGGGCGATTTGATGTTGGTGACGCCCGCACTGCGCACGCTGAAAAAAAATTTCCCGACGGCTCATCTGACACTGCTTGCCGACAAAAAACTCGGCGACCTCGTGCAACACAACGAAAATCTCGACGAATGCATTTTGATTGATAAAAAGGGCGTCGATGATCATCTGCCGAGCTTCATCAAATTTATTTTCAAAATCCGCGCGGCGAAGTTCGACCTTGTCATCAATCTGCACCGCAACGAACGGGCAAGCGCGTTGGCGGCGTTCAGTGGCGCAAAAAAAATTGTCGGCTACTCTAAGCCCGTGTTCTCATTGCTGTTCGATAAAGTTCTGCCGAACCCGTCGATTGCCCGACATGTCAAACACGGCTTCGAGACGCAATATTTCCCTGGCACGCAACATCAAGTTTACTCGCACTTCGACGTTCTGCGGCAGGCTTGCGGCATTGAAAAAATTTTCGATAACGGCTTGGAAATGTGGATAACGCCCGACACCGAGCGCGAGGCTACAAAAATTTTCCGCGACAATTTCGGCGACAGAAAAGTTATCGCGTTCAATATCGGCGCGAGTTGGCTCACGAAACGTTGGCTTGATTCCAATTTCGCCGAATGCGCTGACATTCTGCTTGAACGCGGTTACGGCGTGGCATTTCTTGGCGGCACAATGGACGAGGAAATTGTTTCAAGTTGCGTGGCGAAAATGCGACATTCCGACAGCGACCGCTTAAAAATTTTCACGGGCAAATTTTCCTTGGCGATATTGGCGGGCTTTCTCGATAACTGCGTGCTGTTCCTGACGACGGATTCGGGACCAATGCACATTGGCGTTGCGCGAAATATCCCGATTGTCACGATGTTCGGCGCGTCGCCCGTACCAGGATTTTATCCCTACGACGCAAAAGACGTGCTGATTAAATCGCCCGAACCGTGTCACCCGTGCGGCAGACACATTTGCCCAAGGAGCGGCGATGAAAATTTGGCGTGCATGAAAAAAATCCCCGTGGCGGTCGTGATGAAGTACGTCGACGAACTTTTGACGGCTTACGGTCAACCCGCAAAAGAAATTCCGCGCGTGCCCAACGCTTACCAATGCCGCGTTATCGATTTGACAAAGACGGACGCGCTCCGAAATTGACCGCCCTGTTTATTTTTGATAAAATCGCCGCGAAAGTTTTGAAAGGAGATCTTCGTAATGGAAATTAAAAAAAGTGCTGACGGCTCGGTTATGACGGTTTATCTCAACGGACGAATTGACGCGGTTAACGCTCTCGAACTCGACAAAGAATTTTCCACGCTCATCAATGGCGTCGAAGACTTGACGCTTGACCTTGCCGACTTGGAATATATTTCTTCGGCGGGCTTGCGTATGTTGCTTAAATTGCAAAAACGTATGGACGCTCAAGGCGCGATGAAAATTCTCAATATCCGCGAGAACGTCCGCGAAGTTTTGGACATGACGGGCTTCTCGAACTTCTTGACGATTGCCGAGGACAAAAAGCCGAAATTCTCCGTGAGCTTTTGAGGTGCCGTCATGATTAAGAACTTGAACTTTGAAAAACTTTTCCTGCGCGCGAAGGTTGCGATTCCGTTCGTTGAGGACAATACGTTTCTGCCCGAAAAAGTTTTTGTCGACGGGATTTTTCCTGCGGGCACGGTGTTTAAATTTCTTGAGCCGATTTGTAGCAAGAAGATTAACGCGTTCGGCGACCAGGTCAATGATTATTCGCACGCGGCGTCATTGCTGTTCAGCAACAAATTTAACGGCGGCGGTGCTGACGAGGACGAATACACGATAATTTTCCACGTGGACTTGAGCGCATTGTTTCTGCTTTGCGACCCGATTGACGCTCACGGCAACAAGATTCAGCTTTGAACCTGCAATTCTCAATTCCTAATTTCAAATTCCAAATTGTTAGAACGGTGGTGTAAATCATGGCGGACAACGAAATCGAATTCTCGGACGACGTGGCAATTTATTTGGAGGAAGTCAAGCGAATCCCCCTGTTGAGCGCGCAAACTTTCCACACGCTACTTTTGAGAGCAGCTGACGGCGACGAAGACGCTCAAACGGAACTGGTCAACGCGAACTTGCGGCTGGTCGTCAACATCGCGCGAAAATATATCGGTCAAGGCGCGGCGTTCTCAGATCTCATTCAAGAAGGCAATATCGGGCTGATGAAGGCGGTTAAAAAGTTCGCCACGAAAGCCCCCGCAACTTTCATCGAGTACGCCGAAGAATGCATTGAAAAGGCTATCGTCTGCGGACTGCGCGAAATGAATCAGTCTGCGCCGGTCTCACTCGACACGCCGATTGACGAACGAACTTACAAAGCTAAAGACACTTTCGCCGTCGAGGGCGATTTCGTCGAAGGCTTGACGTTGGCGGATTTCGTCGAGGACAATAAGACGCCCACGCACTTCGACCGCATGAACGATTCACAAATGCGCGAACTGCTCGGCGAAATGCTCGACACTTTGACGCCACACGAGAGAAAAGTTTTGTCGCTACGTTTCGGTTTGGAAGACGGTCACGCGCGTTCACTCGACGAGATTGCAAAAATTTTCAAGGTCACGGGCGTCACAGTTCACAACATAGAGACCAAAGCACTGCTCAAACTTCGCACACCGGCTCGCGCCGCTCAGCTTAAAGATTTTTACTGACAGGCAACATTAGTGAACTAACTGAAAAAAATTTGAAAAACCCTTTGCAATTTACAAAAGCCTGTGCTAGAATGTGCTTGCTTTTTAGAAGCACACCACTTATCGGAAGGGCGATTGTTTATGATATTGATGGACTGGATAAAGAAACTCACGGACATAATCATGCCGCCTGAGCCTACATCCGAGGAAGAGGAAGAGGTTAAAGAGACGAAAAAAGCTGAAGTCAAGCACGTCGAACCAAAGACGGAGCAACTTCAACAACCCGTGCAACCTGTTCAATCTGCCGCACAAAATTTCCGAGCTGAAAGGCAAGCGGCAAGCGGTAACTTCGGTCAAGGACTCGGTAGCACAATGAGTTTCACCAGAAACGGCGGAATGGTAAGCACTTCCGACAGCGGCGTCACTTCAATGGACGGTATCCGCTACGAAGCTTACAGCTCCGAAGCGTCTGTCAGACCGAGTTTGGCAGTGGTTAAAACTCCCCAGCTCACAATGAAAATTTACACGCCGACCCAATTCGACGAACAAGTGCAAATGGTTGCCAACGACCTTTTGCAACACAACGCGGTTATCGTAAATTTCGAGGGCGTCGACAGTAGCATTCAACAGCGTATCGACGACTTCATCGTAGGTGCAGTTTACACGATTAACGGCAAGGCGGAAATGATTTCCAACCGAATCATCTTGTATGTACCGAGCGGCATCGAATACGAGCACGCGGCAAAAGCTGCCTCGACGATGCGCCGCTATAATTGAGAGGCGAGTAATATCGATTCAGTTCAGACGCAAAAAGCGGGCATTGCAGACGCGAGCCCGTTTTTTTGTTGCCTAAACTTGTTACGAAAAATTTTTAATACGAAACGCGGCAGATTTTTTCGGCACGCTGTGTTATAATCAACGAAATTTTTTTCACAGAGGAGCACGTTCATTGCAATTACTTTACAACCTTGCGGCGATTCTCGTCGTGATACTGATTATCCCCGTGTTCATGATTCGGTCGATTCGCGAGCGCGGCTTCGTCGAACGAATCAAGCAAAGTTTCGGCTTCTTCCCGAAAGGCGCACTTGACCCCGTCGCGAAAAAAAATTGTATCTGGGTGCACGCGGCGTCCGTCGGTGAAATCGTCGCAACAAGTCCGCTCATCAAAGAATTCCGTCGCGAATTCCCAAAATCGCCGATACTCGTTTCAGTCGTGACAACTTCGGGCTACGAAATGGCGAACCGAATCATCAAGGACGCAGACAGCATAATTTATTTCCCGCTGGATTTGCCGTTCGTGTCGGCTCACGTGTTCAAGAAAATTTTCCCGCGCGTATTTCTCAACGTCGAAACTGAACTGTGGCCCAACTTCCTTAAAGCCGCCAGAGAAAATCGCGTGCCCGTCATGATGGTCAACGGTCGCATTTCCGAAAAGAGCGTCAAGCGGTACAAGTACATGTTCTCGATTTTGAGCGACATGATCGGCACCGTCAAGCTGTTCGCTATGGCGTCGCCCGTCGATGCCGGTTACGTCAAACAGCTCGGTGCGCCCGAAAATCTCGTTATCGTCACGGGCAACACGAAGTTCGACCAAACTTACACCGACGTGACGGACGCTCAACGTGCAAAAATTTTGTCGGACATGGGGCTCACTGACACGCAGGAAATTTTTTTGGCGGGAAGTACTCATCGCGGCGAAGAAAATTTCGTACTCAAAGCGTTCAAGGCGATTCGTGAAAATCATCCGAAAGCTCGGCTCGTCATTGCTCCGCGTGAATTGCTCCGAACTCGTGAAGTTGTCGCGCTGTGCAAGGCGGCAGGTTTCACCGTCGGCACGCGAACCGAATTGCAGAAACGTCCGCCCGCAGGCGAAGACATCATAATCCTCGACACAATCGGCGAACTCGGTCAAGTCTACAGTATCGGCAACGTGATTTACGTCGGCGGCAGTCTCGTTCCACACGGCGGACACAACATTTTGGAACCTGCGGCGCACGGCAAAGCGATTGTCGTTGGTCACCACATGGAAAATTTCAAGGACTTGCACGCGCTGTTTAAAGGTCGAAATGCTTGCGTCACCGTCAACGATGCCGATGAACTTGCCGCGCAGGTTAAAAAACTTTTTGATGAGCCTAATGAACGTCAACGTCTTGAACAGGAGACAATTTCAATCGTCCATGAAAATCGCGGTGCGTCCCGAAAATCTGCTCGACTTCTGCGCGAAATGCTCACCGAATACGAATCCAAGGAGAACGCTCGACATTTGCGCACGGCGGAGAAAATGGAGAATATGCAAACGTACGTTCTTAAGCTCATGCACGACGAGGACGTTCGCGGCATTTCCACGAAGCTGGTTATTTTCGTGCTGTACCTCGGCTCAATCGTCTACAATGGCGCGGTCAATCTGCGGCTGCTCGGCTACGAACTCGGCTTTTCGGGCAAAGAGCGGCTGAATTGTTTCGTGATAAGTCTCGGCAACATCACGGTCGGCGGCACGGGAAAAACTCCCACGGCTCAACGGCTCGCTAAAGAAATTCGCGACATGGGCTATCGTGTCGTGATTCTCAATCGCGGCTACCGTGCGAAATTTTACGACGAGGTCGGCATTGTCTCCGACGGTCAAACGCTCAACATGAACGCGGCGGAAGCGGGCGACGAAGCTTACATGCTCGCCAAACACCTGCCGAACGTTCCCGTGTTAATCGGTGCTCGACGTGCCGTCACGGGGCAATACGCCATTGAACATTTCGGCGCGGAAGTTGTCATTCTCGACGACGGCTATCAACATTGGCAAGTTATTCGCGACTTAGACATTCTGCTGATTGACGCGGTCTCCGTCTTCGGCAACGGCTACATTCTCCCACGCGGCACGCTCCGTGAATCAATTTCGCATATCAGTCGCGCTGACGTTTGCTTGATGACGAAGGTTGACCAGGCTCGCGAAGGTTCCCGCGAATTGATTCGTGAGACCGTCCGCAAATACAACAAGTCCGCGCAGATTGTCGAGAGCATTCATCAACCGCGTTGTCTGATTCCGCTTGCCGAGTGGTCGACTGATTTGGCGGGCGAAGGTATCAGCGTCGCAACGATCAGCGGTCGCAAAGTCATGGCAGTTTCGGCAATCGGAAATCCCGCGTCGTTTGAACGGACGTTGAGCGATTTGGGCGCGGAAATTATTTCGAGTCTGCGTTATCCCGACCACCACGACTACACGATTATGGAAATGGAAGACATCTTGCGGCGTGCGGATTCGTTGGCGGCGGAAATGATTATCGTCACGGAAAAAGATGCCGTCAAAATTCCCGACGAAGTTGCCCGCGAACAATGGGGAATTCCGATTTTTGTTATCAGCGTCGAAGTCACCTTTCAAGCCGGCTACGAAGATTTTGGAGAAATGTTGCGTCGTCGATTGCAAGAGAAGGTTGGCAAAAAAAATCTGCAATGAAAAAACCCCGCCGCGTTGACGGGGATTTTTTAATGCGCTATAGTTGACGGAAAAATTTTGAGGAGTAAACAAATGCAAATTATTGGAGTCAGGCTGAAAAAAGCCGGTAAAATATTTTTCTTCGACCCCGACGGCGAAGACTTCGCAAAGGGTGATTCCGTTATCGTCGAGACGGCTCGCGGGCTTGAATGCGCTCAAGTCGTCGTTGCGCCGCGTGAACTGTCTGCTGACGAAAATCCGCAATCCGAACCTGGTGTTCCGCTGAAAAAAATTTACAGGAAGGCAACCGACGAAGATTTGATTCAGCTTAAAGAAAACCATGAGGCGGAGCGTCGGGCGTTCGACATCTGCGCGGAAAAAATTCGTGAACACAATCTGCCGATGAAACTGATTAACGTTGAATTTACCTTCGACGTGAACAAAATGATTTTTTTCTTTACGGCGGACGGACGCGTTGATTTCCGCGATTTGGTGCGTGATTTGGCGTTCATCTTCCGCACACGAATTGAACTGCGACAAGTCGGCGTTCGCGACGAAGCAAAACTTTTAGGCGGCATGGGCGGCTGTGGACGTCCGCTTTGTTGCGCAAGTTTCCTCGGCGATTTTATTCCCGTGTCAATCCGCATGGCGAAGGATCAAAATCTGTCGCTCAACCCAACGAAAATTTCCGGCGTGTGCGGTCGGCTGATGTGCTGTCTTAAATTCGAGAACGATTTGTATTGCGAAAACTGCCCGCGCCAAACTACGACAACATTTCACCCGAAACAAGGCAGTCGCGTTATCGTGGCGGACGGCGAAGGAAAAGTTATTGCAGTGAGTTTTTCGCGCAGGAACGCGACAATTCTCCTCGACACGAACAAAACTGTCGTCGCGAGCTGGGAAGACATTTTGCCCGTCAATGCCGAAGACTTTGAGCCAACCGACGAGTCCGTGCAGATTGATGAGCCTTTGCCGGAACAGCCCGAACCAAAGCCTGAACCACCGCCGAAATCGGAACGTCCGCGGCGCACGGAGGCTTTCAATCGTCGTTACAATCGCACGGAGAATCAGAGCGACAATCACCCCGAACGTCCGCAACGTCCGCGCGGTGACAGGACGCGTCGTCAGCCGAGACGGGATAATAAAAAGTGAGCGACAAAATTTTTCTGCGGGAAGGTGAACGGCTCGATGATTTGATGCGTTCGGGACGCTCAATCATTCAAGACACGCAAGAATTTTGCTTTTCGATGGACGCCGTACTTATCGCGCATTTCCCGCGATTCAAAAAAAATTCCCGCGTCATTGACTTGGGCACGGGAACGGGCGTTATACCGCTGTTGATTGCCGACAACGTTAAGGAAATTTGCGCGGTTGAATTGAATTCGCGAGCCGCTGACCTTGCGCGACGCAACGTCGAATTGAACGGCTTGACCGAAAAAATTTCCGTCGTTGAGGGCGATTATCGCAAGCACCGTGAACTTTTCAAAGCCGAAAGTTTCGACGCCGCGATTGCCAATCCGCCTTACACGCCGATAACTGACGGAGCCGCCAACAAAATCGCGGGGATTGCTCGTGCGCGTCACGAATTCACAGCCACGCTTGACGACGTTGTGACTGCGGCGCGATTCGTGCTGAAATTTCATGGCGCATTCTTCATGATTCATTTGGCGTCACGGTTGGGCGAAATTGTCGACACGTTGCACCGTCATCAAATGGAAATGAAACGTCTGCGCATGATTCACCCGAAATTTGGTCGCGACGCGAACTTGATAATGTTGGAGGCGGTTGTCGGCGCGAATGTCGGTAGCTTGAAGATTTTGCCGCCGCTGATTGTCCACAACGACGACAATTCTTACACCGACGAGATTTATGAAAT
>CAMUZG010000023.1 GCA_947165145.1 uncultured Selenomonadales bacterium
CGAACGCCGCGACAATTCCGCGAGAATCGGCAAAACCGCCCGCCGCGATAACGGGAACATCAACCGCGTCGACGACTTGGGGCACGAGTGGCATTGTAGAAATTTCGCCGATATGTCCGCCCGATTCGCAACCTTCAGCAATGACAGCATCTGCGCCGCCTTTGACGAGACGTTTTGCAAGCGCGACACTCGCCACGACGGGAATAACTTTTGCGCCGATTTCTTTGAGTGCGGGAACGTATTCGCCAGGATTGCCTGCGCCGGTCGTCACGACGGGCACGCGTTCATCAACGACGACCTGCATGACTTCCTTGACGAACGGCGACATCAGCATGATATTCACGCCGAACGGTTTATCTGTCCAACCTTTGCACTTTTGAATTTCTTTGCGCAAGACGTCGGGGGGCATGTGTCCTGCGCCGATGATGCCAAGCCCGCCCGCGTTCGACACCGCCGAGGCAAGCTCTGCAGTTCCTATCCACGCCATGCCGCCCTGAAATATCGGATATCTTATCTGCAGTAACTTGCAGATGGCGTTATTTTCAAACATGAAATCTCTCCTCCTCAACGGTCGAGCCGCTCGGCTGTCTGTGATTGAGCTTAAATTATACGAATCGCTTTGATTTGTCAACATTAGGGGGCAACTGTCAGCTTTCAGGTTGATAATTCCAAATTCCTAATTCCACATTCCTAATTTCTCAATGACGTTGCCCGTGACGTAGTCGCAAGTGACGCCGATTGCCGAACAAATTGCTTTAGCGTCCGATGAACCGTGGCTTATCACGCAACAGCCGTTCACGCCTAAAAGTGGTGCGCCGCCGTTCTCTGACACGTCCAAACGTTTCGACAGAGTCTTGAACGTCGCGTTCAAAATTTCGGGTCCCAAAAGTTTCGCGCCGCCGTTAGCTGTCAATTCTTCGTGCAGAAGTTTCATTATCGTCAACGCAAGCCCTTCGCCGAATTTCAGGACGACGTTGCCGACGAAGCCGTCACAAATCACCACGTCGAATTTTCCGCGCGGAATGTCGCGACCTTCAGCGTTGCCCACGAAATTTATCGTCGACGAATTCTTCAGCAGTTGATAAGTTTCTTTGACCTGCTCGTTGCCTTTAGTCTCTTCTTCGCCGATGTTGAGCAGTGCCACGGACGGATTTTTTATTTTAAGGACGTGTTCAGCGTAAAGCGAACCCATCAGAGCGGTTTGGCAGAGATGTTCGGGTCTGCTGTCGACGTTCGCGCCGCTGTCGAGTAAAAGTGTAATGCCGTTGGGCGTTGGAATTGGCGTTGCGATTGCGGGACGATGTATGCCTGGAATTCTTCGCAAGATGAGTTGAGCCGCCGCGACTGCTGCGCCCGTTGAGCCGGCAGAGAGTATCGCGTCGCACTCGCCGTTTTTGAGCATTTTTGTCGCCACGACGATTGACGAATCTTTTTTGTTGCGGACGGCGTCGGCGGGGTGTTCGTCCATTTGAATTACTTCGCCCGCGTGCTGAATTGTTATCGGGAAATTTTTATTGCCGATTTCTTCCGTGAGCATGGAACGAATTTTTTCTTCGTCGCCGACCAAAATTATTTCGCACGGATATTTCTGCACGGCTTGCACGGCACCTTTGATGATTTCCGCTGGAGCCTTGTCACCGCCCATTGCGTCGACTGCTATTTTCACCGGTTGCACTCCTCCAAAATTTATTTGCAAAAAAAACTGGGCAGGTGTTCAATGCCTGCCCAAAAATTTTCCGTATCCTCAAGCCGTCTCTATAACTTCTCGTCCGTCATAGTAACCGCATTCCAGGCACACATGGTGTGGGAGTTTAGGTTCATGGCATCTCGGACATTTCACGTAGTTCGGAGTTTCCAGTTTCCAATTCGCACGCCGCCTGTCGCGTCTCGATTTGCTGAGTTTTCTTTTTGGTGCCGCCACGTTGCACACCTCCTTTGATTAATTTGGAATTAGGAATGTGGAATTATTTGACGCCGTTCAATTCCTAATTCCTAATTTCAAATTCCTAATTGTTCTAACGCCGCGAGCCGCGGGTCAACAATGAATTTGTCGCAACCGCACTCGCCGTCATTTAAGTTCGCGCCGCACACGGGACATAATCCCTTGCAGTCGTCCTTGCAAAGATTTTTCATGGGCTGACCGGCAAGCAACTCGTCCCGCAAAAGTTCAGTCACGTCAATAACATCGTCCACTGCCGCAGACTTCTCAATTTCCTCGGCGAACTCGTGAACATTATCGGCTTCGGCTTGGGCAAGGCATCTGTCGCAGGTGAAAGATTTTCTGTACTCGATGCGCCCGCGAACGACAAAACATCTTCCAACGTCTTCGACCGTGCCGATGATTTTGATTTCGCCGATGAAACCGTCTGCCGAAAAATCTTCGTTGAAGAGACTTTCAGCCGTCGCGCTGAACTCGAAAGGAGCGTTGCCGCCCCTTGCCGTTTGCACTTTCGGCATTTTACAACACCGCCTTTCTTGTGTCAAGGCAACTTTTTATCGCGCTGGATTGTAAATGGGCAATGATCTGCGGCTGAATTAGCCGTTGACCACTGCCCATTGAAATTCATTCTGCAAGCAAACTTTTGACGGGATTAAAAGATCGGCGATGAATCGGGCAGGCACCGAACTTTTTTATCGCGTCGAGATGATATTTCGTGCCGTAGCCGCGATTGTGTTCAAAGCCGTATTTGGGATAAATCTTCGCCCATTCGTCGGCAAGGCGGTCACGTGTCACCTTAGCGACAATCGACGCGGCGGCAATCGATGCACTTAGCGCGTCACCGTGAATTATCGAGCGTGACAAAATTTTTTCGCCGAAGTCAACTTTCATTGCGTCAGTCAAAACGAATTCGGGTTTAACGCTCAAACCGGCAACGGCGCGTTTCATGCCTTCAATCGTCGCTTGGTAGATGTTGAGCGCGTCAATCTCGTCGACATCAACGCAGACGACGTGATAACTTATCGCGGACGAAATGATTTTGTCGAAGAGAATTTCGCGGATTTTGGCGGAAAGTTTTTTTGAATCGTCGAGCCGCTCAAGGTAAAGATTTTCGGGAAGAATGACAGCCGCCACGACGACAGCTCCCACCAACGAACCGCGTCCAGCTTCGTCCACGCCGGCAATCAAATTGAAACCTTCGGCGCGAGTTGCCGTCTCGAACTTGTAAAGATTTTTGACACGTTCAATGTCAGCTTCGGCGGAAAATTTTTTCATGAGCACATTGCCTTTGCGGCGATGTCGCGGCGAAAATGCACGTCGTCGAAGTGAATCACTTCCACGCTGCGATAAGCTTTGTCGACAGCCTCTGGAATCGTCGGAGCGGTCGTCGTGACACCTAAAACTCTGCCGCCGTTCGTGACAAGTTCATTGCCGACAAGTTTGGTGCCCGCGTGGAAAATCAGTGCGCCGAGACTTTTAGCTTTGGTCACGCCGTCAATCGGCAAATTTTTTCTGTAAGACTTCGGATAGCCGCCGCTCGCCATAATCACGCAAACCGCACTGTCATCGCGCCACGAAAGTTTTTTGTCGGGGAGCGTGCCGTCCGCGCAGTTCATCATCAGCTCAAGCAAATCGTCTTCCAACAGCGGCAGAACAACTTGCGTTTCAGGGTCACCGAATCGGCAGTTGAACTCAACAACTTTGGCGACACCGTCAACAATCATCAAGCCCGCGTACAGGCAACCGCGATAAGTGATTCCTTCGGCTTTGAGCGCGGCAATCGTCGGCTTGAGAATTTTTTCTTCGACCTGCGCGGCAATCTGAGCGTCAACAATCGGAGCGGGAGCATAAGCACCCATTCCGCCGGTATTCAAACCTTTGTCGCCGTCGTCGACGCGTTTATGATCTTGAGCGGCAATCATCGGGAGAATCGTTTTTCCGTCGGTGAGCGCAAGGATTGATGCTTCTTCGCCCGCCATGAATTCTTCGACAACGATTTTGTCGCCAGCCGAGCCGAACGTTTGCATTTCGTCGACAGCGTTCAAAGCCTCGTCGAGTGTTTGCGCAACGATAACGCCTTTGCCCGCCGCGAGCCCGTCAGCTTTGATGACAATCGGTGCGCCCTTCGTGCGGATGTAATTTTTTGCGGCGTCGCGGTCGTCGAAAACTTCAAAGTCAGCAGTCGGGATGCCGTACTTCTTCATGAGCCGCTTTGCAAAAATTTTCGAGCCTTCAATCTGCGCGGCGTCACTTGTCGGACCGAAAGCTTTAATGTTCGCGGAGTTGAGCGCGTCGACGAGACCGTTAACGAGCGGAGCTTCCGGACCGATAACGACAAGATCAATCGCGTTGTTCACGGCGAAATTCACGAGCGCGGCGTTGTCGGAGACAGAAATATTTTCGACGCACTCAGCAAAATCTGCAATGCCGGGGCTGCCGGGTATCGCGAAAAATTTTCCGAGCTTTGAACTCTGTGAAATTTTCCAAGCAAGCGCGTGTTCACGTCCGCCGCTACCAATCAACAAAACATTCATCAGCTGTCCTCCGTCATTTAACGTCAAGAATTTCAAACGCGATGATTCCAATCGGCGCATGAACTTGAACGGTTGAGCCAGCCGACTTGCCGAGTAGCGCGTTGCCCAACGGTGATTCGTCGGAAATTTTGTCGTTATCGGGGTCAGCTTCAGTTGAACCGACAATCATATAAGTCGCCGTCGTGTTGAGTTCAACGTCGCGGACTGTGACGGTGCTGCCGATTGCGATTTTGTCCGAAGACGTTTGCGCGGAAATAATTTCGCTGTTGCGGAGTTTCGCCTCAAGTTCGCTGATTTCGCCTTCAAGACGTCCCTGCTCATTTTTGGCGTCGTCGTATTCGGAGTTCTCACTCAAGTCGCCGAGAGCAATGGCCGCTTTGAGTCGTTCGGAAATTTCGATGCGCTTAACGCTTTTCAGATAGTCCAGCTTCTCGACGAGCTTGTTGTAGCCGTCTTGAGTAAGCATGATTTTCTTTTCAGCCATGTTGGATTAAACCTCTCAATAAAAGTTCACGCCGTCGAAGGAGCGCGACTCGCCTGGCGTAATCGGTGACCACGTTGGAATATTTTTTGACGCCGCCGCGAATTCTGCTGACGGTTGCCAAATCGGATAATCGACGCGATGCATTGCGACGAAAGCTTGAACGCGGGCACGTGTCACGAATTCGATTGCGCCTTTCTCTTGGTCGTCACCGAGCCGCCCGTCAATCGGGAAGAACGCAACGTCAGCTTCCAAACCGTCCATGCGTTTTACCTGCCGCTTGAAAGATCTTTCAGCCAGCGCGATATTTTCGGGCGTATCGTCTTTCCAATGCCACCAGTTGAAATCGCCCGCGTGGAAAACTCGTCTACCGTTCGGCAAACGCACCATGAAGGATACGCCAACGTCGGTTGAATCGTACGAACGAACGCGGATTAAATCGTCTTCCCACATGGTGTAGCGTTTCATGTACGTGATTTTGCTTGACGGGAAAATTTTGACGCGCTTGGTGCGTTTCATGTCGCTGCTGAAGATGTACCGCGTGGCTTTGGGAGCGTAAGCGCGAATGTGCGTGCCGAAGTGGTCGAAGTGCGCGTGCGTCACGAAGATGTACAGTCTGTCGAAATCGCCTTTATCGTATGCGGCGTCGATAATTCCTGCGGGATCGTCGTAATCGTCAAACACGAGCAAAATTTTTTCGTCTTGAATCAGGAAACCGCTGTTCAACAAATAACTGATGTTCATAAGATATTTTATCCTCCTCAGGTCGGCAGGAGTAAGTTTGATTGCCGACCGACTATGCTTTGTGTGAAAAAGTTCTAATCGCCTCCGTTCGGTTATCAGCAGGTTAACAGTTTATTGTTCACGACCTTTGTATTAAAGGCTATTCATTTCGTATGGACTTGGGACTAGCAATTCAACTTCAAATTCCTAATTCCACATTCCTAATTGAACTTAGTCGTCGTTGCGATTGGCAAGAGCGTCTTGGATTTTCTGTTCGACTTCGGGATTGATTTTGGTATCAGTGCGATATTTGACGTTGTGACGACCAGGACGTGTGAATCCGCGTCCCACGACCTCGCTTGCCGACAAGATGAGCATGAAGGCTTTGCTGTCGACCGTGTTGACGATGATTTTGATTTTGGCAATCTGCGTCATGCTGACGACAACCATCACGATTTTTTTCGGGTCGCCAGTGTAAGCACCTTCGCCATGCAGGAACGTCACGCCGCGTCCAATGTCGGCAATAATCCCTTCGGCAATGTCATGTGCCTTGTCCGAGATAATCAGAATCGCCTTGCGCTGATTGAGACCGTCGATAACTTTGTTGGTCATCTGCGACGTAATGTACATGCAAATCAGCGTGAACATCGCCGAACTTACGCTGAACAATCCGCCCGCAATCGCGACAATCAAGCAGTTGAAACCGAAGATAACGGAGCCGATCTCCATTGAATAATATTTTTTGAAAATCGCGCCGAGTATGTCGAAGCCGCCGGTTGAACCGTTCATGCGGAAGACGAGACCGTAACCGATGCCGTTGAAAACGCCTCCGTAAATCGCCGCGAGCATTAAATCATCAGTCGGCGTGTAAGCGGACAAAAATTTTGTGGCGTCCAATGCGAACGAAAACATCAGCGTTCCGATGACGACGTCGAGAGTAGATTTTTTGCCAAGAAGTTTGTACGACGCGATTAAAAGCGGCACGTTGTAAGCCAGCGTTTGCAAGCCGATTGGCAAGCCCGTTAAAAAGTAAAAAATAATCGCAATGCCAGTGACGCCGCCCGTCAACAGGCTGCTCGGCACTACGAAAAGATTTATTGAGCTGGCGGCAATGATACAGCCCGTGAAAATCCCCATGTACTTCAGCGGATTCCATTTGGTGAGGACTGTGGTCAGTGTCATTTTAAAACGTGCCTCCTTTCCGAATGCGATTGTAATTATACCATAAATTTGCTTTCTTGGCACAAAAATTTTTTAAAAAATTTCTACGCGGCTTGCAAACAAAAACCCTCTGCCGTCGTGACAGGGGGAATTTGTTTAAACTCCGACTGATTGAATCGAAGGTTGGTATTCTCATTTGAAACTTAAATGGCACGCTGAACTTTGCCGGAGCGAAGGCAACGAGTACAAACGTTGACGCGTTTGATTTGGTCGCCGACGACAGCACGCACGCGCTGAATATTGGGCTTCCATTTGCGTTTGGTTTTGTGGTGCGAGTGACTCACGTTCATTCCCGACATCGCGCCTTTTTGACAAATTTCGCAGTAAGCAGACATGCAAATCACCTCTTCTCTGAAAAAAGACACGCATATTTTAGCACAGAAATTTTTTCTTAGCAAGCAGTTTTATCAATTAGGAATTAGGAATTTGGAATTAAATGTCATTCGGCGAGTTTGATGACGGGCGCAGTGTAGTTGAAGTCGACGTACTCCACCGCGTGCGGATTAGTCTCAAGGTCGCGCAGAAAATCCGCCGTCAAGTGCGCTTTCTCTTCAAGCCGCTCAAGTTTGCCGATACGAATTTGAACGGGCTTAGCCGTCGCGCTGTACATGACGATATAATCTGCCTCAACAATCGCAATTTCCGACAGCCGATTAAGCGTGTCTTCGTCGAGCAGTCGCAGGAAGCCTAGAACTTTTTTGACAACCTCATCGTCCAGTTCGTCGCCGATATACAAATCATTCGCGGTCGCGCCAGTAATCATCGGGATTTGCATCGTCTTCAACGTCCTGTAGCTGTCGAGAACCGTGCCGTTATGGTCAAGGTCAAGATAGCCGTAGTTACAGCGAATCGTTGCAATCGGTCGCCGTTCCTTGATTTTAATTTCAAGCGTGTGCGGCAAATGTCGGCGAACGCTTACTTCTTCAATGCGCAAATCCTTCGACAGGCGGCTTTGAACAACGTCGGTCTCCAGGCGGAAAAGTTGTTCGCCCATGTAAATATTGCCGATTCGCATGATGTCCGCTTCCGTCAAATATTTCGCGCCTTCAAGTCGAATTTCGTTGAGCGTGAAGAGCGGCACGTAGACGAAGAAGCCGAGAACCGCCGCGCTTACGACAAGGAAAATCAAACCTTTGAAGAACCGACTGAAATTTCGTCGTCGTCTGATGACTGCCACATCTTCACCCCCGATTTAAATTGTCGTCAAAATTTTTTTGTAAAAGTCATCGACAAAAGCCCGCGTGTCGGTAAGCCTGTCGACGGAAATTTTTTCAATCAAAGCCGCCAACCGTGAGCGATTATTTGCTAAGTCGACGGCATTTTTTATGTAGGCGTCAACGTCCGCGACAATCAGCGCGTCAACGTCGGCAATGTGCAAAATGTCCGCGCCTGTACGTCGGCTTGCGAGTTCGCCGCACAAATTCAGAACGGGAACGCCCATGTACAACGCAAGAGCCGTCATCATGCCGCCGGGATACGGGAAGGCGTCGAGAATCAAATCAATTTCCGCGTAGTCCGCAAAATAATCGTAATCGCTGAGCCGAACTTCAGCGCGCTCAATGCCGAATTGCTCAAGCCGTTCAATAAGTGCACGTCGACGACTGGGCAACGGTGTCGTGTCGCGGAAAATGATTCGTGCGTCGGGCACTGCGTCCAAAATTTTTTTCACGGCGGATAAGAAATCGTCGCTGAACTTCATGAAATTATTCAGACAGCCGAAAGTAAATTGTTCGTGCGGAACAGTTCGACGCGTTTGACGTGAGTGAATCATTTGAGCATTCGGGCAGAAGGCAAAGGCATTTTCGAGCGGCAAAATTTTTTCCGTGAATGTCGTATCGTGTGCCGTCAAAAATTCGTCACCGATGAAATAATCAATCGCGTTGAGCCCCGTCGAATCAAAGTAGCCGATACCGCTGATTTGAGTCCGCGCAGGACGATAACCCGCAACCTGCAACGTCATACCGCCTTCAGTGTGTCCGCCCAAATCGCAGAGAATATCGGTGCCCACGTCGCGAATCATCTGCGCGGCTTCCTCAAAACTCGTCTCGGTGATGTCGGTGTAGCTGTCGACGTTGCGGCGGATTTTCTCCGTGAAAGCGTCTTCGTCGTGCGACATGCTCCACGCGGTCACGGTGAACTTGTCGCGGTCGTAATCGGTCATCAAAGCTTCGTAAAAGCGTGCGGCGGACGAGTCGCTGAAATGCGGCGCAATGAACGCCACGGAAATTTTATCGGCAAGCGGTCGCGTGATAGGCGGAAAAATTTCAACGTCACGATAAAGCGAATTGTACACAGCAAGCTCGTTGATAAGCGTCGTTGCGTCGAGTTGCGGCAGATAATGCAGTATGAACAGCCAATTCGAGAAATGCGAACGTTGACTGCGCAAGAATCTATCTGTGTTCGCGGCGTTGAATGACGCTTGAGCGGCACCGTCGACATTGCACAGGTCGTGGAAGGCGGCGGCAATCAGCTCATGAACGCGCCACACGTCTTTTGCGTCGACATCGGGCAGAATAATTTTCAGCTGTTCGAGAGCTTCTTGAGGCTTGCCGTTGTCCAAAAGTTCTCGCGCACTGTTATACGAGTAAATCGCTGACATTTTCCAACTCCACACTCCTAATCCCAAACTGAATCCGCCCGCAGATTATAGCAAGTTCGGCGGCAGGGGACAAGTTCCCTTGACGAATAAGCGGCGGCAGTTTATTATTGCAAATAATTTTATCAAGCGGAGGAGAAAATTTTGAGCAACATATCGAAGACGTACGAACCTCAAGAAATTGAGCGAACAATATACGAGGAATGGGAACGAGCTGGCAACTTCCACACAACCGCCGACGCCGCAGGTCAGCCTTATTGCATTGTCATACCGCCGCCCAACGTCACGGGTCAATTACACATGGGTCACGCGCTTGACGAGACGCTTCAAGACATTTTGATTCGTTATCACCGCATGAAGGGCGATAATACTCTTTGGATGCCAGGCACCGACCACGCAGGTATTGCCACTCAAGCCAAAGTCGAAGAACAACTGCGCGGCGAAGGCACCAATCGTTACGAACTCGGTCGCGAAAAATTTTTGGAACGCGTCTGGCAATGGAAAGAAACTTACGGCAACCGAATCACCTATCAGCTTAGAACGCTCGGTTCAAGCTGTGATTGGGAACGCGAACGTTTCACGATGGACAAAGGTTGCTCCGCCGCCGTCAGAAAAGTTTTCGTTCAGCTGTACAACGAAGGCTTGATTTATCGCGGCACACGCATAACGAATTGGTGCCCGAAATGCAACACGGCGTTAAGCGATATTGAGGTTGAGCACGAGACGGAACAAGGTCATCTGTGGCATTTACGCTATCCGTTCGCGGACGGCAGCGGCTACATTGAAGTTGCGACGACTCGTCCCGAAACGATGCTCGGCGACACGGGCGTTGCAGTTCACCCCGACGACGAACGCTACAAAAATCTTGTCGGCAAGAAAATTATTCTGCCGCTCGTCAATCGCGAAATTCCCCTGTTCGCCGACAGCTACGTTGATAAAGAATTCGGCACGGGTGCAGTCAAAGTTACACCTGCTCACGATCCTAACGACTTTGAAATGGGACTGCGCAACAATCTCGAACAGGTCAAAGTTATCAACAACGACGGCACCATGGTTGACGGTCTCGGTAAATACAGCGGGCTTGACCGTTACAAATGCCGCGAAGTCATTGTTGCCGATTTAGAGGCTGGCGGATTTTTGGTCAAGATTGAGAATCACGAACACGCCGTCGGTCACTGCCAACGCTGTCACACGACCGTCGAGCCGCTCATCAGCAAGCAGTGGTTCGTTAAAATGGAAAGTCTTGCCGCGCCCGCGATTGAGGCTGTCAAATCTGGCGAACTGAAATTTGTTCCCGAACGTTTCACGAAAATTTACATCAACTGGCTGGAAAATATTCGCGACTGGTGCATAAGCCGCCAACTTTGGTGGGGACATCAAATCCCCGCGTGGTACTGCGACGATTGCGGCGAAATGACTGTCAGCGAAACCGACGTGACCGAATGCCCGCATTGTCACGGAAAAAATTTGCGTCGTGATGAAGACGTTCTCGA
The DNA here is from genome assembly GCA_947165145.1 of uncultured Selenomonadales bacterium. GTDB lineage: Bacteria > Bacillota > Negativicutes > Selenomonadales > Selenomonadaceae > Quinella. The sequence continues at coordinate 10,988 of CAMUZG010000023.1, forward strand.
CACGTGGTTTTCAAGCGGACTGTGGCCTTTCAGCACGCTCGGCTATCCGGACGACACGCCCGAACTTAAAAAATTTTACCCGACAAGCGTCCTCGTGACGGGCTACGATATAATTTTCTTCTGGGTCGCGCGTATGGTTATGATGGGCTTGAAATTCCGCGGCGAAGTGCCCTTTAAGCACGTCTTCATTCACGGACTGGTTCGCGACGAGTTGGGGCGCAAGATGTCTAAGTCACTCAACAACGGCGTTGATCCCGTCGAAGTCATCGAGAAGTACGGCGCGGACAGCTTGCGTTTCATGCTGATAACCGGCAACACGCCTGGCAACGATTTGCGTTTTTATTGGTCGAAGGTCGAATCTGCCCGCAACTTCGCCAACAAAATTTGGAACGCGTCAAGATTTTTGCTGATGAATTTGGAAGGCTTTGACCCGACGTTCAAGACGACACGCGACGATTTGGAACTTGCCGACAAATGGATATTGAGCCGCTTGATTTATCGCGTCGAGACCGTCACTGACAGCATAGAACGTTTCGAGTTGGGCGAGGCGGCGCGACAACTTTACGAGTTCATTTGGTTTGAATTCTGCGATTACTACATCGAACTGACAAAAGCGCGGCTTTACGGCTCCGACGCTCAAGCTAAGGCAACGGCTCTGTTCGTGCTGTCAACCGTGCTTGAAACTTCGCTGAGGCTGTTGCACCCGTTCATGCCGTTCTTGACCGAAATTATCCGCCAAAAGCTCCCGAAAGTCGAAGGCTCAATCATGCTCGCGAAATATCCGACTGTTGACGAATTCGCGGACTTAATCTCCAACGACGACAACATCGGAGAATTTGCCGACTTGGTCTTGAACATCGTTAAAACCGTGCGCAATCTCAAATCTGAATTGGGCATCGATTCGCGCAAGAAAGTCGCCGTCGTGCTGAAGATTACTCACAAAAATTGCGCCGACATGTTGAAATCTCACGCGCGATACATCACTGACCTTGCCTTCGCCGAGCCGATAACTTTTGCCGACGAAAAGCCCGCTCACGCAATGAGCAACGTCATTGACGGCGCGGAAATTTATCTGCCGCTGGAAGGTTTAATCGACACGGACAAGGAGATTGCCCGCTTGACGAAGGAACTTGACAAAGTTCGCAAAGGTGCCGCGTCGACTGCCGGCAAACTCAACAACGAACGTTTCTTGAGCAAAGCACCCGCCGAAGTCGTTCAAGCCGAACGCGAAAAACTCGACGCCGCCAACGAAAAAATTTCCGCTCTCGAACAAAGGATTAATCAACTTGAAAACTTATGACGACGCGCTGAAATATCTGGAATATCTGTGCACTTTCGGCATTAAAGAAGGTCTCGAACGAATCAACGCACTTGCCGAACAGCTCGGCAATCCGCAAAATTTTTATCAGACGATTCACGTTGCGGGCACCAACGGCAAAGGTTCAGTTTGCGCCATGCTCGCCGAAATGCTCAAAGCTCACGGGTTGACTGTCGGATTGTTTACGTCGCCGCACCTTGAAAGTTATTGCGAACGAATCCGTGTTGACGGTGAAAATATTTCGGAAGCCGACTTTACGGAGATGATTGCCCGCGTCAAAGCTTGCAACGTCGTCTGCACACACTTTGAGGCGTTGACTGCCGCCGCTTTTGAATATTTCAGAGTTCGTAAAGTCGACGTGGCTGTCATTGAAGTCGGATTGGGCGGCACGTTTGATTCGACGAACATCATCACGCCCAAACTTGCAGTTATCACGAACGTTGCGCTTGACCACGAAAATATTTTGGGCGACTTGGACAACATCGCCCACAACAAAGCCGGAATCATCAAGCCGAACGTCCCGACGGTCACGGGCGCGACTGGTCGTCCGCTCGAAATCATCAGAAGTGTTGCCCGCGAGAAAAATTCTCCGCTGTACGAAGTCAATCCCTATGAGCTATCAGCTATCAGCTATAACCTAAACCTGCGCGGCGACTATCAGCAATTCAACGCGGCTGTCGCAATCAAGGCGGCTGAAATTCTCGGCTTGAACAGTGATGCGATTGAAACGGGTTTAGCTCGTGTGCAATGGGCTGGTCGCTTTGAAGTCGTCGAAACTGCGGCGGGTGTCGTCGTGATTGACGGGGCTCACAATCCTCACGGCGCGGCGGCTCTACGTCAATCGCTCGACAAAAATTTTCCGCACGGACAACGGGCTTGGATTTTCGGTGCACTGCGCGACAAAAATTTTTCCGCGATGATTGATCTGCTTTTTCGCGAAAATGATTTTGTTATCGTCACGCCGCCCGACTCCGAACGTGCCGCTTCAACCGAAATGATTTGCTCGGAACTGCGCGGACGTGGCATTGATTGCGTTGCCGTCGAAGAAAATTTTGCGGCTGTCGAACGGCTGATGAATTCTTCTGCTGACGTGAAGATTGTCGCCGGTTCACTGTATTTAATCGGTGCGGTCAGAAAATTTTTTGTTTGAAAGGAGGCGCGGGGAATTGGACAGAATCAGCGTCTTCGCGAGACGACAGCGCATAAAAAATCTTGAGCAGTGGACGATGTACGCAATCTTAGCGGAAGCGTTCTTCCTCGCGCTCTCACCAACGATAGCGGCGGCGGCAGTCGTGTTCGGCGTGATAACGTGGTTCCTGCGCGGGCGTATCGATACTCGAAACAAAATGCGCACGTTGCCGTTTGATGTGCCGGTCGCGTTATTTCTGTTAGTCGGTGCGGCAAGCGTCTTCATGTCGTCAGCGCGAAGTTTCGATTTGATTTACAATTACTGCATGCTCGTCGGCGTCTACGGCTTGACATATCTAATCGTCGGGCAAACGGTGCAGACTCCCGCGCAGATTAAACAGGTTGCTCAAGCACTCGGCGCGTCGGCGATATTGGTTGTGCTGTGCGGATTTTTTCAATTCGTGTTCGGCGTTGACGCGGCTGATGTCAAGTGGACTGACCCCGACGCTTTCCCCGAATTGCGCAAAAGAATTTTTTCGACGCTGGAGAATCCGAACGTGCTGGCTGGCTATCTCGACGTGTTCATCTGCTTAGCTTTAGGCATGTTGGCGACGGTTGAACGTCGTTCGCAAAAAATCGTGCTCGTCGTCGCGATTGTAATGTTAGCGGCGTGTCTGGCAATGACTTATTCGCGCGGTGCCTTCCTGACGATTGCGATTGTCTTCGCAATTTACGGCGTGCTGAAAGATTGGCGCGTGTTGATTTTGTTCGCGGCAGTCACGGGATTTATAGCCTTCAACGACCCGACGTTTGTCGACAGAATCACATCAACTTTCACAATGGGCGACACTTCCGAAGGCGTGCGAATCGGAATTTGGGTCAGTACCTTCGCGATGATTTCCGACCATCCTTTTGCGGGAATCGGTTGGGGTGCTTATCAATTCGTCTACCCGCAATACAATTACTACGTCGCCGACCCGAACATTATCATTTATCACGCGCACAACATTTATCTGAATTTCGCGGCGGAAATCGGCATTGTCGGTGCGCTGGCGTTCTTCTGGTATTTTTTCGGTACAATGTTGATGTCGTTCGGCGTAAATTTCAGCGGCTCGGACGATGACGATGATAGCTTTTTTAATCGCATGGAAAAAATTTTCGCTGGCAATTCGTTTATGCGGTACATGGCGGAACTTGCGGCGGTGATTAACGAGAAGTTCGCCAACTTCGCGGACGCGCTGATGAATTTGTTCAACAGGAAGCAGCCGAAAACTCGCAAGGTAAAAAAATCCAAACAACCGCAACTTGAACTTGTTCACCACGACGAATTGAATTTGCCGCACCGCAATCGAAAACGTTCAACCGATAAAGTCACGTCGATTGACGACATTGCCGTCGGTGGCGAAAAAATTTCCGTCAAAAGCGTTCAACTCGACGAACCCGACAACGAACATGACGACAAAAAAACTTCGGCGGTTGATTTCAAAGACGTGACAAAAATTGACGACAAAAATTTTCTTGACGGGCTCAAGCTCGGAATCGGGCTGGCGTTCCTGTCAATAGCTTTGAACGGTCTCACGGATGATTTGCTGTTCAACATTCCAAGCTCAATGCTGATGTGGCAACTCGGCGCATTGGGCGCATCAATAGAAAAAGTAAACGGTTTCAGGGAAAAATAACAATTTCTGACGCCTCGGGAGGCGAGACACTTGAAGAAAAGTATTTCACAGGCAACGATTGACAGACTGCCGCTTTATTTCAGAACGCTCCAACTTGTCGAAGAAGAAGAGATGGACATTATTTCTTCCGACGAGTTGGGGCGCAGACTCGACATCACGCCCGAACAAATTCGCAAAGACTTGGCGACGTTCGGACAATTCGGCAGAAAAGGTATCGGCTACGACGTGCACGAACTCAAAGACAAAATCGGCAACATTCTCGGCTTGCAAAATGGTTGGCGGCTTGCGATTGTCGGTGTGGGACATTTGGGCGGTGCGCTTGCCAATTACGTGAACTTTTCGTCGCTCGGCTTCACAATCGCGGCTCTGTTCGACAACAACGAATCAATCATCGGCACGACAGTCAACGGGCTCACGGTCAACGACGCGGCTTGCATGAAAGAAGTTATCGCGGATCAGGAAATTGACATTGGCGTTATCACGGTGCCTGCCGCCGAAGCTCAAGCCGTTGCGGATTTGCTCGTTGCGGCGGGTGTCAAAGGCATTTGGAATTTCGCGCCGATAAGGTTGACTGTACCGCCGAATATCCCGCTCGTCAACGAAGATTTATCAATCGGCTTGGGCGCATTAAGCTATCACATGTCACAGGAATAGCTTTAGCTTGAAACGGAGGCTTATAATTCATGACAATTCTAATGGTCTTGGACGCGATAATTTCAATCGCGCTGATTTTGGTTATCCTCGGTCAAGAGGCAAAGTCCGGCGGCATGGGCGGCATGGACGGCGGCTCCGATACGGTCTTCAGCGGCAAAGCTCGTGGCATGGACGCGCTACTTGCTCGGCTGACTGTCGTCCTTGGAATTTTCTTCGCGATAATCACGCTGATAATCGCAAAGTTGAGTATGTGACGGGGGCGAACACTTTGATTGACGGTGGTCAACCTTTTTTTCTGAAAAGCGGCGGTTCAAGCGGCGTGTTGCTGATTCACGGCTTCACGGGACTTCCCGCCGGAATGCTTTTGTTAGGCAACGTTTTGAATCGCGCGGGATTTAACGTCATTTGTCCGCGATTGGCTGGTCACGGCACGAACGAACGCGATTTGATGCGCACGAACAAAGACGATTGGTATAATTCCGCGCTCGACGGATTTTTTATTCTGCGCAGCGTCTGCGATGAAATTTTCGTTGTCGGACACTCGATGGGCGGACTGTTGGCTTTGAAACTCGCCACGGAATACAACGTTGCAAAGATTGTGACGCTCGCTGCACCGATTTTCATTGACGACAGCCGCGGATTAGAAAATTTGCCGCCACGTGAATTTTGTAGCGATGCTTGTGTATTGACGCCGAAAAAAAAATTCAACGACATTCCGCCCGCCGTCAACAACGCTTACGACAAAACGCCGCTCGTTAGCGTGCACGAAATTGTTGATTTGATTGACGACGTGAAAAAAATTCTGCCGAACGTCACCGCGCCGATATTAATCGTTCACGGCGAAGAAGACCACACAGTCCAGCCGCGCAGTGCACGATTTATCATGGACAATGTTGGCTCGAAGGTCAAACGCGTCGTCACGGTGCCGAACAGCGGACATCTGCTACCTTTCGCCGAGGAACGCGAATTTGTCTTCGACGTGACTTTAAATTTTTTGTCGTCATCGTAACTGTAACGTTGAATTTTATTTTAAATTTTTTAAATCTACTTTTCTTTGCGCGCACAAAGAAAAGTAGCAAAAGAAAGTGCGCCTCGCAGGGGCGGCTCAGTTTTCATGCAGTCAACGTTGCGACTAACCGTAGTTCGTGGTGCCGTCAAATGAAACATCCTGTTTCAGTTGCCGGCGAGAGGCCGCCATCCATGGCGGCCTCAATTTTTTTTGCAAAAATTTATTTGTCTTGAACGAATGTCTCGACGTGCAGATGTTTGCCGTCCGTGCGAAATTTTATCAAGCCGTCGCGGTCAGTGCGGAAAATTTTCGTCGGCAAATTCTCCAAGCGTTCCAAAACTTCCGCGCGTGGGTGCCCGAAAGTATTTCCGTAGCCGACACAAATCACGGCGCATTTCGGCTTGACGGCACGCAAAAATTCTTCGCTCGAACTCGTCGCGCTACCGTGGTGAGCAACTTTTAAAACCGTGCTCGAAACGTCAATTCCCGCGCTCAAAATCTGAGCCTCAACGTCCTTGATCAAATCGCCCGTGATTAAAAAAGTCACGTCGCCATATCGAATTCTGTAGACGTTGGAAATTTCGTTGCCGCTCCCGACTTTCGGCGCGAACGAAACTTCAACCTGCACGCCGTCAATCGTGAAGACTTCGCCGGTTTGCGCGACGTGCATTGTCGGTAAAAGTTCCTGTGCAATACCAAAGACCGCCGCATAATCAGCTTTCGATTCGCCCGCCGTGATGATTTCGTCGACGGGGAATTTTTTTATTACAGAACCTGTGCCGCCAGCGTGATCCTCGTGAGCATGAGTCAGAAAAATTTTGTCGACCGCGCGAATGTTTTCGTGCTTGAGGTAGGGGACGACGACTCGCCCGCCGATGTCAAACATTTTTTCACGAACACCGCCCGCGTCGAAAATCATGCACTTGCCGTGAGGCGTGACGACGACTGCGCAATCGCCCTGTCCGACATCAACGAAGCTGACTTCAAGTTCACCATTCGGGCGGGAAATGTTTATCGCGAGCAAAAAAATTATCGGCAACAAAATTATCGGGCGACGCAGAATCAGCGCGACGTAATACAAAAATCCCGCCGTCAAGCCGAGTGTCGGGACTTGTACCGCGCTTAACGGCAACTTCGCGAAAATTCGGTTGAGCTCCGCGCCCGTGTCGAATATCATTGCCATAACGACGAAAAAAATTTTTCCCGCGAACGGTGCTATTGCCGCGATTAATCCGCCGAGCAGTCCGCCGACAATCACGAGCTCAAGCAACGGCATTACGAACGCGTTCGCCAAAACCGAGCTCAACGAAAGTTGGTTGAAGTACCACACGATGACGGGCAAGCTTGCCAACTGTGCGCCCAAAGTCATTGACGCCGCTTCCGCAAAAAATTTCGGCAACCGTTCAAGTCGAGTTTTCAAATTCGGCGACAAATACATCAGCCCCGCCGTCGAGGTGAAACTCAACTGAAAGCTCACGTCGAAAAGCAACAGCGGTTGATAGAACAACATTGCAATCGCCGTCAACGTCAAGAGCCGTGCGCCTTCAGCCTCCGCGTCGAGTGTTTTGGCAAAAAAAATCAGCACGCCCATTGACGCTGACCGAACGACTTGCGGAAGGAGCGCGCTTAAAATTGCGTATGTGCCGATGATTAAAAATCCCAAGATGAATGTTGCGCCTTTCGGGACGTGGCATGATTTGCAGACGGTTGACGTTGCCGCAGATAACATTGTCATATGCGAGCCGCTGACCGATAAGATGTGCACAATGCCCGTTGTTTGGAAGTCTTCGACGAGTTCGGGATTAAGTCCCGCGTAACCGCCGAAGAGCATTGCGAAGAGTGCTGCCGCGTCTTCACGTGCCATGACCTGCGCCATTGATTCGCGATAATGTTTACGAACTGCCGCGATGCCGCGCAGAAATTTTGTGTAGAAATTGCCGCTGACAGCCTCGACCGTGATACCGTTCTTGCTTGCCGACATTCGCGCGGTAATCCCGTTCGCCTTCATGCGCGTGACGTTGTCGATTAGCCCAGGGTTTTTGTAATCGGTCAGCAGTTTGAGGTTGCCGCCCGCAGAAATTTTGTCGCCGATACGAATGGTCGGAAGTGGTTCGTCTTTCGGGTAGTAAGTCAGAATCAGTCCGCCCGAAATTTTTTTGTCCGTGCCGTTGAGTTTGATTGTTTGCGCGTCGATGACGAATCGCCATTGCGTCATACCGTTCGGCAAAATTTTTACTTGTGGTTCTTCGCGAACGGTGCCCGAAATGTTGACGGCTTGTCCCGCGAAAAAGCTCACGTCATTAGGCGGCAGATTGTCGACTGCGGCGAATCGCCACGTGCCGATTGCGAAAAAAAATATCGGCGCGACAATCCACGCTGTCAACTTCCGCCGCCGCCACGTCACAGCAAGCCCGATTATCATTGTCGCCGCGCAGGTGACGAGAATTAATTTCGGCGAACGATTGACGTGCTCCATGACGAGAATCCCCGCCGCCATTGACGCAAGACAGCCGTTCAGCATTGAATCGGAGACTTTAACTTTCATTGCGCGTTAACTCAGTTCAATTTGCTCGGACATGTCCAAGTCGTCGGACAAATCGCTGACACTGGTCGCAATCTGGTACTCGATAACGTTCGATTTCACGGCGCGGATAAAAACTGTCGCGTTTTCGTCGGGATTGTCAATGTGAATTGTGATACGTTTCGCCTTTTGAATGCTCATCTGATTCGAGGCGGCTTCAGGCAAATTCGTGTAGAAAATGTCAAAACTGTCGCCCGCGTCGATGAACGGATACCACACGTCGAATTTGGTTGTGCGGTCGATGACGGTCTTGAACTTGCGCTTCTTGTTCCTGCCAACGTAACAACTGAACGGCGTCTTTTCGGGGTCGGGCGTGATGTGTTTGGTCTTGACGAGTCCGCCGGCTCTGCTCAACAGCAAACCGAACGCGACGCCAGTTTTACCTGTCGGGGCGGTCATGTCGGTACGAATTTCAACGCCGCGAGCCTTTTGAATCGCGTGAGCAGCTTCTGTGCCGAGTGCAGGATAAATTTTGAATTCGGGGACGTCGGTCACGCCAAAAAGAATTTCCGCTGGAGACTTCTCGCGTTGTCTGTCGACGGGAATTTTTTTAACAGTCTCGCTCAAAACGATTTGGTCGCTGTCGTTGTCCATGTCGCCGAGCCAAACTTCCAAGCCTTTGTTGTCGCGCCGATAAATGCTACCGCCTTGCATGAAGTAATCGTTTTTGAGCTCGTAGCCGCGTTTGAGCCGTCCGCCGGCAAAAGGATTTTCATCGTCAGCAAGTCGCGTGTCTTCGCCAGGCGAAAGGTATTCAGCAAAAAGTTCGTTGACAATCGGCGACTTCGACGAATTGCCCGCAAGGAAAATCGACAGCTCCTCAATTTCGTTGAGCGATTTTATCTTACGCAGAGAATTTTTGCTGTTCTTGTCGAAGGCTTCCTTCATGGAGATGAAAAAGTTGTTGATGCCGACACGAATTCTGTCGCGCAAAATTTTTTGAAGGTCGATTGTCACGGCGAGCCTGAAATTTTCTACAAGCTGACCGTCGTCGCGGAAAAGATTTATCGTGATTGAGCCGTCCGCAGAAATTTTTTTCGCCGCCTCGGAATCGGGAGTTTCCCACACGGGACGCAACTTTTCAACCAACGCGTGCATGTTCGAGTGCGCTTCCTGCGAATCTTTTATCAAAGCCTCGGAGCCCGCGAAACTTTTTTTGTCCGCCGCCCACGTGAATGGAATTTTTCCGCCGCCGTCGACGTGGAGCAACGCATCTTGATTCGATTTGAAGACTTCAAACGCCAAGAGTTTCAAAAGATTTTCGCCGCCCAAAGTTCGGTCGCCGTTCTCGCCGAAATGAACCAGCACATAATCATAGCGGTCATTCGACGATTCGCGCAGAAAACCGAAATCAAAATCTGTCGTGCCGCCGCCGAAATCGAACACCGCGTAATAGATTTCTTCTTCGTCTTCGGGGTCGAAACCGTATTCTTGCAGGGCAGTTATCGCATAAGCCGCCGCCTCGCTAGCACCTTCGCGAACGGAAAATTTTTTCATCTCCGCCGCGTTCGACAGCAGTGATGTTGGCAGTGACTTCATCAAGCCGCGCTCGAAACTCCGCCGCATTTTTTCGCGAATCGGTCGCTCATACGTCACGGGGAACGACAAAATGTAATTCAGGAAGATGTGCCGCTCCTGCTGCATGTTGTTTATAAAAAGTCCGAGATAGTACGCGTAAATTTCCAGCGGATTAATTTCGTCTTCAGCAAGCTCAGCGAACGGCGCAAGTTGCGTGATGAATTTTTTTTCGTCGCGGAGCATGAACTGAACCTTTGAGCCGCACCAATGTTTTAAGTCCGTCAAGAAGGAATAAAATTTTTCGGAGCCGACTTGCGTCATGTTGTCGAAGGCAGCGTGCGAAATTTTAACGTCGCTCCAACGCGTGAACGGACGACCTTCGCGCCAATAGTACGCCATCAAAAAGCTTTCAATGTCGATGAACTGAATGACCGTCGGATTTTCGTAGTTCTCGGAAAAATTCAGACCTCTGCGCCAAGAACCGCTACCGACTTGCAACGGAATGATTTGCGAATGTTCGTTCTCGTAAACGACGACTGTGCGGCTCGTGCCGAAGTCAATCGCGACAATGCCGGTCGACACGTCATCAATCGGATTGCGGGCGACAAAATTTTCGCTGAGCAAAATTTCCCTGCCGTTATCCTTGTCGATGTCCCATAAATCCCAGTGCCCGCGGTTCGGGTCGAACAAAATATTTTCGTCGTAAGCGTCGAGACCGGCGCGTTCGTTGTCGCATTTGAGCAGGTAATCTTTCAGCTGTTCGGTAAATTTCGCGTCGGGAATATCGGGCGTTGCGGAACTGCTACTACCGCCGAAAAATTCCAAGTCCTCATCGGAAATCCGCACGCTGTTTAAAATCTTCGTCACAATGTCGACTCCTCTCAAAAAGTTTTTGTCATTATAGCGAACGCGGGCGATTGTGGCAAAAATTTTCTTGACTTGAGCAAACTCCAAGGAATAATATTGACGTAAAAAATCCCCTGCGCGGGGATAACAGGAGGAATTTTTATGACTCAAGCACCCGTTATCGGCAGCAAAAACGTCACGGGCACGAATTACGTCGGTTCCGCCGCAAAAGTCTACTTCACCAAGACAATCGACGCCGCGCACTTAATCAAGCTTTACAAACTCGTCAACGAAAATATTTTTGGCAAAATTGCAATCAAACTCCACACGGGCGAAAAACACGGTCCGAACATTTTGCCGCGCGACATGGTTCAAGCTTTCCAAGCGCAAGTTCCCAACTCGGCAATCGTCGAATGCAACACGCTTTATCACGGCGACCGCTACGACACTCAAGGGCACCGCGAAGCAATCGAAATCAACGGTTGGAATTTTTGCGACGTCGACATCATGGATGAGGACGAAAAAACCGTCAATTTCCCCGTGAACAACGGTTTCCATTTGAAAGAAGTTGCAATGGGCGCAAATCTCGTCAATTACGATTCGCTGATTGTCTTGACGCATTACAAAGGGCACGCAATGGGCGGTTTCGGCGGCTCAATGAAAAATATCGCAATCGGTTGCGCAAGCGGTCATCTCGGCAAAGCGCAAGTTCACGGCGTCGACCCCGACAACGTTCCCGTATGGACTGAATGGCCTATGAAAGAATATTTCATGGAGCTGATGGTTGACAGCGCGAAGGCGACTTGCGACCATTTCGGCAAGCATATAGTCTTCCTGAACGTCATGCGCCGAATCAGCGTTTCGTGCGACTGCGAAGGTGTTTCCGCCGCTGAACCGACAATGAAAGACATTGGCATTGCAGTTTCAACCGATTTGCTTGCCGTCGACCAAGCGTGCTGTGACATGATTTACTCCGCGACTGACAGCCACGACATGAAAGAACGTATCGAAACTCGTCACGGTCTGCGTCAACTCAGCGCAATGGCTGAAAAGGGCATGGGCAATCCGCAATACGAACTGATTGAAATCGACTGACCTCAACCCGATAACTTTGCAGGAAGTAATAAACGTTGCCTCCTGCTTTTTTGTTGCGGGAATTTGAGGCCGTCATGGATGACGGCCGCCGGCAACACGTCCACGGAAAGGACGTTTTGCCGGAACTACGAGCTACGGGTAGTCTCAACGTTGGAATCATTTGGACTGAACGCCCCTGCGAGGTGCCTTTTCTTTTGCTACTTTTCTTTGGGCACGCAAAGAAAAGTTGATCAATAAGATTGAATTTAGTTTCAAAGTTAAATCGCGCGAATCACGACGACCGCAAACTCCGCCGCTTTACAATCCGAACGCAATCCGTTATGATACAAAAAGTTTCAACTACATTGAAAGGAAGATGCGTATGTCAGAACAAATCACGGACTTCAAACAGTTTTCGCAAATCACCGACGCTCGCTGGTATCCGCGTTATCACATCGCGCCGCCGTTCGGTTGGTGCAACGATCCTAACGGCATGTGCTATTACAAAGGGCAATATCACTTCTTCTATCAACATTATCCTTACGAGCCGCGTTGGGGTCCCATGCATTGGGGTCACGCCGTCAGCGACGATTTGGCTTATTGGAAACATTTGCCGATTGCTTTGGTGCCCGAAGAACCTTACGAAACGGGTGGCGGTTGTTTCAGCGGTTCCGCTATCGAAAAGGACGGCAAGCTCTGGCTCATGTACACCGGACATCTTCAAGCAAATCCTGAAGAAGAAGCAGCGATTGGTTTCCCGCATATCGAATTCCAGTGCCTTGCGTCCTCCGAAGACGGCGTTCACTTCACCAAATCCGCGACAAATCCCGTTATCGAAGAAGCCGACGTTAAAAGCGACGAAGTTTCAATCCACGACATTCGCGACCCGAAAGTTTGGGAACATAACGGCAAATATTACGCTGTTCTCGGCTCACGTACGCCCGATATGGCTCATGGACAAATTTTGCTGTTTGAATCGAAAGATTTGACCACTTCCTGGAAATTTAAAGCCATTTCCGCCCGCAGTGAAGGAAATCTCGGCGGAATGTGGGAATGTCCGAACTTCGCGGAGATTGACGGGCAAGATGTTCTGGTTTTCTCGCCGATGGACTTGAGAACCGACGACGGAACGTTTTATAACGACAAAGTGGCGGGCGTTCTTATCGGCAAACTCAATTACAAGACAGGAATTTTCAAACACGGCGATTTTCAGTACCTCGACAAAGGTTTTGACTTCTACGCACCGCAAATCATGCAAACTCCCGACGGTCGCACGATTATGATCGGCTGGTTGGACATGTGGAACGTCGATATGCACGAAATTAGAGACGGTTGGGCAGGTCAAATGTCAATTCCGCGCGAGCTTCACGTCAAAGACGAAAAAATTTTCTCGACACCCGTTAAAGAACTCGAAAAACTCCGCAAATGGACGCCCATAACGTTTGAAGACGTTGTAATTGACGAGGCGACGAGTTTTGACGGTGTTGCAGGTGAGGCTTGCGAACTTGTTCTGACGATTGACGCCGCAGAGTCGAAAAAATTCTCAATCGCCATTCGTGCGTCTGAACTAGAACAAACCGTTTTAAGTTACAATGCCAGCGGCAAATTTACGCTTGACCGCACGAAATCCGGCGAAATAATCAACGGAGCAGCTTCCGTTCGCGAAATTGAAGTCGAACCGACCGACAAACTCAAACTTCACATTTTTATCGACCGCTCAAGCGTGGAAGTCTTCATCAACGACGGCGCGGAAGTTCTTTCGGCGAGAATTTATCCCAAACGTACTTCGCAAAAAATTATCTTCGTGCCCGAAAACGGATTGCTCGAAATTGATTCGCTGGAATTTTATAAGCTCGATTTCGGCATTCCGCACCCGCACATCAAAGATACGCCCGTCGACGTTGCCAAAGAATTCCCGTTCCTCAAATAATTTACATCTTGCAATCAAAAAAGCCCTTCGGCACACGTCGGAGGGTTTTTTCAATTTAGAATTAAGAATTTGGAATGTGGAATTAAATTCTTGATTCGGCTCGTAAAGTTCGTAAAAAAAATTAGCCCCGAATCAACTTCGAGGCTTTTTTTATCAGAATCTACTTTCAATAGGTCTTTCACTAAAATTTTGCGTGTCTCTTACTAAAATTTTCTTTTGTTCTGGCTTTTCCTTCGTTACAACTTCACGTTTAAGATTTTTACCGTCATTTTCTTCAAAATCTTTGATGATTTCATTCAGAGACTCAAAAATCATATCAAACGCTTTACTCATTTTATTTTTTCTCCTCAAAATACTTTTCAAGCCGCTCTATTAGCTGTTTAATCGAATTTTTCTCTGCTTGACTTAAATTTTCCATTTCATTTTTAGCAAATACCATTATCAAAAAGATTATTCCATGAACTTCAAAGTCAACATAACAAACTCGCACACAATGTGACTTGCCTCTATTGCCGTAGCTGAATCTCATCTTCCTCAATCTGCCTGTTCCTTGAATTACGCTTCCGATTTTGGGATTTTCAAGTAAAATTTGCTGTAAATCTTTCAAATCATCATCATTTAATCCGAATTCAGCCCATTGACTATCAAATTTCTTGCCGTGAATGAATTCTCGTCTAATTTCTTCCATATGATAACCTCAAAATTGATTGACTACGCGATTGCAAACGCGCACATCAAAAATAAAACCGTGGCGGTGTACATCAGCCGAATTGCTCCGATAATGTGCGTTGACTCCAAACTTTCGTTAGGTTCGCCCATGTATGCTCTAAAATGTGGTTCGCCGAAATAATAATTAGTGCCGCCAAGTCGAATATTCAACGCTCCAGCAACAGTAGCCTCAGCCCAACCGCCATTCGGACTTGGATGTTTGCTTGCGTCGCGTTTCATCATCTCAAAAGCGTTTCGATAGTCAAGATGAAGTATGACAGCCGCGCAGATAAACAAAAATCCCGTCAAACGAGCCGGAACGAAATTTGCAACGTCATCGACACGAGCCGCAACTCGTCCGAAATAAAAATATTTGTCGTTCTTGTAGCCGAGCATAGAATCCATCGTGTTAATCGCCCTGTACGCGACTGCAAGCGGCAATCCGCCAATCGCAAAGTAAAACAGCGGCGAAATTATTCCGTCAACGGTGTTTTCGGCTACAGTTTCGACAGTTGCGCGGACAACTTCAGCCTCGTTGAGATTTTGAGTATCGCGACCGACAATCCAACCGACTTTTTCGCGAGCAGCGGCAAGGTTTTCAACGTCAAGCAACGAATATATTTCGCGAGCTGAATCGGCAAGACTTCGCGGCGAAATCATGAAACTCAATGCCAATGCTTGAATAAAAATCTGCGCGGCGAGACTCGGAACAGTTTGCGATAAAATTTCAATGCCAAAACCGACAAGGTAAGCGACAATCACGACGATTCCGACGAGAACTCCACCTTTAAAAATTTTTTTTGACGGTTTATCGACATCACGGCGCAAAATTTTTTCGAGAAAAGAAATTAAGTTGCCGATAAGCACGACTGGATGAAATTTACTGCGCGGGTCGCCGATAAGTGCGTCAACGAGAAATGCGATAACTGCGGTTATCATCGGGCTCATTAAATCAGTCTCCAATTTTTTTTGCAAAGTATTCGGTTGACTGCGCGATAATTCCTGCACGCGTCAAGGAGGTCTGAACTTGAAAAATTTAATTGTGAATGCTGATGATTTCGGTCGACACGAATTGGTTAATCGTGCGGCGGAAATTGCGTTTAAATCCGGTTGTTTACGGTCTGCGACGTTAATGGCGGGCGGAATTGCCTTCGACGACGCGATTAGGATTGCGAAAAATAATTCTGGCTTGGGAATTGGTATACATTTCACGCTTGCGAACGGAAATCCGATCTTGCCGCCGAAAGAAATTCCAACTTTGGTCACGTCTGAAGGAATTTTTCACGATAATTATATTGCATTCCTGAAAAAATATTTTAGCGGAAAAATTTCTCTTGAAGAAGTGCGATCTGAGCTTGCCGCGCAGCTTGAAAAAATTTTGAGCACGGGAATCACGTTGACGCACGTCGACAGCCACCAACATCTTCACCACGTGCCGGGTATAATCGAAATTGTTTTGGATTTGGCGTCGAATGCGAATATTAAGGCAATGCGTTCAGCCGACGCGAAAATTTTTGACGGAGAATTGAACAGTATCGGAAAATTTATCGGGCGACTCGGATTAGGTTCTTTGGCGAAGTTTGCGGCTCATCAAGCGCATAAAAAAAATTTCGTCACGCCAGAACACTTCGCGGGAATCGTCGCGGGTGAATCGGTCAACGAAAATTTTTTACTCAAACTTATTTCTAATTTGCAGGACGGCACGACGGAAATTATGCTTCACCCAGGCACCGACAATAAAATTTTGTGCGACTTTTGCCAATGGGAACACGATTTTGAGACAGAACTTGCCGCAGTCACTAGTTCGCGTGTAATTGCCGTGCTTGACGAGAAAAATATTTCTGCAATAAATTTTTCTGATTTAAGGTGATGAAATGACACACGAAAGGTTTATGGAAGTCCTACGCTTCTGTTTCGTCGGCGGATTGTCGTTTTTGGTCGATTATTTGCTGCTTTTCGCGCTGACGGAGTGGGCGGGCGTCTATTATCTGTATTCGTCGGCAATATCGTTCGGCGTGTCGGTCGTGTTCAATTATTGGCTGTGCGTGGCTTACGTTTTCAAAGATGCGGGCAAACAAACGGCTCGTCGGGCGACAATTTTTTTGGTGACGGGAGTAATAGGCTTGGGACTCAATCAATTTTGTATGTGGTTTTTCGTGGCGATGGCGGGCTTGCATTATATGTTGGCAAAAATTTTCGCAACGGCAATCGTAACGATTTGGAATTATTTTACCAAGAGAATGGCGATTCGCGGATAATTTACAGTCAAAAGTCGACAAGTTCACGATTTCTTTTGTCGAAACGTGCAATTTTCGTGTAACCGAAACTGCGGACGTACTCGCAAGCAATTTCGTTGAATTTACCGCAATCTTCTGGTCGATGAGCGTCTGAATTTATCGTAATCGGCAACTTGTAAGCAGCGGCAATCTTCATGAAGTCTGCGTAAGGCGAAATTTCTTTGACGGGGTAGCGGTAAAGCGTGCCGGTGTTCACGTCGACGACCATATCAGAATTTTTCAGAGCAATTGCAACGCGCTCAAGGTATGGCGTCACGTCGAAAGTCGGAAAATGTTTGAAAAGCCGCACGTTGAACGGGTGACCGAGTATATCATAATTGCCGCTAGCCGCCAAAAGCTCAACTTGCGTAGAATATTCGTCCCAAACATCGCGTAAATCGTGATTCTGCCACTCGTCGATTAGTTTGGAGGCGTCGAAGCCCCAACCCCACAAAAAATGCACGGAACCGATACGATAATCGAAATCCCACGCGTCAAGGATTTTTTTCACGGCGGATTGATCGCGGAAATTGCAAACTTCAATTCCGACCTTTACGGCGTGATTTTTTTTTAGTCGCGCCATGAAATCGAAATAATCTTGTAGCGTGTGCTTAAATTTATTCGTCTTGAGCCAAACTTTTTGAAACTTCCCGACGGGCGAATCGTCCAAAGTCAAATCGTCGTAATAAAGCTGCTCGAATTCGGGGAAAGTGTGCGTATGTTCGCTGACACCGATTTCGTCAAGCCCGTGAGCCTTTGCCGCGTCGAAAAAGCCTTGAACCCAATTTTCGTCGTAGTTGCCGTACTCAAAATGCATGTGGTAATCGAATTTCATTGCGGTCACCTCGTTAGAATTTAATCGCCGCTGTTATCGTAGCAGTTGGCGTCAAAGTATTCAAAGGCAGGGCAATCAGCAAAGCTCACGTCGAAGACTTCTTTAAATGGAAGAAAGAGCAGATGCTTGATGTTGCTAGCCCCAAGCCTAACGTCCGAAACGACTCTGCTCCTTCTTCCGGCGACAGTTTACCACAAAACCGAAGCGAAAACAATCAAAATTTAGTTTGAAGGAAAATAGACGTTGCTCTCAAAGTCGCCGCGATTCACTCGTCTCACAAAGATTTTATCACGGCGGCAGGAAAAAGTTTTTGTTGGCAGAATCAATCGGCAGAAAACTTTTGGGACAAGGTGATCCTTTTGAATATGATCAAACAAATCCTGCGCAAGGTGAGAAATATTTTAATCGGGCTGATAGTGCTGACAATTTTAATCGTGGCGGGCTTCGTTGCGGCAGTAAAATTCGACGTGTTGAGCACGGAAGATGTCGCCATGCTCAACGAAGAACTCGGCTTATATCGACTGCCATTCGTCGGCAACGGAAGATATTTCGAGGTGCCCGAAGGTGTCGAGTGGCCGCCACCGCCTGAACCAGAGCCCGAACCTGAGCCGGAACCACCGCCCGAACCCGAACCCGTTCAACCCGAACCGCAACCTGAACCCGAAAAACCTAAGCGCGAAGAAAAACCTAAGGAAGTCAAAATCGACCGCAAGGCAATCGAAGAACAACGCGCTAAACGTGAGGCTGAAGAGAAAAAACGCGTCGCACGGCTCGCCAGAATTTACGAGAGCATGAAGCCCGAACAGGCTGCCAACGCTTTAATCAACGTCGATTGGGACACGACCGTTTTAATCTTCCAACGCATGAGCGAAGAATCCGTCGCGAACATTTTGGCGAAGATGGAGCCTGAAGCCGCCGCGCAACTCACCGAAATGCTTTACGCGGGCACACAACGTCGAGTGACCTTGCCGTCAGACACGATGCGCAATGAACCGACTACGCCCGTCGAAGAAGTCTCCGCGCAATAATTTGCAATCAAAAATCCCGACAGTCAACGCGATTGTCGGGATTTTTTTTACGTGTAGGAGCCGACGATATAGCCGCCGTCGACGAAAAAATTTTGTCCCGTTATCCAAGCAGCCCTGTCGCTCAACAGGAAAAGAATCATGCCCGCAACGTCGCGAGCTGTGCCCAAACCTAGCAGGTGCCGCGAAATAATTTCTTCGTTAGCAGTCGCCGCGTACATTTCGTTTTGCATCATCTCAGTCTTGACGAGCGCGGGAGCAACGGAGTTTATGCGATGTTTGCCGCGAACAATTTCCTTCGCGAAAGACTTGACTGCCGATTGAACCGCCGCTTTCGCCGCAGAATACGCGAACAACGATTTACCGCTGAAGTCGCCCGCAATCGAACTCATCAGCACGAAGGAGCCGCCACCGTCCGAAAATTTTTTCCGCGTCGCCGATTGAACGAAATTAACTGCGCCCCAAAAACTCGTGTCGAAAATTTTTTTGGCAAGCGTGGCGTCGAAGGAATTCAGCGGAGTTAAGCCCCAAATGCCCGCCGTGTAAACGCCGCCGTTGATTCTGCCGACCGCACCGGTAAAATTGCTTAGCACCGACGACCAATCCTCAGCAGTCGCCTCCGTCACGTCAAGTTGCTCGGTAAAAATTTTCGGCGGACGTTTGGTAAGACTGACGGGCGAACTTTTGCGCAACTCGTTGAGCCGCTCCAAGTTCCTGCCGATAGCCAAGACGTTCGCGCCGCTTTGTGCCAGTTCAATAGCCGTTTGCCGACCAATGCCACTCGACGCGCCGACCACGACAAAATTTTTCCCCGTGAAATTGAATGTTACGCTCATTAAGCAAGACCTCGGATTTTTTTGGAGTTCAAATTTTTTTGATGATAGCACAGGCGGCGGGATTTATCAACAATCACGCTTCCGCCAAACGTTTCACGTCGACAGCAAGCCCCGCGACAGTCAGATAAACTTTTTCGGCTTGAGCAGCAAGAATTTGATTCGCAAGACCTGCCGAGTCTCTGAAGTGCCGCGCAAGTTTGTTCTCGGGGACAATGCCGCAACCGACCTCGTTGGTGACGAAAATTGTCACGGCGTCGACAGTTTGAGCCGCGTCGATTAATTTTTCAATCAGCGTTCGCACGTCGTCGCGAAGTTTTGATTCGTCGTCAAGGTTCGCCGCGCAGATGAAATTGCTAATGTACATCGTGACGCAATCGAAGAGAATCGCGCCGAAATTTTTTCCCGCCGCGAAAATTTTTTCTTCAGCCGCCGTCGGAGCCTCGAAAGTCTGCCAATTATCGCCGCGCCGTTCACGATGAATTTTGATTCGTTGAGCCATCTCGTCATCAAAAATTTGCGCGGTTGCAATGTAAGCCGCACGTCCGCCGCCGAATTTGAGAGCGATTTTTTCCGCGAAAGAACTTTTGCCGCTGCGAGCACCGCCCGTCACCAAAATTATTTTGCCCAAAAAGTTTTCGCCTCCGTCAAGGATAAAAAAATTTTCTATTCTACCTTCGACGCGATAATCCCTACTTGCCGCCGCAAAAAGTTTGACTAAAAATATGCCGTGCAGTATAATCAGCGCATTAAATGGAGGGCGTCGACATGAAATCGAACGTTGAAAATTCTTTTGAAACCGAAATCGCCGACGAGTACGCCAAATACGAGACACTCTCGGACGAAGAGCTTCTTGTCGAAATTAAGGATAAAGACAACAGTGCCGCAATGGATTATCTGATTCACCGCTACAGGAGTTTCGTGCGTGCCAAGGCGCGTTCGTATTTCCTAATCGGCGCGGACCGCGAAGACATCATTCAAGAAGGCATGATCGGCTTTTTTAAAGCGGTGCGCGACTTCAAAAGCGATAAGCTGTCGAGTTTCCACGCCTTCGCCGAACTTTGTGTTACGCGCCAAATCATCACGGCGATTAAAACTGCCACGCGACAAAAACACATTCCGCTGAACTCTTACATTTCGCTGAACAAACCGATTTACGACGAGGACAGCGATCGCACGTTGCTTGACGTTATCAGTGGCGTGAAAGTTGCCGACCCCGAAGAACTTGTCATCAGCCGCGAAGAATTCCTTGCAATCGAAAAGAAAATGGAAGAAATTTTGAGCGAACTTGAATGGCAGGTGCTCATGGCTTATCTTGACGGCAAATCTTATCAAGAAATCGCGGCGAGTTTGGATCGTCACGTCAAATCAATCGATAACGCACTGCAACGTGTGAAACGCAAACTTGAACGTTACGTGACCAGTCGCGGCGAGACAATCGACATCGGCACGGTGTATCGCGGGCTATCGACTCTCGACCGCCACATGAAAGCTAGTCACTCCTAAGCGTCCGCAACGGGCGCAATTTTTTTTTACAAATTCACGCAGACAATTATAATCGACAATCGCGGCTCTGTCACTACCAAAATCTTTGCCGACAAAATTACGAGGTGATTTTATGACAATCGAACTTATTCCGACGCGCGACGACGAACGCGAAAAATTTATCGTCGACATTCAAGCCGCCTTCAAAAAGGCTGTTGTTGAAGAATTCGGCGACGACGGCAAGGAAGTCATTCCGCGCGAGGACGTGGAAAATTCTTTCAACGAAAACGGCGCACAAACTTTTAATATCGTTCGTGACGGCGAAATTGTCGGAGGTACCGTGCTCAAAATCGACCGCGAGACCAATCGCAACGAATTACTGTTGCTTTTCGTGAATGTCGACTGTCACAGCAAAGGTATCGGTTCGGCGGCGTGGCAGGCGATTGAAAAACTTTTCCCCGAAACAAAAATTTGGGAGACAGTCACCCCTTACTTCGAGAAACGCAATATTCATTTCTACGTCAACAAATGCGGCTTTCATATCGTCGAATTTTACAATCCTCATCACAAAGACCGACATTTTGACGAACATGATGACGATTTCCCCGGCGGAGATTATTTTTTCCGCTTTGAAAAGGTGATGAGCAAATGACGCAGTGTTTGATGTTCCAAGGAACAAGTTCGCACGTCGGCAAGAGTATTTTGACGACCGCGCTGTGCAGAATTTTTTTCCGCGAAGGTCGTCGCGTCGTTCCGTTCAAAGCGCAGAATATGGCGTTGAATTCTTTCGTGACGGCTGACGGTTTGGAAATGGGTCGCGCTCAAGTCGCTCAAGCCGAAGCTGCAAATCTTCCGCCGCGTGTCGAAATGAATCCAGTTCTGCTCAAACCCACGGGCAATCAAAGTTCGCAAGTCATCATCAACGGACGGGCTGTCGGTGTCATGAGTGCGTCGGATTATCATCAAGGTTACTCGCTTAAAGCTTTCGACGCCGTCAAATCTGCGCTGAAAAAACTTTCCGCCGAATTTGACACGATTGTCATTGAAGGTGCTGGTTCGCCCGCCGAAATCAATCTAAAAGCAAACGATATTGTCAATATGCGCGTCGCAAAATTTTTGAATGCGCCAGTGATTCTCGTTGCCGATATTGATCGCGGCGGTTGTTTGGCGTCAATCGTCGGAACGCTAGAACTTCTCGATGATGATGAGCGCGAACTCGTCAAAGGTCTCGTTATCAACAAATTTCGCGGCGATGTGAATTTATTTTTGCCTGCAGTGGATTTTTTGGAGCATAAAACTTCAAAACCCGTGCTCGGAATAATACCGTACATAGAAAAACTCGGCATTGACGACGAAGACAGCGTTTCACTCGACGAAAAAACTTCCTGCGCGGGCGGCGACGTGTCAATCGCAGTGATTCGGCTCGGAAAACTCTCCAACTTCACGGATTTTGACAGTTTGGCGGGTGAATCGGACGTAAAACTCTTTTACGCCACTCAAATAGACCAAATCGACACCGCAGACGTAATTATTTTGCCAGGCAGTAAAAATACCTCGGAAGATTTGCTAAATCTGCGCGAAAATCACTTTGACGAAAAAATTTTGCAACGTTCTCGCCAAGGTGCTGCGATTGTCGGAATATGCGGCGGTTTTCAGATGTTAGGCGAAAAAATCTTCGATCCACTCAAAACCGAATCGAATTACACTGAAATTGACGGTTTAAAACTCCTTCCGATTGCCACAACCTTCATTTCCGAAAAATTTACGCGTCAAGTCACCTTTAACGTCGATTTTGACTTCCTCGGCAGTAAAATTATCGATAAAAATCTCTGCGGATACGAAATTCACGCGGGTTTAAGCGATTTCGGCAATAAAAAAGTCTTGGCACACGAAAATATTCTCGGAACTTACGTCCACGGCATTTTTGACAACGATAATTTCCGCAGACAGTTTTTAAACGCTATCCGACGCAAAAAAAACCTTGAACCGCTCGAATCAATGCGCAATTTCCGCGCCGAAAAACAAAAAAACTACGACAGACTCGCAAAAATCGTCCGCGACAACATAAATATGACTTTACTCGAAAAAATCATGGCTTCAACGTAAAATTCCCCGCTTTACTGCTCAACTTGCCATTTAATTCGCCATGTGCTACGCTTTTATCAGCCGCACCGTAAGACCTAGCTATGGGGATATAAGGCGCAAAAAACTATCTCGTAAACCGTAAAGTATTCATGTAAAATCCACTTTGGAAGTTGAGCAGGGGTAAAAGCCGCCGTCTTCCAAAAAAAATTTGAAGTACAAAACAGGGTTGGGGCAACGACCCTTGCAGGAGATACTGTAAGACCTGAATTTTCGGGCTGGTATTGTTGATAGCAGAATCCCTTTCGTGGGGAGTTTGTCAACGATTAAACAACGAACGGAGTGATTTATTTGGAAAATTTCATCGGTCCACAAAACATTTTGGCAAAAAAACGCGAATACATCATGCCTTGCCTAGGAAATTTCTACGTCGACCCGCCTCAATTCGTTCGCGGTGATATGCAATACCTTTTCGACACGTCTGGCAAAAAATATCTCGATTGTTACGCGGGCGTTTCGGTCATTAACTGCGGTCATTGCAACAAATTCATTACCGAACGCATGATTGAGCAAATTAAAACGCTCCAACACGTCTGCAACATCTATTTAACCGAGAATTTTGTCAATCTTGCCGAACGTCTCGCCGAAATTACGCCTGGCGACTTGCAAAAAAGCTTTTTCTGCTCAACAGGCACCGAAGCTAACGAAGGATCGCTACTTTTGGCGTCGATTTACACGAAAAGTTCCGAGTTTATCGCTCTGCAAAGCGGTTTGCACGGTCGAACCAAGCTCACAATGAGTTTAACGGGTATCGGCATGTGGCGAACCGATAAAAATCCCGTCGGAGGCATAAATTTCGCCCCAAATCCCTACTGTTACCGCTGTCCGCTCAATAAAACCTATCCCGAATGCGATTTGGAGTGCGCAAACCGAATTGAAACGATTATTCAAAGCTCAACATCCGGAAAACCCGCCGCATTGATTGCTGAACCGATTCAAGGCAACGCAGGTATCGTTGTTCCGCCGAAAAACTATTTTAAACGCGTCAAAGAGATTTTAAACAAGTACGAAACGCTTTTAATCGCTGATGAAGTCCAAACAGGCTTCGCACGGACCGGAAAAATGTTCGCGATTGAAAATTTCGACGTGACGCCCGATATTATGAGTGTCGCGAAGGCTTTGGGCAACGGTCAGCCCATTAGCGCGTTCATTTCGACAAAAAAAATCGCCGATACCTACACAAAACCCGGTGCATCGACTTTGGGAGGCAATCCCGTTTCGTCGACGGCTGGAATCGCGGTTCTCGACTACATTTCCGAACAAAATCTTGCCGAAAACGCCAAAATTCGCGGCGAACAACTCATGAACGGCTTAAAAACTCTCCAAAAACAATTTCCGATTATCGGAGACGTGCGCGGTATCGGTTTAATGGTCGGTGCCGAACTGATTCACGCAGATAAATCGCCCGCTTTCAAAGAACTCGACGAACTTTTGGAAGAATTAAAGAATCGCGGCTTCATTGTCGGCAAAAATGGCGTCGGACGCAACGTTTTGGCTTTTCAACCGCCTTTAGTCATCACAAAACAGAATATTGACGACGTTTTGAACGCAATCGAGCTGATTTTGAAAGGCAAGTAACATGAGCGACGATAAAAAACAGAAATCTTTCACCGAACAAGTTTCAAGCAGCTTTTTAAAAGGATTATTGGTCGTCGTGCCGCCCGTGATAACAATTTTCGTCGTCACGTGGCTTTTCAATCTCACTGAAAGCTCAATCGGGAAAATTTTGCCCGTAAAAGTCCCTGGCGTCGGTTTAATCGTCGTTATCGTCGGAATTTGGATCATCGGCGTGCTCAGCGGCAATTTTTTATCAAAAAAAGTCATCGACTTCTTCGATATGCTGATTTCCAAAATTCCAATCGTAAAATTCATCTACGGTTCGGTTAAACAGGTCACAAAGGCTCTTTTTGAATCAGATTCCGCTTTCAAAAACGTCGTGCTCGTTCCTTATCAAAAATCTTACGTTTTAGCGTTCCAAATGCTCAATATTCCCGCTCCGATTAAAGAAAAACTCGGCGACGATTACGTTTGCGTTTATATGCCGTGGAGCATGAATATGACGGCGGGAATGAACTTTTTCGTAAAAAAATCCGACGTAATTCCCGTAAACATGCTACCGCCTGACGCTTTTCAGTTCATTTTGACTGCCGGAACGTTTTCGGCTGGTGGAATCGCGTCGGAACAGTTAAATAAGCTCAAAAAATCGTCTTGAATTACAAAATATAATGGCTGAAGCTCCCGATTGACACTTTCGGGAAATTTTTTTTGAGTTTTTGCAGAAATTCTTTCGTGCCGAGAAAATTTTCGTCTCGCGGCATGATTTTAAAGAATTCATCGGGGTCAAAGTTCAAATTTCGCACTTGAATCATCTGAACTGGTAAATCAGCTAAAAAATCTTTCCACGCGGCAAATTCTGCGGCTCTATCGTTAAATCCTGGCATGTAAAGCATATTCAGCGAGACGTGAACATTTTTATCGAGCGCATAGCGAATTGAATCCTTAACTGCGTCGAGTTTGTAGCCTGCACGGTAATATTTTTGATAATTTTCGGCGTTCGCACTGATAATCGAGACGCGCATTGAATTTAAGCCCACGTCGACGATTTTTTTTATTCCAAAAGTGTTTCCAGCATTAGTATTTATGTTAATTTGTCCGCGAGAAGTTTTTTCACGGATTTTTTTTATCGCCGCACTGATATTTTCAAATTGCAAGCTCGGTTCGCCTTCGCAACCTTGTCCAAAGCTGATAATGCCCTCTTCGGCGTGCGAAAGATGATAAATTCCAACGTCCGCAATTTCTTCGACTGTCGGCTTAAAATTTATTCGACTTTGAGGACTCGGACAACACTCGGCGGCTTGCAAAGAGATACAACCCAGACAATTCGCGTTGCAAACGGGCGAAGTCGGTATTCCGCACTCCCAACGACGATAAAATAAGTTCTGCGCGGTCAAACAATGCCATTTTAGCGAACAATTTGCGACTTGATCGACGATTCGATTGTTCGGCAAGTCATTTTTTACGCGGCGAATCATTTTTTTCAAGTCTCGCGTGTTGAAATTGACTGGATCCCATTTAAAATTCTCGTCAGTGTAAATTGCGGCGGCGTAAATCTCATTTTTGTAGAGCGCGACGGCTGTGTAACCGTACAACGGCAGAATTTTCGCGCGAGAATTCTTTTTGAAGGCGGGCAAGTGCGTTCGAGTGTAACCTTGCGGCAAAATTGCGGATACAGCTTGACCTTTCAGCGTTAAAAATTCTCCGTGGCGAAATCCTACAGCTTTTCGTTGCGGAAGGAACATTAAATCAGCAGATTCGGGCAATTTTATTAAATCTTCAGGCTTGAGTTTGAAAAATTTTTCGCCAATACGTCCGACGCCCTCAAATTCCGGCACATCAAAGATATTTCCGCGTTCATCAGCCATCAATGCAATTATTTTACTCATTTTCATCACCTCGACTAAGATTTTTTGAGTTTAACAAAATAAAAACCCTACGACCGTTCGCCGAAGGGAGATTTTTTTACTTGTCTCCATAATGTGTTCCGCATTGAGTTATTTCTACAACTTCATTCTCGATTTTGAATATCAAACGGTTCTTTTCATCGATTCGGACGCTCCACCAGCCAGATTTGTCGCCTTTTAACGGTTCGGGCTTGCCTATGCAGTTATAACCGTTCCTGTCGATGTCTTTCAGTAGAGCATTTATCCGTTTCAGCGTCTTTTTATCCTTCTGCCATTCAATATAACCCGACCACGCCATATCATGCCAAAGAAATTTCATTCGTCTACCTCAATCAATTCGTGTTCGTGCATATTTATTCCGTTTTCAGCGTCTTCGATTGACTTTGAAAGCACAGTTTGATTCTCTTCGCTCCAAAATGGGTCAAGTCCAAAGTTCCCGCCATATTTGAGATTATCTATTAACAATTTCATGCCGTCAACAAACTTCAATCCAGTTTTTTCTTCAAATGTCTGTACATCTTTACTGTCAATCGAAAAATTTATCATTTCTGCCATTTTTATCACCTCAAAATTATTTTATCAAAGATTTTCATGCTGTCAAACGAAAAAAACCCTCCGACTCGTCACCGAAGGGAATTTTTTTATTCAGCAGAGACTTTTTTTCGTTTTGGATTGAATTTATTCATTGCGTTGTCAATTCCGTCTTTGAAAATGCAAATTACGGCGGGAACAAGCTCATCAATCGCGTCGGAAATGATTTTTGAGTCATTTTGATTGAACGGACTGAGCACGTGGCTGTTGACCGACCAATTTTCAGGCGGACGACCGACACCGATACGAATTCGCGGGAAATTTTGCGTTCCGAGGTGCTGAATAATCGATTCAATGCCGTGATGACCGCCGCCTGAACCTTTTGGGCGCAAACGAATCATTCCGAGCGGTAAATCCATATCATCATGCGCGACAACGAGATTTTCAACGTCGATTTTATAAAAATTAACGATTGGCGCGACAGCCTCGCCGCTCAAGTTCATAAAAGTCTGCGGTTTGACGATTAAAATCTTTTCGCCGTCCAAAAATGATTCTGCGACGAGCGCATTAAACTTTTCGTGCCAATTCGTGGCGGAAATTTTATCAGCGAGCGAATCAGCAAGCATAAATCCGACATTATGTTTAGTTGCGGCATATTCGGGCGTAGGGTTGCCTAATCCGACAAAAATTTTCATAAATTGCCCTCCAAGAACGTAAAAACTTTATCGAAGTACGCATTTGGATTCGTTCGCTTAGAATCAGCATGTCCTGCACCGCTCACGATGAATTTTTCTTTGTTGGAAGTGGCTTTATCGTAAAGTTTCTCCATCATTTCGATAGGAACGAGCGCATCTTTATCGCCGTGAATAAAAAGTATGGGCACATTGATATTTTGAACGACATCAAGGGGCGCGGCGTCGGAAATTTTCACACCCGTTTTGATTTTGCACACAAAATTGGCGCAAGGCATGACAGGATACTCCGGCAAGCCGAAAATTTTATTAAGTTGCGAAGTAAACATGTCGTAAGCGGAAGAATAGCCGCAATCTTCGACGACAGCGCATAAATTTTTAATATTTTGATTCGCGGCAGTCAATAAAGTAGTAGCGGCACCCATTGAGACGCCGTGAAGGATAATTTTTGAATTTGAAGGGATTTTTTCAGCCCAAAGAGCAATATCTTTGCTTTCGAGAGCACCCATCGTGATAAATTCGCCTTCACTCGTGCCGGAAGCGCGTAAATCGGGAATTAAGACGTTCCAACCGTGTTTAAGATAATTTTCGGCGTAATCGTAGGCAAAACGACCGTCGCGACCGTAACCGTGAACCAAAATTGCCCAAAGATTGGAATTTTTATCTGTGTAGAAGATTTTTGCGTGCAAAGTCAGTCCGTCGGAACTTTTAAGGGATAAATCTTCGTTTTTGAAGTTTGGAGCGGGCGGAGCAGACAAATTTGGGTCAGCAATGTTGAAAGTTGCTTTTGGCGGCGATAAATCATCACCACGTTTTAGCGCGAAGTCGACAAAATAATTTCCGACAGCATAACCCGCGACGGTCAGCAGAATTATTGCGGCGAGAAGAATTTTCTTCATAAGCAAATCTCCTTAATGTACGAACGCGGCGATAACGTTTGACAGCTGAAACGTTGAATCGCGACAACTGGATGCAACGTCACGTTGCTTTTTTCATGAAAAATACTCCTTAAACGCGAAAGGCGGAAGTTTCTTGGACCCCCGCCTGAAATTTCCGATATGGTCGGGTTGACAGGATTTGAACCTGCGACCCCCGCGTCCCGAACACGGTGCTC
>CAMUZG010000024.1 GCA_947165145.1 uncultured Selenomonadales bacterium
GGCGGCAAGTCGTTCTACGGTCTCGACACTGCTGACACAATCACGGTTGACGGCATGGGCTTGAAAGTCTACGGTCAAAGCGGCGCGGACATCTTCAACGTCAATGGCAATGATAACTTCATCGACCTCGGCAACGACACTGCGGCTGATACAATCAACGTCGGCGCGAGCGTCGCGAACTTCACGGTTGACAACTTCGGCAAGGAAGACGTTATCAGCTTCACCGACAACGTCAGCGGCTTGAGCATGGTTGACGGCAATCTCGTCGCGACTGTCAACGGCAAAGCAATCACAATCGGCGGCTTGAACTTGTCCGAAGTCAAATACACGTGGAACGGCGGCACAAGCGTCGTCTACAGCGTGGCGACTGTTGCGGGCGCAATGTCGAGCGGCAACTTAATCACCTACAGAACGGGCGACACGACGGACATCTTCACAATCAACGGTCTGCCCGACTTCACGAGCTACAACATCGGACTCAGCGGCACGAACATCGTCGCGGATAACGGCTCAACCAATTACGACATCGGCACGTTCACGGCGGGCAACAGCGTCGCGCTCAGACAGGAAATTTGGTCTGAACTCAACGACAAACCCGATACAGTTTCGTTGACAGGCGACGGCACATTGTCAATCACCAAGAACGGCGAAGTCATTGCAAACGCCTCAACTTCCTCAACCGACACGTTCATTGAAAATGTTCCTGCCTGGTCGACGAGCGGCACCACCGCAACTTACAAACGTGAGGCGCGTGACGAATCGTGGACGAAGGCTGGCTTCAACGCTTACGAATTCCATGAAAAAGACGAAACAACGACGCTCATCAGCATCACGGGTCTCAAAGCTGGCTTGAGTGCGGCAGTCTTCAGCGGCATGCCTTCTTCCGGCGTCGTCATAATCACCGAAGACTTCCTGCCCACAACTGCGGAAGGTACGAGAATTGAGCTCACCGACTACGACGAAGAACACGACTACACGTTGGTTCTCGACGAAGGTATCGTTAAACCCGAAAACACTGCAAACGGCAATTGGGCGATTGATAACGACTACGACCTTGCAACTTACTACGACGCAGGACTTACCGCAGGTTACGTCCTCAAAGCCAACGTCATCACCTACGAATTGCCGAAAACGGGCGAAGCTAAATTCGATCTCAGCGGATTGTCCACGGGCGACAAAGCAATACTTCAAGCTTACAACAACGGCAGTGGCAGTACTGGTATCAGCTTCAACGGCGGCACGCTCACATTGCCCGATAGTTTCCTGCCCGTCGCGAACAATGCTATGCTCAAGCTCATCAGCGAGGACAACGGCAAATACAGCCTCAACATCACCGGCGCAACAAAACTCTTCACAAAGACCGAAGCCAACGACACAGCTATCGGAAAGGTTTCTGCAGCATTCAGCGGCGCGCTCGGCTCTTACAGCTACGCCTCCGAATACACTGACGATTACTGGCTCATCAACACTAAGGACGCTGACACTTCCGTCATCGTTACAGCGAAGAAGAATCCGAAAACGACGTTCAACATCAGCGGCTTGAGCACGACGCTCGGCGATCTGTTAATTAATGGCTCCATTGTCACCGCGCTGGACGACGTCACGGTCGGCACGATTGCAGACAACACGTTCACCGTAACGAATATAGCGGCACTTGCGCAATCGGGCGCAGTCAAACTCACAAGCAACTATGACTACACGCTTGCACTTGCCGAATCGCTCACAACAGCAATTGAGACCGCAAACGGCGACGGTCAACTCCACGTCAATAACAACGGCACCGCAACTTACGCGGCGGGCAGAACAATCAATGCTCATTACACGGCAACGGGCGGCGTAAGCAATTCGTTCGACTTCGTGGGATCAGCTTCAAACTTCAGAACACTCGAAATCAGCGGCTTGGGCAACAGTGCCAGTGACAGCAACATCTCGGTTGAGGAAGTCGGCAAGAAATTTATCGTCACGTTCAAAGACACTGACAGCAACAATCAAGCTGACGCGCTCACCTACGATAACGGCAACGTTGTCACGCTCACGCCACACGAAGGCTACACCGTCGAAATCAGCAAAGACTCCGCTATCAACAACACTGCTGCAACTTGGAGGGCGGGTGGCACGTCCATTTACACCTATTCCTTCGACGGCAAACATTACGAATTCGGTAGCACCAGCAACGCTTACACGCTCACATATAAAGCAGATGGCAGAGTCGATCTCATCAAGCTCAGCGGCGTGACCGAACCTATCACCGACAGCAACGTCAGCGTCAACACCACCAACAAGTCCGTCACCTTCAACGCGAGCATCGGCAATGAAGTTGAAATCGAGTCCGCAGAGTACAACAACTTAATCTTCGCGGAAAATGTCGACTTCGGCGGCATGAAGTTCACTTCCACGGTTGAAGACGACAGCGTCAACGTCAACGGTAACAACCTCATCATCAGCGGCGGTGTCGGCTACGATTCAATCAACATCAGCGGCACGAACGTCACGGTCGACGGCGGCGACGGCAACGACAACATCAACGTCACTGGCACGAACGTTTCAATCAGCGGCGGCGCAGGTGATGACAGCCTCAACTTCGCGAGCGGCGCAAATGGTACAATCACATTCGGCGACGGCAACGACACCATCGAGTACGGCGCGAACTACACAATTCAACTGCCCGACACAACTCCTGACGTCCGCGTCGAAGGCGAAGACATCATCTTCTACATCGACGAAAACAACAGCCTCATGGTCTTGAACGGCAAAGGGAAAGACATCAAGATCGTCGACAAGAACGGCAAGTCAGGTAACATCAACCTCAAGAACCAAATTGAAAAGATGCTCACCTACGGCGACAGACAATTCTCTGTCACGCTCAACGGTGCGGAAGAAGTCGTCCCAGGTTACAGGAACCAGTTCAGCGATCCTTCTCTCAAAGCGGGAAGTTACGACTTCAAAGTCGCCACTATCAAGGCGAGCGAAAGCATGAGCAAGTCTGGCGTCTACATTCAAGGCAATGACAGAATCAACTACATCTTCTCCAACGCAAACGGCAACATTCTCGACGGTGGCGAAGGTATTGACCAGCTTTACGGCGGCGGTTCTGGCAAAGATACCTACGTCCACAGAGCAGACGAAGGCGACGACCTAGTCTATCTGTTCAAGACGGGCGATAAGATTCAGCTGTATAAAGGCAACGAACTTGCAGACGTAGACGAAATCGCGGTGTCTTTCTCTTCCAACGATATCGTCTTCACTCTCAAAGACGGCGACAACGGCTCAATCAAAATCATGAACCCCTTTAAAACAAACGGCGAAGAAATTCCTATCGACGTCAACGGCAAGACTTACAACTATCGTAGTAGCGGCGCAGTCGTCGACACGAACAAAAAACGCGTCACAATCGGCGGCGGCGTGAACTCCTACATAGTCACCGAAGACGACAAATCAAACGGCTTGACCATCGCCAACGGTGATAACATCGCGCTCACGGGTCTCACCTTCAGAGATATCAAGACTTCCGCATATGACACGACCAGCAGGACCATTACTCTCGGTCTCCGCAACGATAAGTCAATCAAGTTGCAGAAGGCAAATTCCAACGCGATTACAATCAACGGCGCGGCTGTTTACGTCGGCACGAACATGTTCTTCAACGAACAGACCGAAACCGATTCGACAGGCTTCACGCTCACAGCTAACAAATCAAACTTCGACAAGTCAGACGTAACCGACGCGCTCACAATCGACGCTTCCTACACTGACTTCGTCACACTCAGCGGCGGCTCTGACAATGATTCACTCTTCGGCGGCGCAGGTGCTGATTCAATCAACGGTAACGCAGGTGACGATACAATCGAAGGCGGCGCAGGTAACGACACGCTCAACGGCGGCGCAGGTGCTGATGTCATCAGAGGCGGCGCAGGTAACGACTACATCGAAGGCGGCAATAGTGCAAACACTCTCGACGGTGGCACAGGTGACGACACTATCCTCGGCGGCAACGAAGCTGACCTTATCAACGGCGGCGCAAATGCTGACTCGATCAAAGGCAACGCAGGTGACGACACAATCGACGGCGGCGCAGGTGCCGACTACATCGAAGGCGGCGAAGGTTCTGACAGTATCCTCGGCGGCACTGGTGCAGACAGTATCCTCGGCGGTAACGGTAGAAACACAATCGACGGTGGCGACGGTTCTGACAGTATCCTCGGCGGCATCAATGAAGACAGTATCCTCGGCGGCGAAGGTAACGACGTAATCACTGGCGGTGAAGGTGCAGACACAATCGACGGCGGCGCAGGTGCTGACTCTATCAACGGTGGCGAAGGTAACGACGTAATCACTGGCGGTGAAGGTGAAGACACTATCGACGGCGGTGCAGGTGCTGACAGCATTCTCGGCGGTGAAAATAACGACGTAATCAACGGTGGCGCAGGTGAAGACACTATCGACGGCGGCGAAGGTGACGACAAACTCACTGGTGGCGCGGACAAAGATACGTTCATCTACAGCGGCGGCAACGACACAATCACCGACTACACCGCAGAAGACGACGTTATCAGTCTCAGCGCGAACGGCTTGCTTGACTTCACGAACATCACCTTCGGCGGCAACGACAGCGTCGACGTGACAATCGGCGGCAATGGCAACAACGCTCTGGTAATCGCGGGCGGCAAAGGCAAGACAATCAACATCATCAACGCGAACGGCACCAGCCAAACCTACACACTCAATCCGCCTTCCGACGACGAAGGCGACGGCGACGTCAGCGAAGACCAGAAATCAATCACACTCAAGAGCGGTCATGGCGACTTCGACCCGAATGCAAGCCTCAGCACTTACAGATCTCTGCAGACAATCGTTGCAAGTGCGGCAAACTCTAACGCAGAAGTCAAGGCAATCAATGACAATCGCACGTACCTCACAGCGGGCGACAATCCTAACAGTATCACGCTCGTCGGTGGCTCACAGTACGACACACTCAATGGCGGCTCTGGCAACAACAAACTCACGGGACGAGGCGGCTGTGATGTCTTTATCCACGGCGGCGGTAAAGACACTATCACCGATTACGGCACCAACGGTAGCAAGGACAACTTAGACAAAGTCAGCTTGTCTGGCAACAAATTGGACGACCTCACGGGCGTCAGTGTCGGTGAAACTTCGGGCATCACTCTCACGTTCGGCAGCGACAATAATCAACTTGAGCTTGAAAACATCGCAACGAGTACAACCGTCACCTTCGCCACGGCAGACGACACCTACGGCACAGGCTACACCTTCGGCAACGGCTACATCAAAAACGGCGTCACTGGTCGCGGCGTAACTATTATGCCTAACACAGCTTACACCGCACAATCGGGCGAAGTCTCCGTTATCGCTAAAGACGGCGGCACTATCACTGCCGGCAGTTCAGGCAACGTTATCGGCGGTAAAAACGCTAGCGTCATATGCGGCACAGGTGCTGATTCTCTCGTCTACACTGGCGGCTATATGACTATCAGCGGCTACTACTACGACACAACCACCGCAACCGACCGCGTCAGCTTGCAGAGCGGCTATTCCGTCAAGCGGAGCAGATTTAACAACAACACCAACAACACCGAGCTCACAATCGCGGACAGCAACGACAGCGTCATCGGCACGATTTACCTTGAAAATAAACCGTCTGCTGTCATGGTGAACGCCAACGGCACCAACAAGACCACTTACATCAGTGCCAACGAAGACTACACCTTCAGCAACGCGACTCCCACGAGTGCCAAGAACGTCAGCGTTTATTCTGGTTATGGCGACTTCGGCGTTCAAGGCAGTTCGTCATTAGGCACCGATAACTCAGCAGATGCTCCTAACGTTCAGGCTGGCTCTGGTTTGGCTGAATACTGGTCAGCAAATCTCCAATACATCTACGCCGCACAACCCAGTTCAAAGATCGTCGGCAACATGAAAGCCAACACCATCACCGTCACGGGCGGCGCAAGCAACTCAATCACTGGCGGACTCGGCAATGACATCTTCCTCTTCGAGACAGGCGGCGGCGTCATCACTGACTTCGGTATCGGCACCACTAAGAACGGCGCAAACAAATACTTGGCAAAGACGCCCAAGCAGAAAGAAACCTCTTCTTACACTGCTTATGACCGCAAAAACCCCGACACCTACGCGGAAGGCGCAGACGTCCTCAAAGTCAACGGCACCGTCACCGAAATCGTCTTTGAAAGCGGCGGCACGGGCAATAACAAGTTCGTCGCTTACGTCAACTACGACAGCGACGGCAACGGCGAAAGCGATTCCGTCATCAGGCTCCAAAACATCGTCAAGGCAACAACGGCAACAGGTTCTTCGCGTGCTTGGGTTGAAAACAACACCGCTGCCGCGAAACTCAAAATCTGGGATACCAGCAACGATTCGGGCACTTTGGCACAGCTCAAAGACGACAAGCTCACTAACCTCTTCCTGCCCGTCACGTCCGAGCAAATCGACGCACTCGACAACATCATGGATACTAAGGTCATCGCCGAGAACGTGACCGATCGGGAAGCCGGCGTCAGCGAACTGGTCAGCACAATTCAAGCTTACGCCAACGGCGGCGACACGAACAACAACAACGGCAACAGCTGATTAACTTCACGAAAGGCGCACGGGGGCTTTAACCCTCTTAGCGCGAGAATTCCCCCGCCGAGCGGCGGGATGAATCGCGCTTTTGCGTAGACATTATTGGTTCTTTGTGATAAAATTAGCATAACAAGTAACAAGGAAAGGAGAAGACCTGCGAAAAACTTATAGATTGTTGTACTACAATCTTCACGGAGTCTGAAACGTCGAAAACCAAGACAGTAAGCTCCCAGCAGGTATTATAAGGGTTTTGTGATTATCCTCTCTTTCCCGTGACCATTCGGGATGTAACATGTGCGAAGTCAGCTAAGCAGACAAATCACAACTACCGTAGGGACTACGGGAAGTAAAGCCTGTATGAGAGGAAATAAGACGCAACCTCGGCGCGACCTCGTTGATTCAGGAAGCTCCCGCCTCTTCAGGCGGCGAGTAGTTCACCGGCATCTTGAGCGCATGAACGACTAAAAATATTTCAGGCAGTCTCGAACATTCGGGACTGCCTTTTTCTTGCATTTGTCGCGCAATCAGTCTAAAATGCGCGGTTGTAAAAAAATTTGTTCACTCGATTGAAGGACTGATTCAAGCAATGTTAGACGAAAATTTTTCGAGCAAGGTGAAATTTCACGCCGCGCTACTTTTGACAAGCGTCCTGTTCGTGTACGTCTTCTCCTACTCAACAAGCCCGTGCTACGAACTTTTGGGCGGTGATTCGGCAATTTTCCAAGTCGTCGGAAAATATTGGGCGCAAGGTTATTTGCCTTACGTGAACGTCTTCGATCACAAAGGACCGCTGATTTTTTTTATCAACATGCTCGGCTACATGATTGCGCCGCGTACGGGCGTGACGGTCTTGCAAACAATTTCGCTGTACGTGACAAGCGTGTTGATTTGGCAGACGATGAGCCTTTACTCGGCGTCGACGGTGTGGAAAAGTTTTTTCTTCGCGCTGACACTGATTTTCTACGCCGCTCACTACGAAGAAGGCAATCACGTCACGGAATACAGTCTTCCCTTTTTGGCGGCGGCAACTTATTGTTTCCTGCGTGCATTGAAGAATTCGGCGGACAAAAAATTTTTCCACCCGACGATTTACGGTTTCGTTTACGGCGTGGGTTTCGGCGCATGTGTGATGATTCGTACCTCCGATTCCGCGCAGATTTGTTGCCAAGTATTTTTGGCGACGATATTCCTGTTACAGGCACGAGACTTCAAACTTCTGCTGAAAAATTTTTTGAGCTTCTGCGCGGGCGTCACGGTAATAAACTTGCCGTTCGTGATGTACTTCGCGGCGCACGACATTCTTCAAGACGCACTTTACGGCACAATTCTCTACAACATAAAATACGCGCAACTAACGGCAACACACGCGCCGATTGAAACGCGAATAATTTATAGCCTCGTTCATCACGCGCCGTTCTTTGCAATGGTCATCGTCGCCACAATCGCGCTCAAACAAAAATTTAAATCTCGACTACTTTGGAGCGGTTTGTTTATCGGAGCAGCATTGGCGGTGATGTTGATAAAATTGCGGCTGTCCGACCAATACGCGATGATATTTTTGGGCGTCGCGCCGATTTTGTTCGCCATGCTACACGAAATCAGAGACGTAATGCAAAATATTTGGCACGCACAGAAAATTTCGCTCAAACGTCTGTTCGTGAAGTTCATGATATTTTTCGCGGCGGCTTACGTCGGAATAATGGCGTTCTATCTGAAGGCAATTCTTTTCGCGGAAGAAACTCCGCTGTCGATGTTTTTTACCGCATACAGCAAACGCGCCGAACTCCTCAATTCAAACGAGCACGCGAACATTTTAAAGTTGCGGGCACTAATTCCCGACAGTGAGGCAAATTCTTTCGTGTGTTGGGGAAATTTTTGCACGGGCTCACATTGGATTTTGCAAGCCGACATGAAGCCGCGCGAACGTTTTTTTATGAACAACACGCTTTTGATGAAGATAGATCCGAAAATCCGCAAGGAATTTTTCGGTAATATTCGGCAGGATTATCCGCTGTGGATTCTCTACGGCGTGACTTTTAACAGAAAACACGAGCCGTTTGATTCGGACAAAGAGTTTGAGCAACTTTTGGCTGAAAAATATCAACTCAAGGGCGAAGTGTACATTTATCCGCAGACTATGCGACTTTATCGGCTGAAAGATTAAATGTCGTCAAAAATTTTTCGGGAGCCTTGCCAAACACGGCAAATTGATTTATCATCGAAAAAATTTACAATCGAAAGGAGCGTTCGCAATGAAAAAAATCTTTTCACTTCTTGTAGCGGCAATGTTTCTGTTCATGAGCGCGGGCAACGTTTATGCCTCCGACTTTGCGAGCGAAGTCTTGCGCTTGGTCAATGAAGAGCGTGCCAAAGTCGGTGTCGCACCGCTCAGGTTGGCTAATGATTTGCAAGCAGCGACCGCTGTACGTGCTCGCGAAATTGCCAACAAATTTTCCCACACGCGTCCCGACGGCTCCGATTGTTTTACAGTTATGAAAAATCGCGGCAGGACTTGCGGAGAAAATATTGCGGCGGGATACGACTCTGCCGAAGCTACCGTTGAGCAATGGATGAATTCGGAAGGACATCGCAAAAATATTTTGAATCCCGCTTTCCGTGAGCTGGGAGTAGGTTACTTTTATGCGGAAGGTTCACAGTTCGGACACTACTGGGTTCAAATTTTTCGCGGTTGATTTTTTCACAACGAATTAAGCCAAACCAAGGAGCCTTGCCAATCGCGGCGCATTCAACGGCTTGTGCAAAAGCATCGCCAACAGATTGAATCCTGCGCGGCTTGCAAAATAACTTTGCGTCAAATTTTTTCGGGAGCCTTGCCAAACGCGGCGGGCTCCTTTATATTTTTAACTGCGCGGCTGCAATAATCAAATGATTTGGAGGGAAATGTCATGCGAAAAATTTTTTTGTTGCTCACGTGCTGTGCGGTGTTGCTTATCGGATTGAACGCCTGCCACGCGAAAAATCTCGACAATGACGTTTGGATTCACACGACAGCCGACGGCACCGCCTATTATCTGCGCGATTACGGTGCGGCGGCTCGCAGTTGGTGTTTCGCGCACGTCGTGACCGTTGACACAAACAACGCCGCAACCGAATTGATTTACCGCTTTGAATCAAGCATGGACAGTTATTCGGTTTATCGCGGCTCCGAACCTGTTGACACCGTTAAACGCGACGCCAAACCTCTTGAGAGCGGCAAAGTTTCCGATAACTTCATCGCGTCGACCATTTGGAACAATTACATCAGGGATTACGACGCGGAACGCCTGTCAAAGATTCACGACCGCGCACTGTGATTGGTGGTGTCGACAATGGAAGAGATCAGAGGCAAATTCAACACGGCGATTTCGTTTGCAAAAGTCATCGATCCAAATGCTCGCGAACAAATTCGGCGCATGTGCGATTACGAATTCACGCGCGACAGCAAAATCAGAATTATGCCGGACGTGCACGCGGGCGCAGGTTGCACAATCGGCACGACAATGACCGTCACCGACAAAGCCGTCCCGAACATCGTCGGCGTCGACATCGGTTGCGGCATGTACACCGTCAAGCTTGCTGACACGTCGATTGACTTCGCGCGCGTGGACGAGGCGGCTCATTACATTCCGTCGGGGAAAAATACTTGGGATTCTCGGCAGGAACATTTCGACTTGAAAGACTTGAATTGTTTTCGTGAACTCAAGGATTCTCGGCGGCTTGAACGCAGTATCGGCACACTCGGCGGCGGCAACCACTTTATCGAAATCGACAGGTCGGACGACGGCACGTTTTATCTGATAATCCACACGGGCAGTCGCAATCTCGGCAAGCAGGTCGCTGAAATTTATCAGCGGCTGGCGATTGACTTGGCTCGCGGCAAAGATAAATACTTCGCGCAACGAGACGAGATTATCGCCGTGTACAAATCGCTCGGACGCAAAACGGAGATTAAAGCCAAACTTGCTGAACTCGAACAGGAATATCGCGGTCGCAAGGCGTCAATGCCCGAAGATTTATGCTACGTCCATGGAAAATATTTTCATCAGTACCTGCACGACATGGAACTTTGCCAGGAATTTGCGCGGCGCAATCGTGAACTCATCGCGAAAATTTTGCTCGGCAAGGCGGGATTAACGGCGGTCGACGCTTTCCACACGATTCACAATTACATTGATATCGGCGAAATGATTATCCGCAAGGGCGCGATTGCTGCTCATGCCGGCGAAAAAATTTTGATTCCGATTAACATGCGTGACGGCTCGGTTTTGGCTGTCGGTAAAGGAAATGCCGATTGGAATTTCAGTGCGCCGCACGGTGCAGGACGAATTCTTTCGCGTTCAGAAGCAAAAGTTCAGCTTGACATGGACGAATACCGCGAATCAATGGCGGGCATTTACACCACGTCAATCAGCGAGGGCACGCTCGACGAAAGTCCGCAAGCTTACAAGTCACTCGACGACATCATTGACGTTATCGGCGACACGGTTGACATCGTCGAAGTCATGAAGCCCGTCTACAATTTCAAAGCCGAAGCTTAATCGGCACCTATCAGCTATAAGCTATCAGCTAACATGGAGGCAACGCAATGATAATTTTGGCATCGGGCTCCCCGCGCAGGCATGAGCTCCTTCGCAAGCTGTGTGATAATTTCGTCGTGGAAGTCAGCGACGCCGCCGAAGTTCAATCAGCCGATAATCCGACGGCGTTGGCAATTCAAAACGCCACGCTCAAAGCTCAATCGATTGCAAAAAAAAATCCCGACGCGGTTGTCATCGGGGCGGATACGATTGTTGTGCTCGACGGCGAAATTTTCGGCAAACCCAACGGTGTCGCTGGTGCCGTTGAAATGTTGACGCGGCTTGCTGGTCGTAAGCACGAAGTCATCACGGGCTTGGCAATCTGCGCGGGCGACAAAATCTTCACGGCGTCGGAGGTCACTGAAGTTTATTTCGGCGACATGACTGCTGAAGAAATTCGCGAATACGTTGCGACGGGCGAACCGCTTGACAAATCGGGCTCATATGCTCTGCAAGGCGGCGCGACAAAATTTATCGAGAAAATTCACGGCGACTGGTCAAACGTCGTTGGACTGCCTATTTATCGTCTGCGGAAACTCGCACAATCAGCAGGAATCAGTTTCAAAGATTAATCAGCGTCTTCGTCGAGAGTTTCGATTAAAAAACTCACGGGGCGAAAACCGTCATTGCAGGACAACAGCGCGGACTTCGGATTTTTCATCCAGCCCGAATAAAAATTCTCCGCACCATGCGACAAAGCCATCACAAACGGCGAAATCGTTTCCCACGCGCTCAAACAAAAATTTTCGGGACGTTGCCAGCCGTTCGCGATAAAAACTGCACCTTCAACCATGTCGCAGGCATTCTCAATCGGATTTTCGTAGCGGGCAATCAAATCGTCGTGGCGCGTCTTCCTAAGCACGGTGATTCGGATTTTCTTCATGCTATCAAACCTTTCAATCCTCAACGCTCAAGCGGCGACGAGGATTTTTTTTGCGATAACGATTCGGTCAGCGCACACGTCGGACAAACTTCAACGCACTGCCCGCAACGAACACATTCCGCCGAATCAAAATCTTTCGTCGGATTTAAATCAATCGGACAAACTTTTTCGCACCTCCCGCAACC
The DNA here is from genome assembly GCA_947165145.1 of uncultured Selenomonadales bacterium. Lineage (GTDB taxonomy): Bacteria > Bacillota > Negativicutes > Selenomonadales > Selenomonadaceae > Quinella. The sequence goes on from CAMUZG010000024.1 coordinate 12,252, forward strand.
TACGCACCTATCAGCCGCGAATTTGATTTGATAAAAGCTGTAGCGGTTGAACAAGCCGTAAATCGCGCCGAGCGGACACATCACGCGACAAAAAAATCTGTGAACGATTACACAGCCGATAAGCACGCCGATTAAAATGAACATCTTCAACGCGAACAGTTCGCCGATTATCCCGCGAAGTTCTTCGTGCGTGATGAGTAGCGGCAAACCGGCTTCCAACGTGCCCGCAGGACAAATGTATTGGCAGAACGTCGGCTCACCGAATTCCGTCACGACAGGCAAAATCAGCACGAAGACTATCAGCAGGAAAAATTTCACGCGCAACAATCGCCGCAGCAATTTGAGTTTCGGCGACGGGATTTTATTCAGTAGCTCTTGAATCAGCCCGAACGGACACAGAAATCCGCAGACAGCCCGACCGAGCAACAAGCCGATTAAAAGCGTGACGCCCGCCGCGTAGAAACTGAATTTGCCGCCCGAACCGCCGATTGCTTGCATTGCGCCGATTGGACAGCTCAACGTCGCCGCAGGACATGACCAGCAATTCAAACCTGGTGCGCAGAAATTTTTCAGTCCGCCGCGATAAATTTTGCCGCTCAAAAAATTTGCCGCGTGTGGATTCGTCAGAAGTGTCGCCGCAATTTGAATCAATCGTCGTCGAAAATTCATTCCACATTCCTAATTCCAAATTCCTAATTGAATTCAGCCGAGCCCGATACATGGCAGACAAATTCGCGATGCCTTCGCAACGATGTCAATCAATTCGCCGCGTTCCACGCCGAACAAAATCATTGCGACGCTTGCCGCGAAGATTATCGCCCGCATTTTAGTTTTTGAGAAGTTTTTCGAGCTCATCTTTGTAGCCTTTAACGTCCGCGCCGAGAATCACGTTGCCGACAACTTCGCCTTTGCTGTTGACGAAAATCGTCGTGGGCACCGCCTCAACGTTCGCCATGAAGGTTTGCAACTGTTTGTCGGGAACGATGTTCACAAAGTCGACGTTTGACTTTTGAAGGATTTCGCGCGCGTCAGCAATTTGTTCGGGCGTGTCGACGGAAGTATCGCAGACAATCCCGACGATTTGCGCGTTATCGGGCAAGTTGCGAGCCATCTCAGCAAGTTCGGGCATTTCGGCGATACACGGCGGGCAGAACGTCCCCCAAATGTTAACGACGGTAATTTTCTTCGACGCGAAAATTTCGTTAGTGACGGGCTCACCGCTCACGGTCACGGCGTTGAAAGTTGGAATGTTCTTTGCGACGGGCGACGCCTGCGCATTGTTCGTGATGTTGTTATCGGCTGAATTATCGCCGCAACCCGTCAGCAAAACCATTGCGCCTACCATAATCGCCGCGAAAAATTTTTTCGTCAAGGCAATCATCTCCCAAAAAATTTTTTAACATTATACAACGCCTGTCAATTTGAGACGCCAAATAATTCCAAATTCCTAATTCCAAATTCCTAATTGCCAATCGGGCAGGGGAATTGCGGCGCGGGCAGAATAGACAATTAAAATCTTTACCGCAACTACCGAGGTGGACATGAACATTGTAATTTCCGGCTACTACGGCTCGAAGAACGGCGGCGACGAAGCCATGCTCGCGGCGATGCTCGAAGTCTTGCGCGAAGAAATTCCCGATTTGCGCGTGACGGTCATTTCAATCGACCCCGAATACACGAAACGACGCCACAACGTCGACGCGGTGCCGAGACCGGATATTTGCTCGATTATAAAAAAAATCCGCGCGGCGGACTTGCTCATTTCGGGCGGCGGCTCACTGTTGCAAAACGTGACGAGCGGTCGCAGTCTTTACTATTACCTGGCGATAATTTTTTTCGCGCTGATGCTCGGACGAAAAGTCATGCTCTACGCACAAGGTATCGGACCAATTCGCGGCGTCTTGGCGCACAAACTCATGAATTTAATCGTCAATCGCGTCGACTTGATCACGGTTCGCGATCGCGGTTCACTTGAAGAACTTTCACGCCTGAAAATCACTCGTCCGAAAATTTTTTGCACAGCCGACCCAGTTCTTGCAATTAAGCCCGTCTCACTCGATTTAGGCGAAAAAATTTTGGCGCGACACTCAACGACTCTCGAAGGCAAATTTATCGGCGTGGCAATTCGTCATTGGATTGGTTGGGAACATTTCCGTCACGAACTTGCGGAAGCTCTCGACCGTCTTGCAGTAACGACTGCCGCAAAAATTATTTTTATCCCGATGAAATTCCCCGAAGACATCAAGTCCGCGCAATCGACTGCCGCGTTGATGAAGTGCCCGTCCGTTGTTCTCGACGAAGAATTTTCCACGCGCGAAATTTTGAGCCTCGTCGGTTGCATGAACGTTTTAATCGGCGTAAGACTGCACGCGCTGATTTTCGCGGGCGTTATGAATGTTCCAATGCTCGGCATCTCCTACGACCCGAAAATTGAGCGATTCCTCGATTCAATCGGCGAAAAACCACTCGGCGACCTGTCTAACGTGTCCGCGCAGATTATTTTCGACGAGACGTTCAAAAAGCTCAACGTGCCGCAAAATTCCTGCGACGACACGCTATTAAAAAAACTCGGCGACTTAGCCCGCATGAACGCGAAACTTGCCGCCTCTTTAATTAGGAATTAGGAATTAGGAATGTGGAATTAAGATTTTTTACGACGCAACTGCATGACAAGAATTGCCGTGAAAATTGTGACGCCTGCAATGTCCGTGACAAGCCCCGGTTTAACCATCATCAAGCCGCCAGCAAAGAGTATCACGCGTTCAAAATTTTTCAGCGGTGCGGCAAGATAGCCGATAAGCGACGAACTCAGCGCGACCATGCCGACCGTCGCCGTTATCAGCGCGAGAATCAACAGTATCGTCACGCCGTCAATCAACAGTAGCCCAGGATTCAGCACGAACATATATGGGATTATGAACGCCGCGATTGCCAATTTCGACGCGTTGATTCCCGTCTTGAGCGCGTTGCCGCCCGATATGCCCGAACCTGCATAAGCCGCCAACGCTACGGGTGGTGTCACGTCCGCGATTATCCCGAAGTAGAAAACGAACATATGTGCCGCCAAAATCGGGACGCCCATTTGAATTAGCGCGGGAGCCGCAATCGTCGACGTGATGACATAATTCGCCGTGGTCGGCACGCCCATTCCCAAAATTATCGCGGTTATCATCGTAAGGAACATGCTCGGCAAAACCATTCCGCCCGACAAGTCAAGAAGTGTCGACGCAAGCTTAAGACCGACGCCAGTTTTCGTGACGACGCCGATTATAATTCCCGCAGACGCACACGCTACCAATACGCCGATAACATTTCTTGCACCGGTCTCCAAACCTTTGACGATTTCGGCGGGCGACATGCGCGTTGACTTCTTCAAGCCGCTCACGACGATTGACAAAATAATCGCGACGAGTGCCGCTCTCATCGGCGTGTAACCGCTCACCAACAGCCAGACGATAACAATCAGCGGGATTGCCAGATGTCCACGCGTACGGAGCAATTCGCCGAGTTTGGGCAGTTCGTCACGCGGAAGACCCTGCAGATTATTTCGTTTAGCCTCGAAATGCACGCCGAGCCATACGCCGATAAAGTACAGTGCCGCAGGAATGACTGCCGCCTTGACGATTTCGACGTAGGGAATGCCGACGAATTCCGCCATCAAAAAAGCCGCCGCGCCCATTACAGGAGGCATGAGTTGTCCGCCCGTGGACGCCGCCGCTTCAACAGCACCAGCAAAATCTTTGTGATAGCCAAGCTTTTTCATCATCGGGATTGTCAATGAGCCCGTGCCGACGACGTTCGCGACGCTTGATCCGCTGACCGTGCCCATTAAACCGCTTGACAGAACAGAGACTTTCGCAGGACCACCGCTCGCCCAACCGGCTATAGAGTTCGCAACGTCAATAAAAAATTTTCCAAGTCCCGTGCCTTCGAGATACGCGCCAAACAATATAAACAGGAAAATGAACGTCGACGAAACGCCCAACGGTATTCCGAAGATACCTTCCGTTGTAAAGAAAACGTGACTGACGAAATGATCAATCGTCAAACCACGGTGCGCTAAAAGTCCTGGCATGTACGGTCCCGCAAAGGCGTAGACGATAAAAACCATTACGACGCAAACCATAGGGATACCGACGACGCGTCTTGCGGCTTCGATTACCAAAATAATTCCGAGCGTGCCGACAACAACATCAGTCGGCGTGGGCAATGCCGCCCGCAAAATGAGTTCGTGATAATTGATGACGATGTAAGCCGGAGCCGCCGCGCCTAATATCGCCAAAATTAAATCGAGCGGGTGAAGTTTATCACGCCGCCAATTTTTTTTCGTCGGGTACAGCAGGAACGCCAGACACAATCCGAAGCCCAAATGAATCGCCCGTTGGATTTGCGCGTCGAGGAGTCCGAAACTTGCCGTGTAAATTTGGAAGATAGAAAAGCTTATCGCCAGCGCGGAAATGACGCGTGCCATTGTGCCGGTATATTCCATTGTGTTTGATTCGGCGTCGTACCTCTTCAAAACTTCGTCTGCGGACATTTCTTTTCGTTCAGTCAAGCAAATCCCTCCCAAAATTTTTTTCGCTTAACGTTGAAACTTTTGTCCGACGGCGAGATTCAAGCGGTCAGCGTCACCGCTCGGCAATTCGAGTGCTGCCCACGCTCCGAGACAAATACTCATGCCAAGCCACGGCGTCAAATTGCGGACGATTTTTTTTATGCAAAAATTTTCGTCGAGATAAACCACGTCGATTGCAAAGCGCATGAACAGCATATGAACGCTGTTACACGGCACAAGGAGTAGCCCGCAACTTTTTTCGAGCCGACGACGGAACATCAGCCCGCAAAAACGTTTCAGAAAGTTATCGGCAAGTTCAACGTCAATCGTCGCGTCGTTGATAAAAAATTTTTCCACCGAATCACCTTGAGATTTTTGCGAAAACTAACAGCGCGATTCCCGCCGCCAACAGCACGAACATTATCGGCAGGGCAACGACGAACATCAGCAGGGCGAACGCAACAAAAATCAACGTCGCGGCGATTTTTGCCAGACGATTGCCGTTGAGGATTGCGCGAACGAACGAGCCGATTAGCCGCGAAAAAATATTTGAGCCGCCGAAATTTACGTAAGTCGTGCGCGTTCGGAATTCGTGACTGCGTCTGTTCTCGCGAAAATTTTCTTCGGACGACTGCGAATCAGCTGAATCTGCGTCAATCGTCACGCCCTTGAAGAAATTTTTTTCTGTGCGCGTCATTTCTCTGACGTTGCCTTCGGTGTTCTCGTAGCCGCAGAAAGTGCACTTCATCGAGTCGCCGAGGTCTTTGCCGCATCGCCGACACTGCATTTCAATCACGCTCCTTGTTAGCTTATAGCTTTTAGGAAAAACCGTCTCCACTAACAGCTAAAAGCTTAAAGCTAATTTTTGAAAGATTTTATCACAGCGAAGAATTTTTTTGCAACAAGTCACCCGCGCAGGAGAATGTAAATCGCCGACAACGCGAAGTACGGTCCGTAAGCAAAGTAGCCGTCGCGAGTTTTCTGTTTGGCGATAATCATCAACACCGCCGCAAGCCCGCCGCTTATCGAGCCGAGTATCACGACGTTCAAAAGATTTTCGCAACCGAGCCAAACGCCTAACGCCGCAATCAATTTCACGTCGCCGCCACCGAGTGAGCCGTGCGAAATTATCGCGAGCAATAAAAAAATTCCGCCGCCGATTGCCGCCGCTAAAATGTGGTCTTGAACGTCCAAACCGCCTTGCCACACGAACGCCGCGCCGATTATCGCGAATGGTAGCGTCATCGCGTCGAAAAGCATGTATTGTTCAAAATCAGTCGCCGTCATCAGCAACAGCAAAAAAATCGCCGCGAGAACGAAAAATCTTTCCGGCGCAGTCATCGTCGACAGCACGAACCAATTCAGCACGACGAGTGCGCAAAATAAAATCGGGCGTCGAAACTTGGAACGTTCAGAAATTTTTTCGGGGAAGGTCAACTCATCACTCGTGCGATAAAGTCTGTCAATCCACAGCGAGCCCGCAACGGTCAGCATTGCCGCGACACTCACGTTCAAAAGAATTTCATTGAGCACGACGATTCCTCCACCGAAGAAATTTTCTTGACAAGCAAAAATTTTTCATGCATCATGCCCCGCAACAGAAATTTTGTGAGGGGAAAATTATGAAGTTCAACGAATTTATGAGCGCACTCGACGGCAACATCAAGAACGTCTATCTGCTGTTCGGCGCGGAAAATTTTTTTATCGACAAGGCACGTGAGAAAATTTTTTCGCGGCTCGGCGTCGACAAGTCAATCGAACTCGTAACCATCGACTGCAACAGCAAGCCCGCGGTCGGCGACATCATCAGTGCAATTGACAGTTCGCCGTTCTTCGGCTCGCGAAACGTCGTGCTCATCAAGAACGCAGCATTTTTCAGCGCGGACAAAAAAATTGAGCGGCTCGAAAGTATTTTGCGTGACATGCAACCAACGAATTTTGTCATCTTCACTGCGCGGACAGCCGACAAACGTCGCAAGCTCTACAAAATCATCGAGAAAGTTGGCGCGGTGCTTGAGGCAGATCCGTTGCGTCCATGGGAAATTGACGACTGGCTCAATCAAAAACTTTCGTCGCTCGGAAAAAATATGCGCGGAGAAGCTCGGCGGCATTTCAACGAACGAATCGGCGTCCTGCCCGAAATTTCGCTGTGGTATCTCGAAAACGAATTGGACAAAATCGCGCTCAACGTCACGGGCAGAGAAATTACTGCGGAAGATTTGCGCCGCAACATGCTATCGCCACCCGAAGTATCGAATTTCGCGCTGACTGATGCAATCGACGAACGCAAACCTTCAAAGGCAATCTTCCTGCTGAAAACGCAAGCCCGCGACATCAGCAAATTACCGCTCGTGACAACGTTGCTGGTCAATCACGTTCGACGACTCCTTCGCGCAAAATTTTTTATGGCACAAGGCATTACGGGTCGCAAACTCGGTGAACCACTCGAAATGAATCCGTACATCGCGCAGAAAGTCGGTGAGACTTCCAGAAGTTACCGTGAATCGCTGTTGACGGAATCAATCATCGAATTAGCGGACGCAGACTTCCAACTGAAAACGGGACGCGCGGGCGTCGAATCATTGGAACGAATCATCATAAAGCTTTGCAATCGTTGACCGCTCAAAAAATATTTCTTACCTTCGCGAAAAATTTTGCCTTGAACAATCGCAATTTGAACTCCGTCAGCCCGAAACGCGGCTTGCGAATGTGTACGCGGAAAAGTTCGTAAGGGTTCGTGTCGAGTGTGTTTAAGCCCGCCTCGCCCGTCACCGCCGTCAAATATTCCGTTTGCTTGAGGATTTCGATTATCTCCGCGTTGAACGCTCCGTTCGGGTACGACAAGCTGTAAATCGTCTGCAGTCCGCTCCACTCCAAAAAAATTTTTGAATCGCGAATTTGTTTTAGGCGCGTCGGCTCGTCCAGTGTCGTCAGCGGCAAATGATCTGCCGTGTGCGAACCGATTTCAATCCCGCGTCGCTGCATGTCCTTGAGCTCGTCCAACGTCAGATAATTTTCCTTGCCAATTTCGTTCGTGATGACGTAGACGACCGCCGTCATGCCGTGCGCCTCCAAAATCGGTAGCATCGTCGAATAATTATCGCGGTAGCCGTCGTCGAAGGTCAGCACAATCGGCTTGTCGGGCAGTGAGCTTTTGCCGTGTACCGCACGCATGAAATCTTGCAACGTTATCGTCGTGTAGCCTTCCGATTGCAGATAATCCAACTGCGCGGCGAACTCGTCGGGCGGCACGTTGTAGACTTCAAAATCGGGGTCGAGCGGCGCGTCCGTCACCTGATGATATTCGAGTATCGGAAAACCTTCGGGTTCTGGCAAAATGAAAATCACCGCCGCCACCACCGTCAACACGAGCAATACGTAACGAAAAATTTTCAAGCGGCAGTCAACCTCCTTTGCAATCGAAGTTCGCGTTGAAGTTTCAATCAACGTGCCGTATAATCCTCAAAGCACAATTCGCGACGACGGGGGGAAAAATTTTGATTTACCTGCAATTATTCTTGGAGTTCGCCAAAATCAGTTTGGTGTGCGTTGGCGGCGGTTACGCGTCAATGCCACTGATTCAAGCCGCAGTCGTCGACACCTACCATTGGCTCAGCTTCGGTGAATTCGTCGACATCTTCACAATTTCGCAGATGACGCCTGGTCCGATTGGAATAAACGCGGCGACATTCGCGGGCATGAAAATTGCTGGCTTAGGCGGTGCAATCTGCGCGACAATGGGTTTCGTGACGCCGAGCATTTTCCTTTGCATTGCGCTTGCGAAGATAATTTTCAAGTACGGCGACCTTGGTGCGATTCACGGTATTTTGAACGGCTTGCGACCTGCAGTCATGGCGTTAATTGCGGCGGCGTGCGTGAGTTTCGTTTTGCTGGCAGTATGGAATTCGGACAAACTTCCCGAAAACTTTGCGGCAACCTTCGACATGCGGGGCGCAGTGATTTTAATCGGAGCATTGGCGGCAGTTCGTCTAAAAATCGGCGTGATAAAAGTTTTGCTTGCGAGCGGCGCGGCAGGTCTGATTCTCGGTCTGCTCGGCTGAAAGCTTGCTTTTATTCGGCTCTGCAATTAAAATTAATCAATCCCCACGCGAAAGGAGTTTGATTATGGGAATACTCGACAAACTGAAAAGTTTCCTGCCGAAGCGCAAGGAGCCCGAACTCAAAAACAACGTCCCGAAGGAAAAGGAGCATATCCGCAAGACTTTCGGCGAATATTGCAACGCCAATCACGGCACAAGCGACGGCAAACTTTGCGCAAAATGCACTGCCGTCCTGTCGACCGTTCTGATAAAAATCAGTCGTTGCCCCTACAGCATCGGCAAACCGATTTGCGAACAATGCGAGACGCCCTGTTTCGGCGAAAACTTCACGAACGAATTCCTTGCAATCATGAAGGGCGGTCAGCGCAAAATGTTGCTCTCGCACCCGATTATGACCGTCAAGCACAAATTGGCGGGACTCGGCGCGGAATATGCCAAAATGCAACGCGACAAAAAATCTTCCGACAAGAAGAAGGAAGAGGCCGAACGCGTCAAGGCAAAATTCGCCAACGCCACACGTTCCCCGAAAACCAAACCTAAGAAGCGCAAGAAAAAGTAGGTTGGTAGGTTAGTAGGTTAATAGGTTAATAAGTTAATGGGTTAATAGGTTAGCAGTAAAAGATTTAACCCAGTTCGTAGCGGACAATCGTGAGCGCGACGATTGCGGCAGTATCCGTCTTCAAAATGCGTTTACCGAGCGTCACGCTGATTCCGCCCGCAACCTCAATCGCACGGACTTCGCGGTCACTGAAACCGCCTTCCGGACCGATGAGCACGATAATATCCCGCATATTGCCCGATTCTTTGTAATCGTTCAGAACTTCGCGGATCGTCGTGACCTGCTCTTTTTCCCAACAAAAAATCATTAGCCAATCTTCGTCGTTCGCGATGAGTTCGGAAAGCCACTCGTCCAAGTCGCGAATGTTTTCAATCGTCGGAATGGTGTCGCGGGCGCACTGTTCAGCGGATTCTTTGGCGATTCGGTTCCAGCGTTCAAGCTTAGATTTTTCGCGGGCAACATTCGGGCGGGTAATAGTCCTGTCGGAAATGAGCGGGACAATTACGTCAACGCCCAATTCGGTTGCCTTCTCAATCATCGCGTCGAAACGATTCTGTTTAGGCAGACAATCCGCCAAGATGATTTTTTTTTCGGCAACGACTTTTTGAACATCGCTGACACGCCGCGCAGTGATGGTCTCTTTGTCGAAGTCAATCAACTCGACGACAGCACAGTTGCCCGAATCGTCCACGGCGGTGATTCTGTCGCCACGACGTGCCCGCAATGAACGTGCCAAGTGATTCGCATCGCCGCCGACAATCGTTATTTCTTCGCTGGTCACGTCTTTAACAAAAATTCTCTTCATGCTTCTACCTCGCTTAAATGTACGGTCAAGATTTTTTTGAACGTTCTTTCAAGGCAATCCATTCGCTCCACGGCAAACCGATTCGTTCTGCGCGGGTGCCCTGCAAAAATTCATAGAACAGGCGAATTTTCTGCGCACGGTCGCGAGCCATACGCGAATTCCAATCTTTGCCTTCGGGCTCCAACAAAAGATTTGTGCCGCCCAAAAGATATTGCCGCCGACAAATTTCCTCAAGCGACACGTCAGGATTTTTCATCATGTCGTACATCGCCAGAAAAGTTGTCGTGCGTCCGTGACCTGCGTGGCAATGGAAGTGCAACCAAGCGTTATCGGGCAGATTGACGACGAACAGCACGAATTCATCGACGATTTCGGGCGCGGGGAATTGCATATCAGCAACCGCGAATCTCACGTACTCGAAGCCGACATTTTCCGCCGCGTCGCGTTCGGTCGACATGAATCGCGGAACAATCGTCAACGGTCTCAAGATTTGCGTATCAGTTTTGCCAAGCGGCTCAAACGTCGTCTCGATGCCGCGCAGATTTTTCAACTGAGCAATTTCAATCGCCGCGACCTCGGAAGAATTTTTTCCGGCGTTTGCGGCGTTATGTTTTGTGTGCCAACTTATCGGCAACGAGTTCGCGAAGCCGTGACTTTCTTGGCGCAGGTCAACCATAAAAATTTTCGCGTCGGGCTCCAAAGCTTGAATTTTTTCGTAAATCGTCTTCAATGCCGCTTGCGAAGGTTGACCGCTCGCCGAAGCGTGAAGATTGTCCAGCCCTTGACGCGTCGGTTCCTGCCCGTGAAAATCAACGTGCCAATCATCCGTCATAAAGCGGAAACTTCGCGGCAAATCGGCGGAAGCACTTCCGTCAAGTCGCCACGTTCCAACGGACTTTTTCGCGCTCGCCACGGAAAAAATCATCACGCTCAACAGCAAAATCATCGTGCCGATAAAAATTTTCTTCGACATAATATCACCTCCAACGCGTTGATTCGGGCGGCGAAAAATTTTTCCTGCAGAAAGGACTGAAGACATTTTGAGACAAAAAAAATCCGCGCTGATGAAAGCGACGGACTTGCTTGCGAATCAGGAACAGAGCTCGACGGTTTTGCGGCAAAAATTGTTGGCGCGACGTTACGACGCCGCAGAAGTTGATGACGCACTTGCCAAGCTCAAGAAGTACAACTACCTTGACGACGAGGACGCTTGTCGGCGGCAGTTTGAAAATTTTTATGCGGAAGGCAAGCTGAGTGTGCGACAGATTGTCGTTAAGTTGATTCAGCGTGGCTTCGACCAAAATTTTATTGAGCAGCTTATCCCCGCCGATGTCGACGAACATGAACGGCTTGCGGCGTCGCGGGCTCTCGATAAAAAATTTTCGCACGGTGAATTCAATCGTGCCAAGGCGTGGCAATTTCTGTCGTCCCGCGGCTTTGACGGTGATGTCATTTCGTCGGCTATTGAAAATTTTCAGCGGATTGATTGAACGTGGTGGTAAACTAAAATCATCATGTGACGAGGAATTTTTTCGACTGACAAGACTTAACGTCAGACGGAAAAAGAACCGTCACTGTCTGAGTTTATCAACAGACTCTAAACGTGCACCACGGTTCGCCGCTCATGAAGTCGCCGCCATTGTAGCAAGCCGCTCGTGCACGACAGCCGCCGCATTTGACTTTGTATCGACACGCGCCGCAGTTGCCGCTGTAATCGAGTGTTCGGAGCGTCTGCAGAATTTTATTCGACCGCCAAATTTCGTCAAAGGGCGTTTTGCGCACGTCACCAAGTTCCATGTTCAGATAGGCGCACGGTTGAACTTTGCCGCGTGGGCTGATAATGCAGTAACTTAATCCCGCTAGACAGCCGCGTTTAAATCGGAGCTTCATGCCGAGTTGGTCAGCGATTCTCAAAAATTGCGGGGCGCACGTCGGCTTGAGTTCAATTGAAACTTCACGTTGCTTGCGCATGATTCGCGTTAAAACGTTCTCGTAACCTTCGGCTCGTAATGATTCTTCCTCAATCGTCGCGGCTCGTCCCGTCGGCACGAGAAAGAAGAAGTGATGCGCCTTTGCACCGAGTTTGACGGCGAAATCGGTTATCGCTTCGAGTTCGTGCTGATTCCAATCCATGACCGTAGTATGAATTTGAAATGGCAAATTCGCCGCGAGACAATTTTTCATGCCGTCAACAGCACCTTGCCACGCGCCGCTGAACGAACGGAATTTGTCGTGCTTATCGGCGTCGAGCGAGTCGAGCGAAATGCCCATGCCCTTTGCACCAGCGGATTTCAAGTCGCGAGCCATTTGAGCGGTTATCAGCGTGCCGTTCGTGCCGAAGACTGCGATTAACTTCAAACGTGTCGCGTGTTCGACGAGTTCCAAAATATCGGGGCGCATGAGCGGTTCGCCGCCAGAAAAAATCATAATCTTGAAACCTGCGCGGGCAATCTGATTCAATAACTCTTTAGCCTCCGCGGTCGAAAGTTCTTCGTCAGCTTTGCAACCGGCGTCGCGGTAGCAGTGGGCGCAATACATGTTGCAAGCGTTGGTTGTGTTCCACGAGACAATCACGCTATCACCTCAGTTTGTGAAGAACATGTGCGCAACGGGTGCTGCGATTAACAGGCTGATGATTGTGCGCTCAAGGAACAGGATAAACAGTTCAGGCAGGTTGACGGGGATTTTCGAGCCGAGAATCAAGCCGCCGACTTCCGACAAATAAATCAGCTGTGTGACCGAGATGACTGCCACGATAAATTTCGCCATAGGACTGCTTATCGTGCCCGCAGCCAATACTGACGGTGTGAACATGTCCGTGAAGCCGACGATCATTGTTTTGGAAACTTCGGTAGCTTGTGGCACATCGAGTAACTGCAACAGAGGCAGGAACGGTAAGCCGAGCGTGTCGAAAATCGTCGTGTGATTCGCCAAAACAAGCGCGAGCGTTCCAATACACATGACAACGGGCAACACGCCGAACCACATACCCGCCGCGTTTTTGAAACTGCCTTCAAGGAACTGAGTCAAGCCGCCGTGTTCAGCGACACGTTGACGAGCAAGCGTAATGCCGTATTGAAACGACGTCGTGTAACCTGCAGGAAGTGATTCGCCCATTGCTTTTCCTTCAACGAGATATTCGTCCTTCTTCAAGCTAAGCGGCGGAATTCTCGGCAGAATAAGTGCGCAGACGATACCGATTGCGCAAATCAGCAGATAGTACAGCCCGAAATATTCCATTAAGTCGACTTGAGCCAGCACGACGATTGAAAACGTTATCGACACGGCGGAAAACGTCGTTGAAATAATCGCTGCCTCACGTTTTGAGTAGTAGCCGCTTTCGTATTGATTCGCCGTCAACATGACGCCCAAGGTGCCGTCACCAATCCACGACGTGATACAGTCAACTGCGGCGCGACCAGGTATCGTGAACAGCGGGCGCATGACTTTTGTTAACATTGCGCCGATAAATTCAAGCAGACCGAAATCCAACAGCAACGGCAATAACAGTCCAGCCAAGAAAAAAATTACGACGAGGACGCTCAACAGGTCGTGGAGCACGAAGCCGCCGTTGTCGCCCGAAGTTATCAAGCCGATTGTGCTGTCGGGATTGTCCGCGTCGACGCCGAGGAATGTCAGCCAGATGAAAATCGCGCCGAAAATCCGAATCACAACCCAAATTGCCGTCGTCGAGAATGTGTTTGCGACAATCGGATAGGTTGCGATGAAATTTGGTTTGCTGAGGAAAACGACGCCGAGAATTGCCGACAACGTCACGATACCAACGCACAATGCCGGTAACATGTCGCCGATTGAATTGCTTATCATGTCCGCGACGATTTTGACGACGATTGTCCAGCTGCCGTCGTATTGCACGGGAATCATAAACAGGATTATCCCGATGATTGACGGCACCAGGAAACCCGCCAGTGAGCCTTGGGGTTTGCTTTCCATTTCAATTCTCCTTAGGAACTAATTTGGATTATAAATTTCCTTGAGCAACGTCTCTTTGCGCAGATTGAGACAATCGCAAGTTCTTTCGGCGGCGAAAGTATTCTTCACGGTGTCGAGCAGGATATTGCCGAGCATATGCGCGTCGTCGAAAAAAATTTCCTTCATGGTGTCGTGCGACCAAACTTGAATACCTTCGCCGTAATTGACCGCGAACGACAGATTTGCATAGCACGCGCCGATTTCCCGCGCCAAATAAACTTCAGGCACGAGACTTTGTCCAACGATGTCCGCGTGACCTTTGAGCATGGAAATTTCTGCAGGGCTCTCGAAATGTCGACCGTCCGTCACAGCGTAAATACCGCGTTCAAAAATTCTGCCCGTGAAAAATTTTTTAGCCGACATCAACAGATTGCCGCGCAGTTCCGGACAAAGAGCGTCACGCATAATCAGCAGATACCGCCCGTCAAGCTGAACGTCCTTGCGCGTCGACAAGTCAAGATAATCATCGGGCACGAGCAAATCGCGCGGGTTGAGCAATCGATTGACCGTACCGACGCCGCCTTCCGACAGAATCCGTTTGACGCCGGCTTCACGAAACGTCCAAAAAATTTGTCGCGAAGAATCTGCGCGGGTGACACCGCTACGCCAGCCATGCATTTTGCAAGTCAAAAAATTTTTCCCGTCGACGCTACAAAGTCTGAACGCGGGACTTCGACCGTAAGGCGTGTCGAAAAAAATATTGTCCGCCAAAATTTCAACGTCAGCAAAGTTTTTCGGGAAGTCGCTTGAAAGTGTTCCAGAGCCGCCGATAATCGCGAAATCAACGTTGGGAATTTTATCCGACATCACGCCGATTCCTCATCAACTTTTTCGTCGAGCGGGAAAATTTTCGGTTGTTCTTCGCCTTTGATACAGCCTTCGGTTATGACGACGCGTCGCGGTTCATCGCTTTTGGGAATGTCAAACATCACGTCAAGCATCACGTCTTCGATTATGCCTTTCAGCGAACGGGCACCAGTCTTGCGTTCGATTGCCATTTTCGCGACTTGACGCAGTGCCGCTTCCTCGAACTCAAGCTTGACGTTGTCCATCGCCAAAAGTTTTTCGTACTGCTTGACGGGCGCGTTTTTCGGTTCGGTGAGGATTTTGAGTAGCGCGTCTTCGTCGAGAGTTTCAAGCGTGCAGATGACGGGCAGCCGTCCGATAATTTCGGGGATAATGCCGTACTTCATCAAATCTTCGGGGCGCACTTGGTGAATCAGTTCGTTGTACTTGAGGTCGGTGTCTTCCTTCGACGGAATGTCGGAGCCGAAGCCCATGCGAACTTTATCCTTTTTGATTCGGTGGTCGACGATTTTTTCAATGCCGACGAACGCGCCGCCGACGATGAACAAAATATTTTTCGTGTTAACGCGAATTGTCGGTGCTTCAGGATGCTTGCGTTGTCCGCGTTCGGTGAACTCGACGAAACTGCCTTCCAACATTTTGAGCAAACCTTGTTGAACGCCTTCGTGACCAGGGTCAGCGGTAATTGAATTGTTCTCGCCGGATTTACGCGCGATCTTGTCGAACTCGTCAAGGTAAATTATGCCGTGTTCAGTCTTCTCAATGTCTCTGCCCGCCGCGTAGTACAGGTTGCGAACAGCGACTTCAACATCTGCGCCGACAAAACCAGCCTCCGTCAAACTCGACGCGTCCGTGACTGCAAACGGAATATCCAACAGCTTCGACAAATGGCTGAGCATTGCAGTCTTGCCGCAACCCGTCGGTCCGAGAATAATGACGTTCGACTTGTCAATCTCGTCCTCGCCGTTGTCGGTGTCCATGTCGTACTTCATGCGCTTGTAGTGGTTGTACGCGGCAACAGAAAGAATTTTTTTTGCGCGTTCCTGCATGATGATAAATTCGTCAAGATAATCTTTGATGACGTGCGGTTTATTTTTGGTGAGAAGATCGCCAAGCAAATCATTAAAACCTTTTTTGCTCGAACGAACTTTGTTGCCTTCTTCTTCTTCGATAAAGTGATAAATATTTTTTATACAGCTCTTGCAAATGCCGAAGCCAGTATTCGGGTCGAGAACGGGCATATCGACGCGACTTTGAACCTTGACTCGACGACCGCAAACGCTGCAATGAAAACTTTCATATGCCATCTGATGAATTCTCCTTTGTCAGCTCACAATAAAAGACTTGCAATAAAAATTTACAGGGCGTATAATACACCTTGCGCGGTTTTCGCGTCAACTGTTGCTATTCGGGAGGTGCTAAACTTGAAGGAAAAAATTCATCCGCAGTACTTTGAAGCCACGGTCACTTGCGGTTGCGGCAATACTTTTAAAACCGGCTCCACAAAGAAAGAATTGCGCGTAGATGTTTGCTCGAAATGTCACCCGTTCTTCACCGGTCGTCAACGCGACGTTAAAGCTGGCGGGCGCATTGAGAAATTCAACAAACGCTACAAAAAATCTTGAACGAAAATTCCCGGGCAGGGCACCGCACGCGCCTTGCCCGATTTATTTTTGACGGAGGCAAATAATGGACAGACTTTTATTCTTGCGCAAATTCATCGACGAACCGAGAAAAATCGGTAGCTTGACGCCCAGTTCGAGCTTTTTGGCGAAAAGAATGATGAAAAATCTTCCATGGCAAAATTTTTCTCACGTAGCTGAATTGGGCGCGGGCACTGGAACTTTCACCGAACAAATCATCGAACGCAAACCGACAGCCTGCAAATGTCTTGTCGTTGAGCAAGATTTTGGTATGCGGCAAATGCTTGAGGAAAAATTTCCGACGTTGCAGTTTGATTCGTACGCCGAGGACTTGTACAACACCTTGCACGCGATACATTTTCCGCAACTCGATTGCGTGATTTCGGGCTTGCCGTTCGCGAACATGGATCAAGATTTGCGCCGCGAAATTATCGACAACGTTTATCGCTCGTTGAAGCCTGGCGGGTTCTTCGTGATGTTCCAATATTCGTTGCAGATGCGGCGAATGCTCCGCGAATATTTCCCCGCCGTGCAGACAGATTATTTCTTGCTGAACTTCCCGCCCGCGTTCGTCTACCTGTGCAGGAAGTGAGCGCGTGATTTACGTTCACGTGCCGTTTTGTCGGCGGAAATGCAATTACTGCGCCTTCAACTCCAAAGTTGCTGGTTCGGCGGAAAAAAATTTTTATGTCGACGCGCTGATCAAGGAAATTGAACTTCGCGGAACGAGTGAGCCTGTCGAGACGATTTACATTGGCGGCGGCACTCCGACGACGTTGACGCTTGACGAACTTGCACGAATCGTTGACGCTCTCGGAAAAAATTTTCTCGTCGACAAATCGGCGGAAATAACTATCGAGGCGAATCCTGGCACCGTCGACGAAAATTATCTGCGCGGACTCAAAACGCTCGGCGTCAATCGTTTAAGCTTAGGTGTGCAGACTTTCGACGACGCACTATTGAAAATGCTCGGAAGAATTCACGACGCTCGCTCGGCAATCGAAACTGTCACGACTGCCGAAAAATTTTTTGATAACATCAGTGTCGATTTGATGTACGGTTTGCCCGCGCAGAAGCTTGAACACCTTCGCCGCGACGTGGAGCAACTTAAAAATTTGAACGTTCAACACGTGTCGATTTACGGCTTGGAAGTCGAAGAAGGCACGATTTTTTTTGAACTCGCCCGCGCAAGGAAATTGCCGTTACCCGACGACGATGCTTGCGCCGACATGTACGACTTCATCACCGCGACGTTGCCGACGCTCGGTTATCGCCGCTACGAAGTCAGCAATTTCGCCAAAAAAAATTTCGAGAGCCGTCACAATCGCGGCTACTGGACTGGCAAAAAATATTTTGGATTCGGCGCGGGTGCTCACGGTTTCGACGGCAACTTGAGAGTTTCAAACGTGCGCGACGTGGCGACTTACATTGAACGAATCAACGCGGGCTTGAACGTTTCCACGGTTGAAGAGGTCGTTAATCGGCGTGCGGCAATGGAAGAATTTTGCTTTTTAGGCTTGCGTCTCGTCGAAGGCATTGACGCTCGGACATTCGAGAAAAATTTCGGCGTGAAAATTTTCGACGTTTTCGGCGCGGTCATTGAACGTAATCGGCGGCTCGGATTGCTTACGGTCAACGGCGACAAAATTTTCTTGA
Source organism: uncultured Selenomonadales bacterium (assembly GCA_947165145.1). Classification (GTDB taxonomy): domain Bacteria; phylum Bacillota; class Negativicutes; order Selenomonadales; family Selenomonadaceae; genus Quinella. The sequence continues at coordinate 30,331 of CAMUZG010000024.1, forward strand.
CGGAACGCGGCATGAGTTTGGGCAACGAGGTTTTCGCCGATTTCCTGCTGTGAGGTGACGACATGGTAAATTTCAAGACGATTGCGGGCGGAGAAATTTTCGGCGCGAATTACGAGATTAACAAGTCAAGATTTTTGGCGCACGTTATGCACGTCGAGAGCGAGGAAGCGGCTCGCGACTTCGTGCAGATGATTCGCAAAAAATATTTTGACGCGACGCATAATTGTTCGGCGTGGATTCTCGGCGAACGCGGCGACAAACAGAAATCCAACGATGACGGCGAACCTGGCGGCACGGCGGGCAATCCGATTCTTGAGACGATTAAAAAGCAGGAGCTGACGAACTGCGCGGTTGTCGTGACGCGATATTTCGGCGGGATAAAGCTTGGTGCGGGTGGATTGATTCGCGCTTACGGGCACACGGCGGCTTTAGGTCTCGATTCTTCGCGTGTCGTACGCATGACGACGTTCCAAAAATTTTCCCTAACACTAGAATATAATTTTTTGGCGACGGTCGAAAATTATCTGCGGCAAAAAAAAATCAGCGTCGCGAACACCGATTACGCCGATGTCGTGACGCTTGAACTATTGCTTTTGCCACAGCAGACCGAAAATTTTTTGACGGAACTCAACGACTTGACCGCCGCGAATTTTTTAATCGAACCGCTCGGCGAAATTTTAATCCCCGTGGCGTGCGAATGATTTCAGCTGTTGAGTTTCTTGTCGCGGAAAATCTTCGTGCCTTTGAGCGAAGCCTCAAGCGCGACACCTTTCGTCGTCATTTGTAAAACCCAAACGCCCGGCGCAACGTATGTCGCACCTTCAATCGAACCGCCGTTAACGCTGTCGTTCGCCGACGCCTCAGCACTCGTGCCGAAACGAATCTTGCCAGCAATGAAATTGTCCCACGCCTCGCGGGTGTTGATTAGGAAAATCAAATCGTATTCCTTGACGCCGACGCCCAAGCCAACAGATTGTTCTTCCATGCGCAGGTAGACGCGTTCGCCAGTCACATTGTTGACCGCCAAGCCGCGACCGTGACTTGAGCCGAAAAGCCCAATCTTCATGCCGGTGTTCGACAGCGTCGCCCAAGCATAGCAATCGTTGATGACGCGTTGGGCGTTCGGATATTTTTCGTAGAGTCGGCTGAACGTCTTTTGATTCAGTTCGTCGATTTGTCTGCGTTGTTCGGCAGGAGAAGCTTTTGCCGCCTCCGTGACTGTCGAGAACATCAACAGGCACATCACGACAGCCAACGCCGCAAAAAATTTTGCAACGTGACGTTGCATCCAATTGGTATGACCCGCGACGTTGCGACCGTTTGAGCCGTTCGCCGCAAAAATTTTTTTCATGTTATCATCTCCAATAATCTCTAAAAAAAGGCGACGACTCAACAAGAAGAATCGCCGCCGAAAAATTTTTGTTGGATACAACGTTACGTTGCTTATTTCATCGTGACGAGAGATTTGCCCGTCATCTCAGCGGGAATTTCCATGCCTGCCATTGTGAGCAGCGTCGGAGCAACGTCGCAAAGCGCACCGTCTTTGACTTCGGCAACGCGGTCACTGACAACGATAATCGGCACGGGATTTGTCGTGTGCGCGGTGAACGGCTCTTTAAGTTTGTAATCGAACATTTGATCGGCGTTGCCGTGGTCAGCGATAATGACGACCTCGCCGCCGATTTTTTTCATGCACGCGATAAAAATTCCAACGCACACGTCAACGGTTTCGACAGCCTGAACAGCCGCTTTCATGACGCCGGTATGACCAACCATGTCGCCGTTCGCGAAGTTCAAGATAATGAAGTCGTACTTCTCGGAGAGAATCGCCTCGGCAACTTTGAGCGTGACGGTCGGAGCACTCATTTCGGGCTTGAGGTCGTAAGTCGCAACTTTCGGGCTCGGCACCAAGATTCTATCTTCGCCCGCGTAAGGTTCTTCGACGCCGCCGTTGAAGAAGAACGTGACGTGAGCATATTTTTCCGTCTCGGCAATGCGCAACTGAGCAAGTCCCGCTTTGCTGATTGTCTCGCCCAAACCGTTCGTGACACTTTCGGGTGGATAGGCAACGTCGACGTTCAAGCCTTCCTCGTATTGCGTCATCGTGGCGAACGGAATGCCAACAATTTCTTCGACGCGCGGGAAGCCGTCAAAAGCTTTGTCCGTGAATGCATGAGTAATTTCGCGTGCGCGGTCGGGGCGGAAGTTGAAGAAAATAATTCCGTCGTCCTTGCCAACGCCAGCATAATCGCCGATTGCCACGGGATTAACAAACTCGTCGGTGACTTTTGCGTCGTAGGAAGCTTTAATCGCAACGTCGGAAGCAGGCTGTTTAGGCGCGTCAGCTTTGGCAATGGCATCGTAAGCTTTCTGCACACGATCCCAACGTTTATCGCGGTCCATTGCGTAATAACGTCCGGCAATCGTCGCCACTTGACCGATACCGATTTCGCTAATCTTCTGCTCAAGGTCAGCGAGATATTCTGCCGCGGAACTCGGAGGAACGTCGCGACCGTCAAGGAAGCAGTGCACGTAAACTTTCGCAACGCCTTTTTTCTTCGCGAGTTGGAGCAAGCCATAAAGGTGGTCAGTGTGACTGTGAACGCCGCCGGGCGAGACGAGTCCCATTAAGTGCAATGCGCCGCCCGAAGCTTGAACTTTGTCGATAACGCCGACAAGAGCGTTGTTCTCGAAAAAGTCGCCGTCGCGAATCGCCTTTGTAATTTTCGTCAGCGGCTGGTAGATGATTCTGCCCGCGCCGATATTCATGTGTCCGACTTCGGAATTGCCCATTTGTCCGTCAGGCAACCCGACGAATTCGCCCGAAGCCTGCAGTTGCGCATTGGGATAATTTTTCATGAGATCGTCAAGAACGGGCGTGTTGCCGACTTGAATCGCATTGAATTTGTCGGTTTCGTTGCCGATACCCCAGCCGTCCATGATGATTAAGCAAATCGGTGCGTGTTTGATTGTTGCCATCGTAGCACTCTCCTTTGTTAAGAAAAGCCGCCAATCTAACAACCGGCAACCAGTTACCGGCAACTAAATTGGCGGCGCAACTTACTTTATTCAATTTGAACTCTTCCGAACTACTTCAAGAGAATGGCGACTACCATTGCGGCGACACCTGTGACTGCCGCACCAATACCCACCATTGTGGCGATTGTGATATTTCTGACGTGATTGCCAATGCCTTCAATTTTTGCGTCCATGTTGTCCATCTTCGCATAAATATTTTTTTGCATTTCCTTCATGTCGGCATCGTGTTTAGCCTGCGCCGTTTCCTGTCGTTCACGCATTTCGCGCATATCAGCATCATGTTTTTCACGAGCCGCCCGAATCTCGGCGTCTTGCCTTTGACGAGCTTCACGGCTTTCTGCAATGAACATGTCAAGCTTGGTTATAACGCGGTCAACTCTAAGGTCAAGCTCTGAGACTTTAGTTTCAAGCGTATCGACTCGGGTTTCAATGTCTGCCACGATAATCACCACCTTTCTTGAATCGGAAGGCGTGTCGTTAGGTCAAAGCTTAGAAATTGACAATCGCGCTGAAGTCTTGAGCTTTGAGGCTCGCGCCGCCGACGAGTGCGCCGTCAACGTTCGGTTGTTGCATGAGGTCTTTAATCGTCGCGGGTTTGACGGATCCGCCGTATTGAATGCGGATAGCGTCAGCAGCCTCTTGACCGAATTTCGCGGCAACAGCTTCACGGATAGCTTTGCAGACTTCTTCAGCCTGATCGAAAGTCGCGGTCTTGCCGGTGCCGATAGCCCAAATCGGTTCGTAAGCGATGACGAGTTTCTTGACTTCTGCAGGTGCAAAGCCTTCGAGAGCGGCGTTGATTTGGTTGACGACGTGCTCAATGTATTTGCCGGATTCACGAATCTCAAGGGACTCGCCACAGCAGATAATCGGGGTGATGCCCGCATTGAACGCAGCCTTTGCGCGTTTGTTGACGCCTTCGTCAGTCTCGCCGAAATAGTCGCGGCGTTCGCTGTGACCGAGGATGACATAATCAACGTTAATTTCGTTCAACATGCCCGTGGAAATTTCGCCAGTGTACGCGCCTTTAGCTTCCCAGTGAACGTTCTGCGCGGCAACGTGAATGTTGGTGGATTTGACAGCCTTAGCAACAGCGGCAAGAGCAGTTGCGGTCGGAGCAACGACAACACGGCATTGAGCGTCTTTGACAAGCGGAATCAGTTCTTCGACGAGAGCGACGCCCTGTTTGATGGTGTTGTTCATCTTCCAGTTGCCCGCGATAATCGGAGTGCGTCCGACGCCGTCAATAGCATCGATACCAGGCAGAACTTTGCCTTCGAGATATTCGAGGGTTGCGCCGCCGCCAGTGCTGATGTGGGAAATTTTGTCCGCCAAGCCGGTTTTCTTCAAAGCCGCAATGGAGTCGCCGCCGCCGACGATAGAGATTGCGCCTTTCTCGGTAGCTTCGGCAACCGCACGAGCAACGGCAAGCGTGCCTTTTGCGAAGTTGTCGAATTCAAAGACGCCCATAGGTCCGTTCCAAATGATTGTCTTCGCGCCTTCGAGAGCCTTGACGTATTCTTCGGAAGTCTTTTCGCCGCTGTCGAGACCCATCCAATCTGCAGGGCATTGGTCGACGGGAACAGTCTTGAATTCAGCATCAGCCGCGAATTTGTTGGCAACGACGAGGTCAACAGGCAGAACGACTTTGACGCCTTTGGCAGCCGCTTTTTCAAGCAGACCTTTAGCGAGTTCGACTTTATCAGCTTCGAGGAGGGAAGTACCGACTTCGTAGCCTTTAGCCTTGTCGAAGGTGTGAGCCATGCCGCCGCCGATGATAATCGTGTCGACTTTGTCAATCATGTTGCTGATAACGCCGATTTTGTCGGAGACTTTTGCGCCGCCGATGATAGCGACGAACGGACGCGCAGGAGCCTCAAGCGTTTTGCCGATGTAGTTGATTTCCTTTTCCATGAGGAAGCCGGACGCAGTTTCAAGGAAATGAGTGATACCGACGTTGGACGCGTGAGCACGGTGCGAAACGCCGAATGCGTCGTCAACGGCAATGTCAGCGAGAGCCGCGAGTTGTTTCGCGAACTTGGGATTATTTTTCTTTTCTTCCTTGTGATAGCGAAGGTTTTCGAGCAGGAGGACTTCGCCAGGTTGAAGAGCGGCAGCGGCAGTTTCAGCGGGTTCGCCAATGCAATCTTCCGCCCATTTGACTTCTTTGCCGAGAAGTTCAGCGAGTTTCTTTGCGATAGGTTTGGTGGAGAATTTCGGTTCGCGAGCTTCAGTCGGGCGTCCGACGTGGCAAGCGAGAATGACCGCTGCGCCCTGTTCGAGCAGGTAGTTAATCGTCGGCAAAGTTTTTTCGATACGCGTTGCGTTGGTGATGTTCTGATTTTCGTCCATCGGAACGTTGAAGTCGACGCGCACGAAGACTTTTTTGCCGTTCAGGTTGATGTCGCGAATGTTTTTCTTGTTCATTAAAAAACCTCCCCAAAAAATCAATGTGGAACGAAAAATAATTTCAAATTCCTAATTCCACATTACTAATTGAAAACGACCCAGCTCAACAATGACGAAGAGCCGAGCCGTCAAATTTTTAACCGTGTTCAGTTGCTAAAAATTTCTTACTTAAGTTCCGCGAAGTATTTGATCGTGCGAACCATTTGGCTGGTGTAGGAGTTTTCGTTGTCATACCAAGAAACAACTTGAACGAGCGTGTTGCCGTCGCCGATGGGGCTGACCATGGTCTGGGTTGCGTCGAAGAGGGAGCCGAATTTCATGCCGATGATGTCGCTGGAAACGATTTCTTCGTCGCAATAGCCGAAGGATTCGTTAGCCGCCGCTTTCATGGCGTCGTTGATTTGCTCTTTGCTGACTTCGCCTTTAACAACCGCGAAAAGCAACGTGGTCGAGCCGGTCGGGGTGGGAACGCGCTGAGCTGCGCCGATGAGTTTGCCCTTCAATTCGGGGATAACGAGACCGATAGCTTTTGCTGCGCCAGTGCTGTTCGGAACGATGTTGCATGCACCTGCACGGCTACGGCGGAGATCGCCTTTACGCTGCGGACCGTCGAGAATCATTTGGTCGCCGGTGTAAGCGTGAATGGTTGCCATAATGCCGCTTTGAATCGGAGCGAGTTTGTGAAGAGCTTGCGTCATGGGAGCCAAGCAGTTGGTGGTACAAGATGCTGCGGAAAGAACTTTCACGTCGGGGGTAAGCGTCTGATGGTTGACGTTGTAAACGATTGTCGGGAGGTCATTGCCGGCAGGAGCCGAAATAACGACTTTCTTTGCGCCTGCTTCCAAGTGTGCGGAGGCTTTTTCTTTGCTGGTGTAGAAGCCAGTGCACTCAAGGACGACGTCAACTTCGTGTTTGCCCCAGGGGATTTCTTTCGCGTCTTTGATGGCGTAGATGATGATCTCTTTGCCGTCGACAACGATGGAGTTTTCTTTTGCTTCAACCGTGTGTTTGCCTTCGCCGATTTTGCCGCAGAAACCGCCTTGCGCGGTGTCGTACTTGAGAAGGTGAGCGAGCATTTTCGGGCTGGTGAGGTCGTTGATAGCGACAACTTCGTAGCCCTCTGCGTCAAACATTTGACGGAAAGCAAGACGACCGATACGTCCGAAACCATTGATAGCAACTTTAACAGCCATTAATAATACCTCCCTATACTCTGTAGAAACTGTTGAAAATTGACAAACTCCCCACGGTGGCGGGGGATTGTGCTATCATCAATACCTGCCCGAAAACTCAGGTCTTACGGTATCTCCTGCAAGGGTCGTTGCCCCAACCCTGTTTTGTACTTAAAATTTTTTTGGAAGACGCCGGCTCTTACCCCTGCTCAACTTCCAAATTGGATCTTACAAGAATGCTTTACGGCTTACAAGATAATTTTTTGCGTCTTATACCCCTACAACTAAAGCAAGGGGTCTTACGGCGCAACGGATAAGCCTCAACTTGCACGCTATGTTACACCAAAAATTTTTGAGTGTCAATAAATTTTCGGAACATTTTTAACTTCATGTTTGTTTCATAAAGTCAGATAACGTCGCTAAACTTTTCGGGCGGTTAGTCTCGACTCAAAAGCTCTCTTCTGGTGGTTGCCTACATGAAATTAGAGCGTGTTGGTGAATTCGGAATCATCACGTGACGAGGAATTTAAACGTTACGTTTGAGCCAATGGTCGCGATTCAACGTTATGACTTCTCGAACGTTATCGCCGCGAACTAATTGTTCAAGCGTCGGGGAAAGAGCGGTCACCGCCAAACTTTATCAACAACCTTGGTTAAAATGAAAAGCATATCACGCGAAAATTTTTCTTGACAAAATTTAATCAAGCAACTATAATGCGCCTTGTGTTAGTCAAGTGACTAAGACGAGCGGAAGTAGCTCAGTGGTAGAGCACAACCTTGCCAAGGTTGGGGTCGCGAGTTC
>CAMUZG010000025.1 GCA_947165145.1 uncultured Selenomonadales bacterium
TGGCGTTCTTTAAGCTCACGTTCCTGCCGTTCACGTTCTTGGCGTTCTTTAAGCTCGCGTTCTTGTCGTTCACGCTCTTGCTTTGCGGCGTCGGAATCAGGCTTATTTAGCGCGGGGTCTTCTTTGAATTCGCTGTTGCCGATGTCAATGACGAATCGATGACCTTTTGGACCGCCAGGCAAATGAAACGGTTTGATTCCCGCCATTGTCTCGATAACAATTCGGACTGTCGACGGATTAAATTGTGCGACGCGAACTTTTTTTGCCGCCAAAGATTTTAATTCAATCTCACGCACGACGGTCGGGTTGAGCCAAGCATTTTTCAAGTCGAGAATCAAGCGCGAAGGATTTTCGGCGTAGGATTCGACGAATTCAACTTTCTTCGTCATGTCGACGACGAGCCGCACGGTACCTGCACCGTAGCCGACGCGAATAGCACTGACCTCGGCGAGATTCGCTTTTCGTTCTTTGAAAGTTGATTCTTCGGCGTGAGCAACTGAAGTCACCGCAATCAAAATGAGGAGACTCAGCATAATGTTTTTTATCAATCCAAAGCCTCCTCTTGTCAATTTGGAATTAGGAATTTGGAATTGGGAATTAAGAACGCGATTATAATTCCACATTCCAAATTAAATCAAGTGTCGTATGAACCATAACGTTGCTCAAGTTTTTTGAAAATCCAAGTCAAAATTGCCGTCATTATCAGGTAGAACGCGCCCGCGATAACGAAAGGCGTCATGTCGAATTCACGTTGGACAATCGTCCTAGCCACGCGCAACAGGTCGTTCATTGCCAAAATATAAATCAGTGACGTATCTTTGACCAAGTTGATTGTCTCGTTGGAAATTGGCGGCAGGACGACGCGCAACACTTGCGGGAAGATGATGTAACGCATCATTTGCCAATGCTTGAGACCCAACGCTTTTGCCGCTTCGTATTGTCCGCGAGGTATCGCTTGAATACCCGCACGGAAAACTTCGGCGAAGTAAGCCGCGTAGTTCAGCGTGAATGCAAGCAGTGCCGCCGCAACGTCCGGCAACATGATTCCGACCATCGGCAGTGCGAAGTACACGAACAACAGTTGGAGCATGAGCGGTGTGCCACGCATTAACCAAACGTAGAGTTCCATTAGGTAGCGAATCGGCGCGATACTTGAGATTCTGCCTAAAGCTGCCAACGCGCCAATCGGCAAACTTAAAATTAAAGTCACGAAGAAAATTTCCAACGTGACTTGTGCGCCCTGCATGATGAGAAGCGTCATATCGAAAAATTTTTCCATAACAGATTTTCCCTGACACACGCCGGATTTAATTAGGAATTGGGAATTTGAAATTAGGAATTATAATTCCACATTCCACATTCCTAATTCCTGATTATATTGGCGGCGGTCACTGTTTGAATATCAGCAACGGTTGATTATTTTTTCGCTTTGATGAGGTCGGCTTGGAACCAATTCTCGGAGATTTTCGCGGCGGTACCGTCTTTAATCATCTCGTCGAAGACAGCTTGAACTTTGTCGCGAAGAGCGGTGTTTTCTTTGCTAAAGGCAATGCCGAATTCGCTGACGGGACCGACCGTCACGTCGAGAGCATCGAATTTGCCTTCCTGCTTGCCGATTGCGTAACGTCCGACAATTTCATCGCAGATCAACGCGTCAATTCTGCCGTTCTCCAAATCCATGAACGCGCTGACGTAATCGCCGTAAGTTTTGAATTCGCGGAAAGAATCCTTGAGCTCCGCTTGGCTATCAATGTAAGTTTCAGCAGTGGAGCCTACTTGAGTACCGACAGCTTTGCCGGCAAGATCTCCCTCGGAAACAATGCCTTGGTCGTTGTCCTTCTTCACGAAAATAATTTGGCGGTTGTCCATGTACGGGTCGCTGAAAAGCATGTTCTGTTGACGTTCGGGCGTGATGTCGAGACCGTTCCAGATGATGTCAATGCGACCGCTTTTGAGCTCAGCCTCTTTGCTGTTCCAGTCGATTGCTTTGAATTCGACTTCGGTGCCGAGACGTTTAGCCGCCTCTTTAGCAAGGTCAACGTCGAAGCCGACAATCTCGTTTTGCTCGTTCTTGAAGCCCATCGGGGCGTATTCGTCGTCGAGACCGATTACAATCTTTTTGGTTTCTTTTGCGTTATCGCCGTCACCGTTTTGAGCAGGTTGACCGCCGCCGCCGCAACCCGCGAAGACCATCGTCACGAGAAGCAGAATCGCCGAGAAAAATTTTTTCATAGCGTGAAAACATCCTTTCGCAGAAATATATAAACCGCGCTGAATTATACTTTACCGTCAAAGTCATTGCAAGCGCGGCTTAAAAACTTTTGGCTTATTGGTTTGCTATAAGCTATAAGCTAATTCTGTTTTATAACGTCAGCTTGGAACCATTTCTCGGAAATTTTTGCGGCAGTACCGTCCGCAACCATATCGTCGAAAACAGCTTGAATGGCGTCGCGAAGCTCAACTTCGCCTTTGCGGAAACCGATTGCCATTTCAGCGACGCCGCCGATTTTCACGTCGACAACCTCAAAAATATCGGGATGAATATTCATTTCGTAACGCGCAACCAATTCGTCGCAAATGAACACATCAATTTCGTCGTTCTTCAAAGCGTCGACTCCGAGGAAAAATTTTTCGTATTTCTTGTATTCGCGGAGACTGTCTTTGAGCGCGATGTTCATGTCGAGATAATCTTCAGCGGTGGCACCCGTTTGCACACCGACGATTTTTCCAGCAAGGTCGTTCTCAGAAAAAATATTATGCGTGTTGTACCGCTTGACCAAAAGAATTTGCCTGTCGTCCATGTATGGTCTGGTGAAAATCATGTACTCCTTGCGCTCTTCGGTGATGTCCAAGCCGTTCCAGATTAGGTCGATGTTGCCGGACGAGAGCTCCTCGCGCTTGTTATCCCAATCAATGGACTTGAACACGAATTTGACGCCGAGACGTTTGGCGGCCTCTTTGGCAAGGTCAACGTCAAAGCCGATAAGTTCGCCGTTCTTGTTGTGAAAAGCAATCGGCGCGAATTCGTCATCAATGCCGATTATGAGCGGGTCTTTGGGCTTGTAAGAATCGTTCGTCCCACCGAGGTTACCACTGCAGCCCGTTAACAAAATCGCAATGCAAAGAATCGTTGCCGCAAAAATTTTTCTCATCACCGAGAGCCTCCCGAAATTTTGATTGCCGTGCGGAAATTTACTTAACGTGTTTGATTAAATCAGCTTGGAACCATTTTTCGGAAATTTTCGCGGCGGTACCGTCTTTAATCATCTCGTCGAAAATTTTTTGAACTCTGTCGCGAAGTTCGACTTCATCTTTGCGGAAAGCAATGCCGATTTCGCAGGGCGTGCCGACCGTCACTTCAAGAACATCGAATTTGCCGGCGAATCTGACTGCGCCGTAACGCCCGACAATTTCGTCGCAAATGAGAACGTCAACTTCGCCTTTGTCCAAGGCATTGAACGCATCTTTGAAGTTGTGATAAACTTTGAATTCCTTGAAACTGTTCTTAAAGGCGGGCGTGTCGTTGACGTGGTTTTCGGACGTGGAGCCTGCTTGCGTGCCGACTATTTTGCCTTCAAGGTCGCCCTCGGTGCGAATGTCTTGATAAGTTCCTTGCCTGACCAAAAGAATTTGGCGGTTATCCATGTACGGCTTGCTGTAAATCAGATATTCTTTGCGTTCGTCGGTGATGTCGCAGCCGTTCCAAATAATGTCGACTTTGCCTGACGTAATTTCCTCGCGCTTGTTGCTCCAATTAATGGGCTTGAACTCGAATTTGACGCCCATGCGTTTGGCAACTTCCTTGGCAACGTCAACATCGAAGCCGACGATTTGGGAATTTTCGTCGCGGAAGCCGAACGGCGCGTATTCATCATCAAGCCCGACGACCAACGCAGCTTTATCGGAGTTTTCGTCGTTGCCGCAACCGAAAAGCACGGCAGTCATTAAAAGCAAAGTTGTTAACAAAAATTTTTTCATAGCCTCAAACCTTTCGTGCGCTGTCGCTGAATTTTATTTTAAATGTTTGATGATGTCGGCTTTGAACCATTTCTCGGAGATTTGTGCGGCGGTACCGTCTTCAATCATGCCGTCGAAAACTTTTTGAATCCTGTCGCGCAGAACGGTGTTTTCTTTGCCGAAACCGATACCGAATTCCGTGACGGGACCGATTGTCGCTTCAATCGCTTCGCACGTTTTGGGATTTTTAATCATCTCGTAACGGGCGGCGATTTCGTCGATGATGAGCACGTCAAGTTCGCCGTTGTTCAGCATCTCGAAACCTTCCTTGATGTTGTTGTAGGTCACGAAATTTGCAAAAGAACGCTTGAGCTTTTCGTTCTCGTCGACGTACGTTTCAGAGTTCGAGCCGGATTGTGTGCCGACAACTTTGCCTTCAAGGTCGCCTTCGGTTTGAATGTTTTTGTCGTTGCCTTTACGAACCATAAGAATTTGGCGGTTGTCCATGTACGGCTTGCTGAAAATCATATACTCTTTGTATTCGTCCATGATGTCGCAACCGTTCCAAATCATGTCGATATTGCCCGATTTGATTTCAAATTCTTTGTTGTTCCAGGCAATTGGTTTGAACTCAACTTGAACACCAAGACGTTTGCAAGCCTCTTTGGCAAGGTCAACATCGAAGCCGATTAAGTCGCCGTTTTCGTCGTGGAAACACATTGGCGAGAACTCATCATCGACGCCGATAACAATCTTCGTGTCGTATCTTTTGCTCGATGAAGTTGAATTTTTCTCCGTATCGTCGCCGCAACCAGCAAGCGTGGCGGTCATCACGAGCAGAATCATCACAAAAATTTTTCTCATAGTTTTAAACCTTTCGCGTGCTATGCTGAACTTTTATTTAGGACGTTTGATGATGTCGGCTTTGAACCATTTCACGGAAATTTGTCCAGCGGTACCGTCTTCAATCATGCCGTCGAAAACTTTTTGAATCCTGTCGCGCAGAACGGTGTTTTCTTTGCCGAAACCGATACCGAATTCCGTGACGGGACCGATTGTCGCTTCAATCGCTTCGCACGTTTTGGGATTTTTAATCATCTCGTAACGGGCGGCGATTTCGTCGATGATGAGCACGTCAAGTTCGCCGTTGTTCAGCATCTCGAAACCTTCCTTGATGTTGTTGTAGGTCACGAAATTTGCAAAAGAACGCTTGAGCTTTTCGTTCTCGTCGACGTACGTTTCAGAGTTCGAGCCGGATTGTGTGCCGACAACTTTGCCTTCAAGGTCGCCTTCGGTTTGAATGTTTTTGTCGTTGCCTTTACGAACCATAAGAATTTGGCGGTTGTCCATGTACGGTATGCTGTAAATCATGTACGCCTTGCGTTCCTCGGTTATGTCCAAGCCGTTCCAAATCATGTCAATGTTGCCCGAGTTAATTTCAAATTCTTTGTTGTTCCAAGCAATCGGTTTGAACTCGACTTGAACGCCGAGACGTTTGCAGGCTTCTTTGGCAAGATCAACATCAAAGCCGATTAAGTTGCCGTTGTCGTCGTGAAAACACATTGGCGAATATTCGTCGTCGACACCGATAATAATCTTTGCGTCGTATCTTTTGCTCGATAGAGTTTGTAAATGTTGTCCCGTATCGTCGGCGCAACCGCTCAAGATAATTGCCGTGAAGAGCATCAGCACGAAAAAAATTTTCTTCATACTTCGAGCCTCCCTTATCCGAATAACCGCTGTCTAATCATATCGAATTATATTTATCAGATTTGAGATTGTCAAAAATTTTTGTCGCTAAGCCTTTAAACTTGTCGTAACGAGTTTATCGCCTGCTTGTAATAAAATGCTTGACTTGACGAAAGTTAGCGTTTATAATGCGCAGTGTTGACGATTCTAAACGTCGACGCGGCGGCATAGCCAAGTGGTAAGGCCGAGGTCTGCAAAACCTCTATCCCCGGTCCGATTCCGGGTGCCGCCTCCACTTTTGAAAAATCCGGCACTGCCTGCGGGGGTGCCTATTATTTTGACAGGGGCAATACAATGTTCGAGGATCTCTCTCAAAACATTCAAGAGGCTTTTCGCAAGCTACGCGGTCACGGCAAGCTAACCGAAGACGACATTAACAAGGCACTTAAGGACGTGCGCATGGCTCTTTTGTCTGCCGACGTGAACTACAAAATCGTCCGCGACTTTGAGAAGTCTGTTAAAGCTCGCGCCCTCGGCACAGAAATTTTGAGCAACTTGACGCCCGCGCAGTCAGTCATAAAAATTGTCGACGAAGAACTTGCAAACCTCATGGGCGGCAAAGCTGCCAAACTCAACATCTCGTCGCGCCCGCCGACAATTATTTTGATGGTCGGGTTGCAAGGTTCCGGCAAGACGACTTCCGCCGCAAAACTCGCATTGCAGATGAAACGCCAGGGAAAACGTCCCGCGCTCGTCGCTGCCGATATTTATCGCCCCGCCGCAATCAAACAGCTACAAGTTGTCGGCGAACAAGCTGACGTTCCCGTCTTCACCGAAGACGTCAAGGACGCTGTACAAATCGCCCGCGACTCGATAAATTTCGCGAACAAACACGCCCGCGACGTTCTGATTATCGATACGGCAGGTCGTCTCCAGATTGACGAAAAGCTCATGCAGGAGCTTAAAGACATCAAAGCAACCGTCAAGCCGCATGAAATTCTTTTGGTTGTCGACTCGATGATTGGTCAAGAAGCCGTTAACGTTGCTGAGACTTTCCACAATGCGCTTGGTGTCGACGGCGTTGTTTTGACCAAACTCGACGGCGATGCTCGCGGCGGTGCGGCACTGTCAATCAAAGCTGCGACAGGTTGTCCGATAAAATTTGTCGGCATGGGCGAAAAACTCGAAGCTCTCGAAATTTTCCACCCCGACCGCATGGCGTCAAGGATTCTCGGTATGGGCGACATGCTAAGCTTGATTGAAAAGGCGCAATCGGCAATCGACGCAAAGACCGCTGAAAAGATGGTCAAGAAAATCAAATCGGACGACTTCACGCTCCAAGATTTTCTCGAACAACTTCAGCAAGTCAAAAAGCTCGGTTCGCTCAACGATTTGCTCGGCATGGTACCTGGTCTCGGCGGACTCAAGAAAAAATTGACTGGCGTCGACCTCGACCTTGACGGCAAAGAAGTTCGCCACATGGAAGCGATTATCCTGTCAATGACGCCGAAAGAACGCGCCGACACAAGCATTATCGACGCAAAACGCCGCAAACGAATCGCAATGGGTTCGGGCACTCAAGTCGCCGACGTCAACAAACTCCTCAAACAGTTTGAAGAAATGCGCAAGATGATGCGTCGTTTCAGAACTACTCAAACTCAACAGCAACAGGCGGCAAAAAGAGTTAAAAGCAAAAAAGGAAAAATCAAAAAAGGCAAGAATAGTAAGCCGAAAATGCCGTCATTGCCGAATCTCGGTGGACTGTTGGGGCAGCTCGGCGGCAAGTTCCCCTTCAAAAAAAGTTAATGAATTTTTTCCCATAACCGAACTCAGAAAGGTGGTGAGACAGTGGTAAAAATTAGGCTCAACAGAATGGGCGCGAAAAGGCAACCTTTCTATCGTATTGTCGTTGCGGACAGTCGTTCGCCGCGTGACGGTCGCTTTATCGAAATCGTCGGCAACTACGACCCGACCAAAAACCCCGCCGTCGTCAATGTCGACGAAGAAAAAATCATCGGCTGGATCAAAAACGGCGCACAGCCTACCGACACGGTTCGCTCGCTCCTCAGCAAAAAGGGTATCATGAAACGAATCCACGAAGAGCGCAAGGCGGCTAAGGCTGCAAAGTAAAAATCGAACATTTAATTGAGGTAAAGGATCATGCAAGAGCAAGAACTCGTTACGGTGCTCGCGAAAGCACTCGTCGAAAAACCCGAAGATGTAAAAGTCGACGTTGTCGAAGAAGAAGATCGTACCGTCTTGAAACTGCACGTCGCACAAGATGACATGGGCAGGGTCATTGGCAAACAAGGTCGTATCGCCAAAGCGATTCGTACCATCGTCAAATCCGCCGCAACACGAGAAAAGAAAAAAGTTTCAGTTGATATTGAATAACGAAGTCGGCGCGGTGAGCAGTTAAGGCTTGCCGCTTTTTTAATTAGGAATTTGGAATTAGGAATTTGGAATTTGGAGTTAAAAACCTATAAGCTATAACCTATAAGCTAACAGGAGGCAAATTTATGAACAGTATCAAAATAATCATGCCCGTGACGATTAAGGCAAAGTTGACCGACAAATTGCGTGCGCGTCTCATCGACGAGGCAGTCAAAGTCGCCGAACAAATGGATCTCGAAATGAAACAAATCAATCTCCAAATGCAACGCGAACTTGAACGTGCGCCCGAACACGCCGAGGAAATTCATCGCTTTTTCAACGGCGAACTCGCTCCGCGTCAAGGTCGTCAGAACGAGGCTTACCACCGCAAAGAGACACTCGAAAAACTTGCTAACGGCGCGGAAATTCTCCAAGGCACAACCGAACGCCAAGTTGAATTGAAAATCGGCGACAACCTGCGCGAGGCTATGGGCGTGGAAATCGTGGTTGAAGATGACAAAATCATTGCAATCCGTAGCTGAAATCATCGTCGGCAAAGTCGGTGCACCGCGCGGGCTTGACGGTACCGTTCGCATAATTCCCTTGACAGACTTCGACGATCGTTTTGACGCGCTCGAAAAAATTTCTGTCGGCGGAAAAATTTTCACTGTCGAAGCAGTCAAACACATCAGCGGGCAACTTTTTATGAAGTTCGCGGGCATCGACAGCCGAGAATCTGCGCGGACTTTGACGAATAAATTTCTGACAGTCGACAGGGAAAATGCCGCGCCTCTTGACGACGGGGAGTTTTACACGTTCGACATTATCGGTTGCGAAGTTTTCTGCGACGACAAAAAAATCGGCACAGTCACCGACGTGCTCAAGACCGGTAGCAATGACGTTCTCGAACTCGACGGCAAGACTTTGATTCCCGCGCTCAAGTCCGTCGTGCAATCGATTGATATTGCCGCGAAAAAAATTTGGATTTTCGACAGTCGGAGCGATTCTCATGAACCTCAACCGCAGAATTAAATTGCCGTCAATGTTAGTGATTGCCGCAGCTTTGTGGCTGACGATTGGCAGTTTCATCGTGTCGCATGTCAACGCACAGGAACTTTCTGCCGACGATTTCAAAAAGGCGTACAACCTGCAACAACACTCGGAAGGCGGCTGGTTTGCCGAAATTTACACCGCGCCGTTTCGCAAGAATAAAAGACCGTTCGCCGGTAGCATATACTTTCTGCTCGACAAGGACGAAATTTCTCACTTTCACCGGCTCGATTGCGACGAAATTTGGTATTACCACGCGGGTTGCGGCATGAAAATTTTCGTGCTGAAGGACGGGCGTTTGAACGAAGTCCTGCTCGGCGTCGACACGAACGAGAATCAACAACCGATGATCGTCCTGCCCGCGGGCTCAATCTTCGCGGCGGAGAATTTGGATAAGGACAGCTTCACGTTCATTTCATGCGCCACAACGCCACGCTTCACCTACAAAGGATTTAAGCTCGTGACTCGCGCCGAATTGAAGAAAATTTATCCGCGTGCGACCAACGACCTTTTGAAAATGGCATACGAGAAATTGTAACATGCTTATCGACATCATCACACTGTTCCCCGAAATGTTCACGGGAGTTTTCGGCGAAAGTATCATCAAACGCGCCGTCGACAAAAATATTTTTGAAGTGCGATTCACTCAGCTACGCGACTTTGCCTTCGACAAGCACCGACAAGTTGACGATTCGCCCTTCGGCGGCGGCGCAGGTATGGTGCTCAAGCCCGAACCTGTTTATCGTGCCGTGCGCGACGTTCTCGCCAAATCCGACGAAAATTTTTCCCGCAAAGTCATCGTCACCGACCCAAGCGGCGAAGTTTTCACGCAGTCGAAAGCCAAGGAACTTGCCACGCTCGACCAAATTGTTTTCATCTGCGGACATTACGAAGGTTTCGACGCCAGGATTTACGATCTTGCCGACGAGTTGATTTCAATCGGCGATTACGTTTTGACGGGCGGCGAACTGCCCGCAATGGTTATCGTCGATGCTGTGGCGCGAATGTTGCCCAATGTTCTCGGCTCAGCGGAATCTGCGGCGACTGATTCTTTTTTTGACGGAATGCTCGGTTTCCCGCAATACACTCGTCCGCGCGACTTTGAAGGCAAACTTGTCCCCGACGTGTTACTTTCGGGCAATCACGCGGAAATTAAAAAGTGGCGTGAAACTCAAGCGTTGAACTTGACACGCGCACGCAGACCGGACCTTATCAATTAGAAATTTGGAATTGGGAATTTGCAATGGATAAAAAAATTTTGGCGGCGATTGCCGTCCTTTTAATTGCGGCGGTTGCTGTCGGCTTTGCGGTCTTTCAAAATATCGAGAGCCTTAAAAATCGCAACCTAACCGCGACGCTTGCTGCTCGTCAAGCAGTCGAAAAACACGACCTTGAAACGTTTAAAAAGTTCGTCGACACGGACGCGCTTATCAATCAGGCGGCGGCTGAAATTTTGGCGGCTCACATAAATTCAACGCTCTCACCAACCGATTATTCGACGGCGGCTCTTCAAAAGCGTTACGACGAACAAAAGCCCGATTTCGTGAATTCTGCGCGGACGGCTCTCGACGAATACATCACAACCGGCAAAGTCACTTTCCCCGCGACGCTCACTGGCGCGCAAAAATTTCTGCAGAAGACCGGCGTTGACTCCTGCGAAATCAAAAGCATAACCAAGCCGCATCTTGTGGGCGACGAACAAACTTCGACCGTCATAATCTACAACCCGACCATGAATTTTAATTTCGAGCTTGAACTGGAGCTTGAACACGACAACGACGGAAATTGGCGAATCACGAAAGCAACGGGCTTTGACGGCTATTACTACGGTTATCGGCGTGCTCTCCGACGCAAGCTCAATTCCCTAAACATACCGATTGTCCAGCAGATTGACGAAATTTTTAAGGTGAAAAGTTTCCGCGCCAAAGCTTCCGACGGCGACGAATACGGATTCTCTTCGACGTTGGAAATCATGCTCAACGCTGATGTGCACTTCGACAAACCGATTGCTCAAGTCGTTGGCAACGTCATCATCGGCAAGGGCGACCGCGAACATTATTCGCCGTTCGTTGTCGATATGACGGGCAGATCGTCGGGCGAACAATCTTTCACCGTGACGAAGACGCTTAATCCGTTCGTGCGTGCCGATGCCGACGCAATGAAACACGGTCTTAAAGCCAAGCAACTCCGAATCGAAATCACGGAAATAATTTTCGCGGACGGCACCAAACTCAAGCAACTCGACCAACTGCCTGATTGACTTGCACGCTTTACTTTAAGCAACGTTACGAATATAATTCAACGACATGAGAATTTGAGGCCGTCATGGATGACGGCCGCCGGCAACACGTCCACGGAAAGGACGTTTTGCCGGAACCACGAGCTACGGATAGTCTCAACGCTGAAATCGTTACGACTGAACGCCCCCGCGAGGTGCCCTTTTCTTTGCTACTTTCTTTTGGGCACGCAAAAGAAAGTAGATTAAAAAAATTTAATTGATTTCAAAGCTGAATGACAATCATCGACCGAGGAGGTTTTAGTTTGAAGAATCACACCAAGTACAGCAAAGGCTACTTCATGCCGCCCGAAATTATTTTGGATTGGGCGCGCAAAGAATATCCGACGAAAGCTCCCGTCTGGTGTAGCGTCGACCTGCGTGACGGCAACCAATCGCTGATTATCCCGATGAGCCTTGACGAGAAAATTGAATTTTACAAGACGCTCGTCCGCGTTGGCTTTAAAGAAATCGAAGTCGGCTTCCCTGCCGCCAGTGATACCGAATACGCGTTACTCCGCAAGCTCATCGAAGACAATCTTATCCCCGACGACGTGACCGTTCAAGTTCTCACGCAGGCACGCGAACACATCATCAAGAAGACGTTCGACGCTCTCGAAGGCGCGAAAAATGCTATCGTCCACGTCTACAACTCCGTAAGCGTCGCTCAACGTGAACAGGTTTTCCGCATGTCGAAGGACGAAATTAAAACTATCGCAACCGACGGCGCGAAACTTCTGCTTGAACTCACTGAGAAGGCGGGCGCGAATTATCGCTTTGAATATTCTCCCGAAAGTTTCACGGGCACCGAGCCTGAATACGCTTTGGAAGTCTGCAACGCCGTTCTCGACGTGTGGGAGCCTGTCATTGACCGCAAGCCGATTATCAACATTCCCGTTACCGTCGAAATGAGTTTGCCCCACGTTTACGCCATGCAAGTCGCTTACATCAACAAATATCTCAAATTCCGCGACAAGGTCGTTTTGAGTCTGCACCCGCACAACGATAGAGGTTGCGGCGTCGCGGATTGCGAACTCGGACTTTTGGCGGGCGCGGACAGAATCGAAGGTACACTTTTCGGCAACGGCGAACGCACCGGCAACGTCGACATTGTTACGCTGGCAATGAATATGTTCGCGCTCGGCGTCGACCCTGAGCTTGACTTCACAAATATGCCCGAACTCGTCGAGATGTACGAACGCGTCACCCGCATGAAAGTTCACGACCGTCAACCGTACGCGGGCGCACTGGTCTTTACGGCATTCAGCGGCAGCCATCAAGACGCCATTGCCAAAGGTATGCATTGGCGCGACGAAAAAAATCCCGACCGTTGGACTGTACCTTATCTGCCAATCGATCCGCATGATGTCGGGCGCGAATACGACAGCGACGTTATCCGAATCAATTCGCAGAGCGGCAAAGGCGGCGTCGGCTTCATCATGGAGCAACGTTACGGCGTCGAAATGCCCAAGAAAATGCGCGAAGACTTCGGCTATTGCGTCAAGGCTGTCAGCGACCGCAAGCACAAGGAACTTTTGCCCGACGAAATTTATCAGATTTTCATCGACCAATATGTCAACGTCGAAACGCCCTGTCGTCTGATTGAATTCCAACTGCGCAAAGAACCTGGCGGCACACGAGTCGGCACTGTCGATTTGGAAGTCAACGGCGAACGCGTCACGTACCAAGCTCGCGGCAACGGGCGACTTGATGCGGTCTCGAACGCCCTGCAAAAAAATTTGGGCATAAGTTACTCCAACTTGACTTACAACGAGCACGCCTTGGAAATCGGTCAATCTGCGCGGGCGATTGCGTACATTTCAATCACGACTGCGGACGGAAAAATCGTCTGGGGTGCGGGCATGGACACCGACATCATCACGGCGTCGATTCAAGCCCTCATCAGCGCGATTAACCGCATGCTCCAAAGCAAGTGACACATTTCCGCAAACAAAAAAATTCCCCCGGCAAATCGTCGGGGGATTTTTTTATTTGGAATCAGTTCAGGCTTTGTCGTGCAGGGCGATAAATTTTTCTAGGTCGTTGAAGTATTTAAAGTTGTCGTGGATTTTATCGAGGCTCCAATCCCACCACTTGATTCGCAGCAACGCTTCGATAACGTGCGGCTCAAAGCGGTACTTGATGATTTGCGCGGGATTGCCGCCGACGATTGCATAGGGTGGGACGTTTTTGACAACGACGCTGTCCGAGGCGACAACCGCGCCGTCACCGATAACGAGCGGCTTGTCGGGATTGGTTGCCTTCAAGATACAGCCGCGACCGATCCACGCGTCATTGCCGATTAAAATCTTGCAAGGTTTCTCTTTAGGATAAAATCCCTCAGGTGGTGCCCAGTCAATGTTGTTGATAGAAATAGAACTCACGTTTCGATAATTGTGCGAGTGATTTCTACCGAGTTCAAAAGTTATTTTCCATGAAAGGGCGGAAAATTTACCGACAATTATTGAGCCGGTGTCTCCATCAAGATTTGCGTTTCCTCCAATGTAACTTTTCATTCCCAAAGAAAAAATTACTTTGCTGTCTTCAAAGGAATAAACTCTTGGATAAACAGTAAAACTGGATGCGAACGAATCTTTTTTCAAAACGCCATAAGCGACGCCCTCGGCAAGCAGACGTGAAAGATTTAATTCGGGCACTTGCTTAAAGATGCGTCCGTCGATGATTCTGTTGCGCGGGAAGCCGTTTGCCTCCAAAATTTTCATGCGACGATAAAAATCATTTTTAGAAGAAATTATCGCGAGCTGAACATCACGAAGCTTTGAACCCCCCCCCGGTCTACCTTGCGGGGTAACAATGCGGATACCGTTCTGTTCAAAGACAGCGTAGGCAACGATTTCGAAATTGCCGCGCTGAATTTCGCGTTCGTAAAAAGTTTTTAGTATCGGAAACAGATCGTCGACGCCGAAAATCAAAGTTTTGTACGCCATGAAAATTTTCCTCCGTCAACCGCCGAGATAAGCCTTGCGGATGTCTTCGCTGGCGGCAAGTTCTTTGGCGTCGCCGCTGATTGTGATACGCCCCGTCTCCAAAACGTAAGCGCGGTTTGCAATCGACAACGCCATATTCGCGTTCTGTTCGACAAGCAAAATCGTCGTGCCGGTCTTGTTTATGTCGACGATGATGTTGAAAATTTCTTTGATGAGTAACGGCGCAAGTCCCATGCTCGGTTCGTCGAGGAGCAAAAGTTTCGGGCGACTCATCAACGCGCGCCCCATTGCTAACATTTGCTGTTCGCCGCCCGACAGCGTTCCCGCCAGTTGTAAGCGACGTTCTTCCAAACGCGGGAATCGTCCGAAAACCATTTTGAAGTCGGATTGAATTTCTGCCTTGTCGTTGCGAGTGAACGCGCCGAGCTCAAGATTTTCCTGTACAGACATTTCCGCGAAAATCCGACGACCTTCGGGAACCTGCGAAATACCTTCACGAACGATTTTGTGCGCCGGCATTCCCGCGATATTGTTGCCGAGAAAATTTATCGAACCGGTCTTTGGTTTGAGCAGTCCCGAAATTGTCCGCAACGTCGTAGATTTGCCTGCGCCGTTCGCGCCGATTAGCGTGACAATCTCGCCTTCGTCGACCGAAAGACTTATTCCTTTTATCGCGTGAATCGCGCCATAATAAACGTTGATGTCCTTAATGTCAAGCATTGCCATAAAATCACCGCCGAAAATTTTTTTTACGTTTGAACGCGGTAAACGACTTCGATTTATTGTAACGTTGTGGCGCGACCGTTGGATGCAACGTCACGTTGCCGTTGATGTCCTTAATGTCAAGCATTGCCATAAAATCACCGCCGAAAATTTTTTTTACGTTTGAACGCGGTAAACGACTTCGATTTATTGTAACGTTGTGGCGCGACCGTTGGATGCAACGTCACGTTGCCGTTGATGTCTTTAACGTCAAGCATTGCCATAAGTAAGTCTCCTCATTTGTCGTTCAATCATATGTCGAGATTTTTGACAAGTTGGGCGTTTTCTTCAATGAACTGTCTGCGCGGAGCAACCTGGTCGCCCATGAGAATTGTAAAGAGTTCGTCCGCTTCGACAGCGTCATTGACTTCCACGCGGAGCATTGTGCGGGTCATCGGGTCCATCGTCGTCTCCCAAAGCTGTTCGGGATTCATTTCGCCTAAACCTTTGTAGCGTTGAACAGTCGCGCCGTCACGTCCAACTTCGTCAAGCTTTTTGGCAAGCTCATCGTCGCTGTAGGTGTACCAGTGATCTTTGCCCTTGCGAATCTGATAGAGCGGCGGCTGCGCAATGAAAACGTGCCCATGCTCAACAAGCGGCTTCATGTAGCGATAGAAGAACGTCAGCAACAACGTGCGAATGTGTGCACCGTCAACGTCCGCGTCCGTCATGATGATAATTTTGCTGTAGCGTCGCTTGCTCAAGTCGAAGTCGTCGCTGATACCCGTGCCGAACGCCGTTATCATCGTGCGAATCTCCGCGTTTGCAAAAATTTTGTCAAGGCGAGCTTTCTCGACGTTCAAAATTTTGCCGCGCAAGGGAAGTATCGCTTGGAAACGACGGTCACGACCTTGTTTAGCGGAACCGCCTGCGCTATCGCCCTCGACAATGTAAATTTCCGCCTTGTCGGGGTCTTTAACGGAAC
This sequence comes from uncultured Selenomonadales bacterium, assembly GCA_947165145.1. Taxonomy (GTDB): domain Bacteria; phylum Bacillota; class Negativicutes; order Selenomonadales; family Selenomonadaceae; genus Quinella. The sequence goes on from CAMUZG010000025.1 coordinate 15,980, forward strand.
AATCAGCGAGTTTGCCTGGAAGACTTGAAATTTCCAACGCATTTTTACGGCGGGTGAGTTCGCGGGCTTTGCGAGCAGCTTCGCGGGCACGAGCAGCCATAACGGATTTTTCAAGTATCTGCTTCGTGACGGCAGGATTTTCTTCAAAGTACTCACTTAAACTTTCGTTGACGACCGCGCTGACGAGCGACCGAATTTCCACGTTGCCGAGCTTCGTTTTAGTCTGTCCCTCGAATTGCGGATTGTGTAGCTTGACGCTGATAACTGCCGTTAAACCTTCGCGAACGTCCTCGCCGCTCAAAGCGTTCTCATTGTTCTTGAGCAAGTTGTGGCGTTTGGCGAACTCGTTAGCGACTTTGGTCAACGCTGTCTTGAACCCGACAAGGTGCATGCCGCCTTCCTCGGTGTTGATGTTGTTGACGTAGCTGAAAATATTTTCCTGGTAAGCGTCGGTGTATTGCATTGCGACTTCGACAACGGCATCATCGCGGCGTCCATTGAAGTAAATCGGCGTGGGGTTAATGCGTTCTTTCTTGCGGTTGAGATGTTCGACGAAAGATTTTATGCCGCCCTCGAAGTGGAAAGTTTGCTCTTGTCCGCCCGTGCGTTTGTCCGTCAACGTAATTATGATTCCGCTGTTCAAGAATGCAAGTTCGCGCAGACGATTTTTGAGCGTGTCGTAATTAAACTCTTTGACGGAAAAAATTTCGTCGTCGGGCAGGAAGTGAACTTTTGTACCAGTGTCGTTAGCTGAACCGATGACTTCAAGCGGAGTGACGGTCTCGCCGCGTGAAAATGTTATCCGATAAATTTTTCCGTCGCGACGAACTTCAACGTCCATTGCCTTGCTGAGCGCGTTAACGACACTGACGCCGACGCCGTGCAAGCCGCCGCTGACTTTGTAGCCGCCGTCGCCGAATTTGCCGCCCGCGTGCAGGACAGTCAAAACGACTTCGACTGCAGGCTTGCCGCTCTCGTGCATGTCGACGGGAATGCCGCGCCCGTTGTCGCTGACGGTGATTGAGTTGTCCGCCTCAATCGTGACGTTTATTTCCGTGCAAAAGCCCGCCAAAGCCTCGTCAATCGAATTGTCGACGACCTCGTAAACCAGATGATGAAGACCGCGTTCGCCGGTGGAGCCGATGTACATGCCTGGGCGCAGTCGAACAGCCTCAAGCCCTTCGAGAATTTGAATTTGTCCCGCGCTGTAATCGCCTTCGACCGCCTCGACTTGAGCACTTGCCGCGTCGAAATGAACTTCAATGTCATCGCCGTCGTCGTCCTCAGTGGGCATTACGTCGGGCAAATTGTCTTCGTGTTGTTCGTCTTCAATCGCGTCGCCGAAATCGTCAACTTTATTGATTATCTTTTCGTCCAAGTTAGTTACCTCCGTTTGTTAGCTGATAGCTGATAGGAAAATCTATAACCTATAAGCTCAAAGCCAAGTTTATCACAGAAAATTTTTCGTGACAACAAAAAGCCCGTTGCCCCGTTCGGCTTAAAGGAATTGCGGTGGCGGGCGCGAATTCTATTACGAAAATTTTTGACAGCCGAGGAGGTTTCATGATGGCACAGCGCAAACTTTCACCGCTTACCTTGTGGGCTCTGGCTTTCGGCTGCTGCATAGGTTGGGGCTCGCTCATCATGCCTGGCACGACTTTTTTGCCAACGGCGGGCACTGCTGGCACAACGATTGCTGTGGTGCTCGGCGCGTTCGTGATGATTCTCATTGCTTACAATTATTATTTCGTCATGCAACGCAATTCCGGCGCGGGCGGCGTCGTTACCTTTACAAAAGAGCTTTTAGGTTGGGATCATGCGTTTTTCTGCGCGTGGTTCCTGTGGATTGCTTACGTGTCGTTGCTTTGGGCGAATGCGACTGCAGTGACGCTCATGGGCAGAAATTTATTCGGCGACGTTCTACAATTCGGCTTCCACTACGAATTTGCCGGCTACGACGTTTACGGCGGCGAAGTTCTCGTGACGATACTTTTGCTGTGGACGTTCGGAATCATTTTCGCGCGAACAACTTCCCTTGCCAATCTGCTAGTGAAAATCGCGGGTGTCGTGCTGTTCGTCGGCGTGGTCTTCTGCTACGTGTCAGCAGTCACCGTCGCGCCCGCCATGCCACGATTTTACTTTGTCGAAGGTTCGGCGGAGTGGAAACAGGTCTTTATGATATTCGCGCTGATTCCGTGGGCATTTATCGGTTTCGAGACAATCTCACAGTACGCGAACGACTTCAAAGGCAGCATACGAAAAATTTTTTACTTGATGATTGCGGCGATAATCTGCGCGGCAATCGTTTATGTTTTCATGACGAGCCTGGCGACTTTGCAATATCCCGCGCCGTTCAAAAGTTCCTTAATTTACCTCAAGACGCTTGGCGTTTTGTCGGGGATACAACGCGTGCCAACTTTCTACGTCGTGAACGAAACGTTCGGCGGTCACGGCATTGCGATTCTGTGCGTCATCATATCGGCCGCGCTGATAACAAGTTTGCTCGGTTATTATCGTGCGGTTTGCGGCTTGACGCAGGTTTTAGCGTCGAAAAATATTTTGCCGAGTATGCTCACAAAGCGCAGGAACGCCGCAATTTTTATTCTGCTGACGTCGCTGATAATTCCGTTCTTCGGGCGGACGGTTGTCGGTTGGTTCACGGACGTGACGACAATTGGCGCAACGATTGCTTACGGCTACACATCAACTTGCGCTTACATTCTTGCCAAACGCGAAAATAATCGGCGGGCAATCGTCACGGGGTTCGTCGGGATAATTTGTGCGTTCGCGTTCACGTTCTTTCTACTGATTCCAAACTTGTGGTCAATCAACGTGCTTTCGGAAGAATCATATTTCATCTTGGCAATCTGGGGACTGCTCGGCTTCGCGTACTTCAACTATCTTTTCAAAAACGACGAAAAAAAATTCGGCTCCGCGCCGACCGTTTGGCTGATAATGTTCTTCTTAGTGTTCTTTGCGGCGTTGATGTGGATGCGCGAAAAAATTCATGACGAGATGATAATTTTCATTGAGGACACGAACAAATTTTACTCGAACAATCTCGCGGCACCGCGCCTCGCTTATATGAACATGCAGATTTTAAAAATGCGCTCCGTCCTGCTGACAAACTCGATGATTATGCTGTTGTTCGCGATTGTCAGCTTGGGCTTCCTGTTCACGATTTACCGCCGAATCAAATTCAAGGAAATGGCTGCTCTTGAAGAACAAAGACGTCGCGCTGAAGAGAGTTCAAAAGCAAAATCAACGTTCCTGTCGAACATGAGCCACGACATCAGGACGCCGATGAACGCCATTATCGGCTACACGACGCTTGCTCAACGACCAGGTACCACTGACACACAGCTCCGCGATTTTCTGTCGAAGATTGACGTTTCGGGCAAACACCTGTTAGACTTGATAAACGATATTCTCGAAATGAGCCGCATTGAAAGCGGGCGCATGGAACTTGAGCTCGGCGAAGTCGACCTTAAAAAAATTCTCGACGACCTGCAGACAATGTTTCAAACGCAAATGGAGGCAAAGAACGTTGCCTTTAGCGTCGACGCGTCAAAAGTTCGTCACCGTTTCGTCAGTTGCGATAAAAACCGTTTTAACCGCGTCCTGCTCAATCTCGTCGGCAATGCGTATAAATTCACGCCGAGCGGCAAAAGTGTCGCCGTCACGATGCTTGAGCTTAGCGACGGGCAATTTGAACTGCGCGTTAAAGACACGGGAATTGGTATGTCGCATGACTTCGCTAAAAAAATTTTCCAAGCATTTGAGCGCGAACGCACTTCAACCGTCAGCGGCATTCAAGGCACGGGACTAGGCACTGCGATTACAAAGAACATTGTCGACTTGATGAACGGCACGATTGATGTTGTCACGAAAAAAGACGTCGGCACGGAATTTATTGTCCGCGTCCACTTCGACATTATCGACAACCCGACAATCGACGAGCCCGCGCAGATTGATGAGCCTTCGTTGACGGACTTCAGCGGCGTGAAAATTTTGCTTGTCGAAGATATTGACGTTAACCGCGAGATTGCGACGATGATGCTTGAGCAGTTCGGCTTCACGATTGACATGGCGGTCAACGGTCAAGACGCGCTCGACAAGGCGACGCAAAACACTTACGACTTGATTTTAATGGACGTTCAAATGCCCGTGATGAACGGTTACGAGTCGGCGCGGGCGATTCGTGACAGCGGCTCAAACGTGCCGATTATCGCAATGACTGCGAACGCAATGCCCGAAGACATCAAACGTGCGCATGAAGCCGGCATGAACGATCACATTGCCAAACCGCTCGACGTGCCCAAAATGATGGCGACGATTGCAAAACAATTAGGAGTTAGGAATTAGGAATGTGGAATTATTTTGGCGCGTTATCATTCCTAATTTCAAATTCCTAATTACAAATTGATAAAAGGGAGTGAACCGAATGGTTGAGCTTCAATTTTTGATTTTCACGGTGATAATTTTGGCGTTAATCTTCGACTTCATCAACGGCTTCCACGACACCGCCAACGCTATTGCCACATCGGTCAACACCCGCGCCCTTTATCCGAACCACGCGATAATGTTGGCGGCGGGTTTTAATTTTTTCGGAGCAATGGTCTCAACGGGCGTCGCGAAGACAATCGGCGGCGAAATCGTCAGCTCACCAAGCATCATCGACGAGAAAATCATAATCGCCGCGCTCATCGGAGCAATCACTTGGAACTTGCTGACGTGGTGGCTCGGAATCCCGTCGAGTTCGTCGCACGCGTTGATTGGCGGACTTATCGGCGCAGTTTTGATTGCTGTCGGCGTGAGCGGCTTGAATTGGGTCGGTATCGGAAAAATTTTCGTCGCGCTGATTGCGTCGCCTGCCATTGCGCTCATCACGGGAATTATCATCATGAACATCATCTTCCGCGTCTTCGACAGGTTCAGCCCGCACGTCCTCAACGACAAATTCCGCAAGTTGCAAATCGTCTCGGCGTCAATGATTGCCTTCTCGAACGGCTCGAACGACGCGCAGAAGTCAATGGGCATAATCACGCTTGCACTGTTCAGCGGCGGTTTCATTCCCGAATTCGAGGTTCCGACTTATGTCAAAGTGTTGTGCGCTACGGCAATGGCTTTGGGCACGGCGACCGGAGGTTGGCGAATCATCAAGACTGTCGGCGGGAAAATTTTCAAACTTGAACCACCCAGCGGTTTTGCGGCGGATTTGAATTCGTCAATGGTCGTTTTCGGCGCAACACTGCTACATCTGCCCGTTTCGACAACACACGTTGTCAGCGGCTCAATTATGGGTGTCGGCACCGCAAAACGAATTAACGCTGTTCGTTGGGGCGTCGCTCAACAAATGGTCAAAGCTTGGGGCATGACGATTCCAATCACGGCGATAATCGGCGCGTCGGCTTTCGTCCTGATTAAGGCTATTTTTTAAGTTTTGAATTGAATTTTACTGCGGAGGCGAAAAATTTTGCTTGATGACAAAAAAGTTGCGTTCGTTACGTGCGTAAACAGCGATTGGTGGTACAGCGAGTGTAAATTGTATCTCGAACACCTAAAAATTCCCGACGGAATGAAAATTGAACTCATCGACGTGCGAAATGCCGAATCAATGACCGCCGGATATAATCGCGCCATGAAAAATTCCGATGCGAAGTACAAAATTTATCTGCACCAAGATACTTTCGTCGTAAATAAGAATTTAATCGCCGATTTGCTGAAAATTTTCGCGGACAAGACAATCGGAGCGGTCGGAGTCATCGGTTGCATGAATTTACCTGCCACGGGCATTTGGTGGGACGGTTTGCGCACTTACGGCAGAGTTTTGCACGCTTGCGAGCCCGAAAGTGTCGTTGATTCGCATTGCGACGAGCCCGAAGGCGATTTTCAAGTTGTTGAGTCGGTCGACGGACTTTTTTTGGCTACTCAGTACGATTTAACGTGGCGCGAAGATTTATTCGACGGCTGGCACCTCTATGACACGTCAATTTGTAAAGAATTCGGGCGCGCAGGCTATAAAATCGTCGTGCCGAATCAATCTGCCGATTTTTGGTGCATTCATTGCCCGAAAGAAAAGCCGCTCGACCCAAAATATCGCCGCTATCAAAAAATTTTTCTGCGCGAATATGGCGCGGAATTAAATCCTGAGGTGTGACGTGGAAGACATCAAACCTAGCTTGATTCAATTTATTTCGGGCGAAGATTTCTTTCAACGCATTTTAGTCGTCGAAAGCAGCTATTATCTCGCCGATTTGCGAAAAATGTTCCCTTCAGCAGAAATTTTTCTCGTCACAGCCGATGATGAGGCAAATTTCTCCGACGTAAAGACTTTTTTGCTAGATTATCGCGAAGAACGGCTGCCTTTCGACCAAGAATTCTTCGATTTGATTATCGGAGACTTGACTTTGGAACTTGTCACCAATCCGCAGGACATCGCGGCTGGTTTTTCGACGTTTATCAAGCAAACGGGCTGTTGGATTACAAGTTTTCGCAACATTCGACACTGGAAAGTTCTCGAAAAGCTCATGCGCGGCGTTTATGGCGGAATTGTCTCCAGATTGTATGCCAAAATAGAATTTGAACGACTTTTATACGCTTCATTCTACAAGGAAGTCAGATTTTCTCCGTTGAAAAAAAAATCGCCGCCCGAAATGTTGGAACGGCTTATAAAATGCGGTTTCGACAACTTCAACGACGATTTGCAGACAGAATTTTGGCTTGTACGCGCTTCACGGTCTATGCCGGAGCTTGCATTGATAAAATCCATGTTCACGCCCGAAATTCGCGCTAATTTTGCCAGAATAATTCACAGAATCGAGTACGACATTGATATTGAGGACAGCGTTAATAAATTTTGGTCTTTTATCGACTCCGAAGGTATTTTTTACGATTATGCGGCGGCTTTTATTCGTTCGGTTGTCATGCACCGCGAAAATTTCTATCAAAACGTAAAAAAATATTCCGCTCGCGCCGAATTTGATGATATTATCGACGTAGCGGAAAGTTTTTATGATTTTGACAACGGAAATCGCTTGCTGTAAAAAATTTTTGCCTTAAAGCAGAATTCCTACGATACTTTTGAAAATCCCGAAGATAAATCGTTGCAACGGCACAAAAACATAGCTCAAAATGGGCGTCGCGATGATAATTATCAAAAAAATGAAGCTGTAACGTTCGAGAGCCTCAAATTGTCGCGATAATTCGTACGGAAGCAGTTGTTTCAGAATATGTGAGCCGTCGAGCGGCGGAATCGGCAACATATTGAAAATCGCGAAGTTTATGTTGTACACAATGATTAAATTTAGGACAATTAGCACGCCGTCGGTGAATGGGAAGTTAAATTTCGCCAGCAGAACGAAAATTATCAGCGTAATGAACGCCGTGAGCAAATTTGACGCGGGACCTGCCAATGAAACCAAAATATCGTCTCTGCGCGGGTTGCTGAAGTTCATCGGGTTAATTTGAACGGGTTTTGCCCAGCCAAAATGCACTAAAAACAACATTAACAGCCCAATCGGGTCAACATGAGCCGCAGGATTGAGTGTCAAACGTCCTTGAAGCCGTGGAGTATAATCTCCGAGCGCGTAAGCAACTCTGGCGTGCGCCCACTCGTGAATTGTCATCGCAATTACAATTCCAGGCAGTCCGGCAATCAAATTCATCATAAAACCGCCAAAATCATCAAACATTAATCGAATCGCCTCCTGTTTTTAGGTTATTAGGGAAATAGGTTATTAGGTTATTAGAAAAGTCGTCCGCTATTAACCTAATTAACCTAATAACCTAGTTCAAAAACTCGCTCACGATAAAACGCGGGCGATTTTTCGTTTCAAGGTAAATTTTTCCGACATATTCGCCCACAATGCCGATTGAAAGCAGAATTAGTCCGCCGATAAACCAAAGTGAAGCCAACATACTCGTCCAACCGCGTACAGTGTCGCCAAAAAGGTATTCGTACAGCGTCCAGAGTATTACGAGCAAACTTATCGACGACATTGTGACGCCGACGGTCGTTATCAGGCGAATCGGCTCCACAGTCAGCGAAGTTATGCCTTGCAACGCGAAAAAAAGCATTTTTTTCAGCGGATATTTACTTTCGCCCGCAAATCGCTCCGCACGTTCGTAAAAAACCTTTGTTGACGGATAACCGATCATCGGAACGAGTCCGCGCAGGAATAAATTGACTTCACCGAACTTTTCAAGCCCGTCAAGTGCTTTTCGGCTCATCAAACGATAATCCGCGTGATTGTAAACGGTATCCGCGCCCAAAAACTTCATTAATTTGTAAAAACTTTCAGCAGTGAACCGTTTAAAAAAAGTATCGGTCGCCCGCGAGCTGCGAACGCCGTAAACAATGTCAAAACCGTCTTTGAAACGCGCAATCATCTCGTCGACGGCGTTAATATCGTCTTGAAGGTCTGCGTCCATCGAAATAACCATGTCGGCAAGATTTTTTACGGTCAAAAGTCCCGCAAGCAATGCGTTTTGATGGCCTCGGTTGCGAGAAAGGTTTATTCCCGAAAAAATTTTGTCGTCGGCATGCAATTCGCGAATAATTTCCCACGTCGCGTCTTTTGAGCCGTCATTTACGAAAACAATCCGACTTTTCGGGGAAATTTTTTTTGCCGCAATCAAAACTTGGAATTTTTCGCGCAAACGCTTGGCAGTTTCATGCAAAACTTCCTGTTCATTGTAGCAGGGAATCACCACGTACAAAATATCGCTCATAAAATCAATCCTTAAAATTTTCAGCCTTAAATTTCTCGAAACGGTCTTTGAACAGCGCGTTTTTGTCGGGATAGAGCGTCACGAAAGTTTTTTCGACAAAATCAATGTCAGACTTCTCGAACGGCGAAATTTTTTCGTAAACAGAGAACTTCACGTCCTCGCCCGTCGCGTTGAAGGTATATTCGCCGATTTTTTTGAAATGACGTGACAGCGGCGAAGGATTTTCGATTAAACTTGCGAGTTTCACGACGATTTGCTGATCTTTTTCGAGAAGGTGAATTTGAATCGGATTGCTGACGATAATGAAGTCTGCGGCGAAAAAATGCGTCGGAAAACCGTCGCGCAAGTCAATTTCGTACGTATCCATCAAATTAGGCATTGCCTCGCGGTTTTCGGGGACGTAAAGCTTTTTCAACGTGTGGCAGTTGTAAATTGCGCTGTCAGTGAAAGAATAAATCTTTTTTTCAGTGCCGATGGTCAGTTTGTTCATGTTTGCGGCGAAAATTTTCAGTTCGTCGATGTCGTGGCGGATTGGAGTGACGTATGGGCACGTAAAAAATCCCCGTGTGTTGAATGTTGTGGCGAAAGTCTGCAAAAAATTTATTGTGAGCAAAAAAATCAGTGCCGAGCCGACAATTTTTCGTTTTGACAGCGCGAAATCGATCAGCAACGCGATTAGGAACGCGAACGGCAAAATCATCGTGTAATAATGTTGTCTGTCGACGAGTTGGACGCGGCAAATAAAAATTGGCGACGCGATTGCCCAAGTCAACAGCATTGCGGCGAGCGGGAAGGTTTTTTTGTTGCGAAAACTCACGATTGCGCCCGCGATTGCGAAAATATACGGCAGATAGCCCAAATACCACATGTGAGCCGAAATTCTTGCAAAAAAATCGTATCCGCGCTGATAAGCCGAATAAGCAGTGCCTATATCGTAAGTTAATGCGTGTTTTATGAACGGGAAGAACAGCGGCAACGTCAAAATCAGTCCCGCGAGTCCGATTACGGCGAATTTTGGCACGAGAGCAATCAAATCGCGCAATAAAGTTCGTTCAATGACGCCGATTGAGATGATATAGACCGTGTAGCCGAAAAATAATCCCAAAATCAGATAAGCAGCCGTTCGCGCTTGAAAAACTGCCAAAACGCACAGCAAAGCGATTAAAATCAGCGGTTTGAGTTGAATTTTTTCTCTGTCCAAGCTCAAAAGCAATGCAAAAATCATTGCGGCGGGCAACAAAATTGAAATGTTCGCGTAACCGACGAGAATCGGGACTTCCAACGCGGGAATGAGCATTAAAATCGCCATTAACACGGAGCACGGGAAGATTTTTACGCCGATTTGTTCAAAAAAGGATTTGAACGTCGCTGAAGCAAAAAAAATCGCGGGAAGCCCGAACATCAGCCAAACGTAAAGCTCGTAACACAAAAAACTTTTGCCGAACAGGTGCATCGGCAACGCCATAAGCATTGGCAGGAAATTATTGTAATCTGCGTGGTTGATTGAGTGGATTAAATCTTTCACGGCGTGAATTGGTTTGGTGAATACGATTTCTTCGCACGAAAGCGTTGGTTCCCAAGTTTCCATTTGGTCGCCCGTGTAAATTGTCTGTTGCGCGCTTATCATCATGACGATAAAGCCTGTCGAGACCGCCGCGACGATAAAAATCCGTGGAAAATCGTTCAGCAGAATTTTTTTGAAGTTTATGTTGCAAAAACGCGCGGAAAGAGCGATTACGCCGTAATAACCGCCGATTAACAGCAGACAGATAATCGTTCCTGCGATTGCGGGAAAAATTTTCACGATAAACACGAACGCCGCGATGATTCCGACAAATTTCAGGGCATTTCTTGCGATATTGTTGTCGGAAAACGTTTTTAGACGCCGAAAAATTTTTTTTGATAAGTTTAAGTTCATGTCAACGTTTCTCTTCATGGAAAATTTGTTTTGCGAGCAATAAAATTGCCACGGCGGATTTTGAATCGAAAATTTTGCCGGTTTCGACCATTTGCAATGCGGCAGTCAGCGGAATTTTGACGACATTGATAAATTCGTCGGAATCGGGATGAATTTCGCCGACCGTCAAGTCACTTGCGGCGTAAAGGTGAATATATTCGTTCGTGAAGCCGACGGTCGTGGCAATAGTGGTGAGTTTCCAAATTTTTCCGGCAGAGTAGCCAGTTTCCTCGGATAATTCACGTTTAGCGCAATCGATTGGGTCTTCGCCGGGAATATCGAGTTTTCCAGCGGGAATTTCGAGCGTAATTTTGCCGACGGGGTAGCGGAACTGTCTGACGAGAATTATTTGATTGTCGGGCAGCAGCGGAATGACTGCGGACGCGCCTGGGTGTTTAATCCACTCGCGTGGAGCATGGTGACCATTGGGCAATTCGACTTCGTCCTTAAAAACGTGCAGGAGAACGCCGTCAAAGACTTTTTTGCTTGAAATTTTTTTCTCGACCAAATTTTTATCGTCGTCATCAATGAACATGCCAATCGCTCCTTAAAATTTTTTTATAAAAGTTTGACGCCGAATTATTTTGCCACAACGCGGAATTTTTTACAATAGCGGGCAGAACGTTTGAAAAATTCGTCGCGGGAAATTATTTTCACCGAGCCTTGCTTAAAAATTTTTTCAGTGATATAATTCCTGCCCGTTAAGTTATTTATCCACTCTCTGCCCGCGACAAACGGGCCGACAGACCAAAGGGAGGTGTTTCAGTTGAGGAAGTACGAAGTTATCTTCATTATTCGTTCAATGGAGGACGAGGCAACCGAAGCCGTTATCGACAAGTTCAGCAAGCTCATCGTTGCCAACGGCGGCAAAATCACCAAGGAAGATCGTTGGGGCAAACGTCGTCTCGCCTACGACATCAAAAAAGAGTCCGAGGGCTTCTACGTGCTGTTCTACGTGACTTGCGAACCTGCTTGCGTTGCTGAATGTGATCGCGTCATGAAAATTACCGACGAGATTCTTAAGCACATGATCGTTCGCTCCGACGAGAAAGAGGCTGCCGATGAATAAGGTTTTTCTTTCCGGCAATTTAACGCGTGACCCTGAAGTCCGCTATACTCAGACCGGCAAAGCTTATGCCAAAATGGGTATTGCATTCAATCGCCGCTACAAAGACAAAGAATCAGTTGATTTTTTCAATCTCGTTGCGTGGGACAAGACAGCCGAATTTTGCGGACGCTATCTCGTGAAAGGTTCTCGCGTTTTGGTTGAAGGAACACTCAGAACCAATTCCTACGAAAACAAAGACGGTGTTAAAGTCAACACGGTAGAAATTTGGGTCGACAACATCGAATTTGCTAGTGGCAAGTCGAACGGCAGCGGTGACGGCGGAAATTATTCGGCTAACAGACCTGCCAACGATTATTCAAGCAATCGACAGACGAACGATTTCTACGGCGACAGCGGACGCAATTCCGCTCCGTCCAAGAAGAACGACGATTATTTCGGCGGCGGCGAACCTATTGACCCCGACGATACTCCGTTCTGATTTTAACAAGGAGGTTTCAACATGCGCAGAGAAAGAGGTCGACGCCCGCGCAGGAAAGTTTGTGCATTTTGCGTCGATAAAGTTGAGAAGATAGATTATAAAGACGCGGCGAAACTTCGTCGTTTCACCACCGAGCGTGGAAAAATTCTTCCGCGCCGCATTTCGGGCAACTGCGCCAAACATCAGCGTCAAGTGACGATTGCAATCAAACGCGCACGCAATATCGCGCTCTTGCCGTTCACTGCAGACTAAATTAAATCTTTGCAACAAAAAAGCCGGACACAACGTCCGGCTGATTTTTTTTATTTTGAGATTGATTCGAGAATCCCGTTAACGAATCGGCTTGAATCGTCGGTACCGTATCTTTTCGCCAATTCGACCGCCTCGTTGATGATGATGTTCTTCGAGATTGTTGGTTCGACAAATTTCATTTCGTAGATGGCAAGCCGCAAAATATTTCTGTCCGCCGCCATGAGTCTGGGCAGTTGCCAGCCTTCTTTCAGGTGAGCGATTATCAGCCCGTCGATTTCTTCCAAATGTGCCCGCGTGCCCTTAACCGTACTTTCGATGAACGCCAAATCTTTTTTGGTGAGCTTCGGGTTGTCGTCGAACATTGTCTCGATTGCGAGATTCTCGCTGTCTTCGCGCCTGTCGTCCTCGAAATTGAAATCAAGCTGGAACAGTGCCTTGAATGCTGCTTCTCGTGCCAATTTGCGGCTCATAGATTTGTCCTTCCCAATTTACCAACGCTGAATTTTTTCGGGCAAAATTTTGTCGAGTTTGATTAAAATTTTTTCGACCAGATCATCTTTGCTGTCGAAACGCGAACCAGCGAACAGCCCGATAAGCCCGCACAATGCGATAAACATCGTGTTGAAGAAGCCGATGAGCAAGATTGCCACGCCCGTGAACAGTCCCGCGATAAGACCGATTTTGCGGGTGCGATGCGATTCGAACAGGTCGACGACGAAATTTTTTATCGCTTCAATCACATCAATCACCGCCTATCGCACGCGTTGCCGTTTTTGCTGAACGGGGCGCGATATTTGTTTTACTCTGACTTCGACGGGCACATAAAATCCTGGTTGCAGGAGATCTTTCAAAGCGTCGTTGATGACGGTGTCCGCCGCTTGACGTGCTCGCGGCGCCGAATAGCCTTCGACCAAAGTCAGCGTCAATCGGATTTGTAGCGGCGAAATTTTGTTGCCTGTCGGGTCAACGTCGACTTCGGCGTCTTGAATCTCTTTGATTTGTTTGAGCGCGTCGGTAGCGATTCTTTGAATCACGGAGTATTCAACTTTGATGAGCCCGAAATCCGTTTTCCTAAGCAAAAATTCACCGCTGTTCGTGCGCGCCGCAGAAAGTGTAGTTTTGACGAATCTTTTAAAAATATCTTTGAACATGTCGACACCTCAAACGACGCGTTTATCGCGCTCAGTAATTGCGTGAGTAACTTCTCTGACCTTGACTTCGACGGGGACGTTTTGAAGTTCGAGCGTCGTCCGCAAGGAATTGTTGATTGATTCGACTGCGGCTTCACTGACGCGCGGTGCGGAAAAACCTTGACCGAGAGTTATCGTCAGTTGAATTTTGATTGGCATATCGCCGCTTTGCTTGTAAACGACAGCTTCAGCCTCACGAACGCCGTTGATGATGATTGCCGCACGTTCGACGACATCAACGATTGCGGGGACAGCAACTTTGACTTCGCCAGGTTTACCTTGTTCCAAGTGAACGTCGCCCGACGCGATTGATAAAGCGTTGTTGCCGCTACGTGAGAAAACCGCCGTCAAGAGAATCAAGCTTGCCACGATGATAGCTATCAGTACCGCCAAAGTTTCAGGTTGTGCGATGATGAATTCGAGTTCTTTTTGGCGAACGTTCGGCGGTATGAGCTTCAAACAAACTCCCGCGCACACCAACGATACCGCCAGCACCGTCAGGACGTAAAAAAGCAGTATAAGGCGTCGTATTATCCCCATAAAACTTTTTCACCTCCTGCAGGATTTAAACCGTTCGCCATGCTCAATGAACGCGAATATCTTCTTCTTTGTTTTCCTCTTCGGGGAAGCTGACGCCTTGCACGTGAACGTTGACTTCGACGACGGAAAGACCGGTCATGTTCTCGATAGCCTTTTTGATGTTCTCCTGTGCCGCGAGAGCAACGTCGGGGATACGTGCGCCGTATTTGACGATGATGAAGAGATCGACCGCAGCTTCGCGTTCGCCGACTTCGACTTTGACGCCTTTGGAGAAGTTTTTACGACCGAGCATTTCCGCAATACCGCCGACAACTCCGCCGCTCATGCCCGCGATGCCGTCGATTTCCGTGGCAGCGAGTCCCGCAATGATGCTAACTACTTCGTCAGCAATTTTTATCGCGCCGAGTCCCGTATCGTTTTTCACCAAATCTTTTTCTTCCATATTGATGACCCTCCTCATTTTCTTGTGACGGTTGCCACTTTTTGGCAGTATTCGCCGCCACGTCGAATATCCCTGCTTTAGAAAAATTTTTTGCATAATGCGGGGTATACCGCGTTGAATATAACGTCACGTTGTCCGTTATCCGAAAATATTTTAATCAAGGTGCATGACACTTCGGACACGTTCAACGGCTTCGATAAGGCATTCGATGTCGCGGCGCGTGTTGTAGAAGTAAAAGCTTGCTCGGCACGTCGAAGTTTGTCCCAAAAATTTTATCAGCGGCTGTGCGCAATGATGACCAGCTCGAATCGCCACGCCTTGCGCATCAAGAATTGTCGCCACGTCATGCGGGTGAACGTCACGGATATTAAACGTCACGATTCCGATTTTGTTGTCGCGCGTGGAGTCGCAGCCGTACAGTTCGACGTAAGGCAAACGTTTCAGTTCAGCAACGGCGAAATTCGTCAAGTCGCGTTCAATGCGTGAAATTTCTTCAAAGCCGACGCCGCGCAGATAATCAATCGCCGCACTCAAGCCCGCCGCGCCTCCGACGTTTTGAGTGCCCGCCTCAAATTTTTGCGGCAATTCAGCAAAGGTCGTTGCTTGCTCTTCGACGTATTCAATCATGTCGCCGCCGCTCAAAAATGGTGGCATTGCGTCCAAAATTTTTTTCTTGCCGTACAAAACACCGATACCCATGGGCGACAACATTTTATGCCCCGAAAAGACTAAAAAGTCCGCGTCAAGGTCTTTAACGTCAACGGCAATGTGCGGGACAGATTGAGCCCCGTCAACAACAACAATCGCGCCGACTTCGTGAGCACGCGCCGCCAAAGTTTTAACGTCGTTGATAAGTCCGAGCACGTTTGAAATTTGCGTAACGGCTAAAATTTTCGTGCGCTTGGTGAGTTTTGCGGCAATGTCGGCTTCATTAAGGTTGCCGTCCGCCGCGAGGTAAATGTAATTGAGCGTCGCACCTGTCGCACGCGCAACCATCTGCCAAGGCACAAGATTGGAATGGTGTTCGGCGATTGTGATTAAAATTTCGTCGCCGGCATGAAGATTTGTCAAGCCGTAACTGTAGGCGACAAGGTTGAGCGATTCGGTCGCATTCTTCGTGAAGATAATTTCCTGCGGTCTTGCGTTGAGAAATTCGGCAACCTTGCGGCGGGTGTCCTCATAAATTTTTGTTGCCTTGACGCTGAGTTCGTAAACGCCGCGGTGAGGATTGGCATTGCAACCGCCGTAATAGCCGCAAATCGAGCGCACGACGCTTTCGGGCTTTTGAGTGGTCGCGCCATTGTCCAGGTAGGCAAGCGGTTGACCATTCATGTTGCCGCGCAAAATCGGGAAGTCGTTCAAAAAATTTTTATTCACAAGCAAGCCTCCTTAAAAGAGTTTCAATTTTCGTCATGATATTTTTGACTGCGCCGTCAATGTCTTCCTGCGTCCTGAACTGTGACAGAGTTTTATCAACGTCATAAAAATCAATCGTGTTGCCGTGCGCGTCGTGCAAATTTTTTCTGCCGACAAGACCGTTGAATTTTTCATCGTACTCATCGACAAATTCTTGCGGCAAAATATTTTTTCCGTCAAGCAAGGGCTTAATGTCCGTCTCTTTGTAAAGCCCTTGTTTTACTTTGTGCGAAAAAATCATAAAGCCCGCGCAAAATGCCTTTGACTCGTCAAGATAGCTGAATCTGTCGTTGTAACAGCCCACGCGAAACCAAAGTTCTTTGTCGGCGTCAAGTTTTGCGTCCGTGCATTGGAGGCAGATACTCGGCCAAGAAAACGCCCTGCCAAAAAATCTGTCAATAAATCGCTTGTAGTCGTAAGCGTCGCCGATTTCCGCACGCCGATTGCCGCCGCGCTTGAGATGATGTTCTCCGCAAAATTTTTCGTCAAAGAGGTTATCAAGTGCCGTAAAGAATTTGCGCATAATATTTTCGACTTGACGTTGAAAATCAGTTTTGCCGATAATCGAAAAAATTTCGTCGCGCAACTGTTCCAATTTTTTTCTGCAGGGAAAATTTTTGGGCGTTTGAGCCAGACAGTCTTCAACCCAATGAAGAAGTTCCGAGCGAAAAGATACGTCGTCAATTTTATCGGAACGAATGAACGGATAATCATCGTAGCCCAACTTGCCGGCACTGTTTATTTCGGGAAAATATCCCTGCGGCGACAAGTAGTAAAGCACGGGCGGTTCGGCAGAGCGCTTTATCGACATTTGAGATTTTGTCTCTTGCCAATAATCGTAGCATTGCCCGTCGCGGTCATAGCCGTTTTCCATTTTGAATTCAAGCGGAATGAATCGCTTTGAAGTGGTAATTACCAAATCCATCGGGCGCGAGGACGGGATAAGTCTTGTGTGGCGTTCCTTGTAAAATTTTGCGCTGTCAAGTTCTTCCGCCGACATTTCAAGGCGCAGGACGTGCTTATCGAACAGCTCAAGGTACAGCCGACAACATTTAGGATTTTTTATTGGCGACAAGAGCTCGTAAACCAAATCTCTTAATTCGGTCTCAATCATTGTGAAAGCCTCCGTTGCAGGTTGTCCAAAAGTTCGCCACGCAAATTTTCGTCGGGAATTTTTTCGACGACGGGATTAAACGCCGCCTCAACGATAAGCCGCTGTGCCTCCGACTTGTCAAGCCCGCGACTCATCAGGTAGAAAATTTTTTCTTCGTCAAGGCGACCGACGCTTACCGCGTGATGTCCGTCAACCTCATCTTCAGCGGCAAGCATGAGCGGAACGGAACGATTGCGCGTGCCCTGCGACAGGATAATCACTTCTTCGAGTTCGCGACCGGTTGAGCCTTTCGAGCCGCGTTGAAAGTCGAGCGTCCCGCGAAAAATTTTGTCGCTGTGAGCAGTCAACGCGCCGCGAACGTTCATCACGGCTTGAGTCCGTTTGCCGCGCTGGCGAATCACGTAGTTGAAATCGAGTTTGCGATTGCCGTCGCCGAAATAAACCGCTTCAACGTCCGCCGCAGAATCGTCGCCGACAAGGTCAATTTCCACGTCCGCCGAATAATTTCCGTTGCCGATGTCCGCCGAAAGAAATTCAACCTTCGCGCCGTTGCCGACGGAAATTTTTATTCGACGCGCCACATTGTCAGCGGCAAGATTCACTTCGGCAAAAGTTCGCGACTCGCCGGCGGGCACGTCAATTATTTGCTCTTCGACCTGCGCGGACGTTTTGAGCTCATTGACGCCGAGCCAACGCCACGAACGCAACGGGATGTTCGCAAAAATTTTTTCGTCCACAAATCTCCCTCCAGTGCGATTAATTGTACACGGCGGCTGAAAAAAATCAACGCGTCTGCGGGAAGTTTGACGGCAAAAATTTTTTGCGATAAAATTTCAGCATTAAATCACGCGCCAAAGGAACGTGCCGACATGTTGAAAAAAATTTTACTGCTCGCGGTGATTGTGATCGGTCTCGGCTTTTACAAGTCGCAGGCTCAAACTGCCGACGAAATTACCGCAATCGCCGAAGGTCCGAAAATTCTCGTGCTCAATTATCATCAAGTCGCCGACAAGACCGCTTACCTTGCCGTGCCGCCAGATGACTTCGACGCGCAGATGAAATTTCTCGTCGACAGCGGTTGCATAACAATCACGCCCGACGAACTTTATGCGGGGCTCAACGGCGAAATCGAATTGCCGCCAAAACCCGTGCTCATCACGTTCGACGACGGCTATCTCGACAACTACACGAACGCGTTCCCGATTCTCAAAAAGTACGGCTTGCACGCGACGATTTTCGTTATCCCGTCGTTCACGGGCGTTTATCCCAACTACATGAACTGGGAGCAGCTCAAGGAGATGGAGGCGAACGGCATAACGATTGAATCGCACACGTTGACCCACCCGAAACTTGAGGAGTTGCCCGACGACGAAATCCGCAGTGAGTTGCTCAATTCAAAAAATTTGCTTGAAGAACAACTTGGACATCCGATTGAATTTCTCGCGTACCCGACAGGCACTTATAATCTGCATATCGCGGGCATTGCGCAGGACATCGGCTACAAAGGCGCGTTCACGATTAAATACGGCGTCGTCGACCGCGGCAGTAATTTCTTTGCTCTGGAACGCGTGCCGATTTTCCATTCCCCGACGACCATGAAAGATTTTTACGAACGAATTGCTTGGCGGCAGAGTTTTGAAGAATTCGGCTGGAAAAAGCGTTGAAATTGACAATCAACCGCCGCGAAGGTACAATGCCTTTGTCTGCGAATAAAATTTTTTGGAGGCTCATAACATGAAAGACAATGTCAAGAAAGTTGCGCTCGCTTACAGTGGCGGGCTCGATACTTCGGTCATTATTCCGTGGCTCAAAGAGAATTACGGCTGCGAAGTTGTTGCAGTTTGCGCTGATGTCGGGCAGGGCGACGAACTCGACGTCGTGCACGATAAAGCTTTGAAGTCCGGCGCGTCGAAAGTTTTTATTGCCGACCTCACCCGCGACTTTATCGAAAATTACATCTTCCCCACGCTCAAAGCCGGTGCCACTTACGAAGAAAAATATTTGCTCGGCACGTCGTTTGCACGTCCGATTATCGCGAAGAAACTCGTTGAAATTGCGCTTGCTGAAGGTTGCGATGCTGTTGCTCACGGCGCGACCGGCAAAGGTAACGACCAAGTCCGCTTTGAACTCACCGTCAAGGCTCTTGCGCCCGAACTCAAAATTATTGCTCCGTGGCGTGAATGGGAACTCGACAGCCGCGAAGCTGAGATTGAATACGCCAAAGCTCACGACATTCCGATTCCGACAGCGAACAAGACCTACAGCATGGACAGAAACATTTGGCACCTTTCGCACGAAGGTTCCGACCTTGAAGATCCGTGGAACGCGCCGCAAAATAAAATGT
>CAMUZG010000026.1 GCA_947165145.1 uncultured Selenomonadales bacterium
ATTTCATGACCATGTTCTGATTGTTCGAGATTATCGACGAAAAAATATCCGCCATTTGCGAAAGGATTTGGCTGTACATTTCGACCATCTCACGCGCCTGTTTGTTCTCGATTATGACGTCCTCAAGCAAATCCTCATCTTCTTCGTAAATTTCCAAAATGCCTTCGACGCTGTGATTGTTCCGCAGACGCAGGAGTTTTTCAAAGACCGCATCATTTGAGCGGAGCGAGGCGTTAAAATACGTCAAACCTTTTTGCAATTCCATAAGCCGCAAGATATCGGAATTCTTCATTGAGCGGCGCAGTTGCTCTTCGATTTCGTCGGAGAGTTTATTTATTTGCCGCAGATAGCGCAGGTAAAATGTCGCCGAACGATAGAGAATCTCGAACAGAAATTGCGTGCGCTTGTACGTGTGGAAAAGCCGCGCAGTTCGCACGTTGAAACTTGACACGACCGGCGTTTCTTCCAGGCAGACGGTAATGATGTATTGCTTTGTTAAGATGATTGACAGCGGCAACGTGTCGTAACTTTCTTCCTCGTAGACAATCGGCACGTTCGTCAAAATCATTACGGATTGTTCTTCGACGTCGAGATGTGAGCGTTCTTCCTCATCGAGTGCGGCGCGTAAAAAATCCGGTTCGACGTTCGTCACTGCGCTGACTTCGCGCAATTCGTACGGCGTCGGGTCGACGATATTTATCCACGAACCTTTCTGCAACGTTTTCAGCGTGAGTTTTTCCAAATGCCCCGACTCCTGCGATCTGTAAACCTCAACCAACGGTATCGCCTCCTTCCACAAATCGCAGATATTTTACTACAAACGCCGAAGTTTTTTAAGCCGTGGCATGAAGGAAATTTTTTTATCGGTTTACAAAAATTCTCGGCACGCGCGACGATACCAAGCATGTAACCTCATAATTAATCGTGTTCAAGTGGCGGGCAGCATCGTCAATCGAAATTTTATCGGAGCCGAACAGAATCACTTCATCGCCGACTTGAACGCCGTCAATATCCGTCACGTCAATCATCGTCTGGTCCATGCACACGCGACCTGCAATCGGCGCAAGTTGTCCGCGAATCTCGACGTGAAAATTTTTGTAAGCGCGAATGTAACCGTCAGCATAACCGACGGGCAACGTTGCAATCAACGAATCGCGTTCTGCAACGAATTCGCGACCGTAACCGATTGACGTGCCTGCAGAAATTTTTTTCAGATAAACAATGCGCGTGACAAATTTCATCGCGGGCTTAAGCACAAGCGACTTGCGAACTTCGGCGGAAGGATACAGTCCGTACATGATGATTCCTGCGCGAACCATGTCGAAATGTGCGGCGGGAATGTCGAGAATTGCGGCAGACTCGGCGATATGGCAAATCTTTATGTTGACGCCTGCGGATTTAATCGCGTCGATAACGTCGGAGAAAATTTTTATCTGGCGATTGGTAAACGTCCTGTCAGCGGAATCTGCGTCGGCGAAATGCGAAAATATCCCTTCAAGCTCGACGTGCGGCAGGCGTGAAATTTTTTTCGCAAGTTCGACGGCTTCAGCGGGCGCGACACCAATACGACCCATGCCCGTTTCGACTTTGAGATGAACTTTGGCGATTTTATCTGCGCGGGCGGCGGCGATTGAAATTTTTTCTGCGAAGTCAATGTCAACGACGGACGGCGTTAAATCGTTCTCGACGACAATATCAGCGGCACGCGACGGAATCAAACTCAGAATCAAAATCGGCAAGTCAAAACCTGCGCGGCGAAGTTCCAAACCTTCGTCGACTGTGGCAACGGCAAGAAAATCTGCATGACAATCGGCGGCAACTTTGGCGACTTCAACGGCACCGTGCCCGTAAGCGTTCGCCTTGACGACGGCGCAAAGTTTGCTGGCGGGGCTGATGTGGCGGCGAATCGCGTTCAAGTTGTGGCGGATTGCGTCAAGATCAATTTCGGCGTGAACGTCGCGAAGAATCATTTTGTTAAACTCCTTTCAAGCGTTCAAAGCAGGTTGATGAATTTGTGCGTTTGCGGAATGACGCGGACGTTTTGCAAGCGGCGAAGTGCTTCGGATTGGAACGACAGAATTTTTTCGGCGGAGGCAGCGTGCACTTCCGCGACGGGCGTCACCGGTTGAATTATCAGCAAAACTTTCGGGTCGACGTTCGCGACGAGTTCGACTGCCGATAAAAATTCTTCACGTGTCGACGAATCAGCCACAACGATTTTGACGTACAAATCTTTTTCCCGCGCGACTTCCAAAAATTTTTTGTGCACGTCGAAAAGATTGCGCCCGATGCTCGGCAATTTAATATCCATGCTGATTATATCGACGACGTCGGAAATTTTTTCCAGCTCGTCGGGAAGTGTGCCGTTCGTCTCAAGGAAAATCTTCGTGCCGAAATTTTTGATGATGATTGCGACTTCGCGGACGAATTGCCAATGCAACAACGGTTCGCCGCCCGTGAAACTTACAGCTTGCGTGGGCACGTCGTCACAAAAATTTTTCACAATGTCGGCAACCTGCGCGGCGTCAAGCGGATTTTTCACGTCACGGAAATTCATTGAGCCCGCAGTCGTCTCGACTTTGCAAAAATCGGCACGTTGAAAGTTCGTGTCGCAGTAAGCGCAATTCAAGTTGCAATCCGCCAGCCTCACGAAAATTTGCCGACAGCCCAGATATTTTCCTTCGCCCTGCACCGACGAGAAAATTTCAATGACGTTCGCGCTACTCATCGGCGGAATAAGTCACGCAGGAATTCGGCGACTCGCAAACTTTGATAGCGTGAAGTTTGATTGAGCCGCTGAAAATTTCTGATGCGGAGAGTTTATCAAAAATTTTTCGTGCAAGGTTCTCGGCAGTCGGATTGTCCTGTTTGAAAGTTTCCGACTCGTTCAGAAAGCTATGGTCGAAGTCGTCCAAAACTTTGTTGAGTTCGGCTTTGAGAATTTTGAAGTCGACAAGCATACCGAGTTCGTCAAGCTCACGTCCGCGAACGACAGCCTCGACAGTCCAGTTGTGCCCGTGCAGTCGAGCGCATTTGCCGTCGTAGCCGCGAATGAAATGCGCCGCCTCGAACGCCGAACGCACCGTCAATTCATACATTTTTATCAGCTCCTTTAATCGTGCCAAAGATTTTCAAGCCGCCGCTTAATCGCAAGCTCCGTGCCCTGTTCGGTCGGTTTGTAGTAGCGGGCAGAAATTTTGTTGTCGGGCAAATATTGTTGGCGGACAAAGTGATTGTCGAAGTCGTGCGGATATTTGTAGCCGACACCGTTGCCGAAAGCCTTCGCGCCTTTGTAATGCGTGTCGCGCAGATGTTTGGGAATTTCGTCGTCGGAAGTTTTAACGTCGGCAAGCGCAGAATCAATCGCCAGATAAGACGCGTTGGATTTCGGTGCGCTCGCGATGTACGTGACTGCTTGCGCCAAAATGATTCGGGCTTCGGGCAGACCGACAAATTGAGCCGCTTGAGCCGCCGCGTTCGCCAAAATCAAAGCTTGCGGAGCCGCGTTGCCGACATCTTCAGCCGCACAGATTACGATTCGCCGCGCAATAAAATTCAAATCCTCGCCGCCGTCAATCATTTTCGCCAAATAAAAAATCGCCGCGTCGGGGTCGGAGCCGCGCATACTCTTGATAAACGCACTTGCCGTGTCGTAATGTTTATCGCCGTGTTTATCGTAGCGACGAATTTTTTCGCCGAGAAGATCGCTCAACGTGTCTACGGAAATTTTTTCGTTGAACGATGCTTGTTCCAACAAATTCAAAGCCATACGGGCGTCACCGTCCGCGAATTCGGCGATGATTTCAAGTGCTCGTTCCTCGGCGGAAAATTTTTCAATGTCGACGGCACGGCGGAGAATTTTTTTCACGTCGTCGTTTGAAAGTTTTTCAAGGCGAACGATTTTTACACGGCTCAAAAGTGCGGCATTGACCTCGAAGAACGGATTTTCGGTTGTCGCGCCAATCAGCGTGATTCGCCCGTCCTCGACATACGGCAACAGAAAATCCTGCTGTCCTTTGTTGAAGCGGTGTATCTCGTCGATGAAAAGAATTGTCCGTTTGCGATAAAATTTGCGCCGATCTTCCGCCGATTTGACGATGCCGCGCAGTTCGCCGATACCCGACAATGCCGCGTTAATTTTGACGAATTCAGCGTCGGTGGTGTTCGCGATGATTTTGGCGAGCGTAGTTTTGCCGGTGCCGGGCGGTCCGAAGAAAATTAGTGAAGGCGTTTGACCGTGAGCAATCATCTTGCCGAGTGCGCCGCGCAAAATTGCCGCCTGTCCCGCGAAGTCCGCTAAAGTCTGCGGTCTCATTCTTTCGGCAAGCGGCAGATATTTTTTGTCGTCATCAACACTGCTGAATAAATCCATTAAAAATCTCCTAAACGTTAGAGAAAACAGCCCGTGAATTTTCAATCTCCATGATTGAGCCTCCAATCAAAATTCACCTGTGGAGCCGAAACGACCGCTTCTAATAGCTCCGACGCCGAGATTGTCTCCGTCAACCGTCATGTATTTTTGGAAGAGTCCTTGAGCAATTCGCATGCCGCGCGGAATTTCAAAGTCGCCGAAGAAACTGACGACGGGCAAGATGATATGTCCGCGATAGTCCGCGTCAATCACGCCGACGCCGTTCGCCAAAATCAGCCCGTGTTTGACCGCCAAGCTTGACCGAAGATAAATCAACAAGACCTCGTCTGCAGGAAAAAAGGCCTTGAGTCCCGTGGGCACGAGCGAAATTTTTTCGCGCGACACGAGAACGTTTTCCGCCGCCTCCAGGTCGTAACCTGCGCTGAAGGCCGTCTTGCGTGTCGGCAGATGAATTCCTTCGTACCCTTCGAGAATCTCAAAGCCTCGAATCATGTGTATATGCCTCGCCGAGAATAAAAATTATTCCGCCGTAACCTCTGCTTTTTCTTCTGCAACTTCGGTTGTCTCTGCGGATTTGTCGTCCGCTTTGATTTGTTGAGGTTGAGTGCCGAGCGGTTTGACCGGCGTGATTGTCGAGATCGCGTGTTTGAAGACCATTTGCTGACGTCCCATTGAATCGATAACGACGGTGAATTGATCAAAGCCGCGAATCATGCCCTTTATTTGAAAGCCGTTGACAAGATGGATTGTGACCGGGACGTTTTCCTTGCGAGCTTGGTTCAAGAAATTTTCCTGCAGATTGATTGGTTTGTTTGTTGACATTTAGACTTCTCTCCTTTGCAAAGCGTCGAAAATTTTCAACCACTTTATATATTTCATTCGCCGATACCACGTGAGCTGGCGTTTGGCGAAATTTCTCGTGGCTTGACTGACTTTGGCAATAGTTTCGTCGAGCATAGCGTTGCCGCGCAGATATTCGACCGTTTCTTTGTAGCCGATACCGAGCATTGCTTGAGCAGTGGGACTGATTCCGCTTGCCAAAAGTGAGCGCACCTCGTCAACGAGACCGTTAGCGAACATCTGCGCCGTTCGCTGATTTATTCTGGCGTAGAGTTCATCACGTTCCGCAGTCAAGCCGAAAATTTGCGCGGCGTAAACCAAATTGCCCGTGCGTTTGTAGTGGCTGACAAGACTTTTGCCCGCGCCCAGTTCGTAGCCTTCGACCAAAGCTTGAATGTAAAGCCCCGTGCCGCCCGCCACGACAGGTATTTTCCCGCGCATGTTGAGATTGGTGATGATTGGTCGCGCACGTCTGACGAATTCGCCGACACTGAATTTTTCTTCGGCGTCAAGGATATTTATCAGATGATGCGGCACACGTTCCAACTCCGCACGCGAAGGCTTGGCGGTTCCCACGTCGAAATTTTTGTAGACCGCCATTGAATCCGCAGAGATGATTTCCGTGTTGAAATGTTCAGCGACGCGCAACGCCAGTGAGCTCTTGCCGGTTGATGTCGCGCCCAAAATCACGATAACTTTCTCTTGCGGCGAACAAGTTGCTGTCAGTGATTGTATCGTATCTAAAACTTTTGTCAAGCAAAAGGGCTCGGCGGTGAAGTCTTTAACGTTTTTCATGTTCCGCATTGTATCAACGAACGAATATCTTGTAAAGGTGCGACCGCGCAGGATTTTCGGCTCAAGCAAGCTCAAGCGACTGACCAGGCTTGACGACGTGAACTTTTGCGCCTTTGACACGTTTAACGAAGTCGTCGGGATTTTGCTTGATGATGTCCCACGTGTTGTAGTGGACGGGTATGACGTTCGAGGCACCGAGGAATTCGACAGCTTTAGCAGCGTCAACGGGATCCATTGTGTAATGTCCGCCAATCGGCAAGATAGCGTAGTCAATCTTGTCGCGTTCGCCGATTAACTTCATGTCGCCGAAAAGTGCCGTGTCGCCCGCGAAGTAAACAACTTTGCCGCCGATACCGATGACGAAGCCGCAACAGACGCCTCCCGATATTCCCGACGAATGCAAAGCCGGAACCATACGCACAAAGCCGAACGAAGTTTTGACGGTGCCGCCGAGATTCATTCCGATTGTTTTGACGATTTGCCCGCCGAAGTCCATGATTTCGGGAATGCCGATACAAGTTGCGTCGTTGCGAATGGCGATGTCGGGCGCGTCGCCGATGTGGTCGCCGTGTGCGTGCGTGATTAAAATGTACGTTGCCTTAACGTCGCGTTCGCTGATTGTCGCCTGCGGGTTGCCCGTCAAGAACGGATCGACGAGAACTTTATCTTTGCCGTCATCGAGCATGAAACAGGCGTGACCGTAATAATTGTAAGTCAACATTGTGATTCGCCTCCCAAAATATTTTGTCGCGTTAATTCGTCGAACGAACTTTCAATCCTGCAACAAAAAACCGACAAGGCGTCATTGCCATGCCGGTTGAAATTTTTATGCAAGAGTTTATCTTGCGGTAAGTTCTCAGTACTGGAATATTTGCAAGGAGTTCTGCAAATCTTGAGAGAGGCGAGCGAGTTCGTCTGCTGCGGAAGAAATTTCTTGAGACGATGCTGATTGTTCTTCTGCCGCTGCGGAAACGCTTTCCATTTCTTTCGAGACGCTGAGACCTTTTTCGAGTGTCTTGTCGTTGCAATCGCGAATCTTGAAGGTTGCGCTTTCGACGGCTTTGAGTTCGCGAACCATATTCTTGGCTTCGGTTTCGACCTTCTGTGATGCGTCTTTGATGCTGTCGAAGGTGTTGCGCAATCTCTCGACGGATTCGGTACCGGCGCGGACAGCGGCGTTACCTTTCTGCATGGAATCGACGGCACTGGTTGTTTCAGCCTGAATTTCGCCGATAAGCAATGCAATCTTCTGCGAGGACTCTTGAGACTCTTCGGCAAGTTTGCGGACTTCTTCGGAAACGACTGCGAATCCACGACCGTGTTCACCGGCACGCGCAGCTTCGATAGCGGCGTTCAATGCAAGCAAGTTGGTCTGATCAGCAATAGCGGAAATTGATTCGACGATTTGACCGATTTCTTGAGAACGTTTGCCAAGTTTGTCGACAGTGAGAGCAGAATCATTAACAATTTTTTCAACGCTAATAATCTGAGCAACGGACGCCTCAACAGCTTCGGTACCCGCATTAGCTTCGTCCATAGCTTTGCCAACCATTGATGCGACCAAATCTGAAGTCTTCGTAAGAGTTTCGATTGAACGCACGGAAACGTTGATAGCTTCCATAGCGTCGTTGATGAGCGATTGCTGTTCGACAACTGCGCCAGCGGAGCTCGTGACGGATTGTGCAACCTGTTCGGACGCTTGAGCAGCTTGGTTGGCACTCGCCATGAGTTCTTCGGAAGAGGCGGCGAATTGTGTTGCGGCTTCACTAGTCTTCTGAATAACTTTGCTGATAGTTTGACGCATTTCACGAACTGCAACAGCCATTACGCCGAATTCGTCCGTGCGGTCAACATTGAGCGAATCGGTAATGCGGAAGTCGCCGCTCTTGAGCAAGTGCAAAACTTTGACCATGTTGGTGAGCGGGCCGGTGATAGCTTTGGTAATCATGAAGCTGAAGAAAATCAGAATGAGGAACGTGCCGCCGAGAACGAGGAACAGGTTGCGAGTTGCGGCTTCAATGCCTTCGTTACTGCGTTTAATCGTGTCGTCGGAATCGTTGTAAGCTTTCTGTTGGATAACCAAAATTGCGTCGCCCGTCGACACGGCATAGGGCATGACTTGGCTTTGATAAAAGTCCAAAGCTTGAGTACGGAATTGTGCAAGAGTCGTGAGTTCTACACCGACTGGCGAGCGCATAGCCATGATTTTATCGCCGTTCTCTTTGAACTTAGCCCATTCGCGTTTGGCAGCATCGACTTGAGCGCGGGCTTGAGCGTCGTTTTTGATTATCTCTTCGTACAACGCAAGGGATTCGTCCAATTCTTTTACTGCGTCGTTATACTTGTCAATACGCTGTTGGAGCAGAGTCGCGTCAGTCGTGAAAGGTGCCAAGATTGACTGAACCTGAGCATAACGAACTGCGTGACGGCAACGACCAATTTCAAAGATGCCCTTCAAGTACGTTTGGCTGATAGTTTGCAAATCCTCTTGTGCTTGCATGACGGCGAAGTAACCGACAAGACCTATGATAATCATTCCGATGATCGCTATGGCGTTAAGAAAAACCAATTTGTACGCCACGCGCATATTATCCATCCACGACATAAAAATATCCTCCTTTTGGCGATGTAAGAGTTTGAACGAGTTCCCGTGTATCGGGCGTGACTTTCCGTCGTTCGACCCGGTAGTTTAAAGACTGCTACAACGATTACCCGATAGTTTTCGCCTCCCGCAAATTTCCGACAAAAAACAACAACACCATGCAATATGAGTGTCATTCATAAAAATATACAAGTTGACTATTTCTTTGCGGCGGGCAATATACCTGCAAAAATTTCAAAAAAAATCCCCGCGATTGCGAGAATCGCCAGGGAGAAATTTTTTATATGTGAAATGAATTTGCGCTGAAAGGTTATCAGTATTTGAAAATCTGCAGTGAGTTCTGCAAATCTTGAGCGAGGCGGGCGAGTTCGTCTGCTGCGGAAGAAATTTCTTCGGAAGACGCAGACTGTTGCTCTGCCGCGGCGGAAACACTTTCCATTTCTTTCGAGACGCTGAGACCTTTTTCGAGTGTCTTGTCGTTGCAATCGCGAATCTTGAAGGTTGCGCTTTCGACGGCTTTGAGTTCGCGAACCATATTCTTGGCTTCGGTTTCGACCTTCTGTGATGCGTCTTTGATGCTGTCGAAGGTGTTGCGCAATCTCTCGACGGATTCGGTACCGGCGCGGACAGCGGCGTTACCTTTCTGCATGGAATCGACGGCACTGGTTGTTTCAGCCTGAATTTCGCCGATAAGCAATGCAATCTTCTGCGAGGACTCTTGAGACTCTTCGGCAAGTTTGCGGACTTCTTCGGAAACGACTGCGAATCCACGACCGTGTTCACCGGCACGCGCAGCTTCGATTGCGGCGTTCAATGCCAGCAAGTTTGTCTGTTCGGCAATGCCGCTGATTGATTCGACGATTTGTCCGATTTCTTGAGAACGTTTGCCGAGTTTGTCGACAGTGAGAGCGGAATCATTAACAATTTTTTCAACGCTGATAATTTGAGCGACCGACGCCTCGACAGCTTCGGTACCTGCGTTAGCTTCGCCCATAGCTTTGCCGACCATTGAGGCGACCAAGTCTGAAGTTTTCGTGAGAGTTTCGATTGAACGCACGGAAACGTTTATAGCGTCCATTGCGTCGTTGATGAGCGATTGCTGTTCGACGACTGCGCCAGCGGAGCTCGTGACGGATTGTGCAACCTGTTCGGAGGCTTGAGCGGCTTGGTTAGCACTTGCCATAAGTTCTTCGGAAGATGCGGCGAATTGCGTCGACGCTTCGTTTGTCTTCTGAATAACTTTGCTAATATTCTGAGTCATTTCACGAATCGCGACTGCCATTGCGCCGAATTCGTCTGCGCGGTCAGAGTCAATCAAGTCACTGCGACGGAAATCGCCAGTCTTGAGCATGTTCAAAGCTTGAACCATGTTGCTAAGCGGACCAGTGATAGCTTTGGTAATCGTGAAGCTGAAGAAAATCAAGATAACGAACGTGGCGCCGAGAACCATGAACAGGTTGCGGGTTGCGGCCTCGATGCCTTCGTTGCTACGTTTAATTGTAGCGTCGGAATCGTCGTATGCTTTTTGTTGGATAACAAGAATTGCGTCGCCAGTCGAAACGGCGAAGGGCATAACTTCTTGCTGATAAACGTCGAGAGCGTGGGCTCTGTGGTCGGCGATGGCTTGAGTGTCACCACCGATTGGCGGGCGCAGTGCGATTGCTTTATCGCCACCGGCTTTGAATTTATCCCACTCGCGTTTTGCGGCGTCAACTTGAGCACGAGCCTGCGGGTCGTCTTTGATGATTTGTTCATAAAGAGCCATTGACTCGTCCATTTCTTTGACGGCGTCTTTGTATTTGTTGACACGCGATTGGAGCAACGCGGCGTCAGCAGTCAACGGAGCCAAGATTGATTGAACTTGCGCATAACGGACTGCGTGGCGGCAACGACCGATTTCAAAGATACCTTTCAAGTACGTTTGGCTGATCATGTCCAAATCGTGTTGCGCCTGCGTGACGGCGAAGTAGCCGACCATACCGATGATAATCATACCGATGATTGCGATAACGTTAAGGATTATGAGCTTTGACGCTACTCGCATGTTGTTCATCCACGACATAAAAAACATCTCCCTTTGTTTGGCGGTGCAAAAATCTGAACGAATTCCCGTGTATTGAGCGTGACTTCCCGTCGTTCGTGCGGTAGTTTGAACTGGATTGAGTTGTCTATACTTTTTCCTCCTCTCAAGAGCGTATTGTTTGCGCCGTTATTTAAACCGTTCGATTGTAGTTCAACGATAGGTTAAAGTCAACTAAACAATCCCCGCTATCATAGCACAAGCTTAGGCGATTAGTCTAGAATTCTGCAAAAAAAATGACGGGAGCAAAATTCTCGCCGCCAATTTTTTTATTCCTAATTTCAAATTCCTAATTCCTAATTCTCCAAAGCGTTCCAGGCTTCGTTTGCGCGTTCGACGAAGATTTCGCGGATTTTTTTGTTTTCGCCGAGACCTTGCAATTTCGTTTCGACCGTGAAACCCATTTTTTGCAGAATTACTTTGTGGGAATCGTCCTCGTCGCCAGCCATGTCGTTGTTAGCGTGGTCACCAGCAACCATCATCAGCGGCATCAGAATAATTTTTTGGACTTTGTGCATTTTGAGTTTGCCAGCCCAATCTTCGAGACGGGGCCAGCCTTCGACGGTGTAAATGTGTACGTCGGTGCGTTTCATCGCGCGAAGTTTTTCCTGCATAACGGAGTAGTAAGCGTTTGACGGGTCTGGTGTACCGTGCGCCATGAGCAATATAGCTGTGCCTTTTTTGTACGCGGGCAGGTGCAACGAACGCATAACTTCATCAACGTCATCGCGCTGTTCTTCCTGACCTTGCCAATACATGAGCGGCACGCCGAGCGTCATTTTTTTGAACTGCGTCTTGTACTCGTGGAAGAGCGCGACATCGTACTTGTACTCCATGCCAGGAATCACGTCAAGCGAGACGAGCGCAACGCGTGTGTAGCCTTCGCGTTTGAGTTGTTCAAGCGTCTGTTCGGGCGTCAAGTAATCGCATTTGCCTTCGTTCTCGATGATGTGTTTGATGACGATGTGGCTTGTGAACGCCGTGACGACTTTGGCTTGAGGGTGCGCCGATTGAATTGCTTTGACTGTGGCATCAATGGACTTTGCGCGCTGATCTTTGAACGTCGTGCCGAAACTCAAAACAACGATAGCGTCTTTGTCCATGTAGGTTTTGAGTGCAGGATTTTCATACTTGAGCACGCCGATTTGAGTAGCCATTTGCAACGCGGTAGGCGGATTAGCGACCTCTTCGTTGAGCTGATAGGCAGCGTCGACGGGCGCGGTCACGAACAAACTTGAACACGCCACGCTCACCGCCAAAAATTTTTTCCAAGACTGCATCTAACGTTCCTCCTCAAATATTTTTTTTGCTCATACATTTCATTGCGGAGGATACGGCAATTCTATAACGCCTAAAATTTTTGTCAACGTCTTTAAAAAGTTTTTGATTCGTTGTAGAATGTAAACCAATTTTTTTCCTTTAAGCTAAGGAGGCAATCGAATGAAATTCAGCTGTTACAAAAACGATTTAAACGAGGCATTGCAATTCGTGATAAGAGCCGTGGCAGTCAAACCGATGACGCCGATTTTGGCGGGCATTCACATTATGGCGGACGGTTCGTCGCTTGAGCTGCAGGGCAACAATTATTCCACGGGTATAATCTCGCGCATACCGGCAAGCACCGAAAGCCCTGGCGAAGTCGTCGTGAGCGGCAAACGTTTCCAGGACTTTATGCGCAACATGCCTGGTGACACAATCACTTTCTCCGACGAGGAAGACAGTAGCACTTTAAAAATTTCGTCGGGCGGCGCAGAGGTCGAGCTCATGACGATGGACGCGAACGAATTCCCCAAAGTCAAGACGCCTGACAGAGATATTACCTTCACGATTAAAACGACGGTACTGCGCAATTTGATTCGCAAGACGATTTTTGCCGTGGCGAAGGAAGAAACTCGTCCCGTGTTCACTGGCGGTGCTTTCGAGATCAAAGGCGATAAAATTTCTCTCGTCGCGACAAATACTCATCGCCTTGCATTAGCCACCGACACGTTGACCGACGCGCCGCGCAGTGATTGCAATTTCGTCGTGCCCGCCGAGACTCTGCGCGGACTGCTGAACCGAATCGACCGCAACGAAACGAACAACTACATCATCATGGACTACTCGACGCGTCATCTTACGTTTACGTTCGATAACGTCTTTGTGAATTCGCGGCTTATCGAAGGACAATTTCCGCCGTACGATAGAGTTATTCCAACGACCAGCACGACAAACGTCACCGTCGACACCAACGACTTCAGAAGTGCTGTTGAGTTAGTCGCGCTCATGTCGAAGGAAACCGAGTATAACACCGTGCGGTTCGCTTTTAGGAACGGCGAGATTGAAATTTCTTCCAATTCGCCCGAAGTCGGCGAGGCAACCAAAACCGTTCCTGCGGAGATTGACGGCGACGACTTGGAAATTTCTTTCAATGTTGATTACATTTTGGACGCGGTGAAGGTTATCGACTCGAACAACTTGCACATCGCGTTGAACGACCGTTACAGCCCCGCAGCTTTCACGGAGCCAGAGAACGACAGCTACATTTACGTTGCAACACCCGTTCGCGCTTGAAAAATTTTTCGGCAAAGCAAAACTCCCGCGAGATCGTCACGGGAGTTTTTTTTCGGACTCTATTCAATTTTTGCGCCCAGAAAGTTTGTCGCCGTCAGTAGTCGTCTTCTTGTGAGCTTGAGTTTGCTGCTTGATTTTGTTAGCGACGACTTTGACGCCGGTTGACGGAGAATCTTCCTTGAGACCGCGAGCCATATTCTTGAGCTTATCAGCCATGTTTGAGCTTAACTTTGCCATGCGAATCACCTCGCGGGAAATGTAGCAAATTTTTTCCGCGCCGTCAAGCTTGACGATACCGCCCGCGTCAAATAAAATTTGCAACGTAAAATTTTCTGGAGGGCAATTCATGCACGAACACGAACACACGCTCGAAGACGGCACGATAATCCGACACAGTCACACCCACACGCAGACCAAAGCCGTTTTGAATCGTATGGCGAGACTTATCGGGCACTTGGAATCGACGAAGAAAATGATTGAGGACGGGCGCGACTGTAGCGAAGTTTTGATTCAACTGTCAGCCGTCGACGCCGCGATTAAAGCTGTAGGGCGAATCATCTTGAAAGATCACATCGAACATTGCATTGTCGACGCGGTCAAAACTGGTGACACTGCCGAGATTGAAAAGCTTAACAAGGCAATCGAACAATTCATTCGCTGAGCAAATCGTTGACAACTTCGCCCGCCATAATCAAGCCCGCAGTCGACGGCACAAACGCATTGCTGCCGATGAAATCTTTCACTGGACGCGGCACTTCGTCAGACCAAACGACTTTAAGATTTTTAATCCCACGTTCGCGGAGCTGTTTGCGCATAATTTTCGCGACAGGGTCAACCGACGTTTGAAAAATGTCCGATACTTTGAAACGCGTCGGATTGAGTTTATTGCCCGCGCCCATACTCGAAATAATTTTTATGCCGCGACGATTGCATTCTTCGACCAAAAAAATTTTCGCGGTCAACGTGTCAATCGCGTCGACAACGTAATCATATCGGCAGAGAAAAAAATCCTCGACTCTCTCGTTCGGCAGAAAAAATTTCTGAACCGTATCGACCGCCGCCGCAGGATTTATTTCTTTTATGCGTTCGCGCATGACTTCGACTTTCGAGCGACTGATTGTCGACGTAAGCGCGTGAATTTGCCGATTGATGTTCGTCGCGTCGATGTTGTCTTTGTCAATCAAAATCAGATGTCCGACGCCCGAACGAGCCAGAGCCTCAACCGCAAACGAGCCGACTCCGCCGATACCGAACACCGCAACCGTCGACGCCGCGAGCTTTGAAAAATTTTTTTCGCCGAGCAAAATTTTGAGCCGCTGAAATCTGTCGTCCATAAAATCGCCTCACTTCTAATTGAAAAAATCCCCGACGTATTGTCGAGGACTTTTTTGTTGCCGAAAATTTTTTACAAGACAATGTGCGCCATGATGAAGCCAACACAGCAACCGCTAATGACGCCGATTAAACCTGGAATCATGAACGAGTGATTCAAAATGTATTTGCCGATACGCGTTGTGCCCGAACGGTCAAAACCTATGCAAGCGAGGTCGGATGGATAAGTCGGCAGGAAGAAGTAACCGTAGCACGCGCTGATGAACGACATGATGATAACGGGATCCATGCCGACGCTTAACGCCATCGGGAAGACGATAGCGATTGCCGCCGCTTGAGAGTTAACGAGCTTTGAAGTCAAGAACGCGATGATTGCAAAAGCCCACGGATACGTTGCGACAGCATTGCCGAGGAATTCTTTCAGAAACGCCATGTGTGCGCCGAAGCAAGTATTCGCCATCCATGCGACACCGTAAACCGACACGAGCGCGACGATACCGCTTTTGAAAACTTGGCTGTTGCCGACGTCTTTTGCCTTGACTTTGCAGACGAAAAGAATCGTCGCGGCGACGAGCAACATAACCATTTGGATAACCGCCGTCATTGAAATTGCTTTCATTTCGCCTTTAGCGTTGGGGAAATGCGGCAACAAGTCGGGGAAATTGCCGAGAGCCGCGATAACGATGATACCCGCAAAGAAAATGTACATTGCATGATAGAAACTCGCGGGAAGTTCTTTATTCATGAGTGATTCGGATTCGCCGTAAACATATTCTCTGTTAGCGGGGTCTTTGATGAATTCTTGAAAGCGTTCGTCTTTGTCAAGGTCTTTGCCGCGTTTGTAACTCCACAGAGCCGCGAACAAGACGCCTAAACCGGTTGCCGGCATTGCGACCGCCAAAATCTGCAGGACGGAATAATTGTGCCCTGCCGTTGCCATGAAGCCGACGATTGAAACGATTGCGACGGAGACCGGTGACGCGCAAATTCCCATCTGCGACGCGACTGACGCAACTGCCATTGGTCGTTCGGGGCGAATGTTTTGCTTGATTGCGATGTCGTAGATAATCGGGAACATTGTGTAGACGACGTGACCCGTGCCGCAAAGCACCGTTAAAAACCATGTCGTCAGCGGCGCGAGAATCGTAACGTGTTTCGGGTTGTTGCGCAGAAATTTTTCCGCGTACTTGAGCATGACCGTCAAGCCGCCCGATGTCTGCAGGAAACCCGCGCAGGTTACGACCGCCAAAATTGTCAGCATGACGTCGATTGGCGGAGTGCCAGGCTTGTAACCGAATACGAATGTAAAAATTACGAGACCGATGCCACTGATGACGGCAAGCCCGATACCGCCATGTCGTACGCCGACGAGCAAACACGCCAGCAGTACTAGGAAGCCCAAGAGCATTTCCATAAAAGTTCACCTCTCCCAAAAAGCTGAAAATTATTCCACGAAGGTTATTCGTTGCGGTCAATGTAATTCCTGCAACATAGCGCGTGTTTATCTTTCGATTAGCGGCGGTTTCTTTATAGCTGATAGCTTATAGCTGATAGGGATTGCTCAAGCTCAATAAACTTTCTTCAACGTCGCGCCTTGATAATAGTGAGCCAAAATTTTTTCGTAAGACCAACCTTCCAGAGCGTAAGACTTCGCGCCCGTTTGCGACATTCCGACACCGTGACCGCTACCGTAGCCCGTGAAGATTATCAAGCCGCCGTCAAGCCGCATGTCAAACAGCGTGCTCGGCAAAGAAAATTTCCGCCGCAAATCAGCACCAGTGAGATTGACCGTTTTGCTTGAGCCGATAATCTGCGCGGACTTGACGCGACCCGAAGAACTCCTATCGATAGCACTTTGCCCGATTGTCAGCTTGCTCAAGTTGATTGAACGGACATCGCCGAAACCTTCACCGAATCGCGACGAAAAATCTTTCGCGGTAAATTTCAACGTCCACGGTTCGCCGAGCTTGAGAATTTCTTTGACGGCAATGAGGTACGGCGCGGCAGTTCCCCAGACTTCACCGACATTTTCCGTCATGCCACCAGAATCCGTGTGAAAGTTCGCGTCAGCAATTTTCCCGTTGAACATCAACACTTCGCCGCGAGTCTCGTCAATCGCTTTGTCGGTTGCGTCAAAAGTCAACGCCCCGTCGTACATTTGGCAATGCGTCGTTGAACACAGGTCAAAGCCGTCTTTGTCGTGACGTTTGCGATTTTTCATTGCGAACGAACGCGCCGCTATCGTCTGGGCTTTCAACGCCTCAATCGGGAATGACGGCGACATTTCTTTTGACACGACGCCGCGCAGATATTCTTCGAGCGGAACAAGATTTATCACGGTGAGCGAGCCGTTGACTTTGTTTAGTCGCACGCCGCCCGAAAATTTTTTCCCGTCGATTGTCACGAACAAATTCTGCAACAAAATTTCTTTCGGGCGAAATTCAATCGCGCTGGCTTCCAATTCGCTGAAGTCCACGACAAAATTTTTCAAGGCGGGAATTTTGCTGAGCTGTCTTTTGTTCGACGCATCAATCATCACACACGGCGCAGAAAAATTCAGCGTGACTTTCTTGACGCCGCTTTGAAGTCCGATACGCAATTCCGGCGACCAAGCTTTCTGCGCGGCTTGAGCTGTACTCGTCGCGACGAACAAAATCATCACGGCGATTAAAATTTTCTTTAACATATCAGTCTCTGCCTTTCGGGACAAAAATCTTGCAACGAACGACATCGCAACCGTCAACGTGCTCACTCTCATAAATCACGCGGAAATTTTTATCGCGCGACAATGCGTTGAAGATGAACGGCGAATCGTTCGTGATGATTATGTGCGTGAAATCGTAGCAGGCGAAAAAATCCTTGCAGTTGAGCTTGCCGTTGATGAAGTCGACGTACTCCGCGAAAATATCTTTGCGACCGTTGTTGACGGCGAAGAAAACTTCCGAGCGCGAATCAATGTAGTAGCGAATGCCGTAACTGCCCGCCAAACCGCCATAACCTTGCGAGACATACAGCGAAATATTTTCGGGACGTTCGGTTCGGAGCAAAAATTCAATCGCGTTCGTGTGAGTCAGAGGTTGAGATTTTTTTTCGGTATCGGTAGTCGTCATAAAAATTCCGCCGAGAATTATCGCGCTCACGAACAGCGACAAAATTTTTCGCGGAAGGATCGTCGGGTGCAAAATTCTTCCGTCGCGCCGCACGACAAGTAAATTGTACAGCATGAAGAGTGTCGCCGCAGTGAATGCGATTTTCAGCGGCAATGACAATGCGTCGAGCCCGCCGTCCAAAGTTTTTATGACGGGTACCGTGTTCGCGAACAACATCACGAAGAACATCAAAGTCAGCGTGCCGAAATTTTGTCGACCGTCGCCCGCGAAAAATTTTCCCGCCGAAAAATTTCTTGCCGCGTACGCAATCGGCAATGTCGCCAAAAAGTAGAACAGTATCAAATTGCGCGTGTGCATTATCGCCAAAAAAATTATCCCGCCGCTCAAGAAGACGTATCGCCACGGAGCATTGAATTTCGCCAACGTGAAGATGACCGCCGCTTCCGTCGCGTAGAAAATTTTTCCTTGCAAATCTTGAGCCGAGGGCGCGAACATCTCCGGCACGTACGCGTTGATTAAACTGATTCCGTAGGAGCGCAGGACGTAGGTCATTGCGTCGACGCCGTAAGGATTTATCAGTCCGCCGAGAATGATACCCG
This sequence comes from uncultured Selenomonadales bacterium, assembly GCA_947165145.1. Lineage (GTDB taxonomy): Bacteria > Bacillota > Negativicutes > Selenomonadales > Selenomonadaceae > Quinella. The sequence goes on from CAMUZG010000026.1 coordinate 18,284, forward strand.
CCATCGCCGCGAACAAAAATTTCACGTGACGAACATTGCGCACGAACAGGAACGGTAAGCACAAGACCAGCGACATCAGCCAGACCGCCGCGTGAAAATTTATCAGCAACGTCGACAGGAACGGCAACGGCAGTAAAAATTTTGCGTCGCCCGTTCGCGTGAACTTCTCCAAGAAAAAAATTTCCGCAACAAATATCGGCGTCGAAAAAATTTGCGGGCGCGGTAAAAACATCGTCGAGACCAGCAAGCCGACGATAAACGCCGTTGCCAACGCCGAAATTTTATTTTTGCTGACGAGCAGACACAGCCGCCAATAAATCAGAATCGCGACCGCACCGCAAATCCAATCGAGCAACAGCAAACCGTTAACGCCGAGATTTTTGTACGCTTCCCAAAAAAAGACGCCGCTCAACCACTGCTGCGCGACGAGCTGAAGATTTTCGTGGATTGTGAACGGGTCGACGTGCGGAATGCCGTGCTCCAAGACGTAACGTCCCAAATTCATTGCGAAGAACGTGTCCGCCGTCTCGATTAGCACGAAGAATTGTTGCCAATACGCAACGCCCGCTGTCAAGAATGCAACCGTCAACACGCAACGGGTTATTCGCGACAATAAAAATTTTTCAATCATGATTGAGCCTTTTCAAATTTTTTATGTCGTTGAGTGCGCCGCGCAGTTCCGCAAGCTTGTCGTCGTCGTCGAAAACGGGATAAACTTTCGGGACTTTGACGCGCACACCGAGCTTGACACTGCCCGCGTCGATAATGCCGAGCGTCACGAGCTCATCAGCGGCGAACTTCACAAAAGCGTCCTCGTCCATGCTCCAAAGGTCATCGTCCGTGCTACAAAAATAATCGAGACCGAGCCACACCGAATTTTTATCGGCGACGAGTTCGGGCGACAGGTTGTTAAAGATGTTCAGTCGCGCGAGCTTGATTGACGGTTCGGCAACGTAAATTGTCTGCGCGGGCGTCGAAATTTTGAGCTTGTCGACGAGCAAACCGACTGTTACGAGTGAACGATACGGTAAATTTTTGGCAATGTCGCGCAGATGTGAGGGCAAAATTTTTTCGTCGAGCGCGTCCGCCAATTCGTCGAAAGTCATACTTGTCAAGAAAACGTCCGCAGGAAAATTCAACGTGCCGGCAAGCGATTCAACCGTAACCGCCTTGACGAACTTGTTATCGTCGACGCGAAAATTTTTGACGTTCGAGGCAGTGAGAACTTCGCCGCCGAGCTTTTTAATTTTGTCGGCAAGATTCTGCCAGAGTTGCCCGACGCCGCGTTTCGGATAGAAAAATTTTCCGCCAGCAGTGAGTTCCGCAGGCAAACGACTATTCCACGCCGCACCGAGTTCTTCAGGCGAACGACCGAAAATTTTCGTCGCGTAGCTGCCAAAAAAAATTTCGCCGAACTTTTGCCCGAAACGATTGCTCAAAACGTCCGCGAGTGTAGTTTCTTCACGACGGGAAAATTTCGACTTCAAAAGACTTGCACCGATTGACAGCGCACTGAACAGCCCGAAGCCGGCAATTGTCTTGAACGTCGGCGCGATTGGACATTCAAAAATTTTCCCGCGACAAATGACGGCGGCGACTCGTTGACGTTCGGGCAAATCGTCATCGGGCAACAGCATCCGCCACAACGATAAAATTTCGTCGTCGTCGGAAAAAAGTCTGTGCTTGCCGATTTCCAAAAGATTGCCGTCAAAGTTCAGCGTGCGCGACATTCCGCCGATAAAATTTTCGCGCTCCAAGACAATCGGTCGAATTTCGGTGTGCGTGAGGAAATAATGTGCGGCGGTCAAACCCAGCGGTCCTGCGCCGATTATGATTGCGTTTTGTTTATGCAAGATTCTGCTCCTTTTGCGTTGGCAGGTTGAGCAAAATATTCTGCCCGTTAATTTGCGCGACGCCGAATTTAATTTTGTCGCCGACATGACAGCCGAAATCACTGCGCGGCTCGTTGAGAAGTTCGCCCGTCAAAATATTTTCGTCGACGGCAACACACCGCACCCACAACAGCTCCGGCTTGTGTTCGGCGTCGAGAAAGTAAACAACCACGTCGTCGGGATAATGCGGATGTCTGAACGCGTCGAGCGTCTTGATTAAACGTGTCTGTTCGCGGGCGGCGTCGACAGAATTTTTATCGTTAATCATCTGAATTCGGTCGCGGAAAGCAAGTGAATATTCGTCGGTCATGAGTTTGAACTCGGCGTTGTCGACTTGAGCGCGTTTGAGCTTGACGGATTTTTTGTAGCTTGCGGGGAAAATTTTCACGCGGTCAGCGGCGAGCTTTGCACCAGCCAAAATCTCAAATACAAACGTCTCGGTGTCAATGTAAGCGTAGGTTAAGAAGCCGTCGAGTTTTTCATCTGGCGGGAAGTCGAAAACGTCGCGCAGATTCACGGCGTTAACAATCTCGTCGCCCGTCAGCAGACAAATTTGATGATACATCTCGCGGAAAAAAATTTCTTCAACCTTCAAATTGTTCATCTCCATGTTAGCTGTCAGCGATCAGCTTTCAGCAAAATAATTCCTAATTCCAAATTCCTAATTCCATATTGTATCACGGCGGCGCAACAAAAATCCTTGCCATGTTGAAAAAAATTTTGCCGTCTGATAAACTGCAATGAAATATTCGGACGAAAAAATTTTCGGAGGAGTGAATCACATTTTGTTTACCCACATAACCCAGTCCCCTTACGGGACGGTGAAATTGGCGGAAAAAGTTGCTCAACGTGTGCGCGAAGGTACGGTCATTTGCCTCGAAGGCGGCTTGGGCGCGGGCAAAACTCTGTTCGTGCAGAGCATGGCGCGGACTCTCGGCGTGCAAGGCGAGGTTACAAGTCCTACGTTCAACCTGATGAGCATTTACGAAGGTTTTTGCCCGATTGTACATTTCGATCTTTATCGTCTGCACAACGAGGCGGAGCTTGAAGACATCGGCTTTTACGAATACACCGATTTTCCCGAAGGGATTGTGCTTATCGAGTGGGCAGAAAAATTTCCCCAGTCCTTGCCCGAAAATTACGTCGTCATCAAGATTGAACGTATCAAAGATTCAAAGAACATGCGGCGCATTACCTTCAGCTGCGTCGGCGAAGAACATCAAGACTTCATCGACGAGCTGGAAGATTTCGTGACTAAAGACGATTGACGGGGGCTTGAACTTGTACATTTTGGGAATCGAAACCGCGACGCGAGCGGCAAGTGTCGCGGTAATTTTTGACGGCAAAATTTTAGCGGAGACTTTGCGCGAATCACCGCAGAGTTTTTCCGAAACGCTCATGCCGCAAGTCGAAGACATCATCAAAGCGTCGGGCGCGTACAAAAAAATCGACGCCGTTGCAATTTCAATCGGACCAGGTTCCTTCACTGGACTGCGAATCGGTTTAGCGACTGCAAAAGCTCTTGCCTACGCGTGGCAAATAAAAATTATCGGCGTGCCAACGTTACTGGCAATGTCGTACAACTTCCCGAACGCGAAAGTTTTGCCGCTCATCGACGCGCAAAAAAATCGGGCGTATTGCCAACTGTTCGCGAATTCGATTGCGCTGACGGACGCGGAAGTTAAACCGATTGACGAAGCTGTTGCCGAAGTCGGACGACTTGACGGCGAAATTTTTTTGTGCGGAGACGTGTTGCATAAAATCAAAATCCCGTTGCCGCAGAATGTCAAAATTGCCCCGCCGAATTTGAAAATGCCACGAGCGTCAAGCGTCGCGTTGTGCGGAGCAGATTTACTCGCGGCGGGCAAACTCGACAACGTGATGAACTTGGAACCGCTTTACATCAGAAGATCGGAGGCTGAAGAACTTTGGGAGAAACGGCACGGATTAATTTCCGCAAAATGACCCCCGCCGATGTTACACTTGCTGCCAAACTAGACCGCAGATGTTTCACTAAACATGACGCTTGGGATATTGAATGGTTTCGTATCGCCGCAACCTTGCCGAGTTTTGAGTTTATCGTCGCTGAGCTTGACGGCAAATTAATCGGCTGCGCGGGCTACGAGATTGAAGACTATTGCGCCGAAGTGCAAAGTCTTGCCATTGACCCAAATTATCGCAAACAAGGTATCGGGACGCTTCTGTTCATGAAGATGATACTTGCCGCCGTCGACCGCGGAGCCGAAATTTTTCTTTTGGAGGTTCGACCTAGCAACGTCGCCGCAATCAAACTTTACAAGAATTTCGGCTTTGAAGTTGTCGACCGATTGGAAAATTTTTATGGTAATGAAGATGCCTTGGTGATGCGGTGGGAAGTTTGAATCAAATTTTATTCCGAACAATGACGGCAGACGATGCGCGCTTCGTCGCCGAACTTGAGCTGAAAATTTTCGCCATGCCGTGGAGCCGCGAAGATTTTTTCCGCGAAATGCGCAACGAATTGGCTGAATACATCGTCGGCGAACTTGACGGGCGAATCGTTGCATATGCCGGAGCGTGGGTCTCGTTCGATCAAGCTGAAGTCATGCACGTTGCCGTTGATTCCGAATTTCGCGGACAAGGTATCGGCACGATTCTTTTCGGCGAACTGATTAAAGCTGTCAAATCGCGCGGCGCAACGTCGATAACGCTTGAAGTTCGACCGAGCAACACTGTTGCTATCAAACTTTATGAAAGCTTCGGTTTGAAGAGTGTCGGACGGCGCAAAGGCTACTATCTCGACAACGGCGAAGACGCGCTCATCATGTGGAACACTAAGCTTTAAAGCTGTCAGCTGTCAGCTGTCAGATAAAACCGTTTCCCCTGAAAGCTGATAGCTTTAGAAAGGAATCAATCATGCAGATTAAAGGAACGCTGATGCTTTTAGGCGCGGCGTTTTTTTGGGGCACAACATTCGTCGCACAAATGCAAGGCATGGACGACCTCGGTCCATTCTCCTACGCGGCGGCAAGATATTTAACCGGATTCCTGTCGCTCGTCGTCGTGCTGATTGTCACGCGTCGCCAACGGGCTCGTGAACGTCGACAAAAAAAATATCAGCGCGGCTTTGCAATCGGTTTGCTGATTGGAATCGTGCTGTTTGTCGCAACGTCAATGCAACAATTCGCCATGCAATTCACCACGGCGGGCAAAGCGGCGTTCATCACGTGCCTTTATATCGTCTTCGTGCCGCTCGGCGCAAAATTTTTAGGCTCGGTGATTCGGCGTGAAAATTGGATTGGAGCAGGTCTCGCGCTCTTCGGATTGTATCTGCTTGCCGTCAGAGAAAATTTTTCAATCGGTTTCGGTGATATGATTCTTTTCGTCAGCGCAATCTTCTGGACGGTTCAAATTTTGCTGATTGACCGTTTCGCGTCGAAAGTCGACTTGATTGAGCTGTCCGCCGCGCAGATTTTCATCACGACAATTTTGAGCTTCGTGACGATGTTCGCGCTTGAAACTCCGACATTGACGGCGATAATAACCGCTTGGTTCCCGATACTTTACGGCGGCGTAATGAGCGCGGGCGTTGCGTTCACGTTGCAGAATTACGGACAACGATACGCTGAACCAGCGTCGGCGGCAATCTTGATGAGTTTCGAGGCAATCTTCGGCGCGTTGGCAGGTTGGTTTTTCCTTGGCGAAATCATGACTTCGCGCGAAATTGAAGGTTGTCTATTGATGTTCATCGGCATGACGGTAACTCAATGGACGCTCATCAAACGTAGCTTGTGAAGGAAAATTTTTCTGCACGTCGAAAATCAGCGCAAAACTTTTTTGAAGGGAACGAAAAACATGGGGGCTAACGATGCGGCAATCAAGGAGGCGTTGAAGAAACTGCGCCTCAACAGAGAACAGCAGAAAGCCGAGGACGATGCGGCAATAAAAAAAGCCCTCGTCACGATAAAAGTCTTCGGCGTCGGCGGCGGCGGCAACAGCGTCTTGAAACGTATTGCCGAAAGCGATTTCCTTGCGATCGATTTGGTCGCAGTCAACACCGATTCTCACGCGTTGAGTTTCTCGAATACGCAATCAATTCGCACACTGCAAATCGGCGAAAATCTCACCAAAGGTCGCGGCACGGGCGGCAACGTTGCTTTGGGCGAACAGGCTGCCAAAAATGATTCCGAACGCTTGAAAAACATGATGACTGGTGCGGACATGATTTTTATTACGGCGGGCATGGGTGGCGGTACAGGTACTGGCGCGGCTCCCGTTGTCGCACGATTGGCAAAAGAAATGGGCATGTTGACCGTCGGCGTCGTCACGCTTCCGTTCAGCTTTGAAGGTCGTCGCAAACAACGCATTGCCAACGAAGGTATCGTTCGCATGCAATCTTACATGGACGCGCTTATCGTCGTCAAAAACGACAACTTGATGAAACTGCCCGAAAATAAAGATCTGTCAATGGTCGGTGCCTTCAACGCTGCGGATTCAGTCCTGCGTCAAGCAATTCGTTGCGTCGCCGAACTGATTTTGACAATCGGCGTGATTAACGTTGACTTCGCCGATATGACAACAATTTTCCGCCAAAGCGAATCAAGTGACGCGTTGCTTGGTATCGGTCGTAGTAAAATCAGCGCGGTTAAAGCCGTGCAAGAAGCGATTCAAAGCCCGCTCATAGACAAATCGCTCAAGGGCGCACGCGGAATTATCTTGAACATCACGGGCGACGAGACGTTGCCAATCCACGACGTGAACGCCGCCGCAAGCTACATCTTCAGCCAAACGGAAGACGACGTGAACATCATTTTGGGCACGGTCATCGACAAGAGTATGAACGGCATGATTCAAGCTACGATTATCGCAACGGACTTCGCGGACAGTCTCGCGCTCAAGTCGCCGACAATCAACGTGCCGCAATCGACGGTTACCGTGTCGAAAGGATTCAACTTCGACGAGCCGCCGCCTAAACCCGAAAATAAAGCTGACATCTTCCAACTGCCGACGTTCGCATTTCGTCCGCGCGACAACAAATAAACACGCGTTGCGGCGACGGCTACGCTTGAAATTGTCAAAATATTTTTTTGCTTGCCTGTTGAAACTTTGCCCGCGAATGTGTTACAATGCAACTGCTTTTTAGAAGGGGCGCAAGCTCCACGAATATGTAATCAATTTTTGGGAGGTAATGCACATGCCGTTAATCACAACTAAAGCCATGTTCCAAAAAGCTCACGAAGGCGGCTTCGCTATCGGCGCGTTCAACGTCAACAACATGGAAATCGTTCAAGGCATTACGGGTGCCGCAGCTGAACTTCAATCGCCGGTCATTCTCCAATGCTCCGCTGGCGCAAGAAAGTATGCTAACCATCAATATCTCGTTCATCTCGTTCGCGCAGCTCTCGAAGTCAGCGACATTCCGATTGCTCTGCATCTCGATCACGGTCCGGATTTCGCAACCTGCAAATCCTGCATCGACGGCGGCTTCACCTCCGTTATGTTCGACGGCTCGCACTATCCGTTTGCCGAAAACATCGAGAAGACCAAAGAAGTCGTTGAGTATGCTCATGCTCACGGCGTTGTTGTCGAGGCTGAACTCGGTCAGCTCGCGGGCATTGAAGATGATGTCAACGTCTCCGCCGAAAACGCAAAATACACCCAGCCCGAAGAAGTTGAAGAATTCGTCAGCAAAACCGGCGTCGACTCCTTGGCAATCGCTATCGGCACCAGCCACGGCGCATTCAAATTCAAACCCGAACAGTGCACCCGCAACCCCGAAACCGGCGTTCTTGAGCCTCCGTCTCTCCGCTTCGACATTCTCGAAGAAATCGAAAAGAAAATTCCTGGCTTCCCGATTGTTTTGCACGGCGCAAGCTCCGTCATTCCCAAATACGTCAAAATCATCAACGACAACGGCGGCAAACTTGAAGACGCTATCGGCATTCCCGAAGACCAGCTCCGCAAAGCCGCGAAGTCCGCAGTCTGCAAAATCAACATCGACTCCGACCTTCGCCTTGCATTGACCGCAGGTATCCGCGAACACTTCGTGCAACACCCCGAACACTTTGATCCGCGTCAATATCTCGCTCCTGGTCGCGACTACATCAAAGAACTCGTTGCTCACAAGATTAAAAACGTTCTCGGCTCCGACGGCAGCGCACCTGCTATCATGGAACTCGCAAAAGCATAACTTAAAATATCCCGCCAAAAAAACCGCTCTCGAATTTCGGGGGCGGTTTTCGTTTGTCAGTCGCTAAAGATGTCGTCGCCGAACGAGTAAAGAATCATGCAGATTATCATCGCCAAAATCACTGCGTCGCCCAATCTAATCACCTCATTTGCGATAAATTTGGTCGAAGGTCGCGCCGTCAGCAAAATGATCGTCGTGAGCCTTCACCCAACCGCCGAACGCTTCATCAATCGTGAACAGCTCAATCGGCTTGAACATTTCGGAATACTTCGCAAGAATTTTTTGGTCACGCGGACGATAAAAATTCTGCGCGGCAATCTCCTGCGCTTCAGGCGAGTAAAGATAATTCAAATACTCTTCGGCAAGTTCGCGACTGCCTTTCATGTCGACAACTTTATCGATGACGGCAACGGACATTTCGGCAATAATGCTCAAGCTTGGTGTGACAATATCGAAACTGTCGGGGAATTTTTTATTGAATTTCAACGCTTCACTTTCCCACGCAACTAAAACGTCGCCTTTGCCGCTCTGAAAACTTTCTCTTGCACTGCGAACTTCTTCGTCCAAAGCAACAACATTGGCAAAAAGTTTCTTCATAAACGCTTTGATTTTAACTTCGTCGCCGTATTTCCTGCGAGCAAATTCCCAAGCCGTAAGATAATTCCAACGCGCTCCGCCAGACGTTTTAGGATTGGGCGTAACAATTTTAACGTCGTCGCGAATCAAGTCGTCCCAGTCGCGAATATCTTTCGGATTATTTTTGCGGACAAGAAAAACTACCGTCGAAGTGTACGGTGAAGAATTATCGGGAAATTCTTTCCGCCAACCGCCGTGAATCAAACCTGCATTTTTTATTGCGGTCACGTCGTAAGCAATGCTGAGCGTTACAACGTCGGCTTCAAGTCCGTCAATGACTGCGCGGGCTTGACTGCCGCTTGCGCCGTGTGATTGATTCAGAATCACTTTGCCTTTCAGCAATTCTTTTTCCCAATAATTTTTGAAACATTCATTGTAAGCTGTATAGAATTCGCGAGTCGGTTCGCACGAAGCATTCAATAATTCTTGCGTTTCGGAAGATTTTTTTATTCTGCAACCGCTCAACACGGTCGCCGCAATTAAAATTATCGTCGCGAAAAATTTGGGGAGTCGCATGTCAATCAAACCTCCTTGCCGCGCAATTTGCCATAAAGGGGATTTTTCCTGCCGCCGACGCTAATTTTGACAGCAACGCGATATTCTTCTATAATCATAAAAATTTTTACCTAACACCTAAAACCTAACAAGCAGGTGAGCAACATGAAAATTCAAGGCGCAGTAATCATTGAACAGGGCGTAACCTTCGCAATCGTCGTGGTCAATCGCACCGTGACAAATTACACGTCGCGGGCAATTCGCGTGCGCAATCAGCTTTCGCAATACTTCCGCAACATGCCGATAATTTTGATGTCGCAGGACTCGACGGGCGCGCCACATTATTACGGGCGGAAAGACATTGTGAGCTTTCTGCAATCAATTCGCCTCGACCAAATCCCGTGGAAGGAGTATCACATTTACTGACATGGAAAAAATTTTAATGCATATGTGCTGCGGACCGTGTTCATGCTACCCGACACAACGTCTGCGCGAAGAAAATTTTGAGCCCGTCGGCTACTTCTTCAATCCGAACATTCACCCGCATCAAGAGTGGCGGCAACGTCTGAAAACTGCGCGGGAGTTCGCTGAGAAAGTCGACATGAAATTTTTCGCGGACAATCATTACGGTTTGCGCGAATATCTGGCGAAAGTTTCAAGCGTCGTTGATGAGCAGGACACGATTAAATTCGGCGACGGCTATCATAAACGTTGCGCCATTTGCTACACGTGGCGATTGCGGGAGACTGCGCGTTTCGCTGCGGAGAACGATTACAAAATTTTCACGTCAACATTATTTTACAGCCGCCACCAAAATCATGAGCTGATGAAAAAAATCGCCGAGCACTTTGCGAACGTGTTCGGCGTAAAATTTTTCTATGAAGATTTCCGCGTCGGTTGGCAGACGGGAATTGATTTGAGTTTGGAACTTGGGCTTTATCGGCAAAATTATTGCGGGTGCATTTTCAGTGAGGAAGAACGTTTCAGCAACGATTTGCGCAAGCTCCGCAAAAAAATTTTCTCTAACAACTAACAGCTAGTCGCTAACAGCTAATTACTTCTCTTGAGCCGCCTTGTGCTCTTCGATAATCTTTTCGGCAAGTTTGTCGGGGCAACGTGACGTTGCATCCAATGGTCGCGCCGTGACAGCTCAACTGTCGAACGTTATGACCGCGCTTGAAGTACAGCGTTAATTACTTCTCTTGAACCGCCTTGTGCTCTTCGATAATCTTTTCGGCAAGTTTGTCGGGGCAACGTGACGTTGCATCCAATGGTCGCGCCGTGACAGCTCAACTGTCGAACGTTATGACCGCGCTTGAAGTACAGCGTTAATTACTTCTCTTGAGCCGCCTTGTGTTCTTCGATAATCTTTTCGGCAAGTTTGTCGGGCATCGGGTCGTAGTGCGAGAATTTCAAGCTGTAAGACGCTCTGCCTTGCGTTTGCGAACGGAGGTCGGTCGCGTACTTGTAAAGCTCACTTGACGGAATCAACGCCTTGACTTCGGTCATGCCTTTGCCTTTAGGATCCATGCCGAGAATTTTGCCGCGTTTGCTGTTGAGTTTGCCGATAATGTCGCCCATGTAGTTTTCGGGCGTCAAAACGGTTATCTCGTCAATCGGCTCAAGGAGAATCGGTTCAGCGGAAAGAACGCCTTTTTTAATCGCAATGGACGCCGCCATTTTGAACGCCGCTTCACTTGAGTCGACAGGGTGCGACGAGCCGTCAAACAAATCGACTTTAACATTCACGACGGGATAGCCCGCGATAACGCCGTCAGCCAAAGTTTCAAACGTGCCCTTCTCGACTGCGGGGAAGAAGTTGCGCGGAACGCTACCGCCGAAAACTTGATCCGTTGTGAAGACGTTGCCGTTGTTGACTTCGGAATTGGCTTCCTTGTTCGGACCGATTTTCACCCAAACGTCGCCGTATTGCCCGTGACCGCCGGATTGTTTCTTGTGTTTGCCTTGAACTTCGACGTTCTTGCGGATTGTCTCACGATAAGCGACGCGCGGTTCGCCGAGCACCATTTTCACGCCGAACTTGCGCTGAATTTTGTCGCTCAAAATGTCGAGATGAACTTCGCCGACGCCGCGCAGAATCGTCTGTTTAGTCTCAGCGTTCTTTTCGAGCCAAATTGTCGGGTCTTCGTCCTGTTGGCGAGTGATTGCGCCGAAAACTTTATCTTCTTCGCCCTTCTTCTCGGAAGTGACAGCCATTGCCAACATCGGTTCGGGATATTGAATGCGTTCGTATTTAATCGGAGCAATTCTTTCGCAGAGCGTGTCGCCGGTCTTGGCGTTGGCAAGTTTGCTTGTGACGACAATATCGCCCGCGTGTGCAACGTCGAGAGGAATTTGTTTCTTGCCTTGCATTGTGAAGAGTCCGCTCAAACGTTCTTGACCTTCGGATTTTTCGCCGAAAAGTTGATAAGTCGCATCGCCCTTCATGTCGCCGCTGATGACGCGCACGTAGCTCATTCTGCCGACGAACGGGTCAACCATCGTCTTGAAAATTTGTCCGCTGAACGGCTCGGAAATTTTGCGTTCGACAAGCTC
>CAMUZG010000027.1 GCA_947165145.1 uncultured Selenomonadales bacterium
TGACGACGCTCGCCAGCATCAAGCAATGGTGGGGGAAAGTCGAAGCTGAAGCCAATGCAAAAGCGGCTGCAAGTACAGCTTTAGATGCGGCAGCGAAGAATCAGAACACGGCCGCACAGGAAAGAAACACAGCTGCAAAGACGGCGAACACAGCATCAACAGCGGCGAACACAGCATCTGAAGTCGCCAACGCTGGAGCAACAAGCGCGGCTGGCGCGGCAGCGTCAAAATCAGCCGGATTATTCACGAAGCTCGGCGTGGCAATGAAATCCATTCCAAAGCTCGGCTTGGCTGGATTGCTCGTTGGTGGACTGATAGCAGCTGTTTCGAGTGTCATCAAGAAGATTCGTGAAGTGCAAGGTGCAATCGACGAAATGAACACGAAGATTGCAGAGGGAGCCACAGAGCCTGTTGCAAAAATCAAAGAGCTGCAAGCTCAATGGAACAATCTCGGTGACGACCTCAATAAAAAAAAGAAGTTTGTTGACGACAACAAAGATGCTTTCCACAATCTCGGTGTCGAAGTCAAAGACGTTGCAGATGCAGAGCGCATTCTGAACGAACAGACTGACGCTTTCATCAATGCGCAAATGGCTCGCGCTAAAGCTATGGCATTGAATGAAGAAGCATCGAAGAAAACGAAAGAGTTGCTGAAAGCGCAAGCCGACCTCGAAACAACTCCGAAACAGATTGAAAGAACTGTCATTCACCGCTCGACAGGCACTTATACGTCATACATGACGGACAATCCGGCTTATGCTAAAGCTCAACAGAAAGTCAAGCAATTAGATAGTGAGATTCACAATCTATATCAGCGAGTTATCGACGAAAACAACGCGGCGGCTACAGAGCTTGAAAACGCTGGAATCAGAGCGGCAAAGAAAAGCACAGAGACCACCGTCACCAACTCTGTAAAAACGACGACAGAAACAGCTGAAGCTATATTGAAGAAAGAACTTGCAGCCGTTAAAGCGCGTTACGAAGAGTTCTATTCTTGGGTAAACAGCAGCGACAAGGGCGCGAGAGACGCAGCTCGGACGGAGTTTGCCGACCTCGTTGAACAGGGAAGCACCTATCTCGAATTTCTGAAGCGCAAGCGCGACGAGCTGACAGCGGCTATCGCTGGCGGTACTGCAACGAATGAGCAAGCTGAACAGATGCGCGTTCTTAACGACCAAATCGCACAGGAAACGAAAGAAACCGTTCTGTCGCAATTTGAAGCCCAGCTGCAAAGCGAAATGCAGGGTGCGCAATCGCTCATTGAAATGCTGGAAATCATCAAGCGTAAGCGCGAGGAAGTTACACAGCAAAGCACAGGAAACGCGGAAATCGACGACGAACAACAGCGCATTCTCAATGACGTGGAGCGCGAGACGAATGAGAAAATCGCACAGCGCACGTCGGCATTGCTCGAAGAATATCGCTCGTTCAATGACAGACTTGTCGCTCTCGGCGACGCATACAACAACGACGTTGCAATCTTGGAACGCGCCTATGCTGAAGCAAAGACCGACGAAGAGAAGAAACGCATTGAAGATGCGCTCGCAGCTCGCAGAAAAGCATACGACAACGCTCGACAGGGCATTCTTGATTCTGAAGCAAAGACGCTCGCCGAATCGTCTGACGCATATCTCGCCCTGTTCAACGTGGCATCGGGAGCGTCGAAAAGAATGCTGAACCAGGTGCTTGCAGACGCGCAAGCCGTATTGAGAGCCGTGAGAGGTGAGGTCGTGGAACTTCCGGCTGGAATCAGTCAAGAACTTATCGACAAACTGAAGCAATCACCCGAAGAACTGCAAGAACTCTATCGGCAAGTGTTTGAGTTGCAAGAACAGGTCAACCGCGAAAGCGGCTATCCTTTTGCGTCGCTGGTGCAGGGATTCAAAGAGCTGAAGACTTCAGCCGAACTCGCGGCGAAAGCAGAAAAAGAAGTCGATGCAGCTGCAAGAAAAGCAACGTCAGACATGGCGAATGTCACTCGCGACAAAGCCCTGCAGTCGCTCGCATCGGGTGCAGCTGAAGCTCTCAATAAAATCGGTGAGCTTGGCGATAAGATGAAAGACCTCGGCGAAGCTATCGGAGATTCGGGACTTGCCAACATGGGCGAAACAATGTCGGGATTGAGTTCGATTCTGTCAGACGTTGCAGCTGGAGCGTCAGCTGGCGGCGGCTGGGGTGCGCTTATCGGTGGCGTTCTCGGTGTCCTGTCAACGATATTTGACAGCTATTCTGAATATGAGCGACAGGCACATCAAAACGCTCTCGCAGCGTCGGATTTCGCTCATGCTGTCACAATGCTCAATCTCCAGCTGAAAGACACTTATGACAACGGATTCGGTGAACGTGCATTCGCAAGGATTGCCGATGCTGTCCGTGTGGCGAGAGAAGCACTTGCAGCATATCTTGACCTGTATAATGGATATACATACTTTCAAAATGAAGACGGCAGCTATTACACAAAACCGCGTCCGACATCGCTCGCAGAGATTCGAGATAGCGGCTGGGAGCTTGATTGGATAAAGAACGCTCGCGTCCAAACATACGATGCGAATTGGTGGCAGGAGTTTTGGGGAACTGCGTCAGACGAATATACAAAAATAACTGACCTTGCACCTGGAATATTAGAACCGGATGGCAGCATCAATCCCGACGTTGCTGAAGCATTTCTCAATTCATACGGCGATATGCTGGATGATGCAACGAGACAGTCAATCCAGCAAGCAATCGACACTAAAAGAGCTTATATTGACGCTCTCGAAGCTATCGGTGACGCTGCCGTCGAAGTGTTCGGCTATCTCGGTGACGAAGCTCGCAGTTCTCTCGTTGACGCTCTTATGAACGGCGGCGACGCTTGGGAAAGCTGGAAAAAGAAAGGCTCAAAGGCAATCGAAACTCTCGGTGAAGAACTTATGTATGAGCTGTTTCTTGCAACGCAATTCGACAACTTCAAAGAGCGAATAAAGAAAATCTATCAAGATAATGCGGAGAATCCCGAAGAAGCGGCGCGTTTGGCTGGTGAAGCCATGTCGCAGTTCTTCGACGAAGCACATGCTTCTATGGATGCGGCGCAAGCATGGGGAGAAGAATGGCAGCGATATTGGAAAGAAAAGGGATTCGACATCTGGTCGAATGACGACGAAAGCGCAAATTCTTTCTACGGTGCAGCTCGAACGGTGACAGAGACAACAGTGTCGCTCTTTCATGGACAGATGAACGCAATGCGCGTCAATCAAGTCAGTCAAGGCGACATTCTGCGCCAGCAACTTCTAATGCTGTCGTCTATCAAGTCCGACACGACCTATCTGCGAAGCATCGACAACAGACTGCGCAACATCGAGAGCCGCACAAACGGAACACTATATGCAGCAAGAATCAATCATTAACAATAAATCATCATGGCAAACCTTATATTGAATCTACCGTTTGACGAATCAGCTGGAGCAACGACAGCATACGACTATTCGCAGAGCCGCGCCGACGGCACGGTGCATAATGCAGAGTTCGTCAAAGGACGCAACGGCAACGCTATTCAGTTCGACGGTGAAGGGTATGTTACCGTCAACGGCAATTCGACAGGTCTGAATCTCGCGACGCACGACTTCACGATGCTGGCTTCAATCCGCGTCGAGGAAATCGAGTGCGGCACTCCGAAAATGCTGATTTTCGTCTTCAAGTTCGCTGACGGCAGCTTCGAGGAATACCGACAGAACATCAACGCCGGAAGCTGGGTCAATATCGCCGTTGTCCGCGACGGAGCGCAATTCATCATCTACATGAACGCGCAACAAGTTCACACGTTCACCAACGGCAATAATCTGTCCGGCTTCGGTGTCAACCAGGACATCTATGTCGAATATGGCTTTGGTGCGCTCGACGACGTGAAAATGTACGATGGAGCAATGACGCAAGCAGAGATTATCAGCGAGTTGTCAACGTCGAAACAGCAAGCATACTACATCGACGGAATCAATATCAAAGAGACTTTCGGTGTCTGTATAAGTGGAAGCAAGGGACTTCTCAACCGCCCGAAGATGAAAGCTCCGCTCTCTGTGTCGCGCGACCACGAACACGGCGAGATTGTCTTTCTCGACCGCAAATATTTTGAGCCGCGCGAAATCACATTGAGCTGTTTTCTGAAAGCAAACGGAAAGAATGAGTTTATCCAGCGCATTGTCGAGTTTGAGCATATCTTCGACCGTCGCGGCGGCGACAGCGTGAGCGGTGGCGGCGTTGTGTCGTCGCTCAATCATCTGTTAGTTGACGTTCACCCCATCAAGCCGCTGTTGTATGAAGTCTATCTGAAAGACACTATCGACGTGGATAAGGCTTGGAACGACAGCCTTATGGTCGGCACGTTCCAGCTGAAGCTCATCGAGCCTTGCCCTGTGAAGCGCATCTTGAAGCATTTCGTCGTTGACAACGACACGAGGACTATCAGCGTGACGCTGGAAATGACAGGCTATCTAAATATCTATTGGGGCGACGGCAGCGTCAACTATGACGTGACGACGAATGCCAATCAGACGCAGACAATCACGCACAGCTACGCGGAAAACGGAGAATATTTCATCGTCATTGTTGGCGAAGTTGAAGACATCAAGCAATTCAGCACTAACGCCATTGTCGTATGGAACAGATTATAGTATATAAGAAGAATACCAATCTACGCAGCGAGCTACGCAACTCGAAGAACGGCATTGTGTTTGTCAACGCTGAATGCGAAGAAAACCTCATGTCGTCTGAAGCCGTGCGCATCGTTGTTCAGAGCGAATCGAGCATTGACTTCACCGTCGGCGACTATATCGTTGTCGAGGGTGAAGTCTATCGTCTGAATCAAGCTCCGAAAGTTGTGCGCGACGGCCGTCAGATATTCGAGTACACGCTGACATTCGAGAGCGCGAAATATGACCTCGCAAACGTGCAGTTCCTGTTGCCGGAAGAAACGCAGGGCGACCATCTGACAGCTACGTTGTCGGAGCTGGCTCAAATCATCATCGGAAACGCGAATCGCATCTATCCAAACCAATGGCAGCTCGGAAACTGCCCCGACGACACGGAGGTTGTGACGGAGCAATTCACGGAAAAGAGTTGTCTCGCAGCGTTGCAGACGCTTTGTGAGCTATACGGCTATGAATTTCGCATCACGGAGAGCAACAACGTGAAGACACTCGACATCTTCACGCAGGGGGCAAATACGACGCTGAATCTCGAATATGGACGTGGGAAAGGTCTGTATTCAATCACACGCGAGGAAACGGCCAGCGAGGAAATAATCACACGTCTCTATGTCTATGGGAGCAGCGAGAATCTTCCGACAGGCTATCCGCATACAAGGCTCTGTCTTCCGTACACAGGAAACGACAGCAACGTCAATCGTCGCAATGCTTCATTCATCGAGAACAACGACGTTGTGTCGCGTTTCGGTGTGAAAGAGGGAATCGTTATCTTCGACGACGAGAAGCCGCATTGCAAGTCCACAATCACGCAAATCTATCAGTCGAACAGATGCAAGTTCAAAGACACGGCCATTAACTTCGACCTTGCCGCGTTCTGGGCGGCTGACGACTTCACGGAGTTCTGCCAAGTGCGAGGTTACGACCCGAATGACGCGGACGTTTATCAGCTGTTCACAAACGATATTGTCGGCAAAGAGCGTAAATATCTCATCGACAGCACAGCGACAATCACGTTCAACACGGGCAATCTCGCTGGATATTCTTTCAAGCTGAAGCCGGAGAATATCGACGCTGCAAATCACACGTTCATCATCGAAGAAATCATCTTGAACGAGGGCGACGAGATTCTTGAACAGCATATCCCCGACCCGAACAGCGCGGCATTCCAATTCGCTGTCGGCGACGAATATGTAATTTCAGACATCAATCTTCCGCTGGCATTCGTGACAGCCGCAGAAACGGCTTTGCAGACGCGAGCTAACGAATACTACGGCGAGCATTCAAAAGTGTGCGCTCGCTACACTATCGACTTCGACAAAATCTACCTGTTGAAGAATCATCCGAATCTTCATATCAGATGCGGCGACTTTGTGCATATCAAAGACACGAAACTCGGAATCAACGCATGGATTAAGGTCACGAAGTTCTATCGCAACTTGCTGACAGATGAAGTGCGAATCGAAATCAGCGACATCAGGAAGCGCGACCCTAACGCAATCTATTTTGAAGACATCAATCAACATCAATACTATCGCGCTATTGAAGATATATGGGGGCATACCTACGTCAACAAAGCGACAACGCTGTCATGTGTGTTCACTCCGAATCACAACGCGACAGCGAACACGCAGAACGTCAATGCAATCTCTGTCTCGCAGGGTATCTTCTCGAACTACACGCTCGAAAATCGCAGAAAAGAGTGGCGGCTCTATGATAGAGTGAAAACAGATTTGCTGTCAAGATACGAATATAATATCTATGTGAAAGCGTCGAAGCGTACACAGGACGCTGAAATCTACTATGAGCCTGTCATACGGGAAGGTAACGTTCTAATCGCCTTTTTCTGGCACGTGGCAAATTTACGAAGTCGCGACGCTAACTATCATTATTTCCAAATCGGAACGCTGTCGAAGCCGACGAGACGGAACATCAATGCTCGATATGCGCGTGTGCTGACGCTGGAATATGGCGAAGCCGTGCTGCCAGCTAACAGCATCTACGGCGGCGACCTCATCATTCCAGGCGAGACAGACGACATCATCAACACGGCGACACGCGCCGCGAACTTCGACACAATGACGGCTCTCTACAACGGAAATCGAATCAACGTCGGAAATCAAGCCGGACGTGTGACGCTCATCATCGACGACCAAAACAAGCTCATTGCAGACAGATTCGCAGATAATCTCATCATTGCTCGCATGATAGCGTCGGGGGCCGTCACAGAGGGCAAAATCAACAATGGAGCTGTCACGCGCAACAAGCTGGCGAACGGTGCTGTCAATGCCGACAAGATAGCAGCTAACAGCATATCACTTGACAGATTGGCTACAGCTGTCGCGGAGAAGATAAACCGCTCTCTTTTGATTGAGCGTTTCATCAATGACGGCTGGAGAGCCGACAGACACTATCAAGGCGACATCAGCTATTCTGACAAGGTGCTGACGTTGAAAGACACGAAGCTATTCGACAGCTACAGCAAAGCTCGTCTCGGACACGCTGTCAGCCATTGGGAGAGTAGCGGAGAAGTAACCCTCGACTTCAGCGAGGAAGGTAGCGACAAATCATTTGTCATTTTCGCAGAGCTGAAAAGCGACGGCGGCTGTGAATATGTCAAAGTTGAGAGTTCTGAAGCCGGAGCTGACGAATACGCTTCAATGCTGGAGATTGGCGAGGTGAGCGCGGAAGACCAAAACAATGAACGCACATTCACGCCGTCCATCGGTCAGACGTACATCGAAAACGGTGTAATCAAAGACGGCAGCGACAATGCCATTCTCGACATCAAGAACGGCATTTTACGCGGCCAGCTGAAGTTCGCCGGACTGAAAGACGCGAACAATCAAGACATCGACATTCTGTCTATTCTCGGAGCGTCACCGTCAACAGCTGGAGGTCTGCGAAAGAACTTCAGCGACATGCAGACGACAATCGGAGCTGACGACACAGCCGGATTGAGAAAGCGCATCAAGGACAGCGAAGATGCTATTGGCAATGATAATGCCGTCGGCTCACTGAAATATCGTGCAAAACAGCTCGAAGACAACAAGGCAGACGCAAGCGACGTATGGAAAAAGACGCAATGCTACATCAACCCACAAACAGGTGCTATCATCATAGGCAACAACAGCGCAACGCCTACAACGATAGAAAACACGGTGTCGCTGCAAGCATTCAACACCTACAAACAGCAACTCGCTCACACGTTCCATCAGATTGAGAAGACTTTCGGCTGCAACAACATCATCATCAGCGACCGCGACCACCTCGACCAACAGACGTGTACGATAGACAGCGACGGACTTGACTATCCTGGCAAGACGAGCGTCGTTGTAATCGACGACAGCACACGCTTTGCAGACCTGCAGGGCTTGATGCAGAAAGTATAAGACTACGGGCAAAATTCAATATTAACAAAATTCTAATCAACATGTTAGGAGAAACACGAAGCGGAGAGCAAGTTTCCGCACAAATCGGAAAGATGGGAAGCATCACCGACCTCGCGACGGCTGACTTCAGCCTGTCCGACGGTCAGAACTTCAACATCAAGAACGAATCGCTGACACCTATCTCGCTCGAAGTACAGCTTGCAGGCATGACCGACAGCGAGACGGTGACAACGCAGTTCAATTCGGGTTGGAATCCCGAAATCGTGAAGCGCATCGTAAAGAATGCGTCATTGTCTAACTATAATCTGAAATGGGGGTACTAATATGGGACTTTTAATCGGATTTGGCGATAGCAATCCGTCTTTCGCCTACACTCATTATTACGGCGTGGAGTTCGACGTTACGGTCTCGAATCCCGACGCGGTGACGCGCATCGGCGGCGACATGTCTCTGCACCAGCAGCTACCTGTTCACGCCATGATGAAGCGTTGTCTTCTCAATGACGACGGCACGGTCAACTACTACTGCGCCGACAATAACACGGCTCTCAAAGACAGCGGAGCTGCGGCTGTGCTTGACGGTTCTGACGGTCAAGTCATGGTCGAACTTGGCAACCAATATTGGCGTTTCGAGAGCGACGGCAACAAACGCCGCGTTCTTGTCTCGCTGTATGAGTTGCCAGGCTTCAAGCTGTGGGAAAACGCCTATGTCAGCGCGTATGAAGCCGCTCTCGACCGCACGAACCACAAGCTTTCGTCTGTCGTCAACACTACGGCACAATATCGCGGCGGTGGAAATCAATCGAGCTGGGATGAACTCGCGAAATCGCAGCTCGGAATGCCAGCAACCGAAATCTCTCTGACGAACTTCCGCACATACGCTCGCAATCGCGGCACGAAGTGGAACTGCAACACATATCGCATTCAGAAACAGCTCTATTGGCTCTATGTCATTGAGTATGCCACTCTGAACTCACAGAAAGCATTCGACGCTTCTCTTACGACGGAGGGCTATCACAAGGGCGGTCTCGGTGCTGGCGTTACTACGCTCAATTCATCGAAGTGGAACACGTTCAACGGATACAATCCTGTTGTTCCGTGCGGCGTGACGAACTCGCTCGGCAATCACACAGGCGTTGTCAATTACACGCTCGCCGCTGGTGGCTATGACACGAATGACACAGTTGTCAGCGTTCCGTCGTATCGCGGTGTTGAAAATCCGTTCGGTCACATTTGGAAATGGACTGACGGTGCGCTGGCCAGCGTCGGAGCTTCGGGAACTGATTCCGTTGCTTATGTCTGCGAGAATCCTGCGAACTTCTCCAGCTCAATAACGGCCAACTACATCGCGAAGACCGTTCTTCCGGCATCGAGTGGATATGTGAAGACCGTCGGCTTCGGTGAAGACGGCGAGATTTTCCCGTCTGCAATCGGTGCTGGAGATACGACGTATTTCTGTGACTATTTCTATACATCGCTACCAAGCAGCGGCTCTTCAACGCGGGGCTTCCTCTTCGGCGGTAATGCGTATTCTGGTGCGGTTGCGGGGTTCGCCTTCGCTCGCGTGGATTATGCGCCCTCGAATGCGAGTGCGTATATCGGCTCGCGGCTTTGCTTGCATGTTTGACCCGAAGCGAAGCACGAATCCGAAATCCGCCTGCGCGCCGCGCAGGGAAATCGGTCAAGAAACAGAAAATCAAAATGAAAAAGACAGGTTGTTCGACAATGCGGGGCTTCCACTTCGGCGGTAATGCGAATAATGGTGCGAATGCAGGGTTCGCCTACGCTAACGTGAATAATGCGCCCTCGAATACGAATGCGAATATCGGCTCGCAGCTATGCTTGAAATTGAATGTTATATTGAGACCTCTGAAATATAACACATTGTTGGAGACCTTGCCCCAAAAGCGCAGTTTCTGCGCACAATACGAAGCATTACGACTATCGTAGGCAAAAAAAGAATTAACAAGACTTGAAATCGTCTTTGGTAGAGCAATCGAAGAAGACGACCAAAACAAGCAAACGAAACGACAGATGAAACGCTACGGCAATCTATATGACGCAATAATCAGCATCGACAATCTGAAACTTGCCGACGAGAAAGCTCGCAAAGGCAAGTTGCGGACTTACGGTGTGCGCCATCACGACAAAACGCGCGAAGCGAACATCATGCAACTGCACGAAACGCTAAAGAACTGCGACTATCACACTTCACGTTACGACACGTTCACGATATTCGAGCCGAAAGAGCGTCACATCTGCCGTCTGCCGTATTTCCCCGACAGGATAGTACATCATGCCATAATGAATGTATTAGAGCCGATATGGGTCTCATTGTTCATCAATACGACCTACAGCTGTATCAAGAAACGCGGCATTCACAAATGCGCTCTCGACGTGCGTCGCGCGTTGGACGAAGATTGCGCCGGAACGAAATATTGTCTGAAGATAGACATTCGCAAGTTCTACGAATCAATCGACCATGACATTATGAAACAGATTGTGCGTCGCAAAATCAAAGACGTGCGTCTGTTGAAGCTCATCGACGAGATAATAGATTCGCACAACTCCATTCCAGGAGCGAAGAAAGGGAAAGGACTGCCGATAGGAAACTATATGTCGCAATACCTCGCGAATCTCTATCTGACGTATTTCGACCACTATGTGAAAGAGACATTGAAAGTCAAACACTATTTCCGCTATGCCGACGACATTGTTGTGCTGGCGGCGACGAAAGCAGAGTTGCATGATATTCTCTATAAGATGCGCGGCTATCTATCGGGCTTGAAGCTGTGCGTCAAAGCGAACTATCAGATATTCCCTGTCGATTCGCGCGGAATAGATTTTGTCGGATATGTCTTCCGTCACACCCATACGCTCATGCGTAAGAAAGTAAAGAAAGCGTTGTGCAAGCGCGTTGCGAAGCTGCACCATCGTGCGACGTTGCCGTCAGAAAGATACTACAAGCAACAAATCGCTTCATGGTGGGGCTGGTGCAAGTATTGCGACAGCGTGAATTTGTTTAACACATTAAAAATCAAGATTCCCTATGAATTACACTTTAGCAAACGCCGCAGTCGAAGCTCACTGCGACAACGTACACGGCCATCCTGTCACGCTGGAGCATGACAACGATGGGAGCCACATCTTCAACTTCAATGTTGAGGAAGAGACGGCAATCGAGGAAGGTGCGACTAAACCGACTAAAATCGGCTACAAGTATCGTACCGTGCGAATCTTCGACGAGCCGACGAAGAAAAACATCAAGAAAGCCATCATTCGCGCCACTCTGACCGAAAGCGAGGAGTTCGCGCTGGTGAACGCCTACAACAGCTTCAATCTCGGAATCAACGACGACGAAAGTGCCGTTGAGAGATACGAAGCCTATCTGCATTTCCTCAACGACCTCGACGCTATGTTGAACAATCTCAATCTCGACTAAACCGACTAAATTTCGACTAAAAATCGACTAAAGCGACTAAAAACATGGCACGATTCAGCGATTTCGGCATACAGCCGACGACAATCATCGGAAAGAGCATCTTAATGGACGATTTAATCGGGCGACGCATCGTCATTGAGAAAGTCAGAATCGAAAAGACAAAGTTCGAGAATGACAAAACGCGACTGCATTTGAGAATGCAGATGCAGATTGTTCTTGCCGATTTTCGCGAAACAGCCGATGAAGCTGGAGATTATTTTGTCAAAGACGAGAACGGCGCGATTAGCGGGCAGCGTCGTTCTTGCTTTACGGGTTCTGACAATCTAATCGAGACCGTTCAAAACATGCAGACGAGCATTCCGGCAATCAACGAACAGCGACAGAAAGCCGGATTGCCACCTATCGATGCTTTTCCGTTGGACTGCACAATCCAGCGGAGCGGCAAATGTTTAATCTTTCAATGACATTACAACAATGGAAATTCTCAATGGTATCGGAAACATGCTTTTGATAGCGGTGGCGACGATGTTAGTCGTTTTCATCGCCATGATGGTAGACCTCGCAAGCGGTCTGCGAAAAGCAAAAATCAGAGGTGAATTGCGCTCGTCGCAAGCTCTGAAACGCACATTTACAAAGTTCATCACCTATGAGGGCGGCATGGTTATTGCGCTGTGCTTCGACATTCTTATCCACATGAGCCGTCTTCCGCAGCTCTTTGGGTTAGAAGTTATCGCTGGCATTCCTGTAATCATGTGCCTTGTTGGTGCTTTCCTCTGCGTGGTCGAGTTTATCAGCGTCCGTGAGAAAGCTGACCAGAAGACACGAAAACAGATGTCCGACGCAGCCGAATTGCTCAATAGCTTGCTGGCTAACGACAATCTGAAAGAAATGTTCCGTGCCGCTCTCGAACAACAGAGCAAAGCAAAAGAATTGGAAAGGGAATCAGCATGAAATGGCTTCTCGAATCCAACCGCTGGAAACATCTAATCGGAATCTCCATCGTCTCGCTTTTCGGCACAATCCTCATGGGTATCGGCTGCATCGGCGGCATGGAGTTCAAAGACGTGCATCACTACAACGGCGACCACATTCCGTTCAAATATTGGGATTGGTCGGCGTGGGATTGGCTCGATTGTCTCGCCGGATTCATCGGCGGCATCATCGGACAGGCAATCCAGCTTCTAATTGTCTATCTAATCATCAAAACACATTGAATCATGCGAAAAATCGACGAAATCATCATCCATTGCGCCGCAACGCCGGAGGGAAAGGATTTCACCGTCGAAGACATTCGACGCTGGCACAAACAGCGTGGATTCAACGACATCGGCTATCATTATGTGATATACCGTGACGGCTCAATCCATGCTGGCCGTCCGCTCGACGTTATCGGAGCGCACACGACAGGACACAACGGCACGTCAATCGGCATTTGCTACATTGGCGGCTGTGCGGCTGACGGAAAGAAAGCAAAGGACACACGAACACCACAACAGAAAGCAGCCCTCATTGAGTTGGTGCGGTCGCTCAAAGTGGTGTTCAACGTGTCCAAAATCAGCGGACATAACCAATATGCCGCGAAAGCCTGTCCGAGCTTCGATGTTCAGCAATGGCGAAAAGAAGTGAATCTCTAACCATCAAAAACACAATTAAAATGAAGACATCAACGAAAATCATTGTGATTGCCGCTTGCGCTCTACTCGCGCTTTGCGCGATATGGCGGCAGTCGTATTTGAGCGCGGAAAACAAACGACTGCAAAGCAACGTCGAAACGCTCCGTGAGGGCATGGAGCAATACACCGTCAACGACAGCCTGTCGGCGGCTTCAATAGCTCGCTTGCAGCTGAAGAATGCGGAGCTTGACGAATATTCGCAGACACTCGCGAAAGCCGTCAGCGACATGGGAATAAAGCTGAAGCGCGTCGAATCGGCTGCACAGACACAGACGCAGACGATAGTCACGGTAGACGTTCCACTTCGCGATACGCTGTTCATACATGATACTATTATAGAACGCGCGAAACAATTCCAATGGAGCGACGCTTGGACTAATATTAAGGGAATAGTCGCGAATGATTCTGTCACATGCAGCATCGAGAGCGTTGACACATTGATTCAAGTCGTTCACAGAGTACCGAAAAAATTTCTGTTCTTCAGATGCGGAACAAAGGAAATCAGACAGGAAATTATGTCCAGCAATCCGCACACGAAGATAGTTTACACGGAATATGTTCAATTAGAGTAACATATATTGACTTTTGAGCGTAAAGAAGCCCGGCACAATCGCTGTGTCGGGCTTTGATTTTGTGGCGTAATCGTGGCGCAAATTCTGTTTCGTGCTGATTATCAGTCCACGTTGCGGAGAGACAGGGATTCGCAGCTATATTCTAACGAGCTATCATAGAGTTGCATTTCGCTGTCAGATATAACAATCCGTCTGTCAGTCGCTCTGACGGCTGATTGTGTCTGATAGTTAGATATAGCGTCAAATCGTGGCGCAATCGTGGCGCAGCTCCCTGTCATATCGTGTCGAATTTTGACATATTCTTTGCTTTCAGTTCGTCAACGATAGCGACGTATGGCTTCATTGACTTCATGTCGCTGTGACCTGTCCAGCGTGTTATAACTTCAGCTGGCACTCCGAGCTGGAGAGCCGTCACAACGAAAGTGCGACGCGCGACATGCGTCGTCAACAGCTCGCGTTTCGGGTGTACCTCTTCGACGCGCTTGTTTCCGAGGAAATAGACGATGCGGACATTCTCGTTCAGCTCGCATTCCTTGCCTATCTCTTTCAGATAGTCGTTTGTTTTCTGATTCGATATGACAGGCAGCGCGAGATTGTTCGGGAAGTCGCAATCGCTGTAGCGGTCGAGAATCGCGCGAGAATGCTTGTTCAGCTCGATGCGAAGTCTGTCGGACGTTTTCTTTGTTACGACGCTGATATAGTCGTCGTGAATGTCGGAGCGTCGCAGCTTGGCGGCATCGCTAAATCGCAGTCCTGTATAGCAACAGAACACGAACACGTCGCGCACATGTTCAAGATGTTTCTGTGTGGGCTTGAATTGGTGGTTTTCCACCGTCTGAAGCTCTTTCAACGTCAGATATATGACTTCTTTTTGCTCGAAGTGCGAGCCTTTCAGCTTCGGTCTGAAAGTGTCATGCAGATTGCCGCCGTAATATCCATGTTGCGCCGCCCAGCGAAGATACCAGCGCAAGAATCCGAGTTGTTTTCCTATGGTCGTATTGCGGAGCTTCAGCGTGTTCGACATGTAGGTGACGAATCCCTGCAGTTGTATTTCGTCGAGCTTCGAGAGCTTCAGCATCGGCTCATATTCCGTCAGATGATTCTTCAGCGCGTCGAATTTCTGAAACGTCGCGCGTGTCCATTGGTTCTGTGCGCCCATCTGTTCGCAGAACTTATCATATACGATGAAGAAATCATCGTCTTTGTCTCGCTGTATCGTTGCGGCTGTCGCTCTGCCGGACAATTCAGCCAGCTCGCGCTTCACGTCGTCGGCTGACGGCACACGCTTTTCTACAAGCTCATATCGCGCCATCAGGTCAGCGACCTTGCTCTCATAGTCAGCGAGAGTGCGATTGATAGTCTGTGCGTCGCTGTGCGACTGACGGACACGCTGACGGCCATCATCCCACACGTCGCGGTCGTCTATCGAACAGCCAACGGCGAAGTCGATAGGACGCTGGCCGTGGAGTGTCACGCGCAGCCGGATTGTAAAGCTGCCGTTGCGCTCGCGGTGCAAGATGAATCGTGCGCGATATTGGATTGTCATTTCCTGGCGGCGTTCTTTCGGCGCATGTTCCCGACACCTGTCAGAAGCCACTTCGCCGAGATATTGAAGTCCGTGCAAAGATATGACAGCGCGTCAATGTCGATAGTGCGGTATGTCGCCTGTCTGTCCGACGTGGTACTGCCGTTCTTCAGCATCGCGTATTTCGTGCGGTTGAGGTTGTAGCGGTTGCAGAACTCGCGCATACCGCCCTGCAATTCCTCGCTTGACATCAGCATCGACAGAGCGTCGAAAAAGCGCGTCTGAATGTCCTGTGTGCGCTGTGATAGGTTGATACTCATAGCTGTGTTAATATCTTTTCCGCTGTGGATTGCGGAATGTTATGTATTTTTGCAAATCGGAACGCTCTGACACGCTGGCGCAGCTCGTTCAGCTCTGCATCATCCACGACGCACGTCGGCTGTCCGGCTGTGAATGCTCTGCAAAGCGTGTCGAACATGTTCCGCGACATGAAACGGTACAATCTATGTTGTCCGAAATAGTCAGTTGTCACAATCTCTGACATTGTTTCTAATTTTGTTGGTGGCCGCGTCTCGAAAGGGGTGCGGCTTTCTTTATTTATTATTGTTCAGTTTTTTCAGTTCGTCGAGAATCTGCGTCAACAGAATGACCGCGCCGCAGGGAATCAGAATGCCGAGGAATGAGACGACTGCCGCCCAGAGCGGCGCAACATCGCTTCCGACAGCTGACGTGAAATTGATAAACTTGACAGCCACTTCGACAGCTGACAGGGCAATGACGACGATGGCGACTATTTTCCAGCCGTTGGCTGTCGGCTTCTTATCAATCGACATAAAAGGGTCGTTCTGTGTGTTCTGTTCGTTATTTTCCATGATTCAACAATTTATTAAGTTTGGATCTATATTTCTCATCATCGGGGAAGACATAACACGCTTCACGCACAATCTGAATTTCGTCGTCTGTGCGCTTCAATTTGTGGTAGAGCTTCATCAGTCTTTCGTATGCTCCGACATTGCGCAAATCGGTCGTTATGCTGTGCTGATATGCTATGATGGCGTTGTCGAGGTCGCCGCTTTGCTCGAAGCTCAATCCCTCACGCAACAGCCGGAATGATTCTTCACGTTTCCGCGCTTCCTCTTTCATATTATTATATAGTCGCATGGCTTCACCATAGTCGGCTTTCGGCATAACGAAATAGTTGAATCCAGCGAGAGCTTCACGTTCACGCAGATTGAAATACTCTCGTTGCTTATCCCAGCCGAATTGCTTATAGAATAGCTCGCAATCATCATTCGTTGACAGCTTCACTTCATCGGCTGTCGGCTCGCGTCTGCATGATTCGGGATTGTCTTTGCGCTGTGAAAACCGTTCAAGAAAATCCATATACTATATTATAAGGTTGTGGAGAGTTCCGTCGCTGTCGAAATATGCTGTTCCGAGGTCTCTGCGGTCGCCCCCTCTTTTTCATAAAGCAGTTCACGCAGCTCTTTACGCAACAGAGCGTTGTCGGCTGTCAGTTCCGCAATCTGTTTGTCTTTCTCTCGCAGAATGTCACGCAATAGCGCGACCTGTGCTTCAGACGCAATGTCTTTCGTCGATGCTTCGACGATATTTCGACGTGGCTTCGGTGCAGCTTCAGCTATCAGCATTTCACCTTCTCCGAAATAGAGCCATGAGCGATTGACTTCGGGAAAGGTTGTTAATATCTTTTCCAACGTCCGCTGTGTGATAGGCTCTTTGGCGTTGCAAAGTGCGCTCGAATAGGCTGTGCTAACACCTAATTTTTCGGCAAAAACCTTATTGTCGCCGCCGCATAATTCAGCCCTTATGATACCTAATTTTTTAGAGTATTCACTTAATTTTGGGTTGTTTTGCAGCATCCGTTCAGCTTTGTCTTTCTTCATGGCATTAAAAAATTACTATTCATAATCAGTGACTTGTAAAAAATTTGGCAAAAACTTGAAAAAATATTTGGTCAGTTCAAATAAAGTCCTTATTTTTGCACTCGAATTTAATCACAAATGCGAATGCAAATGTAAACAAAAATTAGAAACTGACCAAACAAAAAAATTAGAGACAATGAAAACGATAAAGAAAAACATCAATGTAAGTCGTGAACGCGCAATCGAAATCGCAATGAATCATAATTGCGTCAGCCGTGAGGTCGCTGAAAGTTACAGCGACAGCGAGCTGAAAGAAGTTCTGAAACAACTGAAACTCAAAGCAAATTTCTAAAGCCATGATAACGAAGAAACAGACTGACAGCTTGACGAAAGCTATCGACAAGTTCAATAAAGACCTCAATGAGTATTTCCGCGTCAGCGAGGAAAACGAGCTGCCGGACATCGACACAACGTGCATCGGATTCAGTCCAGCGCAGCCGTACAAATACCAAGTCTTAAAGACGCGCGTCAAGGTCACGGACGCTGACGGCCAGGAATACACCATCACCGACGAATGGGAGCTTGACGAAGTGAACGAATCGCTCAAATACGACCGCCGCAGACTTAACAAAGCGTGGCGCGTGTGGAAATCTGAAAATCCCGACGCAGAGCTGGAGAAAGACGACGAAGAATAATCAACATCAATATTCACCAACAAATATCAGTAACAATGAAAAAAAATCGGAACAAAATCAGAAACATCGTCTGCAAGAAGCAGATGGTCGAGGAAAAGAACGAAGCGACAACGACGATTGACGCTGAACAACTCCCGAAGCAATTAGGCGCATGGTGCGAATCCAGCGCAGACGGCGAGAAGCGCGGCTGTCTGTTGTTAATGTACAGCGACGACGGCGAGACGACAGCCGTCAATGGACTATTACAAGGCAGCACAAAGAAGCTCGCTATGGTTCTCGCAAGTCGCATATCAGAAGACAAGGATATGCACGAACTCATTCAACGTGCAATGACATTCTCCATCTTTCAACGAATCGCTAACCATAAATAATCAACGCCATGAAGATAAAACAGGAACAAATCGACGCTGCATTTGCCGCAGCTGGTGACAACAAAGAAATCATCGCCGTGCTGGAATCTCTGTTTGGAAAGAGAGAGACGGTGAAGTTCAAGCACTACACGGACATCAAGACCTACGAAGACGCTTGCGAATATCTCGGCATCAATCCGCTGCCGGAAGATTGCAGCTGCACCTTCACAAGCTCTGTTGACTACAAGCCTACATCTGACGAAATCGCCTATGCAAAACTGAAGATTATCGCAAAAGCTATCCGTGGCGGCGAGGACTTCAGCTTCAAGAAAGCCATCGAGAACGGCAAATATTATCGTCCGTGGTGGGTTGTATGCAGCAAGAAATACTTCGAGACACAGCTAACAGACGAAGAAAGAGAGCGGGGCTTCCTCTTCGGCGGTTATGCGAATGATGGTGCGGCTGCGGGGTTCGCCTACGCTTACGTGGTTAATGCGCCCTCGTTTCCGATTGCGGTTATCGGCTCGCGGCTTTGCTTCTATGACAGGGAGCGTTGCGAGTATTTCTGCAAGCAATTCAAAGAACTCATTGCAGAGTTCAACTTCATCGGATGCGAATAATACGAATCCGAATCCGCGCGTCACAGCTTGGCAGCTCGGTTGAGACCGACACGGTTCGAATCCGTGCGACGCGCCAAAATTCAAAATTGAATAGATATGACAGAAAAGATTTTATCACCAGCCATGCAGCGCAGAGAGGAATTGCACACGCGAATCTGCGAGTTGTATCGGTCAAAGAAAAAGCAGTACAAAAGCGCGACGATTCTCTATAATGACATCGCCGTCGAGGTTGGCACCTGCTGGCAAACAGTTCATCGTGTGCTAAAACTTAAAAAGCTCATCTGATATGGAAAACGTAAACACAAACGAAGAAAGAATCTTCAATGCGCTGGAGCGCATAGGAAAAAAGTTGTGCGTCAAGCTTTCGAGCGGCTGCAAATGGATGGCCGTCTTCCTGGTGCTTTACGCATTCGGCGAAGAAGCCTATCATTGCATCTTCACGGCTGCAATGTATCTCGGAATGTCCTATTTCATCAAACACATTAACGACTGAAGACATGGACGGCCAGCGGAGACTTGTAGATATGACGCTCGACGAGCTGTTAGAAGTCATTGCCGTGCGTGAAAGCGCATTGCTGGAGCGCATTCTCAAAAGCCAGCGCGAACAGCTGCCGCAGTTCGTCTATGGCATTGCTGGAATCGCAAAAATATATGATTGCTCGCTGGCGACGGCACAGCGCATCAAGAATAGCGGCAAGATTGCGGCTGCAATCACACAGCACGGCAGGAAAATAATCGTGAATGTAGATAAAGCGACATCAATATATCCACCTAAACATAATTAGTTATACAATGAAAGAAATTCTGTTAAAGCGAATTGTCATTGACAATTTCAGAGGAATCAAACACTTTGATTCCGAAATCGGCGAGACGCTGACGGTAATCGCTGGCGACAACGCCACAGGGAAATCGACCATCTTCGCCGCGTTCACATGGTGCCTGTTCGGCAAAGACGAACTCGACCGCAAGGACTTCGAGATTAAGCCGTGCGTCGCTGGAAAGAGCGTCCGCATTGAGACGAGCGTCGAGCTGCACCTCATCATCGACGGACAATCGCATCTGTTGCGTCGCGGATTCCATGAGAATTGGGTGCAACACAGCGGCGAAGTCGAAGAAACGTATGAGGGCAACGAGACTTC
Source organism: uncultured Selenomonadales bacterium (assembly GCA_947165145.1). Lineage (GTDB taxonomy): Bacteria > Bacillota > Negativicutes > Selenomonadales > Selenomonadaceae > Quinella. The sequence goes on from CAMUZG010000027.1 coordinate 19,964, forward strand.
ATGCTTCTGGGATGATGCTCCCATCAACGTCACGGAGTACAAGAAGCGCGTGTCCGAAATCGTTGACGAAAAGCTGTTCAAGATGCTGACGAATCCCTACTATTTCCCCTCGCTGAAGTGGAACGAGCAGAGAGCGGCATTGTTCGCCATCTGTCCAGCTGCAAGCGACAGCGAGATAGCACAGCGCGACAAAGCATTCACGGCGTTGCTGGAGGAACTGAACGGCAAGAATCTTGCAGATTTCAAGAAAGAAATCAATCTCGCGCTGAAGAAACTGCGTAAATCGCACAGCGAGATTCAGCCGCGTATCGACGAAGTGCGCCGCACGATTCCCGAACAGCTCGGCGACAAAGCCAGCATCGAAGCACAGCTCAACGCTAACGAGGAAATGACGCGAGCCACCGACGCGGTACTGCAATCGCAGACGGACGCAGCTCTGCAACAGAGCGAGCGCATTCGCGACAAGCGGAAAGAGATTGACGACGCTCTCGTTGTCGCCGACAGACTTGTTGCTGACGCAGTAAGAGAGGAAAAAGAGCGCGTCGAAGCCGCCAACAGAGAGCATGACACTCTCCAGCATGAAATCGACAACGCGAAGCGCAAGCTACAGGGCGACAAGAACTATCTCGAAGCCTACAAGAAACAGACGGCGAGAATCGAGACAGAGCGCGACAATCTGTTGAAGAAACACGCAGAGTTGCGCAACGAATACATAGAGACCGACAAAAAGACATTCGGCGGCAACGCCATCTGTCCGACATGCGGTCAGACGCTCCCTGCGGCCATGCAGAGCGAAGCTGAAGCACGATTCAACACTAACAAGCAGAAAGAACTTGACAGCATCGTCAGCCGTGGCGACGCTCTGAAGACGCAAATCGAGGAAAGCGAAGCCAGCATCAAACGTCGCAAGGAAGACGCGAAGAAACAGGAAGAAAACATCGAAGCACAGGAAAAGAGCATTGCGGAAAGCGAAGCTCGCCTGTCGGAGATAGCCGTCGTCACGGAGAATGAGATTCAGCCGTCGGACGTGAAAGGCTATGCAGAGCAGATGCAGCGCGTCGAAACGCTACGCGGCGAGCTGAAGCAACTCGACAGCTCCGACGGTACTGACACAGAGAAGAAAGCGAAGCTGAACGAACAGCGCGAGGAATTGCGCCGCCGGCATGACGAAATGAAGCGTCAGCTGTCAGACATCGAGACAGCCGACAAAGCAAACAAGCGCATCGAGGAACTTGAAGCGGAGGGCAGAAAGCTCGCACAGGACATCGCGGACTATGAGAAGCGCGTCTTTGTCGCGACGCAGTTCGAGCAAGCCAAAGTCGAAGACCTCGAAAAGCATGTCAACAGCCTGTTCCATAATGTCAAGTGGAAATTGTTCGACTACACTCTGGACGGCAATATCGTTGAGACGTGTGTCGCCATCGTCGGGAACGCTCTCTATCCTGTAGCCAACAGCGCGGCACAGATTAACGCCGGATTGGACATCATTCACACGCTGTCGGACTTCTACGGCTTGCGCTGTCCTATCTTCATCGACAACGCGGAGGGAATCACCAACATCGAAAGTCACGACTTGCAGCTCATCACGCTCTACGTCGAGCGCGACGCGAAGCTGGAGGTCAGAGTTATTCAATAATCCACCATCAAAATTAAATCATTATGTCAAAAGAACAACAGCAAGTGCCGGTCGTACAGACTGAAGAACAGAAATTAGCTCTCATGCTCTTTGAGAGCGACAAGGGCGCAATCAGCTATGAGGTGGCCGGACAGGTCGTCAAGCTGTCTTATACCATCGTGCGCAACTTCCTCACCAAAGGAAACGGCAAAGTCGCAGATGCCGATTTGGTGCAGTTCATTCAAATCTGCAAGTTCAATCAGCTCAATCCGTTCATCGGTGAAGCCTATCTCGTCAAGTACGGCGACAGCCCTGCACAGATGGTCGTGTCGAAAGAAGCTCTGATGAAACGTGCCGAAGCAAATCCGCATTATCAGGGCTTTGAAGCTGGAATCATCGTCAAGCGTAAAGACGAAATCCTGTATCTCGAAGGTACGTTCCACCTCGGAGAAGATGTGTTGCTCGGTGGCTGGGCGCGTGTCCACCGTGACGACCGCAAATCGGACATCGTTCAGATGGTCAATCTCAACGAGTACGACAAAAAGCAATCGACATGGAAAGAGAAGCCCTCGACCATGATTCGCAAAGTCGCCATCGTTCAAGCCATGCGCGAAGCATTTCCGGCGCAGCTCGGAGCAATGTACACACGGGAAGAAGTCGGCGTTGTCGATGTTCCCTACACAGAAATCAAAGACAACGTGCAACAGGAAATCCAGCAGAACGCCAACGGCGAGGAAATTTCGATGCAGAGCGCACAATCTGCCGACGGTGGAGCAATGCCAGCACCACAGCCCGAAAACGCGCCAGCGAGCGTAAAAAGCGCACAGGCAGAGACGAAACAAACTCCGTTTGACCTCAACAAGTAACAAGCCATGAAACTGACGATATTAGGAAGCTCCAGCGCGGGCAACTGCTACATACTCCACAATGAGACGGAAGCACTCATTATCGAAGCCGGCATCAAGTTCGATTTCGTCAAGCGCGAGCTTGACTATAATCTGACGAAAGTCCGCGCTTGCCTAATATCGCACGAACACGGCGACCATGCAAGCCAAGCGGCAAGCTTCATTGACAGCTGCATTCCGACATACGCCAGCAAAGGAACAATCGACAGCATCGACATTGAATCGTCATTCATGCACAGATGCGAAGCGCGGAAGCAATTCAGCGTCGGTCGATTCGACGTGCTGCCGTTCGCGACAAAGCACGATGCAGTCGAGCCGCTTGGCTTTCTTATCAATCACCACGAAACAGGAATGATATTGTTCGCGTCCGACACATACTATCTGCCGTTCCGCTTTCCTGGACTTTCGCATATGCTGATAGAGTGCAACTATATCGAAAGCATTCTGAAAGCGCGTGTTGAAGCTGGGAAGCTGCCCGAAGTCGTCGCGGAGCGCGTTCATCAATCGCACATGGAGATAGAGACTTGCATCGACGCTCTACGCGCCAACGACATGTCGAAAATGCGGAACATCATTCTGATTCATATCTCGCAGGGCAACGGCGACCCTGTGACGATGCGCCGACGTGCCATCGAAGCGACTGGGAAGAATGTCGTCGTCGCTGAAGCCGGATTGACTATCAACATCAACAAAGAAGCATTTTGAACTATGGACATTTTAGGTGGCTGGATTAAGATTCACAGGAAGATGCTCGATTGGGAGTGGTTCACGGAAGCAAACACAGCTCATTTCTTTCAATATTGTTTGCTGTCTGCGAACACAACGGATAGAGTGTGGAGAGGAATCACTATTGAGAGAGGTTCATTCATTTCGAGCTTGCCAAACATGAGCGAACAGACTGGTTTAACGATACGTTCAATTCGCACGGCAATAAGTCGTCTAATTTCGACACACGAATTGACATGCGAAACGACACACAAATATACAAAAATAACAGTCTGTAAATATGAACAATATCAGTATATCGAAGAATCGAAGCGACAAAGTAAACGACACACTGAACGACAGACAAACGACAGACAAACGACATGCAAACGACATGCAAACGACACTAACATAAGAATAATAGAAGGTAAAGAAGATAAAGAAGAAAAAAATATTTCTTTTTCTTACGAAAAAGAAAGCGAAATTGAAATTTCGCGCCCAAAGAAAAAAAAATATACAGCTGAAGAAACGAAGATGCACAGCGACTGCAGGGCTATCTTTGAAGATGCCTTCCAGCGTCTGAACAATGACAAATACTATTGGACTGCAAAGGACGCTGGCGCGCTGGTCGGCGTTCTGAAACAAATCCGATTCTTTATGCCGGAAGAAAAGCGCGGCGACATCGCGGAGCTGACGAACAACTTCCGAATCTTCCTCGACGTGATTATCCGTCGAGCCGACAGCTTCACGCTGAAGAAATTCTCCCTCCCCTACATCAACGGCAACTTCAACGAAATCTACAACTCAATAAAAGATGGAAAATCAACTAACAATAGCGCAACAGGTGGATTCGGCTATTCAGCAACTGAACTTGCCGACGTGCTTGCAAATCTACAGTCCTAACAGGCTCTTTGAGACGTTCCGCGACGTGACGACGGTAAAAGAAGCTCTCGCGGCGAAAGCTCCCAGCATGATAACGCTGACGCGCACGGACGGAAGCTCGAAGAAGAAAATCTATGGGCTGTTGCAGCTACACCTCATGTTGCTCTCGCACAACAGCAAGGTCAAAAACGGACTTACAAAGATGGAGATTGACTTGCTGGCCAGCGACATCATGAAGACTTTCTATTTCCTCACATTCGCCGACATCGCCGTTGTCATGCGCCGCTTCTATCACGGCGAATATGGCAAGACCTACAATCAGCTGACATCGGGCGACATCTATCAGTGGTTCGAGCAATATGCCAATGAGCGTTGCAATGCCGCAGAGGAAATGAGCCGCCGAGAAGACGAACAACGATATGGCGACGGCTACCGTGTGCCGGAGAACTTCACTCTCGACATGCTCGGCTACACGAAAGACGAAGAAACAGGCGCATGGCGCATCGACCCCGACAAGTCGCAAAAACTCGCCGAAGAGCGCAAGCGTCGGGAAGACGAACAGCGAGCAGCAGGGCTAAAGAAGCGCGAGGAAGCTGGCGAACTCCAGCGAATCAGACAGGAAGTCGCCATCAAGAACATTCTCGCCAAGCCGGAAGAGAATCGTTCACAGGCAGAGAAAGACATGCTGACAATCTATCGGACACAAAAACAGCTCGCAGAACGCAGGGAAACGCCCTCTGACGCGCTTTAGGGTCGTCGGTGGACAAATCCCTCATCAAAACAAAGAAAATCGAAAATAAAGCATAAATCAACAAAATTAGAACTATGGACTACATTGAATTTTTGAAACAGAAAATGGCGATTAGCCATCAGACAGGATTCGACTTCGACGAATCGGAGCTGACGCAATCGCTCTATCCGCATGTGAAAGACACGGTCAAATGGGCTGTGCGCGGCGGCTGTCGCGCCATCTTCAGCTCGTTCGGTATGCAGAAGACCGTCACGCAGCTCGAAATACTGCGCATCATCATCAAGCACAAAGGCGGCAAGGCTCTCGTCGTATGTCCGAAGCGCGTCGTCGTCGAATTTCTGACACAGGCGAAGCAGCACCTCGGAATGTCGCTGAAATACGTCACCACGATGCAGGACATTCAGTCGTGCGACTGTGACATCATGGTGACGAACTATGAGCGTGTCCGCGACGGCGAAGACGGTGTGCGTATCGACCCCAGCTATTTCACGGCGACGTCGCTCGACGAAGCGTCCGTGTTGCGCGGATTCGGCACGAAGACCTATCAAGAATTTCTGCCGTTGTTCTCGAAAGTTCCGTATCGCTTTGTTGCCACAGCTACACCGTCGCCCAACCGTTACAAAGAGCTGATTCACTACAGCGCATATCTCGGTGTCATGGACAGCGGACAGGCTCTGACGCGATTCTTCCAGCGCGACAGCACGAAAGCGAACAATCTGACGCTGTTCCCGAACAAAGAGCGCGAATTTTGGCTGTGGGTCAGCACATGGGCGTTGTTCCTGACGAAGCCGTCCGACCTCGGCTATCCCGACGACGGCTATCAGCTGCCGCCGCTCAACATACACGAAGAGATTGTCAGAGTTGACCATCTGTCAGCCGGATATGAGAAAGACGGACAAGCGAAGCTACTGCGTGACGCTGCCATCGGACTGCAAGATGCAGCTCGCGAGCGTCGCGATAGTATGCCGGACAAGATTCGCCGTGTCGTCGAAATCGTCAACCGCCCCGAAAACAAAGACGACCATTTCTTGATTTGGCACGACCTCGAAGCGGAGCGCGAAGCCATCTGCAAGGCTATCGACGGCTGTCGCGCCGTCTATGGCACACAGGACGAAGACGAAGCCGACGAAATCATTCTTGACTTCAAAGAAGGTCGTCTGAAGTATCTCGCCGCGAAGCCGGAAATGCTCGGCGAGGGTCTGAACTTTCAGTATCATTGTCACAAAGCCATCATGTTCATCGACTATCGCTTCAACGACAAGTTCCAGGCAATAGCGCGAATCTACCGCTTCATGCAGACTAACCCCGTGGAGCTTTATCTCGTCTATGCAGAGAGCGAACAGGCAATCTATCAGTCGTTCATGCTGAAATGGAAACAGCACAACGCAATGGTTGCCAAAATGACAGACATCGTGCGCGAAAACGGATTGTTCGGTCTCGACGTTGAATCGAAGCTTATGCGCTACATGTTCGCTTCTCGCGAGGAAAAGAGCGGCAAGATGTACCGCGCTATCAACAATGACAATGTGCTGGAGTGCCGCACAATGGAAGACAACAGCGTCGGACTGATTGTCACGTCTGTTCCCTTCAGCAATCACTACGAATATACAGCCACCTATAACGACTTCGGCTTCAATCTCGACAACTGCGAGTTTTTCAAGCAGATGGACTATCTCACGCCGCATCTGTTGAGAATCTTGCAGCCCGGCCGTGTGCTGGCCGTCCATGTCAAAGACAGAATCCTGTTCGGCAACGCGACAGGTCTCGGAATGCCGTCGCTCGACCCTTTCCATGCCATGTGTATTCAGCACTATATGAAGCACGGATTTATCCTGTTCGGAATGATAACCGTTGACACGGACGTTGTTCGCGAGAACAATCAGACATACCGTCTCGGCTACAGCGAAATGTGCAAGGACGGCTCGAAGATGGGTGTCGGCTGCCCCGAATACATTCTGTTGTTCCGCAAGTTGCCGTCGGACACTTCGAGAGCATACGCCGACGTGCCCGTCACGAAAGACAAATCAGAATACTCTTTAGGACGCTGGCAGATTGACGCACACGCAGATTGGAAATCCAGCGGCGACCGTCTGTTGCACTACAGCGACATGTGCGGCATGGAGATTGACGGCATACGTCGCTATTTCCGCAAGTTCAGCGCGAAGCATGTCTATAACTTCGACGACCATGTGCGCTTTGCAGAGGAAATGAGCGCGGCTGACAAGCTCCCGAAGACGTTCATGGCTCTCGACCCTGTGAGCAAGAAAGAGTGGATTTGGGACGATGTTGTCCGTATGAGGACGCTCAACAGCCGCCAGTCGCAAAAGAACTTGCAGATGCACATCTGCCCTCTCCAGCTGGACATCGTTGAACGTCTCATAGTGCGCTACAGCAACAAAGGTGACGTTGTGTTCGACCCATTCGGCGGCTTGCAGACGGTTCCCTATTGCGCCGTGAAGCTCGGTCGCAAAGGTCTCTCAACGGAACTGAATTATGACTATTGGAAAGACGGTCTCGCCTATCTCATCGAAGCTGAAGCCGAACAGACATCGCCGACGCTCTTTGACTTCATCAACGAAACGGAAAACGCCTAAATCACAGCATTATGGAAAGAGACAACGAAATCAAGATACAGGCAAAGAGCTACATACTCAACAGCAACTATTTTCAGTCAAAGGTAGGGGGCGACCTCGACATGCTGTCAACACTCATGGAGGCTTATATGGCTGGTGCTATGTGGGCTGACAAGAATCCGGCTGACCCATTCACGAAGCCGTCAGCTCGGAGCTTCTTCAACAATGTCTGTCTCATGCGAGCCAATCAGCGCAGCTTCTTTGCGCTGGCTCGCAAGAAAGAGCTGACAAACGAAGAACGTGAACAGAAACAGCAATATCTACGCAACAGCGGATATTTCGAGGGTATCGTGGACGGCATCATCGACAAAGCACAACAGACAATCCAGCGCACGGAGGGCGCACAGCAATGAAAGACAATATCAGACTTCTATACGTTGACCTGTTCTGTGGAGCTGGCGGCACATCGACAGGAATCGAACAGGCGACAATCGACGGCCAGCATTGCGCTAAAGTCGTCGCCTGTGTCAACCATGACGCACACGCCATCGAATCACATGCGGCGAATCACCCCGAAGCAATGCACTTCACAGAGGACATTCGCACGTTGAATCTCGCTCCGTTGGTGGCGCATCTTCAGAGCGAGAGAGCGAAGCACCCAGCGGCGAAGACCGTTCTGTGGGCATCGCTGGAATGCACCAACTTCAGCCGTGCGAAAGGCGGTCTGCCACGCGACGCTGACAGCCGCACACTCGCCGAACATCTGTTCCGCTACATCGAGGACATCAAGCCGGATTTCATTCAGATTGAGAACGTCGAGGAATTTATGTCGTGGGGTGCGCTCGACGAACACGGAAAGCCAATCTCGAAGATGAGCGGCACTGATTATGTCCGCTGGGTGGAGAATGTCAAGCGTTACGGCTACACATACAGCTATCGTCTGTTGAACGCCGCAGATTTCGGGGCATACACCAGCCGCAAGCGTTTCTTCGGTCAGTTCGCAGCTCTCGGACTTCCTCACGCTTTCCCAGAGCCTACACACTCGCGCAACGGCGGCAACCGCGATTTGTTCGGTGAAGGTCTCAACAAGTGGAAAGCCGTCCGCGAGGTGCTTGACCTCGAAGACGACGGAGAGAGCATTTTCGGACGCAAGAAGCCGCTTGTTGAAAAGACGCTCGACAGAATCTATCAGGGCTTGATTAAGTTCGTCGCTGGCGGCAAAGAAGCGTTCATCGTCAAGTGGAACAGCACGAATCAGAAAAGCGGTCGCTATTGTGCGCCGTCTATCGACGAGCCGTGTCCGACGGTGGCGACACAGAATCGTCTCGGAGTGGCGAAGTGTCACTTTCTGTCGAAGCAGTTCAGCGGCGACCCTTCGGGGAAGAATGTCAGCATCGACAATCCGGCTGGAGCTATCACATGCCGCGACCATCACGCTCTCATATCCTACTACGGCAACGGACAATCAATGTCGGTCGAAGCTCCAGCATCGACGCTGACGACGAAAGACCGTCTCGCAAAGGTGCATTTCATCGCGAATGAGTTCGGCAACAGCGGAAGCGGAAACAGCATCGACGGCGTTTGTCCGGCTATTATGACGCGACCGAAACAGCGCGTTGTCTGTGCCGATTGCTTTCTTATGAATCCGCAATATAGCTCCGCTGGCGGCAGCGTTGACAATCCATGCTTCACGCTCATAGCGAGAATGGACAAAATGCCGCCGTATCTCATTCAGACAGAGTGCGGACTTGCAATCGAGGTCTATGAGACTGACAGCCCCATGACCAGGAAGATAAAAGAGTTCATGGCTCTGTATGGAATCACCGACATCAAGATGCGGATGCTGAAGATTTCGGAGCTGAAAGCGATAATGGGATTCCCGACAGACTATCGGCTTGTCGGCACTCAATGCGAGCAAAAGAAGTTCATCGGCAACGCGGTCGAGGTCAACATGTCGCGAGTTCTGTGCGAAGCACTCGCGGAAACAATCAAGATTGCAGCATAACAACATAAAAAACTGAAACAATGGAAAATCAAGAGTTATTGGCGAGAGCCATCGAGAAATGGGGCATCGAAGCCCAGCAGAAACAAGTCATTGAGGAATGCAGCGAGCTAATCACTGCCATTCTCCACCGTCAGCGCGGCAAATGCACGGACGCGGACGTTGTGACGGAGATTGCCGACGTGTCTATCATGTGCGAGCAGATGAAGCTCATATATGGAGCGCGTCGCGTCGATGCTGAAATCCAGCGCAAGCTCAATCGTCTGAAAGAGCGTCTCGGATATGTCGTCGAAGCTGACGACACGACGCACAGCGGACATCTGCACGTCGAAATCAGCATAATGCAGAAAGGAGGTGAACAATGACATCACAAGAACTTATGATTGGCGATTGGATAAAGT
>CAMUZG010000028.1 GCA_947165145.1 uncultured Selenomonadales bacterium
AGTCATTGCCCACGCCGCCGATGATTGTGTTGTAGTTGGCACCCGCAAGCAGGTTGATGTAATCGGAACCGCCGCCAGCGTTGACGTAGAGACTCGTGCCGGCAATAGTGATTGTGTCGCCAGCATTTGTGCCCGATGACAATCCGAAGAACTTGTATTCTTCTTTGAAATTGCCCTTCAAGTAGAATTCGTAGGCACCGCTGTTGCTGATGATTGATGTGCCGCCCGCGAAATATGCAACCTTCGTGAGGTTTTCGGGTGTCAACGAAACGACACTTGAGCCAGCTGTGGGAACGATATACTTCGTGAAACTGTTTGGCTCTTGCAGACCAGTGAGATTGCTGATGCCGCCGAGCACGAGTTGTTTATTGGGACCTTTCTCCGCGTAGTAATGAACAGACAGACCGCTGTTAAAGACGGAGAGACCTACCTTTTTCCATTCTTGGGTGGTGAAGAAGGCAACATGTTCCGCCGTTCTTTCTTCGTCGAACGACCAACCATTTTTGAGCGTGACTTTGAGATTAGGATCAAAGCCGAGCTTGTAAGAGATGCTGTCGCCGGGGTTCAAGTCGGCAATCTGGATAGTGTAATCATCATCTGCTTCTTTGACCGCGCTCATCGACATCAACCACAAAGTTCTGGTTATGTTGCCGTTTGCTTCAGTGACCGAAGAGAGCGACGCAACCTGCACGCCCGCACCGTTATCAAGAGCAAAGATATTGTCTGTGTCAGAAGCCAAGTTCAAACCTGCCGCAAGACCAGTGACGGAGAACGAATCGCCGCCGCGAGCCGAAGCGTAGTATTGAACGGAACCGTTAGTACCGTCCTCGTCGTAGAAACCAGCCCACTTCTTGGCAGCAGTGTAGCGATAATTGTTCGGATTGCTGTTTTCGGTATTTGAGATATGCGCGTCAACAACTTCACCACTGGCTCCTTGAGCGAGCATGATTATTCCCGACCAACCGCCGCTGTCATTAAGAGTAAGCGTAAAATTCTTGTCTTTGGCAGTGACGAGTTTATCGATAGCATTACCGTCGAGTATCGTGAAGATAACGGATTGCGAACCATTAACCGCTGTGCTGAAGGAAGTGTTGCCGTTTAAATCGTCCAGCAAATTTTCGTTGAGCGTTACGCCGTCGGTGACACTGAGCGACAAGCCCGCCGCGATTTTTTCTTTGTGGAAAGTGTACCACGCGTCGTTGGGTTTGTCGTCAAAAAGCCGCGCAGCACTGCCCGCCGCAACGTACGTGTATGTGTTGCCTATCTTTCTCCATTTTTGCGTAATATCAACGGGATTTTGGCTCAAGTACAAATCAAAAACATCGAAGTCAAATTTGCTACTGCCAGCCGGTTCAAAAAGTTCGCTCTCTGAGCTCCTGTCCATTTTAAAGACGATAGACGTGCCGCCAGCAGTCTTAAGGTTGCTGATTCCGATTTGGTCACCGTCATTCAGATTGTCAAGAGAAAGTCCAGCGATATTCGTCAGCGTGAAGATATATTGTTTGAACTCGCCGGTTGCTGGATCAACAGAAACAGACAAGCTGCCGATATTTGTTTCTTCATCGCTATCGCCAAGTTTAATTATTACTTCTTGGCCTTGAGCAATTTCTTGATCGGTATTTTCATTAAAATTAACGAAATGGTTGAAGACGAGAGTATCGCCTCCAGCTTCTCCACGAACAAGACTGAGCCCATAAGCACTTACGCCGCCCAATTCCGCTACTGATTCCAAATTGGTGTCACTGAGTGCGCCGAAGACTGCTTTGTATACGGGAATGATCGCGATACTGCTATTGCTATCATTCGTCATAACGGTGACATTGGTTTCTTCGGTGCCATCTTCGTCGACATTTTTGGGCATAAAAGCAAAACCAGCTGTATCGTCGTTCTCATCAACAAAGGGAATTTCACCAGGATCAAGCGCAAGACCAGACAGACCGCCAGTGCCTTTGGGGTGCGGAATGACGTAAATTTTCTGTCCAGCTGTAGCACTGGAGGAAACCACGGCGTAGCTGTTCAGCGTAAGGACTTTGGTGTTGGTGTTGTATTCAATGATTTCCGCGAGATTACCATTGTAGCTACTCAAACCTGTAGCCAAAGCACCGCCAGCAAGAGTGAAGATTTTATCGTACGTTTCTGGATGATAGAAGAACGCCGTCGAACCGCCGTCAACCGGTGTTGCGTCTCCTTTTTTGTAGGTGAATTCTGGTTGATACTGCGCAGCCTTGTAAGTGTAGCTGTGACCGCCGATTGACGAAAGCGCAGCTGAATCTAATCTTCCATCACTTTCGACGGCACCGCTGCGATATTTGAGTTTATCGGCGACGTCATCAGCAAGCGAAAGACCATAACTTGCACCACCGAGTGCGTCAAAGAGCGTGATGACTAACGCGTTATCGCCTAAATCTTCGTTGCCTTTGAGTAACGCGGAAATGCTCTTCAAGGTGAATTGGTCAGTGCCGAGCAAACCGACGGTGACATCTTTTCCGCTTATGGAGCCTGTAACAGGGTAAACGCCATTTGCACTCTCGCCACCCAACTGCAAATTCAAATTGTCTCTTAAGCCTGTGAGCGTGAAACGTTCTTCGCCGCCGCTTGACGCCGTATAGTTTATCCACGTGATGTGATTGCCGCTACCGCTCTCGGGCTTCAATGACGTTCCGCTGAGATAGCCGGCAGAGTGACCCGCTTCGTGATAGACATAGCCGATTTCTCCATCCGAATTCAGATTTACACGGTTGAAACCTGAAACGTAGCCACTTTGGATTTTCGCGTAGTCCGCCTTGTTGTATCCACTGACACCTTGAATCGCCGAGAAGAAGAAGTCATATCCGTCGTTGGGATTGAGGTCTTTCAAGAAGACGGAGCCGCTACCTACTTTGTACTTGAAAGCTTCCTTCGTGAGCACAACACTAACGCCAGCAGCCTCGATAGTGCTACCTGCATCGTGCGCTATGTCGACAATACCAATGAGAGTGTCGCTGTCGTCCCAGCCGTTATTGCCGTTATCAAGGAAAAGGCTTTTGCCCGCGAACACCAAGTCTTTATCGCCGAAATCAAAGCCGCTGAGACTGAACGAACCCGCTGGGTTTTCCGGCGTAGGAATAGTAGGGATTGTGGGCAGAGACTTTTCCCCAGCAGTAATGTTGCTATCGGTTGTGGGGAGAGTGGTGAACGTCGCGTAGTAATCGCCATCAGTAGATGTTTTTTTGTAGAGTAGGAATTTGCCGCTGGTGGTACCGTAGCTGAGAGTGCCTTTGAAGTCGCCGCCCGCAACTTCAACGGTAACGCGGCTGTCGGTGTTCTGCGCAGAGATATTGCCGTTGAATACGGGTGCTGTGCCTGTACCGTCGGTGCCGTTGACAATATAAACCTTTGGAGCATACGCACTGTCAGCAGTTCCGTGCGGGTTTGCTACTGCCAACGCGACTGCAGTCGAACCAGCAGCTGTTGGAGCCTTGAACGTGCCGCCCGTGATGTAAGCGTTTATTTGCTTGTTGGTGATGTGTTGAGTGATTGCGATTGCCGCGCCTGCCGTGGTCGAACCGCTACCGTTCAGATTGCAACCGTAAGTATTGGCTTTTGTTTCGATTGTGCCACCCGTGATGTACAGGTCGCCCGAACGAATTTCAACGCCGGTGTCACCTGAGATTGTGCCGCCGTTGATGACGAGCGCGCCGTACTGCGGATGATAAATGCCGAGCGAAGCTGCTGTTGGATCGTTGTCGTATCCATTTACGCTTGTTGCTTGTATGTTGCCGCCGTTGATTGTGATTTCCGTGGTGCCGAGATCTGATGAGCCGTTGCCGCCCACGCCGACAGATTTACCTTTGATGTTACCCGCGTTGATTGTCAAAGAAGCCGTCGTGTTGGTCGCGGGTTTTAGGAAAATGCCCCAATCCTGCGTCGATTGAATGGTGCCGCCGCTTCCGGGATTACTGGCATCAGCAGTGCTGTCGTTGATAGTTAAATTGCCGTTGTCGGTAATGCGAATGACTTCCAAGCCGCTGGCGGTGGTTTTGATTGTCTTCCCGTTCAAGTCGATGACGACGTTTGCGTCCTTTATCAGTATGTACTTGGACAACGTAAGCTCGGTGTCGTTCGTGAATTTGTAGCAGCCGCTTTTAAGTTGATAGCTATCGTCGGTACTTGAGCAGTATTTTTCGAGATCCTCTAGGCTACTTATCTCTTTATAAACCAGAACACTGTAATTACTATCTGCCATTCCGATAATTCACTCCTTTCTATAAAACTTGACAGAGCGCGGGTGTTCGTCCTGAAAAGCGTCTGTCAGTGAATGCGGACGACGGAAGTCGCCCTTCGGAAAAAAATTTTAGGCCTAACCGAATTAGAGAGCCGTGTACGTCCGTGCGAGCTCCTGCGCGATGAAAACGTTGTTCCTCCTTCCGAACGCTGAATTGAGCACCGTGCAATTAGGGATTCGATTGAAGCCGTTGACCAGATTGAGAATGTTGCTTTGGAGAGTTGAGCGGTTGTGCTGAAAGTTATCTCCGTAAATAAAATCGTCGAATAAGTCCTGCGACTTTAACCATAAGCATTTGCATCGACTCCTTCCATAAAGCAGAACGATACCGATATAGGATATTCGCCACATGATTTTATTGCGCGTAAAAGATTTCGTCAAGTTCTATTAAGTTAATTTAAGCGTGTGTTAAGAAAGGGTTAGAGAGCGTCGTTACGGGTGTTGATTGGCTGAATTGCAAATGAAAAATCCCCGACAGCGGACATGTTCGGGGAATTTGATTCGCAGGCAAATTTATTTCGTCGCGTGTATTGCGAACAGCGGAATCGAGTCGTACACGCAACGGGGATCTCTGTGCACGGTGTGAGAAATATCTTCGTCCAGTCGCACGGAAAAATTCAGACCTTCCAAAAAGCCAGCGTCCCACATCGGGCGGCGACGGGTGCTTATCGTCAAAGAGTTCTTAATCGCGGCGCACTCGACAAGCATTTTGTTGCAGACCTCACCTTTAGCGCAAGTCGACTCGTCAAGAAAATTTTTGTCGCCGTAATCGGAATCGAAATTCATGAGCACGCCACCGACTTTCAAGACGCGATACCACTCACGATAAGCGGTTTTCACGTCGGGCAAAGTCCACGTCAAATTTCGCGTGACAACTGCGTCAAAAGTTTCGTCGGGGAAGTCGAGAGCTTGAGCGTTCATACGTCTGAATTCGGCGGGAAGTTTCAGTTCGCGCAGATTTTTATCAGCCTCGCCGAGCATTTTGCTTGACATGTCGACGCCGATAACGTCATGCCCCAAGCTTGACAAAATCGCCGCGAAAAATCCTGCGCCCGTGCCAACGTCAAGAATCGTCAGCTTACCTTCGGGCAAATTTTTTAGGAAGAGTTCGCGCCAAGCCGAGCCGTCAGCTCCGTCCAATTCCAATCGTCGCGTCAAGCTGAATTGTTCGCTACGTTCGTCCCAATAATTTTCAATACGCCGTGATAAAGTCATTTGACACCTCCGAAAGTTTTCCGCCGCGCAATTCAAGCACACGGTCAGCGATTTTTTTTAATGTCAAAAGGTCGTGCGTTATGAACAGGCACGCGATATTTTTTTGTGTGCAAAGTTTTTTTATCAGCGTGACGATTTGGGCTTGGGTCGTCACGTCGAGTGCTGAAGTTGCCTCGTCGCAGATTAAAAGTTTTGGTGCAACGGAAATAGCCCGTGCAATCGCCGCACGTTGACATTCGCCGCCGCTGACTTCTCGCGGATAACGTTCAGCATAATCGCCAGGCAGTCCGACAGCCGTCAACAGTTCTTTGACACGTCCGCGCAGATTGTCGTTGCCAAGAAAATTTTTAATCGGTTCAGCAATACTTGCGCCCAAAGTCCTGCGCGGGTCGAAAGAGTCTTCAGGCATTTGGAAAATCATCTGCATGTTGCGGTAGAAGTCGTTGCCCGTGGCGTGGGTGATGTCGTCGCCGCAGAGGAAAATTTGTCCGCCGTCGCAATCAATCAATCGCGCGATGATTTTCGCCAAAGTCGATTTGCCGCCGCCGCTCAATCCGACAATGCCGAGACATTCGCCCGCGCCGATTGTGAAGCTTACGTCGTCGAGAATCAGCCGATTGCCGAAAAATTTTTTGACGTGCCGAACGTCCAAAACCGTCATAAGTTCGCCGCCTCAATCAGTTCGTGCGTGTAAGGTTGTCGCGGGTCGTTGAGGATTTGCTCACGTGTCCCGAATTCGACAGCTTTGCCGCCGCGCATGATTAAAATTTTGTCCGCCATTTGCTTTGCGACTTTCAAATCGTGCGTTACCAAGACGATTGATATTTGCAGGCGTCCGCGCAGGTTCAGTAGCTCGTTGACGACTTCTGCGCGGGTGACGATGTCCAATGAGCCGGTCGGTTCGTCGGCAAGCAGAAGTTTCAGTTCGAGAATCGTCGCCGCCAAAATGCCAGCACGTTGCGCCATGCCGCCCGATAATCGGAAAGGATATTCGTCGAGCGTCGCGGGGTCGAGATTGATTTTCCGCATGATTTCGGTTGCTTTGTCGCGGAAAAAATTTTTATCCCAATCGCGGTGAGCACGGACGCTTTCAAAAATTTGGTCGCCGATTGTGCGTATCGGGCAGAAACTTGCACCCGCGTTCTGGAAAATAATGCCGATTGATTCGCCCGAAATTTTGCGTCGTTCATTGTCGGGCAGATGTGTGATGTCGCGTCCGTCGAAAAAAATTTTCCCGCCGATAATTTTGCCGCTGTTGCCGAGCAAGCCGCCGATTGCCTTTAGGATTGTAGATTTGCCGCTGCCGCTCTCGCCGACGATAATCAGAATTTCGCCGCGTTCAACGGAAAAATTCACGCCGTGAACGACGCGCTGATTGTTGTATGCGACAACCAAATTTTCAACGGACAGAATCGCGCTCATCAAATCACCCCGCGAAAATTTTAATCGACCTGCGCAAAAAAAATAAGCCCTGCACGGGGATAGGGCTTGTCAAAAATTTTTTATCGTTACTTGCTGTTATTACTTCGGGACGCCTTCGCCCTCGCCGGGTTTGATAACAACAATGAGATGAGGTTTGCCGCCGTTGGAAATAGCCATAGCAGTCTGCGGACTGACGAAGGTTGATTCTTCGTCCTGCGTGGTGACAACGATGTTTTCAGGTTCGACGAGTTCGCTGAGTTCTGCAACTTTTTCCTGCTGTTCGTCTGGTAAATAGTCGTCGTCTTTGAAAAGTTTCTTGAGTTTTGCGGCGGAGAGGACTGCCTGTTTACTGTCGCTCGTGTCCCAAATCTTGAGAGTAGCCGCAGCAATGTCGTTCGTCTGGTAAATCGGTGATGAGCCCGTCTTGGTCGGCTTCTTGACGATATTGTTCAGCACGATGACGTCGTTGTTGTCGCCATAAACAATCGTTGCCGTGAACTTGTCGTCTTTCTTTGTGTTGCCTTCGCGTTCAAAGTAAATGCCATTGACTTTGCCTTGAACTTTGACAACGTCGACTTCGCCAGCGTAGCTCGTTGGGTCTGTGCGATTGAAATCTGTAGCCGTCGTTGATGTCGCCAAAGCTTTACCTGCACCAGTTTTCGTCGCGCCAATGCCGTAGTCCGTGACGATGCCGCCGCCGTCGCTGAAACTGTAGGTGTCTTTGCCGAGCCCGCCGATTAAAATATTGTTGGAGCCGCCCGTGACGACGATAGTGTTGTTGTTGGCGTTGCCGACAATCATGGCGTCGTCCTGCGCGGACGTGATGCTGTACATCTTCTCGAATTGTCCCGTGCCGAAATCAGCGAAGTCGTTGTTGACAACAGCACTTGTAGCTTTGGAAGGATCATCGTTATTGAATTCGTTCGCCACAAACTCAAAAGTTTCATCGTCTTTGTACCAATCGTAAAGGGTGATGCCGCCCAGTTTCGCCGCGTCTTTGACTGTGAATTGACCGCTGACGCCTTCGTTGAGAGTGCGGAAGATTACATCATTGCCGCTGACTTCGGAGCCGACGATTCCATCAAGATATTCGACAACAATAAATCCATCGGCTTCGTAGTCCATGATTGTCTCGTTCGCGCCGTTTATGACAAATTCGTCTGCGCCTTTGCCGCCGTAAATCTTGAGATTGTTAAATCGTCGCCGTCGGATGCGGTGAATGTCGCGCTGTCATAGCCGTTGGGACCGTATTCGCTTAAGATAAAGCTAAAGCCGCCGGCATTGCTCACGACAGAAATTTTGTTGCTTGCGAAATTTGGGGCGAACAGCTCGATCATGTTGCCGAAAATGTTGTCGTCGACGGTCAAATTTTTCGCGCCTGACAATTCAAGCAGAACGTTACCGTCATTGTCGACGAGTTGCACGTTGTTTCCGTTTTGGACGAACTGCCCGTTGTATGTCGGTTGCGGGTTGACGGGCTCTTCAATGCCTTGACTGCCGTTTCCCGAAAACAAGCCGTCGGGAATTTCGGGGTCAGTTAATGTGCCGTTAACCGTGTTGTCGGAAACAGTGCCGCTTTCGCGATAGCCGACATCAGCACTCAAATTGCTTGTGTAGGTGTTGCCCGTGACTTCACCGTTATTAGCTTCTTGTGACCGACCAACGCCCCGACAAAACTGCCATTGCCCGCGACTTGAGCACTGACCGTGTTGTTGGTGATTTGACCATAGATAGCGTTGGCTCCGGCAAGTGCACCGACATTATTTTTGCCGATGATGACGGCGTTTGTAACCGTACAGTCTTGAATTGTGCCGTTATTAACGCCCGCCACTGCCGCAACATATTCCTGATTTGTTACGATGTTTACGCCGCTCAACGTGAGGTTTTGAATCTTGCCATTGCTGGAGACGTAGCCGAACAAAGCCTGCCAATCTGTTGTCGCGTTTTGAATTGTCAAATTGCTGATTGTGTGATTGTCGCCGTCGAACGTGCCGTTGAAAGTATTAACATTGTTGCCAATCGGCGTCCACTCGATGTTGTTCAAATCAATGTCGACATCCAGCGTTATGGTGTAGCCGTTGTAAGTGGTGCCCTCATTGAAATTTTTAGCCAACAGAGCCAATTCCGCCGCGCTCGTGATTGTGATTGAGTTTCCGTCCGTCGTCGAGAACGATTCTTCGACCGTGCCGTCCCATGTGTCCGATCCAGTTCGCAGGAAGCGTTGCAGGTCGAACGTAAACCCGTCAAGTTGATTGGGGGGGTAGCAAAAGAATTATCTTCATAATTTCTGCCTCCTTGTCCAAACGAAATGTTTTCAAAAGCTTATCGGAAATTTTTTTGGCATTATAACATTTCTGTCAAGCAAGGCTCAATGTTTGTCGAGTTCGGGACGAATCTCGTAGTAATCTGACGGGTGAGCGTTGAAGCCTTCGACGTTGTTTTTCATGACAAGCGACATTTTGAGATGAGCGGCGTAAATCAGCGCGCAATCGTCGAGAACTTGCTGAGACATTTTAATCACGATGTCGGAACGATTTGCCGCGCCGAACGTGTTGTGCAATTCGTTTTCAAGCGTGGAAATTTCCGCACTGTCATAAAAGCCCGCATTGTCGACCGCGCCGCTGACGATGTGGCTCGTGAAATAATATTCACCGTCGCCGGTCGGTGCCGTAACAATCGCCTTGCTGAAAATATCGTAGTCGCCGCTCTTGAGAAATGATTTGTAATTGTCGGTGGCGTTGACGTTGAGCTTGACGCCGATAAGTTTCAGATTAGCCTGCGCGGCTTCGGCAAGTAGCGGCAGTTCTTGACGTGAAGTGTAAGTCAACCAACGTAGCTCAAGATTTTTGCCGTCCTTGTCAACGTAGCCGTCGCCGTCAGTGTCAATCCAACCCGAATCAGTCAAAAGTTTTTTCGCGGCGTCGAGGTCGTATTGTTGAGCGTGAACCTTATCGCCGCCGAAAGACAAGTTCGCGGGAAAAGCTCCGATTGCGGGCGTGCCGTTGCCGTCGAGCAGAACTTTGCAGAAATTTTCCTTGTCAATCGCCGTTGAGATTGCGCGGCGGACGTTGATGTCCTGCAATGCGGGCGTCTTGAAGTTGAAGGCGGCTTGATAGACGCGCGAAGTGTTCGTCTGCGAAATTTTGTAGCCGTCCTTGAAAAGTTTCAAGCTTGAGTAGGGCAGACCTTGTACAGCATCGAGTTCACCGTTTTGCATCGCCATCGTCAACGTATCGCCGTCGGTTATGCTCTTGACGATAATTTTTTCGAGCTTCGGCTTGACCGCGCCCCAATAATTTTCATTGGCAACCAAATCGATTTGCGTATCGGTAACTTTGACGGCTTTGTAAGGACCGGTTCCGACAACAATTTCGTCGTGAATGCCCGCGTCAACGTCGACAATGCAGCCGTACGGGTCGCTGAGATAGTTCAACAGCGCAGGAACTTTCTCGGAAGATTTAATCGTGACGAATTGCCCGTCAGCGTCGATTGAAGAAATTTTCAAGTCACGGGGCGCGCGATTGTGAGTCATAATCAAATGTTCGAGACAAGCTTTGACGGCGGCTCCGTCGACTTTTTTGCCGTTGGAAAATTTGGCGGCGTCATTGATTTTGATTTTAACGGTGAAGTCGTCAACCTGTTCAAAACTCTCGGCAAGCCACGGTTCAAGCTCCATTTGCTCATTGAACTTGAAAAGCGTCTCGCCGACACCGTAGCGCAACGTTGACCAGCCGCTGTAGTTTTCGTGCGGATTTGTGCCGACGTTCTCCATTGCCACGCCGTAAGCCATTGTGCCGTAAGTAAAAGTTTTCTCGTTCGTTGACGAAGTTTTTTCTCCGCCGCAACCTGTCATCAGCAGACCAGCCGCGCAGATTGCCGCTAAAAATTTTTTCATGATGTCATCACCTCGCCGAAAATTTTAGTCGTGCCGCGCAAAAAAAATAAGCCCCTTATCGGGGATAAAGATTTTCGGTAAATCAGTCGACGCGAAAATTTCTGTCGGCAAGAAGATTCATCGCGCTGATAACTTGCAATCGTTCGTTCAAATCGATTTCGGCAGACAAAATTTCTTCGCCGTTACCGCTCACCGCAATAATTTCGCCGCTCGGATTGACGACTTCGGAGACGCCGGCACTATTCGCGAAGACGACGAAAACTTGATTTTCAATGGCACGCGCTTTAGTCAGAATTTGTCGCGGCGTCAAACGTTTCAAGCTCCACGCGGCGGGAATGAAAATAATTTCGGCACCAGCGAGCGCGATTTTTCTGATGAATTCGGGGAAACGCAGGTCGTAACAAATCGCTAAGCCGCATTTCACGCCGTCAAGCTCAACCGTCACGATTTTGTCGCCCGCGCCGAAAACGTCATCTTCGTGCGCGAAACTGAACAGGTGCGTTTTGTCGTAGGCAGCGACGATTTCCCCGTTGCGATTGGCGACGAGACAACGATTTAAAATTTTCCTGCCGCTGACGACGATAACCGAGCCTCCGATTATGTTCACTGAAAATTTTTGTGCCGCCGCGCAGATGAAATTTGCAGTACGTCTACCGTCGATGTCCGCGAAGTCGCTGACAGGCGTCGGATAATATCCTGTCGACCAAAGTTCCGGCAAAATTATCACGTCGGAATTTTTAGCCGCCTCAATCAGCCGTGACGCCGTGAAAAAATTTTCGTCGACCGCGCCGAGCGTTGACCTGAACTGAACGATTGAAACTTTCATTGCAAATGCCTCTTGAGCTTGAGAATTCGGCGAACGGAATCGTTAATGCGAGCCTCCGAAATTTCACCACGATTAACGGCGTCGAGAATGCTGTTGTAAACGATTTGTTGGCTCTCGTAGTTGTGGCAGATTAGCGCAATGTCGCCGCCCGCCAAAATCATTTTCACGCCGAGTTTGCCGAGTTCGACGTGATTTTTAATTGCGCCCATTTCCAAATCGTCGGTAATCACGACGCCCGAAAAACCTAACTCGTTGCGCAAAAGACCGGTCATCACGGCGGGCGACAGGCTTGCGGAGTTCACGAGGTCAAGCGCGGCGTACTTCAAATGCCCAACCATAATCATGAATCGCGAATTGTCGTGCCAGCGGATAATCTTCATGAATGGCGGAAAATCTTCGGTGTACAGCGTCGCCCTGTCGTCGGGGACTGTCGAAACTTCGCGGTGCGTGTCAGTCGTGCCTTTGCCGATGCCTGGGAAATGTTTAAGCGTGTACAGAAAATTTTCGGACTCGTAGCCCTGCGCGGCTGCCTCGACGAAATTTGTGACGACAATCGGGTCACTGCTGAAAGAACGCGTGTCACGACTGCCGACATCAGCGACAGGCGCGAAATTCAAGTTGACGCCGATACTTTTGAGCAACGTGGCGTTGTACTTTGCCCAATGTGTTGCGTCGGAAGGATTACCGTAACCAATTTCCTCTTGCGAAGGTGCAGGTGTCAGAAAACTTTTTCCGCGAGCAACTAAACCGCCTTCCTCGTCTAACGCGATTAACAGCTTAGCTTTCGGATTGGCGATCGCTTTCAAATCGTCGGTGAGCTTTTTGGTCTGCGCGACGCTTATCATGTTCCTGTCGTAGAGAATCACGCCGCCAACGTGGAAGTTGTTGAGCATGTATTTCACATCGTCGTTGAGTTCCGTGCCGTAGAAGCCGATAAAAATCATCTGCCCGATTTTTTCTTCGAGCGTCATTGAGTAAAGTTGCTCTTCAATCGGGTCGGGCGGTGGTGGCAGGACGTCGGCTTGAACTCCTTTGACTTCGCCGCAACCCGCGCAGATTATCGCCGCTATCATCAGTGCAAAAAATTTTTTCATGTCATTTGCGCTCCAAATTAACAACGCCTGGGCAACGTGACGTTGCACCCAGATGTCGCGATTTAATGTCTCAACTGTCGAACGTGACGACCGCGCTTGAATTATTTGCGCTCCAAGTTAGCAACGCCTGGATTTTGGACAAACCAACCTTTGAGCGGGTCTTGAATCAAAATCGCGGGCAGTTTGACGAAATATTTTGTGTAGACGCCGTCTTCGTAATTGAGCGCGAAAAGTTCCTTGAGCCCGCCGTTATCGTGAAGTTCTTCGTCGCAAGGATTCATCGGATTCGGCACGACGGCATATTCTTCGCCCGAACATTTGAACGCCCAATAAAGACTGTCCTTAGCGTCGATTGCGGGGCGGAAGGTCATTCCGCTACTGCACGTCAAAATCTTGAGCTTGTTGTCTTGCACGAAACGTTCGCATTTTTTCACGAAGCCGCGAACAGTCGGATCGGCGGCAAGTTTGTTGTATTCGTCGATGAAGTTGAGCCACTTTGCTTGCGGCGCGAGCGGAGTAATTTTGCCTTGGTCGGAATCAAAAATATCAATGCCGAACGGTTCGATTGGCGGGACGTCGGCGACGACGGTCGGCGTTTTCAACTGATTGAACTTTTCGTTGAGCGTGTCGACAGATTTTTTCAAGCGGCGCAGTTCGGGTTGAATGCGTTCGAGTTCGGCGGCACGGCGACTGTTGCTTGACCAGAGATATGCCACGGCGAAAAGTAGTATGACGCTCAAGCCCAACGCGAGCATGTTGAGCACGACGGAGAACATCGGCGAGACCATTGTCTCTTCCATAACACGACCACCCTTTTAACAATTTGGAATTAGGAATGTGGAATTGGTGACGCTGGTTAATTCCTAATTTCTAATTCCCAATTCCTAATTGAATAAAGCCCACGCCGTCAAGACGCAGGCTTGAAATTTCTAATTGGCAGGGGTAGCTGGACTCGAACCAACGAATGCCAGATTCAGAGTCTGGTGCCTTACCAACTTGGCGATACCCCTTCGATAAAACCGTTGTCACTTATACCATACGGCGATTGCTTTGTCAACCGGCTTATTTTTTGTCGTCAGGTTTATCCTCGGACTTCTTATCTTTAGACTTCTTGTCTTTAGCTTTGTCTTTGGACTTTTTATCTTTGTCTTTCTTGTCCTTAGCTTTTTTGTCTTTGTCCTTTGACTTCTTGTCTTTCTTGAAGTCTTTGGCGGAAGAATTGTCTTTGAAGGTGCTGACGCTGTAGCGGTAGGTGTCGATGTACTGCTTGCTCAAGTTCGCGCTCATGAGCTGAATGCCAATGCAACGACCTTCAGGCGAGCGGAAGTAGGTGTAGACGTATCGCTGATCGGCAACGAATTCGCCTTCAACCTCGCCAGTCTCTTTGTTGATGACTTCGATTTTGTCGGCGGTGACAGCAGTAACGCCTTTGTTGTTTTTGGTGATGTTGACCAGGTCGGCAGTGGAATAGCCGCCGTCATTTTTGAGCGCAATCAAATAATCGCCGATTGCCGCGACTGAACCTTTGTTGAAGTCGGGCACTTGCGTAGTGTCGAAGGCGTTGACTTGAATTTTGTAAGCATAGAGTATGTCGAAGCCTTCATGAACAAAAACAAGCATCTCGCCGCGTCTTTCAGGATCTTCCCACGGATTTTGAATGACTGCCACTGGTTTAAACGGGCACGTGATGGAGTATTGGAAATCTTCGCTGGTGTAGACGTACGGACCATCTTCGGCGGGTTCGGGAGCAGCGGCAGGTTCCTCTTCCGCAAAGACCGTCGTCGTCAAAATCATCATCATCAGTGCCGTCAAGAAAAAAATTTTACGCAAATCGTTTCACCTCATTTGAAAGTTTTAGCCGTATTGTAAACGACGCGCCGAAAATTTTCAAGGAAATTTCATTAAAAAGTTTTAGAGCTTGATTACAATGTGTAGCGAGGTGATTGACTTGATGTTGACGGTGCTGATTGAAAACACGCGCCCCGAAAATTCGATGCTCGTCGCTGAACACG
Source organism: uncultured Selenomonadales bacterium (assembly GCA_947165145.1). Lineage (GTDB taxonomy): Bacteria > Bacillota > Negativicutes > Selenomonadales > Selenomonadaceae > Quinella. Next base: position 14,729 of record CAMUZG010000028.1, read on the forward strand.
GGCTGAGTATTCTCGTTGAGACGGCGCGGACAAAATTTATCTTCGATTGCGGACACACCGGCGCGGCTTGTCGTAACGCACAGGCTTTGAACGTCGATTTGTCGGCAATAAAATTTGTCGTGCTGAGTCATTCGCATTACGATCACGCGGGCGGTTTCCCGACGCTGTTGGACTTCGCGCCGATTGAAAAAGTTTTCACGGGCAAAAATTTTTGGTCGGAAAAATTTTCTCGTGACGATGACTGCGACAAATATCGCGGCTGTGGCTTCGACGAAAAATTTTTGGCGGAACACGGTGTTAAACAAATTGTCTGCCGAGATGTGCTTGAGCTTGATGACGACGTTCAACTTGTAGGCAATTTTAAGCGACGTTACGATTTCGAGACCATTCCGAAAAAATTTCTGCGCGGCTCCGAAAAAATCCCCGATGATTTTAGCGACGAAATTGCTTTGATTCTGCGCGGCAGTGACGGCTTAACGGTCGTGACGGCGTGCGCTCACAACGGCATTTTGAATATCGTTGCGGACGTGCGCGAACGTTGCGGCTTGCCTGTCGTCAGCGTGATTGGCGGATTGCATTTGTCAGGCGCGACGAACGAACGAATTTCCCGCACCTTGGACGAGCTGAAAATTTTGGGCGTGAAAAAAATTTTGCCGTGCCACTGTTCGGGCGAAAACTTTATCAACGTCGTCGGCAACAGACTTTCGACGGGCTCAACAGTCGCGTTTGATTGAGGTAAAGTTGTAAAAAATTTTCCGGCAATTCGACAGGAAAAATTTCGGGAACAGGGAATAGGAATTAAGAATACATGAAAGGGAGCGTGTGCACTATGGCGGTAAATACCTCCGGCTTCGGCGCATATGACATTCGCGGGATTTATCCCGAAAGTATCAATCAGGAGCTCGCTTATCGTATCGGTCGAGTTTTCCCCGAAATTTTCGGCGCGAAAAAAGTTGCCGTGGGACATGACATTCGCCTTTCGGGACCGACGCTCAACGACGCGCTTACTCGCGGGCTTACCGAATCTGGTTGCGACGTTTACGACATCGGGCAATGCGGCACCGAAATGATTTACTTCGCCACGGGCTTCCACGGCTTCGACGGCGGCATAATGATTACCGCTTCCCACAATCCGAAAGAATACAACGGCATGAAATTCGTCCGCGAAGGTTCTCGCCCCGTCAGCCCGAAAACAGGTTTGCTTGACATCAAAGCCGCAGTCGAGGACGAAACTCGCGATTGGTCATTCCGCAAAGCAACGGGCACAATTTACAAGATTGACATTCAACCCGACTACATAAAATGTTTGCTCTCCTACGTCGACGTTAGAAATCTCAAGCCGCTCAAAATCGTCATCAACACCGGCAACGGCGCGGCTGGTCCGATTATCAATGAGCTTGAAAAATTTCTGCCGTTTGAAATTGTCAAAGTCCACAACAACACGAACGGCTACTTCCCGAATGGCGTACCGAATCCCCTGTTACAGGACGCTCGGCACGAGACTGCCAACGCGGTCATCGAAAGCGGTGCGGTTTGCGGCATTGCTTTTGACGGCGACTTCGACAGGTGTTTTCTCTTCGACGAACGCGGCAATTTTATCGAAGGTTATTACATGGTCGGATTGCTTGCCGAGGCGTTCCTCAAAAAGGACAATACCGCGAAAATTATTCACGACCCGCGCGCCATTTGGAACACGATTGACATTGTCAAAAGCTACGGCGGTACTCCGATTATGTGTCGCAGCGGTCACAACTACATGAAAGAAACGTTGCGTGCCGAAAATGCTGTTTACGGCGGAGAATTTGCATCGCACCACTATTTCCGCGACTTCTACTACTGCGACAGCGGCATGATTCCTTGGTTGTTGATTCTCGAACTTTTGAGCAAAGCCGATGAACCTCTTTCCGCGTTGATGGCTGACAGAATCGCCAAACACCCCGTCAGCGGCGAAGTTAATACCAAAGTTGCGGGCGTCGACAAAGTCAAGGAGATTATGGCGAAAATTGAACAGCTCTATTCAAACGGCACGGTCAATCACGTTGACGGCTTGAGCGTCGATTTTGACGATTGGCGTTTCAATCTGCGCGGCTCGCAAACGGAACCTTACATCCGCCTGAATGTCGAATCACGCGGCGACAAAGCTTTAATGGAGACAAAACGCGACGAATTGCTTGCCGTCATTCGTAGCTAAAAATTATAAACCTGTAATGGGAATATTCATCGCTATTCTGTCGGGCGCATTACTTTATCTCGCATATCTGTTGCACTCTAATAAGAATGAAATTCGCCAGCTAAAAGAAACGGTGTACGAACAGAATAAACTTCTCGTGAGTTTGAAACAAAAACTTCAACAACACGAAAAGCTACTGCAAAAATTTTCATCTGCCGACAATAAATCAACTTCTCAATCGGAAAAAAGATTCATACAAGTGATATTCACTCCGAACTCAAAAAAACGCTATGACTACTTATTAGGCGACAATCACGACGTAAAAATCGGTGATTTCGTTGAAGTTTATTTTAACAACAAAATTTCCGGCAAAACTGAATGTCGTATCGCGAAAGTCATCTACATCAGCGAACCCGGCGAGGTGTCGGAATATGCGCGTTCTGTTATCAAAAGAAAATCTGACCGTTACAGATGGTAACTTTGCTCGAAGTCGCTCTCTTGAGCGTGGCAATACACTTTTCAATCAAAGGGGGATTTTTTCATGAGTAAAACCGTTGTCAACCTTCCGTCCTTGATAAGCGATTACTACACCTTGGCACCCGACCCTGAGAACAAAACTCAAGGCGTAGCGTTCGGCACAAGCGGACATCGTGGTAGCTCCAAACTCCACAGCTTCAACGAACAACACATTCTCGCGATTGCTCAAGCAGTCTACGAATATCGCACAGCAGAAAAAATTCAAGGTCCGTTGTACATCGGCGCGGACACTCACGCCTTGAGCGAACCGGCATTGCGTTCCTGCGTCGAAGTTCTTGCGGCTAACGGCGTCGATATTATCCTGCAAGAAGATTTCAAACCCGTACCGACTCCCGTCGTCAGCAGAATCATTCTCGAACACAACTACGAACGTAAAGAGGCAAAACAGGCTGACGGTATCGTCATTACACCTTCGCACAATCCTCCTACCGACGGCGGTATCAAATACGACCCGACGACCGGCGGTCCCGCTTCTGCCGAAACTACAAAGATAATTCAGAACCGCGCTAACGAAATTATTGCTCAGGGCGTCGACAAAGTTGTTAAACGCGTCCCGTTTGAACGTGCTGTCAAGATGGACAACGTTCACTTTATGGATTACATGATGCCTTACGTCAAAGCTCTCGGTCGCGTCATCGACATGGATGCAGTCGTCAACAGCGGCTTGAATGTCGGCGCAGACCCGCTCGGCGGTAGCGGCATTTTCTACTGGGATTTGATTAACGAAGTCTACGGCATTAAAAATCCGATTAAAGTCGTCAATCCCGACATCGACTACACGTTCAGCTTCATGCCGCCCGATCATGACGGCAAAATCCGTATGGACTGCTCGTCACCGTTCGCAATGGCAAATCTCATCGCGCTCAAAGACAAATACGACATCGCTTTCGGCAACGACACTGACTACGACCGCCACGGCATTGTCACGCCGCAAGGCTTGATGAATCCGAATCACTATCTGGCAGTTGCGATTAAATATCTCTTCACGAACCGTGACGGCTGGAGCAAAGACGCTATGATCGGCAAAACGCTCGTTTCCAGTTCGCTGATTGACAAAGTCGCGGAAGAAATCGGTCGCAAACTCTGTGAAGTTCCCGTCGGCTTTAAATGGTTCGTTGACGGTCTGTTTGACGGCTCAATGGGCTTCGGCGGCGAAGAGTCTGCGGGCGCGTCCTTCCTCTGCAAAGATGCAAGCGTTTGGACGACTGACAAAGACGGTATCATTATGGACTTGCTCGCCGTCGAAATCACCGCGAAGACCGGCAAGAATCCTTCCGAACATCACAAAGAACTCACCGACAAATTCGGCACGTTCTACTATGCCCGCAAAGATACTCCCGCTACGCCCGACCAAAAAGCTGCTCTCGGCAAATTGGCTCCCGAAAACCTCAAAGCCGACACGTTGGCAGGCGCACAAATCACCGGCAAATTCACCAAAGCTCCTGGCAACGGCGCATCAATCGGCGGCTTGAAAGTTGTCACCGACAAAGGTTGGTTCGCGGCTCGTCCCAGCGGTACCGAAGACATGTGCAAAGTCTACGCTGAAAGCTTCGTCAGTGCTGATCACCTTGCTCAAATTCAGAAAGAGGCGGGCGAAATCGTCGCCTCCGTCGTGTGATTAACAACTCGCTCACATGCGAAAGGAGATCTAATCAATGGCTCTTACTTTGAAATCAGGCTTCAGCTTCGATTACGACAACCTTTTTGGCGAAGGCAAAGTCACTCAAGCCGACCTTGACAGCTACAAAGACGCGCTCAAAGCGGCTCACGAAGCTATGAAAGTCATGCGCGAAACTGGTTTCATCAAAGCTCACCTCAGCAAGGACGGCAACCCCGAAAAAGTTTACTTCTCCAAACTGCCTTACATCACCGAGGAAAACGGCAAGCTCAATCTCAACAGCCCCGCTTCGATTCAGAGATTGCACGACTTCACCGAACGTATCCGCAACAACGTCGACGCGGTTGTCTCGCTCGGTATCGGCGGCTCGTTCCTCGGCAATAAAGTTCTGTTCGACATTTTCTGCGGCGAATTCTGGAACACGTGGACTGTCGAAAAACGCAACGGCTTGCCGAAAGTTTATTTCAGCGGACAAAACATCGACCCGCGCAGAACCGGCGACATTATCAACCACCTCAAGGCAATGGCGGCTCAAAAAGACGGCAAGTACAAAGTCATGCTGATTTGCATTTCCAAGAGCGGCGGCACTCTCGACACCATGAGCAACTTTATGGTCATGCTCGACGCGCTCAAGAAGGACGAGAAGATTGACGTTGAAGTCGTCGCCGTCACTGACCCGAACATGGAGAAAAAGACGCTCCTTAAACAGCTCGCGGTTGATAACGGTTGGGAAAGTTTCGCTGTGCCCGACGGTGTTGGCGGACGTTTCACGGTCTTCTGCGAAGTCGGTCTCTCCACGGCTGCTGTTATCGGCATGGACATTGAAAAATTCCTGCAAGGCGCGCAGGACATGGATAAAGCTTGCCAGAACGAAGACATCTTCCAGAATCCTGCAATGCTCAACGCCGCGCTGAAGTTCATCGCTTCCGAAAAATACGGTCGCAATATCGAAGTCATGATGCCTTACGGCGATTATCTCAAGTCGCTGTCCGAATGGTACATTCAGCTTTTGGCGGAGTCGCTCGGCAAACAGTTCGACAAAGACGGCAAAGAAGTTTGCTACGGACGCACGCCGCTCGTTGCTGTCGGAACGACCGATATGCATTCGCAGACGCAACAACATCAGGAAGGCACGCTCGATAAAGTTGTGCAGTTCATCAAAGTCGAAAAATGGGCGGACGATCTCGTTATTCCGAACGTTTTCCCCGACACGAAGAAACTTGCGGACATCAGCGGCGTCACAATGAGCGAGGCTCTCGAAGTTGCACGTCAATCCAATGCCGACGCGCTCAAATCCAACAAACGCTTTAACGCTTGCTTCACGTTGCCCGAACTCAACGAATATCATCTCGGCGAATTGATGTATCTGTTGGCAATGTCCGTTGCTTACGAAGGCGAACTCTCCAACGTCGATGCGTTTAATCAGCCAGGCGTTGAGGCTTACAAACGCATCATGGGTCCGAAACTTCAAGAGCTCAAAGCTTCCAAGTAAAATTTCGTTCTCGAAATAAATTTTGCCGCTCAATGAAATTTTGGGCGGCTTTTGTTTATGATTGGCTGTCGTGCGCGTCCGTGGCGTTGAATTGATATTGATTTTGTTGATCAACTTTTCTTTTGCGTGCCCAAAAGACCCGCTTTGAAATCTGGGAACAGTTAGTTCGCGGAGATTGACTTTGACAGTTCAAAACGTTGAGGCGCGACCGCTGGATGCAACGTCACGTTGCCCGACATCCCTGTCGGCTCCAAAGTTCGTTTAAATTTTTAAAATGTTTATGAGGTAACTGACATGAAAAAATTTTTAGTGATGGTGATTTTTATGTTTAGCTTGATGAATTTTGCTTGCGCCGCCGAAGAACCTGCCATTGACCCGCCACCGCCGCCGACTTTGACTGAAAGTGTTGACGCGTTCTGTTGGAAGTACTTCGCGACGCTCAATCACAACGAAAATATTTTTTACTCGCCTTACGGAATCAATGCCGCGTTGAGCATTTTGGTCAACGGCGCGACAGGCGACACCCGCAAAGAAATTTTGGACGTCTTGGAGATTGGCAACGTCGACAGCTTCAACGCCGACCATAAAAATTTCTCCGAGCTCATCGAAAAAAATTATCGCGGCGAAAATCTTTTCAACGAGGCAAATCTCCTGCTCATCGACAAGTCAATCATCGGGCGCGGCATTAACAAAAATTTTCAGCGCATGGTGAATCAATCGTACAAATCCGACGTGCGCGAGGCGAATTTCAGCGGCGATATTGACGTTGAGCGCGAAAAAATTTCTGCTTGGGTCAACGAGAAAACCGCGGGCTTTATTCCCGATTACAAGTCGATTGCCACGAAGGCAACGCTCACTGACCTGCTTAACGTCGTTTACTTCAAAGGTGCGTGGATGATGCCGTTCAAGCCGAGCCACACCGAACGCAGGACTTTCACGAACAGCGACGCCGCAAAAGTCAAAGTCGATATGATGTGGAAAGTTTTCGAGAACAGCGTTGTTTACCGCGAAGACGACAAGTTCAAGGGGATTGTGCTGTCGTACACCGATAACGCCGCGATGTATCTGATTCTGCCCGTCGACAACAACGCGCTCAATGTCGCTGAACTTTGGAACAACGAATCGCCAAGTTATCGCGAAAATTTTATCGATGAACTGGGCAAATCTTTTGCATTCCGTGGCGAAGTCGTCGTTCGTCTGCCGAAATTCGAGCTGGACATTGAGAACAGTCTCGTCGAAAATTTCAAGGCGATGGGAATCAATCGCGCCTTCAGTGACAATGCCGAGTTCTTCAACATCATCAAGGACACGTCGCTGAAAATCGGTGACGCCAAACACCGCGCCAAAGTCAAAGTCGACGAACAGGGCACCGAAGCCGCCGCCGTCACCGAAGTTGTAATGCTTGAGGCGACCGCCATTCCCAACGCGCCGTTGCCGAAGACCGTGTACTTTATCGCCGAACGTCCGTTCCTGTTCATGATTCGCGACATCAACACCAACGTGACACTTTTCGCGGGCGTTGCCAACAAATTTTGACGCGGAGGAATTTTCATGACCAAACGTGAGCAGAAAAAAATTTTACGGCAAGAATTTTTATCGCGACGAAAAGCAATTCCGCACGACGAACGCGACATCATCAGCCGTGAACTCGTAAAAAAATTTTTGGCGACGGAAATTTATCGCGCGTCGAAAATCATCATGGCGTACGCATCGACGCCCGACGAACTGCAACTTGATGAGCTGTTCACCGCAATTCTCAACGACGGGAAAATTTTGGCGATACCGTTCATCATTGGCAGGGGCGACATGCAAGCCGTTGAAGTGCCGAGCCTCGACGCGTTGGAGATTGGTGCGTTCAACATCAAGACCGTCAAGCGCGATTGTCGACGTTTCATTGAGCCCGCGCAGATTGATTGCGTGATTGTCCCTGGTGCTGCCTTCGACGTGAGCGGCGGACGATTGGGTTTGGGCGGCGGATATTACGATAAATTTCTTCCGCGAGCCGTCAACGCAAAAAAAATCGCGCTTGCCTACGACTTTCAGCTTGTCGCCGAATTGCCGATTGAAGCGCATGATATTAAGGTTGACGCCGTTATTACTCCCTGAAAATTTGCGCGACGCTCTCAACGTGCGACGTGAACGGGAACATGTCGACGGGCTGAATTTTTTTCGTACAATAGCCGAGTTCGTCGAGAATCGCCAAATCGCGGGCAAGTGTCGCGGGATTGCATGAAACGTAAATAATTTTCGACGGCTCCATTGCCGCAAAGGTCTCCAAAACTTTTTTATCGCAACCAGCACGCGGCGGGTCAACGACGACAACATCAGCGCGAACGCCCGAATCAACGAGTTTCGGCAAAACTTTCACGGCGTCGCCAACGATGAATTCTGCATTGCGGACGTTGTTCTCCCGCGAATTTTTTTTTGCGTCGGCAATGGCTGAGCTGACGACTTCCACGCCGATAACTTTCCGCGCACGACGAGCCATAAACAGCGAAATTGTGCCCGTGCCGCAGTAAGCGTCGATGACAGTTTCCCCGCCTGACAGTTCAGCGAAATCGAGAGCAGTTTTGTAAAGAACTTCGGCTTGAACGGTGTTGACTTGGAAGAACGAGCGCACCGAGATGTTGAACTTGAGCTTGCCGATTTTGTCATGAATCGTCGGCTTACCGAACAAAATTCGCGTCTCACGTCCGAGAATGACATTGTTGCGGAAGGTCTGCACGTTCTGTTGAATGCTCGTGACTTCGGGCAATTCACGTCGCAGAGCGCGGACAAAATTTTTTTCGTTGGGGAAATTTTTAGTCGCGGTGACAAGCACAATCATCAATTCGCCGTCGCAACCGACCCGCCCCATAACGTGGCGCAGAAAACCTCGGTGAGTGTCCTCGTCGTAAGGTTGCAGATTGAACTGTGCAGCGACTTTGCGGACAGCGGCAAGAATTTTATCGTTGCCGACATTTTGAATCGGACAACTTTGCGCGTCGATAATGTTGTGACTGCTGCGGGCGTAACAGCCGATTTGCAGATTTTTGCCAACGGGAAATTGCATTTTGTTGCGGTAGCGGAGCGGATTGTCCATGCCGAGCGTCGCGAAAATTTCAACGTTGTTAAGCTTGCCGATACGTTCAATCGCGTCGACGACCTGTTGACGTTTCCAAAGCAACTGCGCGGGATAACTCATGTGTTGCAGTTGACAGCCGCCGCAATCTTCGTACAGCGGGCAAAAAGGTTTCACGCGTTGAGCCGACGGTTTGACAATCTCAAGCAGCCGACCTACCGCGTAATTTTTTTTGCGCGTCGTGATGTCGACAAGAACTTTTTCATCAGGAAGTGCACCTTCGACGAAAACAATCAGTTCGTTGAGTTTTCCGACTCCTTCGCCCGACGAGCCGAGTCCGTGAATTTCAATCTGCTGTGACATTTTAATCACTCCGTATGAGCGCGGTTAAAAAGCTCAAATTGTTGTAACGTTGCGGCGCGAAAATTGGATGCAACATCACGTTGCTTAATCTGCTGTGGCATTTTTCATTATCCTCAAGTCTTCGGCGAGTTGAGCTTTTAAATCGTCGACGTTGGCAAAAATTTTCTCATCACGCAATTTGCTCACGAAGCTGACAAAAATTTCTTCACCGTAAATGTCGCCGCTGAATTTGTCGATAAAAACTTCCAGCCGCCGCCGTTGCGCCTTGAACGTCGGGTTGTCGCCGATGTTTGCAATGCCGTTGAAAGTTTCGCCGCGAACTTTGACGCGAACGATGTAGGCACCGTTCGGCAACATGGCGCGATGGTCAGCAATCTCCAAATTCGCCGTCGGGAAACCAATTTTTCTGCCGCGTTTGTCGCCGTTAACGACTTCGCCCGCATACGTGAAATTTCTGCCGAGAAGTTCGTTCGCGCCGTCAAGGTCACCTGCCGCAATCAACGCCCGAATCCGCGTGCTGCTGACGGTTTTTCTGTCGACGGTGAACGCCTGACAAACTTCCGCCTTGAAGCCGTAATTTTCAGCCTCGCGAAGGAGCAATCGACCGTTACCGCGACCGAACCGACCGAACGTGTAATTCGGACCCGTGACGACGTAAGCGGGAGCAATTTTATCGCGCAGGAGTTTGAGAAAATCTTCGGGCGATTTGCGGCTGAATTCCGCTGTGAACGGCAATTCAATCAGCACATCAACGCCCATGTCGGAAAAAATTTCTCGTCGAAGATTTCGATTGCCAATCATAAGCGGTGCGGCGTCGGGATTAATCACGGTCATCGGGTGATTCGAGAACGTCAAGACCATCGCGGTGCCGTCGATTTTTTTTGCAGTGTTGAGCGCGTGACGAATGACTTCAGCGTGACCGAGATGAACTCCGTCGAACATGCCGAGCGCAACGACAGGACGCGGATATTTTTCCGTCAAGCCGATTAATTTTTTTATAATTTCCAAGGAAGCACCTCGTTTCAATCGCCGAGAATTGAACGTATCGCGGAAATTTCTTGCGCCGTGAAAAGTCCTTCGGGCGATTCGCGAATCATTATGTCGTTCAAGCGGGCTCGCAACGTTTCCAAATCTTTTTGCGCGGCGGGATTGGATTCCGTCGCTGACATGCTGATTGCCTGTGTTTGCGCGTCGACGTAGCGTTGAGTTTTGCGTATGACTGTTTCGACGAGTTTGCGGCTTTCGATGTCGAGACCTGCCGGCGGCGCGAGCATATGCATTTTCAGCTGTTCGTCAATGGATTCGCCTTCCAACTCTTTGAGCCGCAACCACAATGCCTCCGCATTGAAATTTTCGGCGTTCATGTCGTCGAGCTTGTCCAAAATGTTGTGATAGAGCTGCCAATTTCGGTCAAGGCGGTCAATGTCCTTTTGATAATCGGCGTACCACTCGGCGAAAATTTTTTGTCGCGCTTGAAGTTCTTCGAGTTGTGCACGAGAAATTTCTTTTTGCTGAGATTGCCGCGTGTGAATGAATGCGCTGACGCTGAACACGACAAGTAGCACCGTGCAGATTACCAGGAAAATTTTCCGCGTGGGCAGGAATTTGTACAGCACGAACAGCGACACCGCCGCCGCGATTGTCATCAAGTAAATCATTGAGCCTCCTAAATTTCAAACCACGGTTGAAAATCTTGCTCGCCGTAAAAATTTATAAGCTCACCAATGCGCGGCGTCAACAGCTTATAATTTTTGTCGACACTCTCGGCGACAAGTTCACGATACGGCTCGTTCCAAACGTGACGCGACAACGCAAACTTGCCCGCATGAATCGGTACGACCTTCGACGCCATGAGATCCTGCGCGGCTTGAGCAGTTTCGTTCGGCAAAAGGTGAATCGCGTGCCACGCTTTGTTATACTGCCCGTTCTCGATAAACGCCAAATCGAAGCCGCCGAAGTGTCTGCCAATTTTTTTGAAGTGGTCAGAGTAACCGCCGTCGCCTGAACAAAAAATTTTTTGACTCGCCGTCACGAATGCGAATGCACACCACTCCGTCGGATTCTGCGTGAACATGCGCCCCGAAAAATGTTGGCTCGGCAAAATGTGCGCCATCAAGCCGTGACCGAAATCTATCGCGTGAAACCAATCTTCCTCGGTGATGTCGTCGTTATCGAAGCCCCACTGCTCAAAATATTCGCCAACACCAAGCGGACAAAGCACGTGCTTTATCTTCGGGCGGAGCGCGGCAATCGTCGAGTAGTCGAGATGATCCCAATGGTCGTGCGTTATCGCCAAAATGTCAATCGTCGGGAAGTCGTCCTCCGAATAAATGTTAGTGCCCTCGAACGCGCGATTGACGAAGAATATCGGCGAAGCGTACGGCGAAAAGACCGGGTCAATCAAAATTCTGCGTCCAGCGAGTTGAAGATAAATCGTCGAGTGCCCCATCCAAATCGCGCAATCATCGCCTGGATTGAGCGATTTTAAATCGGTTTTGACGGTCGGCACGGGTACCGGCGGCATTAACGCTGTCTTGTCGCCGAAAAGAAATTTCCACGTTGCGGTAAATCTATCTTCTCTATCTTGCGTGTCGTCACTCATGATTTTTATGGGCGTCAAACATTCAAAGTGATCTGTGAAATAATGCGGCGAAGCTAAAATTTTTTTGAGTCGTGCGCCCGAAGGCAGTCTGCCGAATTCGGGACGATTGACGTAATAACAAATTCCGCCGCCCGCCGCCGCCGTCAAACCTGCCGAGCCGATTAAAAAATTACGGATAAAATTCCTGCGATTCATCTTTGCTCCCTTATTTAATTTGGAATCATAATCCAACAGCTAAAAGATAACAGCTCAACCAACAGAATATCAGCTAAAAAATTTTTTGACAAGGGCAAAGGGGAATCATAATACGCGTTGAAAAAGCAAATGGTGTTTTTTATCTGTAAGGTTGAAGAAAGAATTTTTATGTTGTACAATCGACGAAGATTTTTTGTATCGGAATTCATTCGGGAAAGGTGAGTGAACAGGGCGTGATTGAACAAATTTTTAAATCGGCGGACTTCAACTATCTGCCACGAGCCATGACGGCGGCGAATATTCGTCAAGAAGTCGTCTCAAACAATATCGCCAACGTCAATACGCCGAACTATCGCAAATCAATCGTGAACTTCGAGGATCTTTTGGCGCGAGAAATTTACGGCGAGGAACCCGACGGCAAATTAAAAATGGTGCGCACGCACGATAAGCATCTGCCCTTCAAACCGCTTGATTATCACGCTGAGCCGACAATCTTCCAAGACACGACAAACATCATGCGTGTCGACCACAACAACGTTGACATCGACATCGAAATGGCGACATTGGCGAAAAATCAGCTTTATTACAACGCGGTTGCCACGGAATTCGGCGGATATGTCACACGCTTGAAAAACGCAATCACCAGCGGTCAACAATGATTAGGACGAGGTATTAGAAGATGGGAATGTTTCTTGGAATCGACGCCTCCGCTTCCGGCTTGACTGCCGAGCGATTGCGAATGGACGTTATCTCGAACAATATCGCCAACGCCAACACTACGCGCACCGAATACGGCGGAGCTTATCACCGACGCTTTGTCGTCTTCGAGCCGCGTGAACGTGAGCCCAAAGTTTTCGAGAAGGCTTTACGGCGTGCTGTCGGATTATCGAAACGTTCAGGCGAAGGCGTCCGCGCAGTTTCAATCATGGAAGACAATACGCAAGGTCCGATGATTTATGAACCTGGTCACCCCGACGCCAACGCTGATGGCTACGTCGAAAAACCCAACGTCAATATCGTCAGCGAGATGGTCGACATGATAACCGCACAACGCGCTTACGAAGCGAACTCCACCGCCATTAACGCCGCAAAAGCCATGATTACCAAAGCTTTGGAAATCGGCAAATAATTTTAATTAGGAATTTGGAATTAGGAATTGGGAATTACAAACCTAAAACCTAACACCTAACACTTAAAAAAAAATTTACCATTGAATTATTAAGTGTTATAATCGTTAAGGCATTATCCAAAAAAGTTGACGAACGGAAGGTGACAAGATGGAAGTAACGCCTTTAGAAATGACACCCGTGCAATCAAGCGCACAAAGTCACATCGGCGAAACAAAAGTCGACGAACCCGTCAAATCTTTCTGGGAATTCATGGTCGACGTCTTAAATAAAACTAATGAGCTCGAAATCAAATCCGAAAAGCTCAACGCGGCATTGGCGGCGGGCAGAATAGAAGATGTCTCTCAAGTCGTGGTTGCCTCTCAAAAAGCGGAGATCGCGCTCCAATTAACGCTTCAGTTGCGAAACCGTGCGACGGCGGCATATCAAGAAATTATGCG
>CAMUZG010000029.1 GCA_947165145.1 uncultured Selenomonadales bacterium
ACCTCACATCCCACCGCCTACAGAGGCGGGGGAATTCTCGCACTTTTAGGTTAAACTTCATAACGTCAAAAAAAATACTTCCCGTTGATTTTTCGGCAGGAAGTTTTTTTTCGTGCAATGAGCGTTCAGAGTTCGTTGGCAAATTAAAAATATCATGTGACGAGGAATTTTTTCGACTGACAAGACTTAACGTCAGACGGAAAAAGAACCGTCACCGCCAAATTTAACGACAGACTCTAGACTTTGAACTTGCCAACAGCGTCTTGCATGTCTTCAGCCATCTTCGACAGCGATTGACTTGCGGCGGCAATTTCTTCGTTCGAGGCGGATTGCTTTTCTGTTGCGGCGGAAATTTTTTTCATGTGCTCGGCGGTCGTGCGGCTTATCGCGTCAATCGAATCAACCATCGTGACAATCGCGGCGGCTTCCTTCGATACGGTTTGCACGGAATAATTTATCTCGTCCATTTGCGTGTTAATGCCGTTGACCATCGAAAGAATATGACCGAACTGTTCGCCGACTTCGCGAATGGCTCCCGTACCTTTTTTAGCTTCGTCGGTGCCGTTCTGCATGACTGCGACAGCTTCGGCGGTGTCGTTCTGAATCGAATCGATACGCGCTTGAATTTTCTCGACGGACTCTTGAGACTGCTCGGCAAGCTTGCGAACTTCTTCCGCGACAACGACGAAACTGCGCCCGTGTTCGCCGGCGTGAACGGCTTCGATTGCCGCGTTGAGTGCAAGCAAATTTGTCTGCGACGAGATGTCGGAGATTGCCACGACAATTTGCCCGATTTGCCGAACGTCTTCGCCCAATTTCCTAACGACACGCGCCGAAGTCATAACGTTTGATTCAATGCGTTTCATGCTGTTGACGGCGTTTTTCATGAGCTCGGAACCTTTTTGCGCTGCCTGCGACGTTTGATCAGACGTGTCGGCGACAACGCGAGATTTCCGCTCGACGGACTTGATGTCGGTGAAAATCGTATCAATCTTCCTCTTTGCAGAGTCAATGTCTTGTTTCTGATTGCTCACGGCGTCGGAAACTTCGTTGACGGTCGTGGCGACATGAACGGACGCGTCGGCGGAAGATTGTGAGCTTGCGGTCAATTCTTGCGACGAGGCGGCAATTCGTTCGGAGTTCGTCGTCATCTTCGTGATAAGTTTATGCAGATTTTCTTTCATCGTGTTGAAGTCGCGTATCAATGAGCCGATCTCGTCGTTGGAAGTTATCGGCAGATTGCTCATCGTCAAGTTGCCGTCCGCCAGTTGAACTGAATATTCTTCGAGACTCGCGACAGGCGTTGTGATTTTGCCGGAGAAAATCAGACATATCGCGAAAGCCGCGATAAAGCCTAAGACAATCAGCACGCCGAAGAGTATACGCAGATTTTTTAGCGGCGCGAAGACTGAATCGCTCGGCACGGTTATTCCGATAAGCCAACCAGTCGCGGGGATTGTCGCGTAAGCAAAAACGAAATCTTCGCCGTTAATCGTGGTTTCAAAGTAACCGTTGCCCTGCTGAACCATTTCGTTGAAACGTTCGCCCAAGCCGTCAATGTCTTTGAAATTCTTCGTGGGCTCGCCGAACTGCGCGGTCGCCAAAATATTTCCGTTCGCCTCAGTGATGATGCCTGCGCCTTCGCCGTGATACTTCATTGACTTCGCTTGTTTGCTCAAAATTTCCAACGACATGTCAAGGCAGGCGGTGCCGATGAATTTGCCGTTCGCCTTGACGGGGACGCCGATTGAAACGATGTAGCCGTTGGTGTTGACGTCGGGATAAGGTTCAGTGAAAAACGCGCGGTCGAGGTCGCGGGCATTTTTGAACCAGGAACGCGTTGTCGGGTCGAGTTTGTTGCTGATGTCGCCCGCGTAGTAGCAGCCGCAGTACTTGTCGTTGAAACCGATTGCCATTTCCAAAATTTCTTTGTCGGAAGAAACGGTGCCTAAAATTTCGCGCGACTTGAGCAACGCCATATTCCCGTTAAAACTCGTCATTACGTTTGCCGTGCTCACTGCGAATGCTTTTTTGGCTTCAAGCCAGCCGTTCAGCTGAATTGATTCTTTCAGCACGGTCATACGCAGTTCGCTATCGACACTGCTTTGAAGTTCGTCGCTTGCAAAGTGGTAGCTGATTGCGCACACGAGGACGATTGCTATTGCCATGCTCCAAGCCAGCGTCATGAATTTCTGTCTGAGTCTCATACAAAATCCCCCGTCGATGAATTTTTCTGTGATGTTCAAGGCAATTCGTTTTCGCTAAATATTTTCCTGCCGCAAAACAAATTGTTATCGCTTGTCGCGTGCCGCCTAACTTGCTATAATCTGCGCGAATAAATTTTACGGAGGAATCGCTGATGATAAGAATTCTGCTCGCTGAAGACGACAGCCGCCTCGGCAAACTGATTGAGTACATGCTCATGCAAAACAAATTCAACGTCGAGTGGATAACGAACGGCGCGGACATTTTTGAATACGCAATGTACTCGGAATACGACATTTTGATTTTGGATTGGATGATGCCTAACGTCTCGGGACTGGACGCTTGCCGCCAACTTCGCGAAGCCGGCTACGAACGCGCAATCATCATGCTCACCGCAAAAGATACTGTCGAAGACCGCGTTATGGGACTTGATGCAGGCGCAGACGATTATCTTGTCAAGCCGTTTGAATTTGATGAACTTTTGGCTAGACTTCGCGCACTCGGCAGACGTTCGACGCAGAAAATTCAACAGGAAATCATTGACATCGGCGACTTCACGCTCAACCGCACGACCAAAGTTCTTATGCGCAAAGATCAAGTCATACAGCTGTCGCCGCGTGAATTCCAAATCTTCGACCTGCTCGCGCAAAATTTAGGCGTCGTCGTGCCGCGTGACATTATCCTTGACCGCATTTGGGGGCTTGAACGCGACATCACAAGCAACAACATCGATTCCTACATGAAGATTTTGCGCAAAAAGCTCATGGAGGTTGACGACGGTTCAATCGCGATTAAAACTGTGCGCGGTATCGGCTATCGTCTTGAGGCTTGAGGCTTGAGCTATGGAAATATTCGGGCGCAGTCGGCGGCGACTTGCCTTTGCCTACGCGCTTATCATGTGCCTGTTCATGGCGTTGATAATAATCGTCATGCACATGGCAATGAATTGGTCAATGTTCTCGGAACAGGCGCAGGAACTTTCCGACGCGGCAAACGGTGTCGCTGAAACGCAGACGTTTTATCTTCAAAATCCAAATGACGCCGTCGACGAGAACCGCTACTACAAAAGCGTTAACGACCGCTTGTTCTTCTACATTTTCACGGCGGATAAGCGGCTCGTTCGTTTTGAGCGCGCATCTTTCCGCATTGAACAATTCGTTTTGGACGTTATCGAAGGCTGGAACATCGAAGAAGGCAAAGTCGAAGTCTTCCGCCACACAAACGAGACTGGGCAACTTTCAACGCTGATGATGACGTCAAAGAAGATTGTCACGGACGACGCCGTTCAAACAATTTACGTTGGCAAAGACGTTACCGCGCTCTATTCCGGCTTGCAAAAGGCGACTTACGCGCAAATATTTTTGGGTTTTATCGCGCTGTTAATCGCGTCGGCAATCGGCTACTACATGGCGGGACGTGCGCTCGTGCCGTTGAAAGACGCTTACGACAGACAGAAACAATTTGCGGCGGACGCGTCGCACGAATTGAGAACGCCGTTAGCAGTTGTCATGGCGTCAGCAGATTTGTTGCTTGCCGACCCGTCAATCCAAAATCCGTTTCTGCGCCAAGTCCTCGAAGATTTGAAAAGCGAAGTCAAAAAGATGACGAACCTTGTCAGCGACCTGTTGATGGTTGCACGAAGCGACAACAACGCTCTTAAAGTCAAAATTCAGCGACTCGACCTAACGGAGATTCTCAAGCAAGTTATTCGCACGATGACGCCGATTGCCGAGAAAAAAAATATTCATCTTGCCGGCGAAAATTTCCGCAAAGCTCCGATTAACGCCGACGAACAACGCGTTAAACAGCTGGCGATTATTCTGGTTGACAATGCGATAAAATACACGCTCGAAGGTGGCGCGGTACTTGTGCGGCTTGAGCAGGTTGACGACCGTCGCGTAGTGTTCGCCGTTATGGACAGCGGCATTGGAATTGCGCCCGAAGACCTTGATAAAGTTTTTGAGCGGTTTTATCGCGTTGATAAAGCTCGTTCGCGTGAGATGGGCGGCAACGGTTTAGGTTTGGCGATTGCGGCGGAGATTGTCAAATTGCACGAAGGAAAAATTTCTGTTGCGTCCAAACTCGGCGAAGGCACCAAGTTTACCGTCGAACTGAAAGTAAACCTGAAGAAATAGATTGAAAGTGGTAAGTGGTAAACACTTTCAACTTTCAATCTTACAACTTTCCATCTAAAAAGGAGGTATGGAAAATGTTTGTGGCATCAAGAATGACGAAACACCCCGTGTCCGTGACGAGCGACGCAACAATCCAACAGGCAGACCGCTTGATGAAAAAACACAAATTCCACAGAATGCTGGTCGTTGATGACGGCAAACTCGTCGGCTATTTCAGCGACCGCGACATAATGCGCGTTGCTCCCAGTCCCGCAACAACGCTATCAAAATTCGAGATACGCTCGCTACTCGATAAAATTTCCGTCCGCGACATCATGCACGAAAAAGTTATCACGGTCAACGAAGGCGCAACACTCGAAGAAGCCGCGTTAATCATGTACAACAACAAAGTCGGCGGATTGCCCGTGGTGAGTGATGTCGGCGCGGTCGTCGGCATAATCACTGCAACAGACATTCTCAAAACGTTTATCAAAGTTATGGGACTTATCGGCGGCAAAACGCGCTTGACTATCGAGGCGGACAACAAAATCGGCGTCATTGCGGAGATTACAAAAATTTTCGCGGACAAGGGAATCAACATCGACAGCTTTATCACCTGCCGCCACAAAAACAATCGTTATGAACTCGTCGTGCGGCTTGATGACCGCCCCGAAGGTTTCGACGACGTTAAAAAAATTCTCGACGAACGCGGCTACAAAGTCGCGCATATCGCTAAAATTGGTTGAGGTGTTATCATGACAAAAAAATTTTTTGCGACCGTTGCGGCGTGTGCCATGGCGATTTTGACGTTGACCGGTTGCGGTGCCGATAAGCCTGCTCCTCAGCAAAACAAAGCTACAATCGGTGTCATAACTCATTTGAACGCCAGCGAGGAAAAATACAACGAAGTTATGCAGAAACTCGAAAAAAGTTATCGTCCGTCGAAAGCGAACTTGAGCGCACAATACAAGTACTTCAACAATCTGCGCGACATGCAACTTGCACTTTCTGCCGGACAAATTGACATGCTTAGCACGTATCAATGTGTGGCGGATTACATGATTCTCAACGACGACAATTTGGAAATTCTCAAAAGTGAGCGCATTCTCGGCGACTCGTTCTGCTTGGCGGTTCGTGAAGGCGATACCATTTTGAAAAACGGTTTGAACAAGGCGATTAAAGAAATGCTCGCTGACGGCACGCTTGCTGACTTGTCGAAAAAATATATCGTCGACTTGAAAGCTGGAGAAGAGCCGCCCGCCGTTCCGATTGAAAACATTCCCGACGCTGAAACGATTAAAGTTGCCGTGACGGGCGATTTGCCGCCGCTCGATATGATTTTGGCTGACGGTTCGCCGACGGGATTTAGTACAGCAGTTCTCGCGGAGATAAGCAAACGTATCGGCAAAAATATCGAACTCATCAGCGGCGAAAGTGATTCTCGTGCCGCATTGCTCACGTCGAAAAGCGTTGATGTAATTTTCTGGGTCAGCGTCCCGAAAGACAGCACGCTTATTCCCACAAACATCGACAAGCCCGACGGTATCGCCGTCACGGAGCCGTATTATAACGATTCAATCGTACACGTCGCTCCTAAACAATAAAGCTCGGAGGTTATCTCGTGAAGAAAAAATTTTTGGTAGCACTCGCGGCGGGACTGATTGCAATCGGTTCGTTCAATGTCAGCGACGCAATGTCACGCGACGAAATTGCCGCGATTCAAGTCAAGAAAGCTAAGGATTTCAAATATTGGACGAAAGATTCCGTCGCCAAACAAAAACTTATCGAATATGTCACGGACGTCACGAACAAGAAGAGTAAAAATTTTATTCCCGTCGCCAACAGAGTTGCCGTGTTTGATTGGGACGGAACGCTTGCGGGCGAAACTGCACCTTGCTATTTCGAGTGGATGATGTACGTTCAACGCGCTTTGCATGACGAAAATTTCACTGCTGAGCCCGAAGACCGCGATTTTGCCCAACAGGTTGAGGACGCCATTAAAAACGACTTCAAAGACCATTCGCCGACGCTGAGCTTTTTGGGCAGTGATTTCGGCACGCGCGAGGCAATTTCTCAAGAAAATGTTTTTTCGGGCATGACGTTCGACGAATACGAAGCTTACGTTAAAAATTTCATGGAGCAACCCGTCGGCTTGCTTACCAACTTAAAGCGCGGCGAGGCGTTCTATCTGCCCATGGTTGAGGTCATCAAATATCTGCAGGCGAATGACTTTGAAGTTTACGTTGTCTCCGGCACCGACCGCCAACTTCTGCGCATAACGACGAGCGGCTTGCTCAAAATCGATATGAGCAATTTTATCGGCACGGACGCGCAATTTCTCGCTTACAATCAAGGCGACGATGACAGCTTGAAATACACCTACGTACGCGGCGATGAACTGATTCGCGGCAAGTACGTCCACAAAGATTTGCAGATGAAAAAAGTTGAGCTGATTGTTCGCGAAATCGGCAAGCAACCTGTCCTTGCGTTCGGAAATTCTGGCAGCGATACTTCCATGCTCAATTACACAATCAGCGGCAACAAATACAAAAGCTTGAGTTTCTTTGTTTTGTGCGACGATATTGAGCGCGACTACGGCAACTTGAATCGAGCGAACAAATGCGTTAAGCTTGCCGACCAACACGGTTGGATTAAAATTTCCATGCGCGACGACTTTAAGACGATTTACGGCGACAATGTAAGGAGAACCATCAAATGAAGAAAAAATTTTTAGCAACTTTGGCGGCGGGATTGATTGCAATCGGTTCGTTCAATGTCAGCGACGCCGCCACCCGCGCAGAAATTGCCGCAATTCACGTTCAGACGGCAAGCGACTTCCAATATTGGAATGACGATTCGCCGACCAAGCAGAAAATTATCGAGTTCGTCGAAGATGTCACCAATCCTTACAGCGAAAATTACATTCCGCCCGAAGACAGAATTGCGACTTTCGACATGGACGGAACGTTTTACTGTGAGACTGCGCCGCTGTATTTTCAAGAGATGATGTTCTTTCATCGCGTGCTTGAAGATGATTCTTATCAGCCGCCGAAAAAATTGCTTGAGCTGGCGAAAAAAATTCAACCTAAAGTTCTCGCCAAACAAAAGCTCACTCCCGCCGAAAATAAAGCTCACTTCGAGGGACTCACCAAAGCCTACGAAGGCATGACGCCCGAAGAATATCGCGCTTACGTCCGCAAATTCATGGACACGAACGAAATCGGCTTGAGCAATCTCAAACGCGGCGAGGCGTTCTATCTGCCCATGGTCGAAATAATTTCCTATCTCACGAACAACGATTTCCAAGTTTACATTGATTCGGCTTGCGGCGTCGACACGACTCGCGAACTCATCAAGGACGTTATCCCCGTTCGATACGACAGAATTCTTGCGTCGGACTTCAATTACACGTCAACCGGCATGGGCAACGCCGCGCCTGGCAATCACTTCTACGACCGCCACAAGGAAAAAATTGTCATTTCGGGCAAACCGATCAACAATAATGGCAAGACCGTCAAAATTTTTTCTATCCTCAACCAAATCGGCAAAAAGCCAGTCTTAGCGTTCGGCAACAGCGGCGGCGATAGCGGTATGCTCGAATACACTTTGCAGGACAACAAGTATCGTGCGATGTCGTTCTTTGTGATTTGCGACGACGTTGAGCGCGAACTCGGCAACCCGAAACGTGCGGCAAGTGATACGGCTTTGGCTCTCAAACGCGGCTGGAATCCGATTTCCATGCGCGACGAATTCAAGACCATTTACGGCGACAACGTGAAGCGCACGAAGTAAAAAATTTTCACGGAGGCAAAGATGTACAAGGGCGTTATCTTCGACATTGACGGCACACTTTACGATTATCAAACGAACGACGTTTTGGCGATGAAACATTTTTGCTCGTTCGTCGAAAAGGCGTTGGGCGTCGACGAGAAAACTTTTCGTGAAACTTACACCGAAGCCCGCCGAATCATTCGCGCCCGCCTGCACGATACTGCCGCTCAACACAGCCGCGTTTTGCTGATTCAAACTGCGTTGGAATTGCTCGGCAAAAATCCGTTCGATTACGTCTTGAAAATGTACGACGTGTACTGGAATTGCTTTTTGGAGAACATGCAACCTTACGACGGCGCGGCGGAATTTCTTCGTGATTTGAAGTCTGTCGGCGTGAAAATCTCGACGTGCACCGATATGACTGCTCACATACAATATCGCAAGCTTGCTAAACTCGGACTCGACCGTTACTTTGACTTCATGGTCACCAGCGAAGAAATTGGTTTTGAAAAGCCCGCACCGATTATGTTTGAAACCGCGTTGAGGAAAATGAACGTCCAGCCAAACGAGGCGGCTTACTTCGGCGATTCGCTTGACCGCGACATTTTTGGCGCGATGAACGTCGGCATTGATGCGTTTTGGTTTGTGGCGGATCGTCCTGTCGAAGGCGGCGACGACTACAAAAAAATCAGCTCCTACCGCGACGAGGAACTGACCAAAATTTTTTTCGGAGGCGATTAAATGTTTCGGTTTGCTCACAACAATTTGAACGTGCTTGATTTGGAACGTAGCATAAAATTTTATCGTGACGCGCTCGACTTGCAGGAAGTCGGCGGCATTGACGGCGGCGACAATTTTAAAATTGTTTATCTCGGCGACAGTTTCGGCAGTCCACACAAATTGGAATTGACGTGGCTCGCGGAGAAAAATACGCCTTACGAACTTGGCGACAACGAAGTTCATTTGGCGTTCACGACAAAAGATTTCGACGCTGCTCACGCCCGTCACGAGAAAATGGGTTGCATTTGCTACGAGAACGCTGACATGGGCATTTACTTTATCGAAGACCCCGACGGCTATTGGCTTGAAGTTTTGCCTGAATAAATTTTTCAAAACGTCACGGACGCGATACGCTCCACAATCTACCCGTGGCGATTAAATTTTAGTTGACAAACGCGGCGATTTGTAGGATATTACGCGTGTTGAAAATTTCATAGCGATTGGATCGAGTGGCGCAAGCCTCAATAGGGAATCCGGTCTAATGCCGGAACGATCACGTCACCGTAGCGGGGAGCGACTCTGCAATCATGTCACTGGGAATTTTTTCTTGGGAAGGCGCAGACGAACTTTGATCCGAAGTCGGGAGAACTGCTCGGTTAACAATCACCGTTTGACCTGCGAGCGACAGGGATGGAGATTTTTATCAATTAGGAATTAGGAATGTGGAATTAGGAATTAATTTCCGCGTTCCGACTGTTTTGATGTCTCGACCTGCGCCCGCGTGGGCGTTTTTCTTTTGGCGAAAAGTTTTTCCCCGCAAGGGGAGGCATTGCTCATACATTTCACTTGCTGAGGAATCAGCGGCTCCCGTCGTCTGGCAGGAGATTTTTTTTATTTCAAGCTAAACGTTCCTAACACGCGGCGTACTTCGTCAACAGTCGTCAAACCTGCGCGGACTTTTTCGCAAGCATCGTCTTCCAAAGTCTTCAAACCCGTTTCAAGCGCGGAAGATTTTATTTCGTCGAGATTGCGGCTCGTCAAAATCAGTGAACGTAAATTTTTATCGACGCGCAAAATTTCATGCAAGGGCAATCGTCCGCTGTAACCAGTGCCACGACAATTTTCACAGCCAACAGCCTCAAATGTTCCGTCGCTCAAAATTTTTTTGCAATGCGGGCAAAGTCGTCTGACCAATCGCTGAGCAACAACGCCGTTCAATGTCGCTGCTAAAAGATACGGTTCAACGCCCATTTCAAGCATACGAAAAACCGCGCTGCACGAGTCGCCCGCGTGGAGCGTGGTGAAGATTAAATGCCCCGTGAGCGCGGCTCGTACCGCAATTCGTGATGTTTCAGCGTCGCGTGCCTCGCCGACCATCAAGACGTTGCAATCCATGCGCAACATCGCCCGCAATCCTGCCGCGAACGTCAAGCCGGTTTTCTCATTGACTTGCACTTGGCAGACGCCTTCGACGTGCTGTTCAATCGGATCTTCAAGCGTCATTATCGAACGCGACGGCTGATTGATTTCGCGCAACGCGGCGTAAAGCGTCGTTGATTTGCCCGAATTCATCGGTCCCGTCAAAATTATCATGCCGGTTGTCGCGTCAATCATGCGGCGGAAAATTTTTTCGTTCGTCGACGTGAAACCGAGTTCGCTGAGTCTGTGCAGGTCAAGCGACGAATCAAGCAGACGAATTGTCAAACTCTCCGCGCCGAATGACGGCATGCTTGCCACACGCATTTCCACGTTGTCGAGTCTGATTGCTCCGTCAAGCGGCAGGAACGCGGCAGTCGTGTCCATTCGCGCCAAAATTTTTATGCGGGCAGTCAACGCGTCGGCAACGGTGAGCGGTAATTGTCGATGAAGTTCCTGTAGTTGCCCGTCAATTCGATAACGCACGCGCAAAAATTTTTCGTAAGGCTCAATGTGCACGTCGCTTGCCCGAATTTTTATCGCGAAGTCGAACAGCCGATTAACCAGCTCAACGATTGCCCGCGACGAACTGCCCGCGAAATTGTGCCGCTCCATGTGAATTAGCTTGCCGAGTTGCGCGTCGAATTCGTCGATGATTGCCTTCGTCATTTCAAGCCGAGGAGTTTTCTAACGGTCTTCGTCATGACGCGCATGTTGGGTTCTTCGCCCGTGAACAGACGATAGGATTCTTTGCCCTGCAACAGGAGCATTGACAATCCGCTGAGCGTCAGGAAGCCGAGTTCCTTTGCGGTCTTGAGTAATTTCGTTTCGACGGGATTGTAAACAATGTCGTAGATGAGCGCGCCTTCCGGCAGGAGCTTGAGGTTGATTGGTGGCATATCGTCGACGTTCGGGAA
This sequence comes from uncultured Selenomonadales bacterium, assembly GCA_947165145.1. Lineage (GTDB taxonomy): Bacteria > Bacillota > Negativicutes > Selenomonadales > Selenomonadaceae > Quinella. The sequence goes on from CAMUZG010000029.1 coordinate 11,144, forward strand.
CATGCCCAGCGGCGTCGTGTTAATCAAAATGTCCGCAGTCTTGATGATGTCGTTGAAGTCGTCGGAGAGCCAATCGAAACCTTCGACGTTGCCGTAATTGAGGAAGTCTTTAGCGAGAGCCTCTGCCTTTTGCTGATTGCGGGCACCGATTGTGATATATTCCGCACGACGTTTGCACAGTCCCCACAAAATCGCACGAGCCGCACCGCCTGCACCTAAAACGACAGCGTGACAATCTTCGGGCAAAAAGTCCGCTTCTTTCAACGCAGCCAAAAAGCCCGCGACGTCAGTGTTGTAGCCCGTCAATATGCCGCCATCATTGACGACAGTGTTCACCGCGCCGATAACCATTGCGTCCGAGTCCACGGCGTCAAGATATTTTATAATCGTCGACTTGTGGGGAATCGTGACGTTCACTCCGCGGAAGTCGAGACCTTTGATTCCTTCGACGGCAAAAAAAAGTTTGCCGGCTCGAACAGGAAACAGCGTGTAATTGTAGTTGATGAACCCCGCAGATTTGAATGCGGCGTTGTGCATGTGCGGCGACAGCGAATGACCGACCGGCCAGCCGATTATGCCGAAATTTTTTATCTCTAAAGAACTCATTGATCAAGCCCCCTTGTTTCAATTAGGAATTTGGAATTAGGAATTATAATCCTGAAAGCTGACAGCTGATAGCTGAAAGCTCAACAAATCCCGCGCCGATTGTATCACAAGCAATTGCCCGTGACAATCATCGACGCCTCAACAGGCTCCACAACGGAATCAGCCACAAATACCACGCCGCAAAGATTGAAATTTTTGGTGCGGCAATGGGCATTAAAACTATCACGCTTGCTATCGACCACGGAATCATCGGCGAAATTACCACGGCGGAGTTCTCCAAGTTCACCGCGAAGACTTCCGGACGCGGCTCAACATTGCGGCAAAGTTGGTGCGTCAACATGATTGCAAGCGTTTGGTTGCAAGCTATCATGCTCGTGACAATCGACGCGGTTAAGATACTCGCGAACGGCGAAAATTTTCTGCCAAGGTCAATCATCAAACCTTGCAAGCGATTTAAAAAGCCCGTCGCCCGAAAAATTCCCGCGTAACAACTCGACAGGCAGACGATTGCAATGACGTTTGCCATTGACAAAATCCCGCCTCCGCTCAAAATTTTTGCAAGCTCGGAATCACTCGGATAATAGCCCAGCATCGCAATTCTTAAAAGTTCGTCGCCCGATATTCCTTGAATAAACATTCCGATCGCCGCGCAAGCTAAAATGCTCGCCGACATCATCAGCTGGACGCGCAACTTCAACAACGACAGCACGATTATTAAAATCGCGGGGATTAGAACGATAAAATTTATCTCGAACGACCGCGAAAAAATTTCTTTGGCGTCGATTATCGGTGCGCCGTCTGCCGTGAAAAATTTTCCCGCCTCGAAATACAACGTGCTCGCCAAAATTAGCGGAACGATTGAAGTTTTTATCATGCCGATTAAATTTTTGTAAATGTCCGTTTTTGTCAGTGTCGCAACCAAAAGTGCGCTCGTCGACATCGGAGAACATCTGTCGCCGAAATAACAGCCCGATAAAATCGCGCCGCCCGTAAAAAAAATCGATACCTCCAAACTTTCAGCTATCGCCGCGCAGATTGTGCCCATTGTCGCCGCCGTCCCGAACGCCGTGCCCGTCAATGTCGAAATCAGCGCGCAAAGCCAGAACGACATCAGAAAAATTATCGCGGGCGAAAAAAAATCTACCGTGTAAAAAATTATCGTCGGTATCACGCCCGCCGCCCGCCAATACGCCGTAATTATTCCAATCAGCAAAAGCGTTATCAAAATCGATTTTATCGGGCGAATTCCTTCAAGCCACATTGAAAAAATTTTTCGCGGCGAGTGTCCTTGTTCGTAAGCGTAGAAAGAAAAAATCATCAGCCCGAAGACCAGCGCGAATAAAATCGAATGCTTCGATAAAATGCAAGCCAACAACGCGGCGGCGAACAGCACCATCAAAAAAATTTCCGTCACGATTGAATTCAACTCCTTCGCGGAAAATTTTAGCACGAACGTCAAGGCGCGGTTGTTTCACGCGGGAAAATTTTTTATAATCGGCGCGAGGTGATTCAACATGCTGAATGAAAAAGATTTTATGAAACTCCACAACGGCAGCGACGTTCGCGGCGTGGCAATCAGCGGCGTTGCGGGCGAACCTGTCACATTGACGGCGGAGGCGGTCAATCGTATCGCAAGCGGCTTCGTGCAATTTTTGTCCGACAAACTCGGCAAAGCTCCCGACGCGCTGAAAATCACAATCGGCAACGACTCGCGAATCAGTGCGCATAAAATCAAATTCGCCGCCTGCAAAGCTCTTGTCGCGCACGGCGTGAAGGTCATCGATTGCGGTTTAGCTTCGACACCCGCAATGTTCATGTCGACAATTTTCGACGAGATTAAAGCTGACGGCGCGATAATGTTGACGGCAAGTCATCTGCCCTTCAATCGCAACGGCATGAAATTTTTCACGCGTGACGGCGGGCTCGAATCGGCGAACATCAAAACAATCCTGTCGACTGCCGCGACGCTCGGCACTGTGGAGGCAAGTCTCGACAGCGTAAAATATTTCGACTTGATTGAACGTTACTCGGCTCATCTGCGCAAAATCATCACCGACAAACTCGGCACTGATAAACCGTTCGCGGGCATGAAAATCATCGTCGACGCGGGCAACGGCGGTGGCGGTTTCTTCGCGACAAAAATTCTCGAACCGCTCGGCGCGGACATAACGGGCAGTCAATTCCTCGACCCCGACGGAAATTTCCCGAATCACATTCCGAATCCCGAAAACAAAGTTGCAATGGCGTCGATAAAAAAAGCGGTGCTCGACAGTCGCGCTGACCTCGGCTTGATTTTCGACACGGACGTTGACAGAATGAGTGCGGTACTTGCTGACGGCGAAGAAATTAGCCGCAACGCTTTGATTGCGATGATGTCGGCGATTCTCGCGGACGATTATCCAGGCTCGACGATTATCACCGATTCCGTCACCAGCGACGGCTTGCACAAATTTTTGGAGCACGACCTCAAGCTTAAACATCACCGTTTCAAACGCGGCTACAAGAACGTTATCAACGAGTGTATTCGCCTGAACAACAGCGGCGTCGTGAGTCCGTTGGCGATTGAGACTTCCGGACACGGCGCGTTGAGCGAGAATTATTTCCTTGATGACGGCGCGTATTTGGCGGTGAAGTTGCTGATTGCCGCCGCGAAGTGCAAAAATCTTGCGACGCTGATTGACAAGCTCGAATATCCCGCCGAAAGCAAAGAGTTCCGCTTGAAGATTGTCGGCGTGGAAGATTTCAAAAGCTACGGTCAAAAAGTTTTGGACGAGTTCAAAGCGCGTGCAGTTGATCAAGGCTTGACGCTTGCCGAACCGAACTTTGAAGGCGTGCGGATAAATTTTGATGGCGGCTGGGCATTGTTGCGAATGTCATTGCACGATCCGAATTTGCCGATGAACGTTGAGAGCGACGCGGTTGGCGGTTGCGATAAGATTGTTGTGACGTTGCGGACACTCGTCGACGGCTTCGACAATTTGGATATAAGTGCGCTCGATTGAAACTCAACCCCTAACCCATTAATCTTGCAGACGCCGCCGAAAAGTTGTATACTTGCCGCCACTAAAGGAGGTTGATTACTTTGCAGAAATTTGAGAAGTGGCAGGGTTGCGGCAACGACTTCATACTGATTGACCGCGTAGGCAACACGATTGACGAACCCGACAAGATTAAATTCCTTTGCGACAGACACTTCGGTATCGGCGCGGACGGCGTGATTTACGTCCAAAACTCCACGAAGGCGGCTACTCGCATGAGAATTTTCAACGCGGACGGCACCGAGGCTGAGATGTGCGGCAACGGCTTGCGCTGCTTTGCGAAATACCTTTTGAGCGGCGATAAATTTTTCTCCGACGATGATTTGACTGTCGAGACGGGCGCGGGCATTTTAACTGTCAGCATGAAATACGGCTTGGTTACTGTCGACATGGGCGAACCGATTTTCGACGCGGACAAAATCCCTGTCGAAGGCTTCGACTCCAAAAAACTCGTCGCTGAACCGATTGAAGTTGACGGCGCGACTTACAAGATGACTTGCGTGTCGATGGGCAATCCTCATTGCGTGGTCTTCGTCGACGACATTGCAAAGGTTGAGCTTGAAAAAATCGGTCCGAAGTTCGAGACGCATAAAATTTTCCCGCGCAAGACAAATACCGAGTTCGTGCAAGTCGTCGGCAAAAATCGTCTGCGCATGCGTGTTTGGGAACGCGGTAGCGGAATTACTATGGCTTGCGGAACCGGTGCTTGTGCCACGGCAGTTGCGGCGAATCTCAACAAATTGGCGGACAGACAAGCTACCGTTATCCTCGACGGCGGCGAACTGCAAATCGATTGGCGCGAGAATAATCACATCTTCATGACGGGCGCGGCTGAAAAAGTTTTCGCTGGTGAATTTTAAATGCGCGGTCTGTTAATCGTCGTGTCGGGCGCGAGCGGCACCGGTAAAGGCACCGTTTGCAAAAAAATTCTCGACGACATGCCCGAAGTCGCTTACTCCATTTCCGCGACGACTCGACTTCCGCGACCCGGCGAAGTTGACGGCAAAGAATATTATTTTCTGAGCCGCGATGAGTTTCAAGCGTGGATTGCTGACGGCAAGTTCTTGGAATTCGCTGACGTCTACGGAAATTTTTACGGCACGCCGCTAAACAAGATTGAAGAGCGTCTCAATCGCGGTGAAGATATTCTGTTGGAAATTGACGTTCAAGGTGCGCTCAACGTCAAACGCAAATGTCCCGACGGTATTTATATTTTCCTGTTGCCGCCGTCACTTGAAGAGCTCAAACGCCGTATCGAAGGTCGCGGCACCGAGACGCCCGAAAGTTTGCATCGTCGACTTGCCAACGCCGTCGCCGAAATAAAAATCGGGCTTGAATACGATTACGTTATCGTCAACGATTCGGTCGACAACGCCGCCGCGCAGATTAAGGCAATCCTCACCGCCGAACGTTGCAAGGTCGCGCGAAATCTCGACAAATTCGATTTGGAAGGAGTTGATTAAATGAAACTCAACGCAACGCCGCTGAGCATGGTCAATCCTTCGACGGACTCAATGCTCAAGCAAACTCACAGCCGTTACGCGCTGGTCGTGCTGGCTTCCAAACGTGCTCGCGAACTTTTGAGCGGTGCGCCCTGTCGCGTGGAGAATCGCGCTACAAAACACGTCACCAACGCAATGGAAGAGATTAACGAAGGCAAAATCACTTACAAGATAAAGGATTAGCTGATGCTCGACAAAAATATTTTAATCGGCGTGACGGGCGGCATTGCGGCTTACAAGGTCGTTGAAGTCGCGAGTCGGCTCAAAAAGCTTGGTGCGAACGTCCGCGTGATGATGACTCGTAACGCCACGGAATTTGTTTCGCCGAGAACTTTTCAAGAGATTACGGGCAATGCGGTATCTGTCGAGATGTTCGGCGACGCGGCGAATTTTCACGTTGCCCATATCGCGCTGGCAGATTTCGCTGACGTAATACTGATTGCGCCCGCCACAGCAAATTTTCTAGCCAAAGCCGCTCACGGTATTGCTGACGACTTGTTGACGACGACTGTGCTTGCCTCCGACAAACCGCTGATAATTGCGCCTGCGATGAATACCAAAATGTTCGACAATCCCGCGACGCAAGACAACTTGAAAATTTTGCGTTCACGTGGCGCGACGATTATTGAACCTGCGGCAGGCGAATTGGCTTGCGGAACTGTCGGCAAAGGTCGGTTGCCTGAACCTGTCGAACTCTGCGCGGCTGTCGAGAAAATTTTTACTCAAGACAAATTTTTGAGCGGGAAAAAAATTCTGGTGACGGCGGGCGGTACGGTCGAGGCGATTGATCCCGTGCGTTATATCGGCAACAGGTCAAGCGGTCGCATGGGCTTTGAAATTGCAAAGTCTGCCGTCAACGCGGGCGCGGAAGTCGTTCTCGTCTCCGGCAAAAGCGAACTCACGCCGCCGAACGGTTTGCACTTCGTCAAAGTCGAAGCTGCCGTTGAAATGCGCGACGCTGTCTTGAAGTATTTCGATTCGGTCGACGCCGTGATAATGTCCGCTGCCGTAGCCGATTACCGCGTCAAAAATCCCGCCGCTCAAAAGATTAAAAAGTCCGCCGAGACGTTGACGCTTGAGCTCGTCAAGAATCCCGACATCTTGCGCGAACTCGGCACCTTAAAGACTTCGCAGGTACTTGTGGGCTTCGCGGCTGAAACTCAAAACGTTTTGGATTACGCACGCAAAAAGCTCGTCGAAAAAAATTTGAACTTCATCGTTGCCAACGACGTGACTGCTGCGGGCGCGGGCTTCGGCGTGGTGACGAACATTGCGTCGATTATTTGGCGCGGCGGCAAGGTCGAGAACTTCGCGAAGATGAGCAAGTCCGAACTTGCCGACAAAATCATTGAACGTGTCGCAAAACTGTTACACGGCTGAAAAATTTCCGACAATCAAAAAACCCCGTACGGTTCGCTGAACTGCGCGGGATTTTTTTCAATTTGGAATTAGGAATTTGGAATGTGGAATGATGACGCCGCTTAATTCCTAATTCCTAATTCCACATTCCTAATTAACTGTGCGCCGTGTTTGTCGACGTTGAGTATCAGAGCTTTTGAGTTGACGCCATGAAGTTTGAACGCTTCGACCATCGACTCCGCGATTTTGTCTTCAAGCCGAGCCCGCGCAGATGTGAACGCGATTAAACATGAACCTGCGCCCGAAATTGCCGCGCCGAGTGCTCCCGCCGATTTTGCAGCCTCGAAAACTTCGGACATGCCAGGTACCAATTTTTTTCTGTAAGGCTGATGAAGTGCGTCATCAAACGCCAACGGTAAAAGTTCTTCGCGACCTTCGACCAAAGCCGCAATCAGCATTGACGCGCGACTGATGTTGAAGATTGCGTCCTTCATGGAAACGTTTTTGGGCAAAACTTTTCGCGCCAGACGTGTCGACAGCTCAAAATCGGGGACGGCGACGATTAATTTCAATTTGATTCGCGGCTGAAAGCTGAACGTTTGAACTGCGCCGTTGTCCATAACGCTGACCGTAAAACCGCCGAAGATTGCGGGCGCAACGTTGTCGGGGTGACCTTCAAGTTCCGTCGCCAAACGTAGCAGACCGTTTTTGTCGAGCGGAGAGCCGAGAATTTCATTGGCAGCCGTCAATCCCGCGACAATCGCCGTGGAACTTGAGCCGAGCCCACGAGAAATTGGAACGTTGTTTTTCATGCGGATAATCGCGCCTTTGAATTCGTCTTCACGCCCGACTTCCTGCAACAGCCGACGAATAGCAAGCCACGTGAGATTTCTTTTGCCGCGTGGAATTTTGTCAGCACCTTCGCCCGACGACTCGACGACAACTTTATTAGCGCGAATCAGCGTCAAGTCAAGGTAATTGTAAATCGTCGTTGCCACGCCCAAACAGTCGAAGCCTGGACCGCAATTCGCCGAGGTGCCCGGTACGCGCACGGTCACGCGATTTTTGTTGTCGGTAAAATTTTTCATGATTTATTCCACGCGCAGGACGTTGATGATTTTGTCGACGACGCTCAAAACTTTCAACGCCGCTTGCGCCTCCAAAATGTTTTTATGTTTGACTTCGTGCGTGATGACAACCAGCTCAACATGATCTTCGCGTTCGGTACGAGTCTGCACGACGGATTTCAAGCTCACGTCGACGTTGCCGAAAGTCGAAGCAATCTTGCCGAGAACGCCAGGTTTATCGTCGACGAGCAGACGGATATAATACGACGAAACGGTTTCTTCGACGGGGCAAATTTCGCGTTGATGATAGCACGTGCAACCGAAACGACCAGCCGTACCGCGCACAAGTCCGCGAGCAATTTCGATTATGTCGCTGACGACGGCGGAAGCAGTTGGTTTGCCTGCGCCCGGTCCGAAGAACATCGCCTCATCAATCGGGTAGCCGCGCACGAAGACAGCATTCATGACGCCACTGACTGACGCAAGCGGATGAGTTTTCGGCAGGAGAACAGGATTGACGCGCACATCAACGCCGAGTTCAGTGTCACGACCGACAGCAAGCAGTTTGACGACGTAGCCGAGATCCGCCGCGTATGAAATATCTTCGGGCGTGAGCGACGTGATACCTTCGACGGAAACGTCTTCGAACTTCACGCGACTATTGAACGCAATCGACGCAAGAATCGCGATTTTGCGGGCAGCGTCTTTGCCTTCAACGTCAGCAGCGGGATTCGCCTCCGCGTAGCCGTGAGCTTGAGCTTCTTTAAGCACCGTGTCATAATCCGCGCCGCTGTCGCTCATTTTGGTTAGCATATAATTCGTCGTGCCGTTGACGATGCCAAGAACTTCGGTGATTTTGTTTGCGGTGAGCGAACGTTTGAGCGGCATGATAATCGGAATTGCGCCACCAACAGCCGCCTCGAACAGGAAATCGATTTGATTTTTATCCGCCGCGTCGAACAGCTCGTGACCAAATTGCGCGACAACATCTTTGTTCGCCGTGACAACGTGTTTGCCATGCGCCATTGCCTTCAAGATAAAATCTTTTGCAGGTTTGACGCCGCCGATAAGCTCAACGATGATTTTAATTTCGGGGTCGTTCAAAATTTCGTCGTAGTTGTCGGTTGCGGGAAGTCCGCGTTTCTGCAAGCCTTCAATTTCGCGCGGCAGGACGAGAATTTTTTTGATTTCAATCGTGGTGTTCGCGCGTTGCGAGATGATGTCGCGATTATTCTGCAAGACTTCGATGACGGAACCGCCGATTGTGCCCGCGCCCAAAAGTCCGATTTTTACGTTGTCCATAAAAACTTTTCAATCCTTTCTGAAGTCGTTATAAAACGCAAGAAATATTCTGCCGCCGAAAAATTTTTCCTGCTTGAATAGAGCGTGTTGGTAAAGTCGGAATTACTATGTGACGAGGAATTTTTTCGGCTGACAAGGCGGCAACGTGACGTTGCATCCAACGGTCGCGCCGTAACGTTGTAACTTGTCGAAGTCAATCACCGCGTTCGAGCGTTACATAGCGTCGAAAAAAGAACCGTCACTGCTAAATCGTGCTAACAGACTCTAGTCAATCGGCTCGTTCGTCGCTTAAGTCGGTAAAATGTCTGCTCACGTGCGCTTGAACATTTTGGAAAGATCGTTGCCCGAAAATTTTATGATGGTCGGTCTTCCGTGCGGACAAGTATGCGGGTGCGGCGTCTTCGATAAATCTTTCAGCAGGATTTGCATTTGCCGCAAGTTCAGTTCTTGTCCCGCTTTGATTGCCGCTTTGCAAGCCGTCGTTGCCAACACAGCGCGACGGATTTTTTTTGCGATGTCGTCTGACTCGTTCACGCCGTTGAAAATTTCCACAATGATTCCGCGCAAAAGATTTTCGGCGTCGGCGTCGGCTGCATCCATCGGAACTTCGGTTAATCTGAATTCGTCGTTACCGCTCGGCTCCATTGTGAAGCCCAATTCCGCGAAGACGTTCAAATTCTTTTCGATAAGCTCGGACTCGCGTGCGTCGAACTTCAACACGCGATGAATCAGCAAACCTTGCGCGGGAATTCGTTCGGCGTAACCGCTCAACCTGTCGAAAAGAATTCGTTCGTGCGCGGCGTGCTGGTCGACAACGTACAAATCATTTCCGCCCTGCGCTACAATGTAACACTTCGCAACCTGCCCAATCGGCTCAAGCTCAAGTTCGGACTTTTCGGCGGGCGGCGAATTTTTTTTTGTTGACGCTGGCTTTTCAATCGGCGGAGACTTTTCAATCTGCGCGGACTCGTCGACTTGTTCAGTGACGGGCTTAGAAATTTTTTCGGGCTCGACGTTGCGGCGGGCGTTGACGTTCGACAAAGCCTCTTCAATGTCGAAATCATCGCGCAGATTTTTTTGACGTTCAGAAGTTTTTTTCGGCGGCGTGACCTCTTGAAGTTCGTCGTTCAACGTGAGCTGTTCAAAGTGAGCAGTTTCGGGCGTTGCGGCGACTACGGTCAAATCGTGCGTGTCGTCAGCGTTCGTGCCGGAAACAGCGTCGCGCACCGCGTGATAGACCGCTTTAAAAATTTTGCCTTCGTCCTCGAATTTGATTTCAATCTTCTGCGGATGAACGTTCACGTCGATTGAAATTTGCGGCACGTCGAGCGTCACGACTGCAAGCGGAAAACCCGTCTTGGGCACGAGCGACTTGTAAGCTTCGTCGACGGCTTTGGCAATCGTGCGACTTTCGACGACGCGTCCGTTGATTATGAACGTCTGCCAACCACGATAACTTTTCAAGACGTTTGGCTTTGTGACGTAGCCGCGAAGTTTCAAATCGTCAGCGTCGCTTGAGAGCGTCAACAGCGAGTCGGTCAAATCCGTGCCGTAAATCGCGCTGAGCGTGTCGATAAGTTTGCCGTTGCCGGGCGTGGCGAGAGCGGTGCGGTTGCCGTTGATGAATCGAAAGGCGATGTCGGGGCGACTTAGCGCAAGTTTAATGATGAAGTCGTGAATTTTGTTAGCCTCGGTTGGCGTCGCTTTTAAAAATTTCAAACGTGCAGGCGTGTTGAAGAACAAATCCGCGACAATGATACTTGTGCCGACCTTACAGCCGAATTCGTGCGTGTCGATGACTTTGCCGCCGTCAACCTTAATCAACGTGCCGAGTTCGTCTTGAGCGCGTCGAGTTTGCAACGTGAACTTTGAAACTGCGGCGATTGTCGGCAAAGCTTCTCCGCGAAAACCAAGCGTCGCAATGTGTTGCAAGTCGTTGACGTTGGCAAGTTTGCTGGTAGCGTGCCGTTTTATCGCGAGAACTGCATCTTCACGACTCATGCCGCTACCGTCGTCCGTCACGCGAATCAAAGCTTTGCCGCCGTTTTGAATTTCAATTTCAATGCGATGTGCGCCGGCGTCAATGGAATTTTCGACCAACTCTTTGACGCAGGACGCGGGACGTTCAACGACTTCGCCCGCCGCGATTTTGTTGATTGTGTTCGTGTCGAGAAGTTTAACGTCAGCCATCTGCTCACCTCCGAAATTTATTGCCCGAACTCTTTGCTGACCTGCCGCTGAAGTTCGTAAAGTTTGCTCATTGCCTCAATCGGCGTCAAACTCGGCACGTCCAACGCAAGCAAATCTTTCATGCTCTGCGCCATGAACAAGCTTGGCGACGCGGAATTTTTTTTGTTGACGACGGGACGCACGGGCTCCGACGTTTCCATTGACTGCAAAATTTCTTCGGCGCGTTTCATCACGGATTTCGGCAAGCCCGCGAGTTTTGCGACTTGTATGCCGTAAGATTTATCTGCACCGCCCGATTTGATTCGCCGCAGGAAAATAACTTCATTGCCGCGTTCTCGAACTGCGACTGAAAAATTTTCTATACGGTCAGAAGTCTCCGCCAAATCCGTCAGTTCGTGGTAGTGCGTCGCGAAAAGAGTTTTGGCGCGAATTTTTTTGTCGATGTACTCAATCACGGCGCGGGCAATGCTCATGCCGTCGAATGTCGATGTGCCGCGACCAACCTCGTCGAGAACAATCAAGCTGCGGTTCGTGGCGAATTTCAAAATCTGCGCGACTTCGTTCATCTCAACCATAAATGTTGATTGCCCGCTGACAATGTCGTCGCCGGCACCGATTCGCGTAAAAATCCTGTCGACAGGGCAAATGTTCGCGCTCGCCGCCGGAATGAAACTGCCCGCCTGCGTCATCAATGTCAACAGCGCGACTTGCCGCATGTACGTCGATTTGCCCGCCATATTCGGTCCCGTGATTATCATCAGCGAACAGCGATTCGGCGCAAGATTTGTGTCGTTCGGGACGAAAAGTCCGCCCGTCAAAATTTTTTCGACAAGCGGATGGCGACCGTCACGAATCACGATTTCGCCGTTGATGTTCAAGTCGGGGCGCGTGTAATTGTTGAGCTGCGCGGACTCCGCCATTGACGCGACAACATCAATCAGCGCGATACGTTTGGCAGTGTCCTGAATTTGCGGCAGACGTTCTTTAACGCGGTCACGAACTTCGCAGAAAATGTTGTATTCAAGATTGACGATACGTTCTTGCGCACCGAGAATTTTTGTCTCGAAATCTTTAAGCTCCGGCGTGATGTAGCGTTCGGCGTTAACAAGCGTTTGCTTGCGAATGTATTCGGCAGGAATTTTGCTCGCGCCGCTGTGCCGAACTTCAATGTAATAGCCGAAAACGCGATTGTAGCCGACCTTCAGCGCACGAATGCCCGTCCGAGTTTTCTCGCGTTCTTCAAATTCCTGCAGAAAGGCACGGCTATCAATCGAAATGCGGCGAAGTTCGTCGAGTTCAACGCTGTAACCGCTGTTGATGATTCCGCCGTCGCGCACGGACAACGAGGCGTTCTCGCTGATTGCGTCGCCGATAAGTTTGGCTTCGTCGCGGAAATCGCCGAGTCCGTCGCGGCAAGCAGTCAAAATGTCGCTCGTCACGTCGCGCAAAATTTCCGTGAGCTTCGGAAGTGCGTTCATCGAAACTTTCAATGCGGTCAAGTCGCGGGCATTTGCCGAGCCGACTTCAATTTTCGTCATCAAGCGTTCAAAGTCGTGAATGTCGCGCAAAGCCTCACGAAGATTCCGTCGCGTTGTGAAATTTTTAAAAAGTTCTTCCACGGCGTCGAGGCGGCGATTAATCGCGTTGATGTCGACTAACGGACTTTCCAACCACCGACGCAGCAGACGATTTCCGAGCGGCGTTTTGGTGCAGTCGAGAACGTCGAAGAGTGTATTTTTTTTCGAGCCGTCGCGAAGATTTTTGACGACCTCCAAATTTCGCAGAGCCGTCGCGTCGAGAATCAAATGACTGCACAAATCAAGGCGCGTGAGTTTCGACAAGTGCTTTAAATCTGTTCGGACGGTCGCGTGAATGTACTGCAACAAATTTTCCACGGCGGTAGCGGCAAGCTCCGAGGCGGGCAATTCGCTTTCGTCGAAGTGTTGCGCGGAAAAATTTTCGTCGGAATTTTTTTCGGCGTCAACGGTCGTGAAGGTGCATTCATCGATTTTCCCGTCAACAAAAAGTTTCAGCCGTTTGAAAAATGTCGGCTCGTCTGCGATTAAAATTTCGTGTGGGCTTAGGCGATAGATTTCGTCAAAAAGATTTTGTTCGCGATTGCCGCCGTCGTAGAGCGCGTAAAAAATTTCGCCCGTGGAGATGTCTGCGCCCGCCAATGAAATTTCCGCGCCGTCTTCACGAATCAGCACGAGATAATTATTGCCGACAGTCGTCAGCGCGTCGTCAGTTAGAATCGTGCCAGGCGTGACGATTTTGGTCAGTTCGCGGGCAGTCAAGCCCTTCGCCTTCGGGTCGCCGATTTGGTCGACGAGAGCCACGCGATAACCTTTGGCAACGAGTTTCTGCAAATAATTTTCGACGGCATGAGCCGGCACGCCACACATCGGGACTTTATTACGGTGCGTCAAAGTCAATCCGAGTTCGCGCGAAGCAGTCACGGCGTCGTCGTTAAACATCTCAAAGAAATCGCCGAGTCGGAAGAATAGCAATTCGTTCGGGTGCTGAATTTTTTGCGATTGATATTGTTCCATCATCGGCGTTAAATTTTTATCGTTCAAGTTATCGCCTCCGAGAATAACGAACTTTGGAGCCGACAGGGATGTCGGCTCCCCGCCGTCAACTGAAACAGGATGTTTCATTTGACGGCACTATGAGCAACGGGTAGTTTTAACGTTGGAACAGTTACGACTGAACGCCCCCGCGAGGTGCCTTTTCTTTGCTTACTTTCTTTGGGCAAGCAAAGAAAGTAAGAACAATAAAATTAAATTTAATTTTGAGCGCAGACAGTTTATCAACCGAAATAATTTCCGTCAATCACCGCCAAGTTGCCCGCCCGCTTGACTGCAAGATTAACGGCAAATATAATCTTGGAAAGTTCACTGAGCAAGGAAGATTGATTGACATGGACGAAAGGGAAGACTTCAACAAGCCGCAGACGAACATCGCGCCGCAACGCAAAGCTGTCGCGCTCAAGTACGAGGCTGAACGCGATTTAGCTCCGCGTGTCATTGCAAAAGGTCGTGGTCACGTCGCCGAACACATTTTGGAAGCCGCGCAGAAAAGTGCTGTGCCCGTCTACAAAGACAAAACGCTCGTCAACATGCTCATGGCTTTGGAAATTGATCGCGAAATTCCGCCCGAACTCTACAAAGCGATTGCCGAAGTCATGGCTTACGTTTACAAAATGGACAAATCTCACGGGCAAGCCGCCGCAGCTCGTCGCCTGGCTGAACAACGTCGCAGGAGCAGTTTTTTCTGACGCGTCGATTATCTTGCTCGCTGAAGGAGGATTAAAATTTTGAAATCAGGCTTTGTAAGTTTGGGCTGTGCAAAAAATCTGGTCGACACCGAAGTCATGCTCGGCATCATGCAATCTCACGGCATCGAGTTGACGGCTAATCCCGCCGACGCCGATATTTTAATCGTCAACACGTGCGCGTTCATTCTCTCCGCAAAAGAAGAATCTATCACAACGATTCTAAATCTCGCGGAATACAAGCAAAATGGTCGTTGTCGTTCGCTGATTGTCGCGGGCTGTCTTGGACAACTTTACCGACGCGAACTGCTTGATGAAATGCCCGAAGCCGATGCGATTATCGGAACGGGCGCGTGGAATAGAATTATGGAAGCGATTGAAGAAACGTTGAGCGGACGCCGTGTCGTGCTGATTGGTGAACGTGAGCTTATCTACGACGCTGAAACGCCACGACTTCGCACGACGCCCGATTATACCGCTTACGTAAAAATTTCCGAGGGCTGTAACAATCGCTGTGCATTCTGTACGATACCGTTGATTCGCGGCAAACAAATTTCCCGACCGATTGAAGACATTCGCGCCGAGGTTGAAAGTTTGGCGGCTCAAGGCGTCAAGGAAATTAATTTAATCGCGCAAGACACCACGGCTTACGGTCTCGACCTTTACGGCAAGCCGAAACTCGTTGAACTTCTGCGCGAACTCGTCAAGACTGATATTCACTGGATTAGAATTCTCTATGCCTACCCGCGCCGATTCACCGACGAACTGATTGATTTGATTGCCGCCGAGCCGAAGATTTGCAATTATGTTGATTTGCCGCTCCAACACGCGAGCAACGATATTTTAAAGCGCATGAACCGCCCAGATACCCGCGAGTCGATTGAAGAGTTGCTGAACAAAATCCGCGAACGCATTCCGAACGTTGCCATACGCTCAACTTTTATCGTGGGATTTCCTGGCGAGACCGATGAAGATTTTTTGGAGCTGAAAAATTTCCTGCAGACGCAACGGCTTGACAAGGTCGGTATCTTCACATATTCGCGCGAAGAGGACACGCCAGCTTACGATTTCCCCGACCAAATTTCCGAAGAAGTCATGCAGGAACGTTATCACGATTTGATGAGCATGCAGTCGCTGATTTCGCAGGAACTCAACGAGGAGCTTGAAGGTCATGAGCTTGAGGTTTTGATTGAGAACCGTGACGAAGAAGTTCCCGAAGTCGTGGCGGGACGTTCATATCGCGACGCGCCCGAAGTCGACGGACTTGTTTACATTGAAAACGACGGTCGTAGCAAGGCGGGCGATATTGTTCGCGTGAAAGTGCTTGCGGGTTTCGTCTATGACATTGCGGCGGAGAGGATTGATTGACTTGGAACAGCGTATCGGCGAATTGCTCAAGCAAAAAAATTTCACGGTTGCCACAGCCGAATCATGCACGGGCGGACTTTTGGCGAGCCGGTTAACTGACATTTCAGGCAGTTCGGCTTACGTCAAAGGCGGCGTCGTCGCTTACTGCAACGAGATTAAGCAAAGTATCTTGCACGTCAAAGCGGACACGTTAAAGAATTTCGGCGCGGTGAGCAGTCAAACTGCCGATCAAATGGCGTCGAACGTTCGACTGATTTTTGACGCGGACATCGGATTGAGCACGACGGGTGTCGCAGGACCTTCGCCGAGCGAGGGCAAACCTGTTGGCTTGGTTTACGTTGCGGTCGTCGGCGAAAATTTTCGCGAAGGCAAAGTTTGTCACTTCAGCGGCACGCGAACCGAAATCAAAGCTCAAGCTGTCGACGCCGTATTGAAACTTTTGGCGAAACATTTGCAGTGAATCAGCGAATTCATTGACGAAAAAAAATCGGCTTAATCGGCAGTTGCAATCGCCGATAGCCGCAGGAAATTATTTTCAATTGAATCAGCGTGTGACCTTCGCGCGAAGCTGACCGCAAGCCGCATTGACATCTGCGCCCATCTCCTTGCGAATCGTCGCGCTAATGCCGTGCGTGTTCAGGAAGTGGAAAAATTTTTTAACGGCGGTGTTCGTCGGCGGATTGAAACTTCGTTCGTCGACGGGATTGAACGGAATCAAATTGACGTTGGCGAGTTGTCCGCTCAAAATTTTCGCCAAACGTCGCGCATGTTCTTCCGTGTCGTTGACGCCGCTAAGCAAAATATATTCGTACGTGACACGCCGCCCAGTAGCTTGAGCGTAATCGTCGCCCGCCGCAAGCAGACTTTTCAGCCCGAACGCGGAATTAATCGGCATGAGCGCGGAGCGAAGTTTATCGTCGGGGGCGTGCAGTGAAATCGACAGCGTGACGGGGATTTTCTCGTCGCGCAATTTTTTTATCGCGGGGACAATGCCGCACGTCGAGATTGTGATTTTGCGGTAGCTCATGCCGAGGCAATAATCTTCGTGAAGAAGGCGCAACATCTTCATCAGTTCGTCGAAATTCATGAGCGGTTCGCCGCTGCCCATGATAACGACCGTATCGAGTTTTTGACCGTCGCCGCGCAGAAATTCTTCCGCAAAAAAAATTTCGCCGAGCATCTCCGCCGCCGTCAAATTTCGTTGCAGACCTTTGAGCGTCGACGCGCAGAACTTGCAACCCATTTGGCAACCGACTTGGCTTGAAATGCAGACGCTGTTGCCGTAATCGTGGCGCAT
>CAMUZG010000030.1 GCA_947165145.1 uncultured Selenomonadales bacterium
CGCAACCTCGATGATTCAGGAAGCTCCCGCCTCTTCAGGCGGCGAGTAGTTCACACAGGAGATTTTCGGTTGAAAAAATTTTTTGCAATGACGCTACCGTTTCTGCTGATGAGTTCGTCGACGGCGCACGAAGTCCGCGAAGATGTCGACAAAGGCATTGCGAGCGTCAAGCAACGGAAATTCGAGTTCAGCGCGGAGACTCGATTCTTTGCGCCGAATTTGAACGCCCAACTTAAAGCGGCTGATTTTCGATTCAACGGCGGGCGCGTCGACCTTCGCGACGATTTGAACTTCACACGCGGCGAGGCTCCCGAAATTTTGTTGCGTTACAAAAATCTTTCGTTGGATTGGTTGCACCTGCACGGCGCGGGCAAAAGTTCCGTCGGCGGCACGATGAACTTCGGCGGACAAAATTTCAGCGGCGAACTCGATTCACGTAGCGACATTCACTTCGTCAAACTCAAACTCGACCGCGATATTTTTTCGCTGATGGGCACGGGCATTCAGTGGAACGTTGCGTTGAACGCGTTGCATTGGCACGGCACGACAAATTCCGCGACGAAAAATTTTTCTGCTGTCCTGCCGAGCGTCGGATTAAATCTTTTCGTGAGATTTCGTCCGCGTTGGGATTTGTACGTGCAATTCGCAGGACTGCCACTCGGTCGACACGGACATTTCGCGGATTTCGAGTCGGGCATAAAATACTATCCGCAAAAAAATTTTTCGATAAACGCGGGTTGGCGACGTATCGATTTCAAATTGCGACGCGGCGGCGACTTGAGCAACTTTGTCTTGAACGGACCGTTCGTCGGCGTCCGCTACGACTTTTAAATTTTCTACACGACAAAAAAACTCCGACCGCAATCGGAGCTTTTTTTATTGCGTAAAGACGTTTCAGAAGTCAGCCAACGCCAAAATTTTTTCGCAAAGCTCAGGGAAGTCGAGACCTGCGGCGCGTGCGGCATCTGGCACCAACGACGTTTCAGTCATGCCAGGCACCGAGTTAACTTCAATGACGTAGGGAACGTTGTCTTCGGACAGCATCACATCGACACGCGCGACGCCCGCACATTTGCAAATTTTAAACGCCGCAATCGCAAGCTTTTGAACTTCGGCAGTGAGTTCATCGGGAATCTGCGCGGGGACAATGTGCGTCGACATGCCCTTTGTGTATTTCGATTTGTAATCGTAGCGACCGGTTGTCGTGGTAATTTCGATAATCGGCAAAGCCTCAGCCTCGTCCTCGTTGCCGAAAACTGCAACCGTCAGCTCGCGACCTTTGATGAACTCTTCAACCAAAATTTCGTCGCCGAATGTGAACGCGTTGTCAATCGCCTCGTCAATGTCGTCCGAACGTTCGACAATCGTCACGCCGATACTTGAGCCCTGCGCGGCTGCTTTGATGACTACCGGCAATCCGAATTTTTTTTCAATCTCGTCGGCAAGTTCAATGCGGCGATCGACTTCACGATAAACGGCAAACTTCGGCGTCGACAAATTTGCGGCGGTCAAGAATTGTTTCGTGGCAACTTTGTCCATCGTCAATGCTGCTGCCAAAACGCCCGAGCCCGTGTACGGTATCTTGAGCATGTCGAGCGTACCTTGAATCAAGCCGTCTTCGCCGCAACGACCGTGAACCGCGTTGAACACGATTGAACAATTTTTTTCGCGAATCGTCTGCGCGAACGTCTGCGGAACGAGCTCAAGCAGTTCGACGTTGTAATTTTTCGATTTGAGCGCGTCAACAATCGCTTTGCCCGTGCGCCGAGAAACTTCCGCTTCAGTCGACGGTCCGCCGCAAACAACGACAATTTTGCGCCGACTCTCCTGTTTGAGCATCGCCAAAAGTTCTTCGCCGGTCTTGAAGATGTCGCCCGCACCCATAGTTATAACCAAATCGCCGGGACTGAGCTGACTTTTGAGCGCAGTGGCAATGTCTTCGCGGTTCGGAATGTATGAGACTGCTTGATTAGTCGTGCTCAAAACTTCGCGGAGAATCGACTCTCCACTGACGCCATCGATTTTTTCTTCGCCTGCAGAATAAACGTCCGTCAAAACGAGCATGTCGGCTTCACGGAAAGCGTTGCCGAATTCTTTAAGCAGAAGTTGCGTGCGGCTGTATCTGTGCGGCTGAAAAATGCAAATAAGCTTGTTCGGCTTAGTCTCACGTGCTGCTTTGAGCGTCGCGGCAATCTCCGTCGGGTGGTGCGCGTAATCGTCGACAATCAAAACATTTCTGACGCGACCTTTCGTTTGGAAACGACGTTTTGCGCCGTGGAATGTGCTCAAGCCCTCAGCAATTCGCGCGAAACTCACACCGACTTCCAACGCAACAGCAATCGTTGCCAACGCGTTGAGGACGTTGTGTTTGCCGTGAATCGCGAGCTTGACGCTGCCCAAAACTTTTTCGCCGTGCAGAGCCTCGAAGATGATACCTTTAGTCGTCGTGCGGATATTGCGTGCAGTGAAGTCCGCCTCGTGGTCAATCGCGTAGGAAATTATTTTGCGGTCGATGTCCTTGGCGAGTTCGCGCAGATTGTCGTTGTCGTAGCAGAGGACGGCTGTACCGTTCTTGCGGTCGATGTTCTCGATAAAAATTTTGAACGCGGCGCGAATTCTGTCAATCGTGCCGTAATGGTCAAGGTGATCGTCCTCAATATTGGTGACAACGGCAATCGCAGGTTTGAGCGTCACGAAGGAACCGTCGCTTTCGTCTGCCTCACTGACGAGCCAATCGCTTTTGCCCAAAATTGCGCCCGTGCCCAAGTCGGTTGATTCGCCGCCGATAATGATTGTCGGATCAACGTCCGCGCTGTGCAGAACGTAGCCAATCATTGATGTAGTCGTCGTCTTGCCGTGCGAACCCGCGACTGCAATTCCTTTTTTGGCGTTGAGCAGGTAAGCGTTGATGTCTGAACGGTGGAGCTTTGGAATTTTGAATTTGCCTGCCGCAATGATTTCGGGATTATCGGCGGGGATTGCTGACGAACAAACAACAGCGTCAACGGCGGGGTCACTCCGCTCGTTGAGAATATTTTTTGCCTTGTGTCCGACGAAAATTTTCGCGCCGAGTTCACGCAACATTTCCAACGTCGCCGAGTCTTTCATATCGGAGCCGCTGACTACAAAGCCGCGTTCAATCATAATTTTGGCAAGCGCGCTCATGCCGACGCCGCCAATGCCGATGAAGTGGAATCTTTTAAGGTTGTCGATTTTCAAATTATTTTTCCTCCAATCAAGTCAGTTGCAAAATCATTTCGGCGATTTCGTCCGCAGCGTTCGGTTTGCCTAATGACAAGCTTGCCTGCGCCATTGATTGCAATTTTTCGGGCGAAGATAGTAATTCGTCCAATGTCGCCGATAAAATTTCCGCCGTCAAGTCGCGATTTAAAATCATGCGAGCCGCACCCGCGTCGACGAGTGCTCTTGCGTTGAATTCTTGATGATTTTCCGCCGCGAATGGGTACGGTATCAAAATTGCTGGGACGCCGCGAGCCGTCAACTCCGCCAAACCTGTCGCGCCCGCGCGGAAGATTGCCAAATCCGCCATTGCCATTGCCGTGGGCATGTTGTAAAGGTACGGCACGACTCGAATATTTGGTGCGTCGAGAATGTCGGACAATTTTTTCGTGACGGAATCGAATTCACCTTTGCCCGTGACGTGAAGAAATTGCGCAGAATTTTTTTGAGCGGCGGACTTCAAAACATCAATCATCGCGTCATTGATTGAGCGTGCGCCGCGACTTCCGCCCGAAATCAAAACAATGGGCTTGTCGTTGGTGAAATTGAATTCGCGCAGACCGTCAGTCCGTTTGGCTTTGAGAACTTCGGCACGAATGGGATTGCCGGTGTACGTCGTTTTTTCCGGCGGAAAATTTTTCAAGGCGTCACGTGTGCCGACGGCGATTTTATTCACGAACTTCGACAAAATTTTATTCGTGACGCCCGCAACGGCATTTTGCTCCTGAATCAGCGTAGGAACTTTCATCAAGCTCGCGGCAAGGAGAATCGGTCCGCAGACGTAACCGCCCGTGCCGACGACCGCATTCGGCTTGAAGTCCTTGACGATGTTCGACGCGTGTTTAATGCTCATGATTGCGTTGGCGGCGCGAGAAATATTTTCAAGTGTGAATCGTCGCTCGAATCCGCCTTCCAATTTGAGCGCGGTAAAATTTATGCCTGTCTTCGGGACGATGTCCGCCTCAAGACCTTTTTCCGTGCCGACGTAGAGAAATTCGGCGTCAGCGCGTTTCGATTTGATTGCGTCAATGAGCGTGAGCGCGGGGTAAATGTGACCGCCCGTGCCGCCGCCTGATAGTATTAGTCTCATAGTTCGTTGATTATCCTCTTAAAGTCACGACCGCGTTCCTCAAAGTCGCTGTACATGTCGAAACTTGCGCAAGCCGGACTGAGCAACACAACTTGCGGCGGACGAGAAATTTTTTTCGCAAGCTCAACGGCACGCTGCATTGAGTAGCCCGCGTCTAAAATTTTTTCGGCAGGATAGCCGCTGTCAATCGCACAGGATTTGAATCGAGCCGCCGCATCACCAACCAAAATCAGATAGTCGACGCGCTCATTGACAAGTCGCAGGAAGTCGGTTAAGTCGGTGCCTTTGTCGTCGCCACCCGCAATCAAAACGATATGTCCCGCGAACGTTTCGAGAGCTTTAATCGCCGAATCGGTGTTAGTCGCCTTGCTGTCGTTGTAGTATTTCACGCCGTCAATTTCGCGCACGAATTCAATCCGATGTTCGACGCCTTGAAAAGTTTTCAGCACGTCAGAAATTTTTTCAGCGTCAACGCCGACAACAAACGCCATCAGCGACGCGGCAAGAGCATTCTCGACATTGTGCCCGCCTTTAATGCCAAGTTCGTCGACCTTGCAAAGTTCGTGGAGATTGCCGTTGAATTTGATGACGAGCCGATTATTTTTGACGAACGCGCCCTCGGCAAGCTCACGGCGTCTGCTGAAATACAACACTCGACAAGCGACGCGGTCAATCATGTCGCGCGTACGTTCGTCGTCGTAATTCAGAATCAGAAAATCTTCGGCGGTCTGTTGCGCGAAAATTTTTTCCTTCATGAGCTGATAGACTTCCATTGAGCCGTGGCGTTTGAGGTGATCGGGCGTGACGTTGAGAATTGCCGAGACGTGCGGATGAAAATTTTTCGTCGCCTCCATTTGGTAGCTTGAAATTTCCGCCGCAATGTAGCCGCCCGCTCCGACTTCAAGCGCGATTTCGCTGAGTGGCACGCCGATATTCCCGCCGACGCCGACTTTCTCGAATGTTGTCTTCAACAGCAATCCGAGCAACGTCACGGTCGTAGTCTTGCCGTTAGTGCCAGTCACCGCGCAAATCGGCGACTTCGCCAAATCGTAAGCCAATTCGACTTCGCTAATGACGGGAATTTTTTTCGACGCCGCAGCTTGGAGCAGTGGAATTTTTATCGGCACGGCAGGCGAAACGATTATCATGTCAACGCCGCGCAGAAGTTCTTCGGTTTGTTTGCCGAGACGAATTTCCACGCCCGCAAGGTTTATTTCGAGATTTTCTTTGGCGTCGCTGAGAATGACAGTTGCGCCCAAAGATTTTGCAATCTTCGCCGCCGCAATGCCGCTACGTGCCGCACCGACGACCAAAACTTTTTTATCAGCCAAATTCATTGCCAAGTCTCCTTACAACATCAACAGCCCGATGACGCCGCAAATCAATCCGACCGTCCAGAACACGAACACAACTTTAACTTCCGACCAGCCGCCGAGTTCAAAGTGATGATGTAGCGGGCTCATGCGGAAAATTCTTTTGCCCGTCGTCTGGAACGAAATGACTTGCAGAATGACCGACAACGCCTCGCATACGAACACGAAGCCGATAACCGCAAGCAAAATTTCCGTGTGCGACAAAATGCCGACTGCCGCGAATGCGCCGCCCAATGCCAATGAACCCGTGTCGCCCATGAAGACTTTCGCGGGGTGGAAGTTGACTTTCAAAAACCCGATACATGCTCCGACCGTCGCCGCGCAGAAAATTGCAAGTTCATCGTGCCCCGTCATCAAGCAAATCACCGCGTAACAACTCGCCGCAATCGCCATACAGCCCGAAGCCAAGCCGTCAAGCCCGTCCGTCAAATTGACCGCGTTCGACGCGCCAACCATAACCAGCAACATGAACAGCAGGTAAAGTATCCCCGCGTTAATCGTCACGTTGACGACGGGCAGCCAAATCGTCGGGTCGAAGTCAAGCAGCATGTAGCTTGCGACGAGCGTCGTGACAATGACGATGATAATTTGCCCCGCGAGTTTGTAACGTGCAAGCAGACCTTGATTGTGTTTGCGGACGACTTTCAGATAATCGTCGATGAAGCCTAGGATAAAATGTCCGAGCAAAATGAACAGTGCCAGAAAAATTTCCGTGTTCCAATCGGCGATGATGAGTGTTGCCGCGACGATGCCCGCGATTAAAAAAATGCCGCCCATTGTCGGCGTACCGCTTTTGACCTGGTGACTTTTGGGACCTTCGGCGCGAATACTCTGTCCGAATTTGAGTCGGTGCAAAATCGGAATGCAAATCGGCGCGAGCAAGATAACGACTAATGCCGCGATTGCTCCCGCCATCAAAAGTTTTTCCATTAAAAAATATCTCCTCAGATAAGTTCGATAATTTTATCCATGTGCATGACGTGCGACGCCTTGAACAGAATCGTATCGCCTTCGCGGACAATCTCAATAATTTTTTTCGCAACGTCTTCGTGCGTGTCGAAGGTGTAGACGTTCTGCAAACCCGCATCACGTGCGCCCGCCGCAATAAATTTGCCGAGTTCGCCGAGAGTTATCAGCGTGTCAAATTTGTTCTCGACAAGTTCCGCGCCAATCTCACGGTGAACGGCTTCCGAAATGTCGCCAAGCTCAAGCATGTCGCCCAAAACCGCAATGAGCCGCCCGCTGTAAATCCCCGACGCAGTTTTAATCGCCACGCGCATTGACGCGGGACTTGCATTGTAAGCGTCGTTGACAATCGTCAAGCCGTCGCGCCTAATGACCTCGAAACGCATTTTTGTCGTCGTCAAAGTCGATATGCCGCGCTGAATTTCTTCGACGCTCAAACCGAGCAGTAAACCCACCGCGATTGCTCCGAGCGCATTTGAAACGTTGTGGCGACCGAGCATTGGAATTTCAAAATCAAAATCTTGTCCGCGATAAGTCAGCGTGAATTCCGTCGACACGCTACCGATAAGAACATCACGCGCCGTAACGTCGGCAGGCTGTTCAAGACTGTAAGTAATGACGTTGACGCCTTCGCCCGCAAAATTTTTCATCGCCGCAGTATAACGGTTGTCCGCGTTCAAAATAATCGTGCCGCCCGCAGGAATTGCCGTGACAAGTTCGCCCTTTGCCTTCGCGATATTTTCAAGCGAGCCGAGCAACTCGATATGAGCTTCGCTGACGTTGGTGACAATGCCGATTGTCGGGCGCACGACTTCAGCAAGCGATTCAATCTGCCCAAGCCCGCGCATACCGATTTCGACGACGGCGGCATTATGTTTGTCGTTGAGTTCAAGCAAAGTCATCGGGACGCCGATTTCGTTGTTGAAGTTGCCGGAAGTCTTCTGCACGTGACCGAGTCCGCTCAATGCCGCAGCAGTCAAATCTTTCGTGGTAGTCTTGCCGTTGGAGCCGGTGACCGCGATAACGGGAATGTTGAAACGATTTCGCCACGAGCCCGCGATTTGCCGATAAGCTTCCAACGTGTCGTCGACTTTGAGGACAACGCTTTCGGGAATACGTTTTGCCGTTTTGCTGACGAGAACCGCCGCCGCGCCTTTTTTGACAGCATCAATCGCAAAGGATTCGCCGTTACAATTTTCGCCTTTGAGCGCGACGAAAAGCAAGCCTTCTTTCATTTTGCGGCTATCAATTGAAACGCCGTCGAAAAAAATTTCAGCGTCGGAATTTGATTCCGCGCCGGTGACTTTTATGATTTCGTTGAGTGATAATTTATTCATGGGATTTAACCTCCGTAATGGCTTCGTGAGCAACTTCGCGGTCGTCGAAATGAATTTTGCCGCTGTTGAGGATTTGATAAGTCTCGTGACCTTTGCCGAGAATAAGCACGACATCGCCCGCCGCCGCAAGCTCAATGGCTCTGAAAATTGCGGTGCGTCGGTCGACAATGCGTTCGTGAATTTTATCGCCGAGCCCGATTTCAATGTCGTCGAGAATTTTTTCGGGATCTTCGGTGCGAGGATTGTCGCTGGTGATGATTACAATGTCGCTGAGCCGAGCGGCAAGTTCGCCCATAATCGCGCGTTTACCGTGGTCGCGATCGCCTCCGCAACCGAACACCGTGATAATTTTCCCCGTGACAATCTGCGCGGCAGTGAGCAGAACATTTTTAACGCCGTCGGGAGTGTGCGCGTAGTCGACAATCACAGCAAAAGGCACGTCAGCAAAAATTCGTTCGAAACGCCCGGGTACGCTCCTAAAATTTTCCAACGCACGTTTGATGATGTCTGGAGAAATATTTTCCGCCGAAGCCGCCGCGAACGTCGCAAGGACATTGTAAACGTTGAACAAGCCCGTCACGTGCAACGACAAGCTCAACGAATTAATTCCTAATTCCAAATTCCTAATTCCTAATTGCAACTTCATGCCGTCGGCGCGAACGTTGACATTTTCGGCGCGAAGGTCGGCAGAATTTTCTACAGCGTAAGAAATTTTTTTGCACAGACAATGACTTAAAATTTTATCGGCGGTAACGTCGTCAGCGTTGATGATTGCAGTTTTATTCGGCTTGTGACCCGTGCGGCTCACCATGTCGAAAAGTTTCGTCTTGGCGCGAAGGTAATTGTCCATCGTGCCGTGAAAGTCCAGATGATCTTGCGTAAGGTTCGTGAAAATCGCCGTATCGAATTCAATGCCCGCAACGCGATTTTCGGCGAGCGCGTGACTTGAAACTTCCATGACAACGATTTGAATTTGACGTTCGCGCATGTCGCTCAAGATGTGTTGCAGGTCGATGACGTTGGGCGTTGTATTCGGATTGGGGAAACTTTCTGCGCCGATTAAAATTTGAATCGTGCCGATAAGCCCGACGTTAAGCCCCGCGCTCAAAAAAATTTCGCGGAGCATGTAAGTTGTTGTGGTCTTGCCGTTGGTGCCCGTCACGCCGATTACCCGCATTGTCCGCGCAGGATAATCGTAGAAGTACGGCACGATGACTGCCAACGCGTTGAGCATATCGGGGACGATGATTGCTGAAATATTTTCAGGCGGCATGAAATTTTGTCGTGCAGTCAAAATTGCGACAGCACCGCGTTCGACCGCCTGAGCAATGAAATTATGACCGTCAACGTGTGCGCCTTCCATGCACACGAATAAATTTTTCGCCGTGACCTTGCGCGAATCATGCTCGATGCCGCTGATGTCAACGTCGTCGCCGACAATTTTGGCGTTGGGGACAAGCAACGCAAGTTCGCTGAGTTTTTTTATCAAGAACTCGCCTCCCTTCTGTTTGCGCCAATTATAATTGAATGTTACATGAAAAGACAATGCCGCCCGCCGAAAAATTTTTAGCATCACCAACTGCCAAAAAAAATTCATGTCAAAAAATTTTTTTCTGATATAATCAATGCCAAGTTCTTTTTGGGAGTGGTCGAATGAAATTCCAAACGATAGAATACTATTTCCGCGAAGTGCTTTTGTCGATGATTCGCAACCGCTGGATGACTTTCGCGTCAATCGGGACGGTCGCGGTGTCGCTGTTCGTGCTGGGCGTCTTCCTGATTCTCGTCATGAATATAAATAAAATGGCGTCGTCGCTCGAAAGCCAAGTTCAAATATCCGTGTACATAAACGACAACCTGCCCGAAGCCGGTCGCAAAGAAATTGAGAAGATGACTCGCGCAATGAAGAACGTCGCGACAATCGAATATGTTCCGCGTGAAGAGGCTCTGAAAATTTTACAGGCTCGGCTCGGCGACAACAAAAAAATTCTCGACGCGTTAGGCGAATCTAATCCGTTGCCGAATGCTTTTCTCGTGACGGTGAAAAATGCTGACGATGTCAAGAAAACTGCCGCCGCGATTGCTGACCTTTACGGCGTCGACGAAGTTAAATACGGGCAAGACGTTGCCGCGAATCTTTTTGAGCTAACGCACTTGATGAGATTTTTCGGCGTGATTCTTATGGCGTTGCTACTCGGCGCGACGATTTTTATAATTTCAAACACGATTCGCTTAACGGTCTTCGCTCGCCGCAAGGAAATCGCAATCATGAAGTACGTTGGCGCGACTGACTGGTTTATTCGTTGGCCTTTCATACTTGAAGGCGTCGGACTCGGCATAATCGGCGGCGGTGTGAGCGCGTTGGCTCTGCGAAGTTTCTATTCAGCGATGGTCGCAAAAATTTACGAGTCGCTTGCGTTCTTCCCGATGGTTGAGCAATATCCCTTTATGCATTACGTGACGATAGCTTTGGTCGTCGCGGGAATTTTTATCGGCATTTTAGGCAGTACAGTTTCGCTGAAACGTTTCATGGAAGTCTGATGTTAATTTGGAATTAGGAATTAGGAATTTGGAATTACAATCCTGACAGCTAAAAGCTAACTTTGTAACGAGGAATGATTTGGCTTGAAAAAATTTTTAGTCTTGTTGACGGCAATAACCTTGCTGATGAACGCGACAGCCTTCGCCGACGAAGAAGACGATTACGAAGAAGAAATTGAACAGCTTCAAGAAGAACAAGCCGCTTACGAACAGGCCGCCGAACGTGCGCGAGCTGCCGCTGAATTGATTCAAGGCAAAATTGATTCCGTCTCCGAACTCAAGCGACAACTCGACGATGAGGCTTACGAGGCAACCACCGTTTATGAAGAACGACAATCCGCTCTCGACGAAACGCTTTATCGCATTGACGAGAACGAAACCAAGCTTGCCGAAGTCACCGCCGAACTCAACGAGAAACACGAAGTTCTTGAGACGCGCGTCCGCGACATTTACATCAACGGACAAATTTCCTATCTCGACGTGCTTTTCGGAGCGAAAGACTTCAGCGACTTTTTGACGCGAATGGATTTGCTTAAACGCGTGATGATTCGTGATTCCGAACTTGTCGCGAACGTCCTGCAATATCAGCACGAGATACAGGAAGTCGGCAAGCAGCTTGAGGCAGATCGCCGCATTCAAGAAGAACTCGCCAACAAAGCCGCCGAAGCAATGGAAGTCAAACTTGAAAAAGTTGCCAAGCAGCAGGCGTTGATTGACCTTATGCAGAACGACAAAGACGTTTACGACCGACAATATGACGAGATGATTGCATCGTCTTCGGAAGTGGCGCGATTGATTCAGCAGAAAGAAGAAGAACGTCGGCTCGAAGCTGAACGTAAACGTCAAGCAGAATTGGCGGCGGCTCGTCAATCCGGACAGGCTCGAAATGCTGATGTTGTCGAATTCGGCAACGAATACGTCATGCAAAGTTTTGGCGGCGGAATGATTTGGCCAATCAGCGGTCCGATAACGTCAGAATTTGGCTGGCGGACGCATCCAATTTTCGGCAGTGCGAGGTTTCACAGCGGGCTTGACATTGGCGGCGATTATGGAATGCCAATTCACGCGGCGGCAAGTGGCGTCGTCATTGAAGCGGGTTGGATTGGCGGCTACGGCAACACGATTATGATTGAGCACGGTAGCGGCATTGTCACGCTTTATGGGCACAACGAGAGCTTAGCGGTTGGTGTCGGGCAACATGTCAATCAAGGCGATGTCGTCGCTTACTGCGGCTCAACGGGCAATTCGACAGGTCCGCACTGTCATTTTGAAGTTCGAGTCAACGGCGAGCCCGTCAGTCCGTGGGATTATCTTTGAGCAATGAAAAACGCGACTCTTCCCGCCAAATGGGATGAGTCATATTTTTTTCGGTTCATGCGTCGTGGCGTTGAATTTAATTCAAAATTTGATGATCAACTTTTCTTTGCTTGTCCAAAGAAAAGTTGCAAAAGAAAAGACACCTCGCAGGGGCGTTCAGTACAAACTGTTCCAACGTCGAGACTACCCGTAGCTCGTGGTTGTCGCCTTCGAAAACATCACGTTTTCTGGGCGACGGGCGGCCGTCATCCATGACGGCCGGGCTTCACCTAATTTAAGGAGTGAAAATTTTTTGAGACAAGTTTTTTTTCAAACGCTTGGCTGCAAGGTCAATCAATACGAGACGGAGGCAATGAGCAAACTTTTCGAGGCGGCTGGCTACGAACTTGCGGCGGCAGTTTCTACGGCTGATGTCGTCGTCGTCAACACATGCACCGTCACGGCGGTTAGTTCCCAGAAATCGCGGCAGATGATTCGTCGTGCGGCGGGCGCAAATAAAAATTGCGTGTTGGTCGTCGTCGGTTGCTACGCGCAGAGTGAGCCCGATGAAATCGCTAAGATTGACGGCGTCGACGTAATTATCGGCACCAAAGACAGGACGCGCATTGTTGAATTTGTCGAGACTGCTTTTGTCAATCGCGATGAAAAAATTTTCCAAGTCGGAAACGTCGAGGACATTCGCGACTTCGAGGAATTGCCACATGCTCCGCACCGCACGCGAGCTTTTCTCAAGATTGAGGACGGTTGCAACAATTTCTGCGCCTACTGCATAATTCCGCACGTTCGCGGTCGCGTGAGAAGTCGCAGGCTTGAAAGCATTCGTGCCGAGTGTCTTGCGCTCAAATCGGCGGGCTACAAGGAAATTGTTTTGACGGGAATTCATATCGGTGCTTACGGTCGCGACTTCCGCGAAAAAATTTCTCTCGTCGACGCGGTGAAAACTGTTCTTGACGCGGCGAATCCTCTGCGGTTGCGATTGGGTTCGATTGAATCTGCCGAGATGACTGACGAGCTGATTGACCTGCTCAAAAGCGACGCGCGGATTTGCAATCATGTACACCTGCCGCTACAATCGGGTAGCGATGAAATTTTGCGGGCAATGCGACGACCGTACACGACGAAAAATTTTTCCGAACTGACTGCGCGGCTTGTCGACGAAGTTCCAAACATTTCAATCGGCACGGATTTAATTGTCGGCTTCCCTGGCGAAAGCAACGCTCACTTTGCCGAAACGCTCCAGTTCATTCGCGAGCAGCCGTTCAGCAAAATTCATGTCTTCCCGTATTCAGCGCGAGCCGGCACCGTCGCGGCGTCCATGCCGAATCAAATTCCACCGCAGATAAAAAAAGTCCGCGCAGGTCAAGCGTTGGAAATTTCGCGGCTCAAAGCTCAAAATTTTTCTGAACGGCTCATCGGTCAAACTGTCGAGATAATCGCGGAAACATCGGCGGGCGGGCTTGTCGACGGCTTGACGAAAAATTATGTTCGCGTCTACGTGCCAGACAAAAATATTCCGCTCGGCGAAGTCGTTCAAGTCAAAGTCGAACAGCTTTATCTCGACGGCGTGTGGGGTGATTGCCTTGATTGACTCTGTTGAAATTTTTAGCGGCGCGGGCGGTCTTGCTTTGGGCTTGCAAAAGGCGGGCTTTAATCACGTTGCGCTTTACGAGCGGGACGCGGCGGCTTGCCAAAATTTAAACTTCAACATTCAGAACGGTTATCGACCGATAAAAAATTGGCGCGTCATTCAAACCGACGTTCGCACGGTAAATTACGGTTACTTTGACGGGAGAATTGAACTGCTTGCAGGCGGTCCGCCGTGTCAACCGTTTTCTTTGGGCGGCAAACACAAATCTTGCGACGACGCCCGCGACATGTTCCCCGAAGCCGTTCGTGTCGTCCGCGAGATAAAACCTAAAGCGTTCGTCTTTGAAAATGTTCAAGGTCTTCATCCGCTACCGCCTGAAAAATTTATCTGTGCAGGCGTTTATGCCCTCTACTACACGGGAAATTTTCCTGGTTATGCGGCTTTGAGCGCACTGAACACAAAAGGAAAATATCTTGCGCCATTACGTCGGTAAAGCTGTATCTGAAGGTGCACGCAAAGGCGGACACGATCTTAACGAAAATCAAGGCACCGCTCTTTACAAACGATTGAACGAACATGCAAAATCAGTTTCGTCTGCAAAAAATCTTCGGCTTGAGGATTTTTCCTGCCGCTATCTTGCAGTCGATGATATTTGGATTTCCTTTACTGAAACGATACTTATCGAAAAATTTTTGCCCGTGTGGAATTGCCTGCTTGAAGGTTTTGGCAACCACGATCCTGGCAAGGGACGCAAAAATATGATAACGCCCGCATGGGATTGGTATCATCCCGGTCGAGCTTGGGCTGAACATTTGAAACCGCATACAAAGACCGTCAAGCAACTTGATATTGAAATTCGCACCTACTTTAAAACTTTTGATAAGGCGGCACATGCGACGACCGAATAGAAAATTTCTTGTCCCTTGCGCCGCATTTGGTGTATAATGCGCGAAATGACTTTAGGGAGTGATTACATGAGCGACGAGACGAAGACCGTGAGCGACGAGACTAGAATGTTCAGCTTCGGGCTCGAAGAAAATCGTGCGGAGAAAGTTATCAAGAATGCATACAGAGCAATGACCGAGAAGGGCTACAATCCCGTACATCAACTTGTCGGCTATCTTTTGAGCGGCGACCCCGCTTACGTGACAAGCCACCTTGAGGCGCGCAGCAAAATCCGCAAAGTCGAACGCGACGAACTTTTAGAAGAACTTGTGCGCACGTATCTTGAACGGCTGGAGGGCAAACGTTGAGAGCACTTGCCCTGGACATCGGCGACAAGACAATCGGCGTGGCGGCAAGCGATTTGCTCGGCTTGACTGCCCAAGGCGTCGAGACAATTCACCGCACGTCGACTAAAGACGATTTGAAACGGCTCGGCGAACTCGTCACGCAATTCGAGGCGACGACGTTTGTTATCGGCTTACCAAAGAACATGGACGGCACTGAAGGCAATCGCTGTGAACTCGTCAGGAAATTCGCAGCAAAACTCAACGACGCTTTTCCGAACGTCACGCAAATTTTTTGGGACGAACGATTGAGCACAGTCGCCGCCGCCAAAAATTTAATCGCCGCCGATGTCAGTCGACGCAAGCGTAAAAAAGTTATCGACAAAATGGCAGCCGTCTACATTCTGCAAGGCTGGCTTGATTCAATTTGAAATTAGGAATGAGGAATTGTTATGAGCAAACGCAACGAAGAAATTTTTGACAACGATTTTTTAATTGAAATGACCGACGAGGACGGCAACGTTTTCTATTACGTCGAGGAAATGATTATCCCCGTCGACGGCGAAACTTACGCGCTCCTTGTCGAATATCACGACGAAGATCACTGCTGTCACCACGAACACGGCGAAGGTTGCGATTGTGGCTGTGAAGATGACGATGTTATCATTGCCAAAATTGTCGTGAACGATGATGGCGAAGAAGAATACGTCGAGCCCACCGACGAAGAGTTTGCTAAAGTCCAGGAAGCTTACGAAAAACTTTTGGATGAGGAAGATGAAATCTAACGACTCCAACGACAAAGAGACCAAAGAAATTAAAATCCCGCCGCGCAGTACCGACAAAAAAATTTCCCGCCTCGGCAAGCTGAAAAATTCGTTCAACGAACTGATTGAGGAAATTTCTTGGCGATACGTCGCGGCAGTCGCGGGAGCAGTTTTTCTTTGCGTTATCGGTGTCGGTGCCGCGCTGATTTTCGTCGACCCGTCCGTTGCACACATCAACGAACCGCCGACCGTCGAGAACAAATCCGCCGCCGACGATGAAAAGCACGTTCAAGTTAAAATTCGCGAAGGCAGTTCGACCGCCGAAATCGCCGAAAAACTTTCCGAGAAAGGCGTCATCAAAAGCCCGTTGCGGTTTAGGATTTTGGCTCGACTGCGCGGCTACGACGATAAATTTCGCCCAGGTGCTTACACGTTCACGACCGGCATGGAAGACGACGAAGTTTTTGCAAAGCTGTTGACCGGCGAAAAACGTTTGGTTCGGTTCACGATACCCGAAGGCTTTGGCGTCAAAGAAATTGCTGAGCGTCTTGCCAGTCTCGATCTCGTCGACAAAGAAGATTTTCTCAAGGAGGCGGCGGACTTCACGCCTTACGACTACATGCGCAAACGTCCGAACGTTTTCTACGCCGCAGAAGGTTTTCTGTTCCCCGACACCTACGCAGTCGAGAGCGATACCGAAATTGCAGAAATTATGGAGCTCATGGCGCGAACTCTCGACGACCGCTTGACTAAAAAAATGCGTACGCGTGCTGAGGAAATGGGCTTGTCGATTTACGATTTGATAACGTTGGCGTCGTTGGTTGAACGCGAAGTTCGTTTTCCCGAAGACCGTCCGATTGTCGCGCAAGTTCTGTTAAAGCGTCTCAAGCTCAATATGCCGCTACAGACCGACGCGACGCTACAATATTTAATGGACACGCCCAAGGAAGAAGTTTCAATCACGGACACGCAAATCGATTCGCCGTACAACACCTATCAACACGTGGGACTTCCGCCTGGACCGATTGCAAATCCCGGCATGGCGGCGATTGAGGCGGTGCTTCACCCGTCGGAGACAGAATATCTTTATTTCGTCGCCGATCGTCGCGGGCACAATCATTACGCTTACACCTACGAGGAGCATTTGAATCTTGTCAATCAGTATCGCTGAATCAATTAGGAATGTGGAATTAGGAATTAGGAATGAAACGGCGTCATCAATTCCAAATTCCAAATTCCAAATTCCAAATTCTCCGGAACTTCTTGCGCCTGCGGGGAATTTTGAAAAGTTGCAGACTGCGCTGATTTTCGGAGCAGATGCCGTTTACTTCGGCGGGAAAAATTTCAGTCTCCGCGCTTACGGCGACAACTTCACACGCGATGAAATTATTCAAGCCGTCGACTTCACCCACAAGCTTGGCAAAAAAATTTACGCTGCGGTCAACGTCTTCGCGCACAACACCGACCTTGACGCGCTTGCCGACTACTTGAAATTTTTGGACGGTGTCAACGTTGACGCTGTATTGGTGTCGGATTTGGGCGTGCTCAATTTGGCGAAGGAACTCACTGCGCTCGACATTCACATCAGCACACAAGCGAACGTCACTAATTGGCGGGCGGCGAAATTTTTTCATGAGCTCGGCGCAAAAAGAATCGTTCTTGCACGCGAACTTACTCGCGAAGAAATTTTAACTATCAAAGCGAACTGCGCGGCGGAACTTGAAATTTTCGTGCACGGAGCAATGTGCATATCCTATTCGGGTCGTTGTTGGCTGTCAAAATTTTTGACGGGTCGCGATGCCAATCAAGGCGCGTGTACTCACTCTTGCCGCTGGAAATATAATCTCGTCGAAGAAAAACGTGGCGGCGAATTTTTCCCCGTCGGCGAAGATGAGCGCGGTGCCTACGTCATGAACTCAAAGGACTTGTGTCTTTTGCCGAACATCGGCGAAGTCATTCAAAGCGGTGTCGCGTCGCTGAAGATTGAAGGTCGCATGAAAAGCGTTAACTACGTCGCGGGCGTCGTCAAAGTTTATCGCGCGGCAATCGATTCTTATTGTGCCAATCCCGACAACTTCACGATTCGCGACGAGTGGCTTGACGAACTCGATAAGGTGGCACATCGTCCCTACACGACAGGATTTTTCATGAGCGACGGCAATTCAACCGAAATTCACGATACATCAAAGCCAAGCCGTTCGTCTGACTTTTTGGGAATTGTGCGCGAGTTTGACCCTTCGACAATGACGGCGACGATTGAACAGCGCGGCAAATTTGAACTCGGCGAACGCGTGGAATTTTTTCAGCCGACGGGCAAAACTTTTTCGCAGACGATAACTGCAATGCGCGACGTTGACGGCTCGGAAATTTCAGTTGCGCCTCACGCTCAACAGCTCGTGACAATGCCGATTGCCGAGCCCGTGGAAGTTTGGTCACTGATGAGGAGTTGATATTTATGAGCATCTTCGGAAAAATTTTCGGCGGCGGCGAGGACGCTGACACCGTTGAAGTCGGCAACCTTGAAAACGCTGTTCGCAAAGCAGGACGTGCTGTCGGTCGCGTGCAAGGCGTCGGTTTCAGATTTTTTGTGCAGAGCAACGCCAAAGGTCTCGGCATAACCGGTTGGGTCAAGAACATGAGCGACGGCTCAGTCACTATGGAATTGCAAGGCGAATCCGAAACTGTCGAACGCCTTATCGCCAAAATCAAACGCGGCAACGATTGGATTAGAGTTAACGATTTTGAAGAATCCGATTTGCCCGTCGTGAAAGGAGAGAATACTTTTGCAATCAGATACTGACGGCGTGAACGTCAAGCGAATTTTGGTGCTCAACGGTCCGAACTTGAACTTACTCGGCACGCGCGAACCCGAAATTTACGGGCGCATAACACTCGACGACATAAACGAAACTCTGCGCGTGAGAGCTCACGAGGCGGGCGTTGACACGATTGACTTTCTGCAGTCGAATTTTGAAGGCGCACTTGTCGAGGCGATTCAAAATGCTCGCGGACGTTACGATTTTATTTTGTTGAACGCAGGTGCACTTACACACTACAGCATTGCTTTACGCGACGCGATTGCAGCAGTACCCGTGCCCGTCATCGAGTTGCATTTGTCGAATATTCATCGCCGCGAAGAATTTCGCCGCACGTCAATTATCGCGCCCGTCGTCATGGGACAAATTTGCGGCTTCGGTGTCGACAGCTACATTGCCGCGCTCGACATCGCAATTCGCCGAATTCAGAAGGATACGAAATGAACACGGAATTTGATTACGCGGGAAGACTCGCCAATCTTCGCGACAAGCTCAACGCCGAGGAAGTCGACGCGCTGTTGATAACCAAGGTCGCCAACGTCACCTACTTCAGCGGCTTTCGCGGCGACAGTTCAGCTTTGCTCGTCGGCAAGAATTTTCGTCGACTCATCACGGACGGCAGGTACACTGAACAGGCTGTTGCCCAGTCGAAAAATTTTACAATCGTCGAACAGACGGACGGTCTTTACAAAAAAATCGTCGAGGAATTGAAATTGCTCGGCTGTCGTCGCGTCGGCATTGAAGGTCTCGTTATGACAGTTGCTCAGCACAGTTACCTGCAAAAAGAACTTGTCGGCGTCGAATTCAAATCGGTTGAGCTCGACACGTTGCGGCAGGTCAAAGACTCGGCGGAGATCGCTCAAATTCGCGAGGCGTGCCGAATTGCTGACACGGCGTTTGAAAAAGTTTTGCCAATCATCAAGCCGAATGTGCGCGAGGTTGACGTTGCGGCGGAGCTGGAATATTATATGCGGCGGCTCGGCTCGGAGAAGGTTGCCTTCACGACGATTGTTGCGTCTGGTTGGCGAAGCAGTCTTCCGCACGGTTCCGCTACCGATAAAAAAATCTGCGCGGGCGACTTCGTGACGTTGGATTTCGGCGCGACGGCTGGCGGTTATCGTTCGGATATCACGCGGACTGTCTGCGTCGGCAAAGCCTCGGCTGAACAACGACAAATCTACGACGCTGTTCTTGACGCGCAACTTCACGGGCTTGAAGTCATCACGGCGGGCAAAAGTGGCGTGGAAGTTGATTCGGCTGTTCGCGAACGTCTGACGATTGCTGGCTACGGAAAATTTTTTGTGCACGGATTAGGTCACGGCGTCGGCTTGGAAATTCACGAAGAACCGCGTTTAAGCAAACTCAGCAAATGCGAACGTCTCCTGCCGAACATGATTGTCACGGACGAACCTGGCGTTTACATTGCGAATTTCGGCGGCGTGCGCATTGAAGACACCGTTTTAGTCACGAGCGGCAAAGCGGAACCTTTGACACTCTCGCCAAAAAATTTGATTGAATTGTAAAATTTTGGGAGGTTAATACCAATGATTTCAAGTACAGATTTCAGAACAGGCTTAACGATTGAGATTGACGGCTCGGCTTGGCAGGTCGTCGAGTTCCAACACGTCAAACCCGGCAAAGGCGCGGCGTTCGTCCGCACGAAGATTAAAAACGTCGAGACAGGCGCGGTTGTTGAACGCACTTTCAATCCTAACGAGAAGATGCCGCCCGCTCGTATCGAGACAACCAAAATGGAATTTTCCTACGAAGTCGACGGACAATATACTTTCATGGACGTTGAAACTTACGAACAGATTGAGCTCAACAAAGAGCAGCTCGGCAACGCGCTCAACTTCCTTAAAGAAAACATGGAAGTCAACCTGCAGACGTTCAAAGGTCGTATTCTCGGCGTCAACCTGCCCAACAGCGTCGAACTCAAAGTCACCGAATGCGAACCCGCCGTCAAAGGCAACACCGCCACCGGTGCCACGAAGAACGCCACGCTTGAAACTGGCTACGTCGTTCGTGTGCCGTTGTTCGTCAATGAAGGCGACATTCTGCGTATCGACACGCGCACAGGCAATTACATCGAACGCGCATAAAATCTTCCCGATAAAAAAATTTCCCGCCACTCAATTGAGCGACGGGATTTTTTTATGAATATATCTGATATATCTGATTAGACTTCGCCATTTCCACCGCAATTGCTACAATTACCTGTGCCATTGCAGTCTTCGCATTTTGCTTCTTCATCGCTGCCGTATTCTTCCACATAGCCTTTACCACCGCAAGAAGAGCAGCTTCCAGAACCGCCGCAAATCCAGCAAGTTGTAGGCTCCTGCTCCTTTGTCCAATTGCTTGCATTGACTAAGCCAGGTACAGCAATGACAAGCGTAACGAGAACGAGCAGAGCCGCAAAAAATTTTTTCATACAAATTCCTCCTCCGAAAGGTTAAAACGTTGCCGTCGCACTTCTGACCTGAGTCACGTGAGCACGGCGGCTCCGAAATTATTTGAACCGAGTTATCCTGCGGCGTTCAAGTCTTCTTCGTCGGGAATGTAGCGTTCAATTCCGTTGTAATCGACATTTACAAGGAACGGCAAAGACGCGGTGGCTGAACCGTTTGGCGCAATGAATTGGAATGCACAAACGTAAGCACCGTTTCTAATCTTCTTGTCCGAGATGACGGAAGTCTCGGTGAAAACGAACGGCTCGCCCGCAATGACTTTATACAACGCACTGTTGCTGGTCTTCGGGTCGGTATATCTTATTGCGCCTTGAGCTTCAGGGCTGTCTTCGGGAATTACCTCCAAGGATAATGTTCTTATAACGTCGCCATTTCTGAGCCGATACGGTTGACGACGAGCACCATTCCCCCCAACGATTTCAACAGCAATTATCGAATATTTTTTCTTGGAAAAATCGTACTTGACTGTCATGACACACGGTATGTTTTGATTGGCGTAACTGACTATAATCGGAAACTCGTAAACGTTGTGTCCGCGACCTTTGCCTGACGATTCCAAGGAAATTTTACGCCCTTCAAACATCGGTTGAGTTGCACGAAAATTTTCGGTAACAATTCCGCGTTTCCAATCGACTTTCAAGTTGTCCTCAGAAACGGAAACCAATTCACCTTTTTCGTTAAAGACGATGAGACGAACCATTGAAACATTTTCGAGCTGTTCGGGATTGAGTTTGGCGACGACGTGACCTGTCGAATTATATTCAACGGGTGTAAGTTGCAAATTGGAAACGTCCAAATCAATCAGCTTGTCGTAAAGATTTTTTTGAGCTTCAGGGCTCGAATTTTGCGTTTTGAAATTCTCAAGGTTATTCGTGTCAATCTGCGAACTCGCCGTCGA
This sequence comes from uncultured Selenomonadales bacterium, assembly GCA_947165145.1. GTDB lineage: Bacteria > Bacillota > Negativicutes > Selenomonadales > Selenomonadaceae > Quinella. The sequence goes on from CAMUZG010000030.1 coordinate 21,628, forward strand.
CACAAAGGGATAGTAAGTCGAAATTCCTTTGCCATTGAGAAGTTTCCCGCGCTTATTGTAAACAACGGCTTCGTCAATCGCCCGCAAAAGTTTCTTAGATTCTTTGGGCAGAATATTTTTCGTGTTCTGAGCGAAAACGCTCAAATCCATGTAAAGCTCGGAATATCGGTCGTTGTTACGAGCGGTTGCGGCTCGCGAAAAAGCTCCCGTAAAACCAGCCTTCTCGTTTGTGAGGTCGATTGCCGCGTCTAAATATTCTTCATAAGCCTCGCGCAGTTTCGGCATTTTAGTCAAATCGATAACGGAGAACGCTTGTTCAGGTTCAATACCACGTCCCCAGAATTTATAAGTTGCCATTGTGCTATCGCAGACGATTTTGCCGAGTTGTTCGCCGTCAAGCGCGGGATCATTCGCCAAAGCAGAGAGCCACTTCGCAAAATACCAACCGTATTCGCTGGGCTCGGAACCTACCATGTAGTGCGAAAAGTCCGCTATACTGTTCGCCAATTCGTAGGAGGCACTCAGGCACGTGTTGAAACCGATAAGCTCGAAAGGCAACTCTTCCGGCGAATTTCCATAAACTGAAGTTAAAACCTCGGTAAGATTGTCGAAAGTTAAATTTTGCTCTACCGAGATAAGTTTGCCGTCAGCGGTTCTTGCTTTGTTGGAAAAGTTGCTGTCATAGCAGAGACCGTTAAGACCGCCGTGATCCCAGAATATTAAAACCTTGTGGTCGGCAGGAAAATTTTTTTCGCCGTATTCGAGGAAAGCCTTCAACGTAGCGGGGTCGCCCATGTTCGCATTCCAATCGGTAAGTTTTTCCAGATGCTTGGAGCCGTAAAGGTAAATCCCATTGCCGTTCGCCTTGAAAGTCGGATGATTCCACTCCGTTGCACCGTTCACGTTGAGCAAAACTTTGACGTTCGGAGGGAGCTTAACTTTTTGCATGTCGGCGATGTCTCGTGTAACTTTATTACCTGGCAATTCAGTGTAATCGCCGTTAGCGTCCTTTTTGCCCTCTTCGAGATTTGTACCGCAGATGTACATATAGACGAGCCAGGTGTCTTCCTTGGTGTGGCGCGTATCGGCGGCGTCGACCTTGACACCGAGACACAGCATTGCCGCCAAAATGGTTATGGCGGCGACAGTTCGTTTGAACATTTCCTCATCTCCCAACGTAGAAAAATTTTTGAATACCGTTGTAAGCATTATAATAATTGTTTTTTTTGTCAATTGCTGAGAGTTGGGAATGAGAGTTGGGAATTAATCTGAAAAAACTTTCCGCTTACTGTCGGCTTCATGATTGAAAAATTTTCGTTCGTCGAATATAATTTCCGCGTCAAAAAATTTGGAGGTGTTGCCATGAATATTTTCAAGACGATGCTTTTAATGGCGTTGCTCACCGGCTTGATGGTCGCTGTCGGCGGCGCAATCGACGATACGAACGGCGCGATGATTATGCTTGTGATTTCAATCGGCATGAATTTTGCAAGCTACTGGTTCAGCGATTCGATTGTCCTGAAAAGTTACGACGCTCGCGAAGTCACTGCGACTGACGCCCCGCAACTTTATAAGCTTGTCGAGAATTTGGCGCAGAACGCAAAGTTGCCAATGCCCCGCGTCTACATCATTGACACCGACGTTCCGAACGCCTTCGCGACAGGTCGTAATCCCGATCATGCTGCTGTTGCCGTCACGACGGGCTTGATGAACGCGCTTGACTACAACGAACTTTCCGGCGTACTCGGTCACGAATTGGCTCACGTAAAACATCGCGACATTTTAATCGGCACGATTGCGGCGGCGATGGCGGGCGTGATTTCGATGGTCGCAAATATCGTTCAATGGGGCGCAATACTCGGCACACGTTCCGACGACCGCGGCGGTGCTCTCGGCTTTATCGTCACAGTGATTGTCGCACCGATTGCCGCGATGTTGATTCAAATGGCGGTCTCTCGTTCGCGCGAATACGATGCTGACAAGACGGGCGGCGAAATTTGCGGCAACCCGATGTATCTTGCCAACGCGCTCGAAAAAATCGAATTCTACGCCCAACGCCACGCACCAATGCCTCAAGCCGGAACTGCTACCGCGCACATGTTTATCATCAATCCGTTGGAGAACTCGAAAAAAGTTTTGAAAAATCTTTTCTCGACGCACCCCGCCACTGACGACAGGATTGCTCATCTGCGCGAACAAGCCCGCGATATGAATCTGCTTGCATAAAAAAAACTCCTGTGATGAATTCACGGGAGATTTTTTTTTGAGACGTTTTAAATCAAATTTTGCGTTGAGTGTCGATAATTGTGCGAGCTGCTGAAATCTGCGCGGCGACTTGTTGAGGTGATGTGCCGCCCAAAGAATTTCTAGCCGCAACGCAAGTTTCGGGCTTAATCGCGTCGTGAATGTCGGCGTCGAACAGCGGCGAAAATTTTTTGAAATCGGTGAGCGACAAATCCTTAAGATAAACGCCGCGCTCAATGCAGTAGTGAACAAGTTTGCCCGCGACTTCGTGAGCTTGACGGAACGGCAGATTTTTTTTGACAAGATAATCCGCCAAGTCGGTTGCGTTTGAAAAATCTTCCTCGACTGCACGACGCATGTTGTTGCGACGAATTTTCATGCCGTCGATAATTTGCGCGAAGACTGCCAACGAGAATTTCACGGTGTCCAGTGCGTCGAAAACGCCTTCTTTGTCTTCTTGCAGATCTTTGTTGTAGGCAAGCGGTAATGCTTTGACCGTCGTCAGCAACGCCGTTAAGTGACCGATAACGCGTCCCGTCTTGCCGCGAACCAGTTCCGGCACGTCGGGATTTTTTTTCTGCGGCATCATTGATGAGCCCGTGCAATGCGCGTCGTCGAGTTCCACGAATGAAAATTCGCGACTGCACCACAGAATTATTTCCTCGCTGAACCGCGACAGGTGCACCATTAAAATTGACGCCGCTGCCAAAAATTCTAGCAGATAATCTCTATCGCTGACCGCGTCGAGACTGTTGGAGTAAATCGCGTTGAAGTTCAGCTCACGTGCGACGAATTCGCGGTCAATCGGCAAGGTTGTTCCCGCCAATGCGCCCGCTCCCAACGGCATGATGTCCGCACGTTGATAAACGCCGTTGAATCGCTCGAAATCCCGTTGTAGCATTGAAAAGTACGCCAGCAGATGATGCGCCAATAAAATCGGTTGAGCGCGTTGCAGGTGTGTGTAGCCTGGCATGATCACGTCGGAATTTTTTTCGGCGGCATTAACGAGTGCGGTTTGAAGTTCAGCAATCAACCGTTGAATCTCGCGAACTTGTCGGCGAATGTAAAGGTGCGTGTCCAGCGCGACTTGATCGTTGCGACTGCGTGCCGTGTGAAGTCGTCCACCCGCCGCGCCGATTGAATCTGTCAACGCCTTCTCAACGTTCATGTGAATGTCTTCAAGCTCAACGCTGAATTCAAATTCGCCCGCGTCAATCTGTTCGCGAATCTTCTGCAAGCCCGCGCAGATTTTGTTAGCGTCGTCGTCGGAGATGATGCCTTGAGCCGCAAGCATTTTCGCGTGCGCGGTTGAGCCTTCGATGTCTTCGCGGTACATGCGTTTGTCGAAGTCAATCGACGCTTGGAAGTCGTTAATCATCGCGTCGGTAGACTTTTCAAACCTGCCGCCCCACAAGCGTGACGCTTGACCCAGCGGTCGCGCCGTAACGTTATCGGAATTCGGAGATTGACGCCGCGCATTGGCTGTCACGTGATTTTTATCGTCGGTGTTCATTTTTTGTTTACCAGTGCGCGAACTTTCAACGGCAAACCGAACAGATTAATAAAGCCGGTCGCGTCGGCTTGATTGTAAACGTCGTCGTGCTCGAAAGTCACGAATTCTTTGCTGTAAAGAGAGTACGGCGATTTCGCGCCCGCCGAAATGATGTTGCCCTTGTACAGCTTGAGCTTGACGACGCCGCTGACGGTCTTTTGAGTTTCGTCGACGAACGCCGCAAGAGCCTCGCGCAACGGTGCAAACCACATGCCGTCATAAACCAGTTCGCCGTACTTAATCGCAACATGCTGTTTGAAATGGAACGTCGCGCGGTCAAGGCAAAGATATTCCAGTTCGCGGTGAGCGTAGTAAAGAATTGAGCCAGCAGGATTTTCGTAGACGCCGCGACTCTTCATGCCGACAAGACGATTTTCGCAGATGTCGACGATACCGACGCCGTTGCGTGCGCCGATTTCGTTGAGCTTCGTGACGAGTTCGACCGAGCCGAGTTTTTCACCGTTGACGGCAACGGGAATGCCGCGTTCAAATTCGATGATGACTTGTTCGGGAATGTCGGGAGCGTCTTCGGGCGCACAGCTTATCAAGAACATTTTATTTTGCGGCGCGTTCCACGGATCTTCAAGGTCGGAACCTTCGTGCGA
>CAMUZG010000031.1 GCA_947165145.1 uncultured Selenomonadales bacterium
TGACCCCATTTTATCAGCTTTATCTTCTATTTTCCATAGTGTGAACACTTCCTAGTTTGCGCCGATATTTTGTCAAAGACCGGGGAAGGCGTTGACGAATTTGATTTTGATGTCGGGGAACGAGTCGACAAATTGAATCTTGAAATCTTCGCCGCTCGTGACGAATTGCCACTTGCCGAGAGAATCGGGGAAACTGTTGACGCGCTGAACTTTCAAATCGGGGAACGAATCGACAATTTGAACGCGCACGTCGGGGAATGATTTAACGACGCGAACTTTGCCCCAAAGCCGAATGCCTTTGAAATATCCGTCGCTCGTTATCGGTCCGGCAAATGCCGTGCTCATCATCGCGAACGTCATCATCACAACGAGAACACTCAAAATTTTTTTCATGGCACGTCAACTCCTTTGCGCTTCAATCGGAATGAAATCGAATTTTGCGTAGTCGAAGAGCCCGCGCGTCGTCAGCTTTATTTCGGGTATGACGGGTAGCGACATAAACGTTAGCGTCATCACGGGCTCAACGTCGGCATTGATTCCGAGTTCAGCGTGGGCTTTGTCGTGCAGGTCGTCGAGTTTGTCGCGGAGTTCTTCGCCGCTCAAATCGCTCATCAAACCCGCAATCGGCAACGGTATCGACGCAATGACTTCGCCGCCGCGAACCAAGACCATACCGCCTTCAAGCTTGATGATTTCGTTGACGGCAGAAAAAATTTCATCGTCGCTGACGCCCGCCGCAATGATGTTGTGAGAATCGTGTGCCACGGAAACAGCAATCGCGCCACGTTTAATACCGTAGCCGCCCAAAAGTCCGAGTCCGATTTTTCCCGTCTCGTGATGACGTTCAATCACCGCGACTTTGCAAATGTCCTGCGCGGCGTCGAAAACGAAATTGCCCGTCTCGTCAAGCTGAACGTCCGCAACAATTTTTTCAGTGAGGATGCCTTCCGCATTGAGCTTGATGACGTTGACGCGGTTGCTTGACAAGTGGAGATTCAATCGGTCGGCGGTGAAATTTTTGACTTTGACGGAGCCGCGAACGTCGGAAATGTCAGCGGGAATCGTCGCAGGGAGATATTGACCATCGCGGGCAACGAGTTCGCCGCCAATCCAAACTTTGTCCACATGGAAATTTTTTAGGTCGTCAAGCAAAACCAAATCCGCACGAGCACCGATTTTAATCGCGCCACGATCAAACAGTCGGAAAGCTTCGGCAACGTTAATCGTCACCATTTGAATCGCGGTGAGCGGGTCAAGTCCCATTTCAACGCAAAGTTTCAAGTTGTTGTCGAGATGACCGAGTTCAAGAGTCGTCTTGGGCTGGCGGTCATCGGAGCAAATTAAAACGCGTCGACTGTTGGCACTCGTCACGCCGCCGATTAACGGTTCGTGGCAAGCGGAGCCTTCGCGAATCAAAACGTACATGCCCTTCGCAATGCGTTCGTGCATTTCGTCGAGCGTGCGGCATTCGTGGTCGCCAACAATTTCCGCGCACATGTAAGCATTTAAAAATTTTCCCGCAACTTTTGGCGCGTGACCGTCAATCAGCTTGCCGAACTTCTTCGCGAGCAAAATTTTGTTCAAGGCACTGTCGTCAGCGTGAACGATTGCGGGGACGTTCATGAATTCGCCGAGCCCGAAAAAATTTTCGTCGCTGAAAAGTTCGCACATGTCTTCAGCCTCAAGCACTGCGCCAGAATCGTCGAAGGACACCGCCGGTACACACGACGGCATTGCGTAAATTATGTTGAGCTTCGTTTTCGTCGCGGCGTCGAGCATGTACCGCAGTCCGCGCAGTCCGCAGACGTTGGCAATTTCGTGCGGGTCAGCAATGACGCTTGTTGTGCCGCAGGGTACGACAATTCTGCCGAACTGTTCGGGGCTGATGTACGATGATTCAATATGAATGTGCGGATCAATAAATCCAGGCGCAAGAAATTTTCCGTCCGCGTCGACGACAACTGCACCGTCATAATCTTCCGCGCCCATGCCGACGATTTTGCCGTTCGCGACAGCGACATTGCCCGCGTAAATATCGCCGCTCAAGACGTTGACGATTTGGCAATTTTTTATAACGAGCTCAGCGGGAAGTCTGCCTGCCGCCGTGTCGATTAAAATTTTCAGCTCAGCCTTCGTCATGGTGACATCTCCTTTTACCAATTAGGAATTAGGAATTAGGAGTTAGGAATTATAATTCCCTCGCGCGCCGTCAGAAGTTGTAAAGGTGTAGCGTGCTGTTGACGAGTTCGACGACCGTGTTGCCGTTGTCGACGCACAAAATGTTCACCGCCATGTTGAATTGACTTATCGCCCACATTTTGCGAATCGGGATTGCCAGTTCCGCGCAGAGTAACAGCCGAATTGCCGCGCCGTGACTGACAACGACGATACTTTGACCTTCGTGAGCGGCGACTATTTCATCAATGGCAGTCACCACGCGTGCTTGACATTGCAGGAAAGTTTCGCCGTCCTTAGGCTGAACTTTGTCGGGCTTGGTGAAAAATTTTTCAAAGCCATCGTTGTTGTCGGCAGTCAATTCTTTTAAAGTTCGACCTTCCCATTCGCCGAAATTTACTTCACGGAGTTCGCGTTTTTGAATTACGGGCAGATTGAATTTCTCCGCCAAAATCTCGGCTGTCTTGACAGCTCGCGACAAATCGCTTGAGTAAATCGCGTCGACCGTGTGGAAGGGCGCATGTGCTGCCAAAAGTTTGGCTTGACGCATTCCCTCAGGCGACAATAAAACGTTCGAGTTGCCCTGCAATCTGCCTTGCCTGTTCCATTCGGTTTCGCCGTGTCGAATCAAAAATATTCTCGTCAAAGTAAACACCACCTTTCTAACAATGTGGAATTAGGAATTTGGAATTTGGAATGGGAAGACGTTTTTAATTCCTAATTCCTAATTTCAAATTCCTAATTGATTCGCCGCGTTGTTCAGTCTGGCGAGCGATTCTTCTTTGCCGAGCAGATACAGAATTTCAGTGACACCGCCAGGCGTGACTTTTTGCATTGACAGCGCGATTCTCAGTGGCCACATCACCGCACCGATTTTCAAGCCTGATTCCTCGACGAACGCGGCAATCTTCGCGTTGAGCGTGTCGAGTGTCCAATCATCGACGGTCTCAAAAATTTTTATTGCGGGCGCGAGAATTTCGGCGGATTTTTGCGGCGTAATCTTGTTGCGCTTGTTCGTGAAAAGTTCAATGTCAAACGGCGGCAAATTTTTCAGGAAGGCAATCATTTCGGTGATGTCGGACAATTTTGCGACGCGCGTCTTGAGCAAACTCGACAGGAAAATTTTTCGCGGTTCATCAAAGTCGGCAAGATATTTGTCGGCAACGCGGGCAAAATTTTCGTCGCTCATCGCCTTGAAATATTCACCGCTCATCCAATCGAGTTTGGCATAATCGAACACGGCGGGCGACTTGCTCAATCCGTCGAGACTGAACGCGGCAATCAGTTCGTCCATCGAAAAAATTTCTTGGCAAGAATTTTTCGGGCTCCAACCCAACAGCGCAACGTAATTTGTTATAGCTTCGGGCAGGTAGCCCATTTCGATTAAGTCGTTGAAACTTGTCGCGCCGTGACGTTTGCTGAGCTTGGAAACGGTGCCGTCAGCTGATTTGCCCATTACGGGTGCCAGATGAATGAACGTCGGCATTTCCCAACCGAAGAACTCGTAAAGCAAGACGTGCTTTGGCGTGGACGTGATGAACTCCGTGCCGCGAATGATGTGGCTAACTTCCATTAAATGGTCGTCGACGACGTTGGCGAAATTGTACGTGGGCATGCCGTCGCTTTTGAGCAGGACTTGATCTTCAATCTCGCTGTTGGCGATTGTGATGTTGCCGTGGAGCACGTCGAAGAAAGTTGTTTCACCTGCAAGCGGCATTTTCTGGCGAATGACGTACGGCTTACCTTCGGTAAGATTTTTTTCGATTTCGACGGGCGACAAGTCGCGGCAATGGCGATTGTATCCGCCAAAAGTTTTTTCGTCGGCGGGAGTGTCGTTGTCTGTGCAGAAGCAGCGGTAAGCGTGACCGTTCGCGACAAGTTCTTCAGCGTAATGTTTGTAAATGTCCATGCGCTCACTTTGAACGTAAGGCGCGAATTTCCCGCCGTGATGCGGTCCTTCGTCGGGAATAATTTTCGCGGCAGCAAGTGTGCGTTCAATGAATTCCACGGCGTCAGCAACGAAACGTGCGCGGTCTGTGTCCTCGATTCGCAAAATAAAATCGCCGCCCTGCGACTTGGCAAACAGGTAGGCGTAAAGAGCCGTGCGCAGGTTGCCGATGTGCATGTAACCTGTCGGGCTCGGTGCAAAGCGTGTGCGGATTCTGTTCAAGTTATCTCTCCTCCAGTCGGTGGTTGCCAATTAAGTTGTTCAAATTTCAATTTAATTTTTGTCTTCAACTTTTCTTTGCATGCCCAAAGAAAAGTTGCAAAAGAAAGGGCACCTCGCGGGGGCGTTCAAGTCCAAACAATTCCAGCGTTAAGACTACCCGTGGCTCATAGTGCCGTCAAATGAAACATCCTGTTTCAGTTGCCGGCGGGGAGCCGACATCCCTGTCGGCTCCAAAGTTCGTTCATTCAGTCAACGGGTCTGCGCCGTATTGATTCCAACCGACTTGACCAGGTATAAAAAACAGTGCGATTGAAAAGATTGCGCCCAAAACTGGCACAAACACCAACAGCGTAAACCAACCACTTTTGCCGATGTCATGTAAGCGGCGGATTATCATCATGACGTTGCCTGTGCCCGCGACGAGTACGAGCATCAACGTTATCGCCATGACAAGCGCACTGTTCGGGTCGCCCGTCAAAAACGTCGCCATGCAAGACATTGTAAATTTCGTGCCCGCCATAACCAACGCGAAAATTATCATGTACTTCAAGTAGCATTTGCGGTTGAGTCGTCCTTCAGTCGTGAAAATTTCTTTGTATATCGTCACGAAAAAAATTCCTCCCGTTCAACTTTGCAAAGGATCTGCGCCGAATCTGTTGGAACCGACAGTGCCCTTCGCGAAAAATAAATAGAGCGGAAAAAAAATGTTGACGACTGGAATCAGCGTTATAAGCAGGAACCAAGCACTGCGATTGAGGTCGTGCAGGCGGCGAATGGCAAGCATAATTTGTGCAACGCCCATTATGAACGTGAGAATTTTTGTTTGCGTAAGGTCGAACGCTGTTTCAAAGTCTTCCGTCGAAAAACCGATGACAATGCGAATTGCCACGGAAATCAGAAATAAAATCATGGTGTACTTGAAGTAACGCAGACGATTGAGCCGTCCTTCCACCGAGAAAATTTCACTTAACATAATCAATAATTCCTCAATTCCAAAGTAGCTTTTAGCTTTTAGGTTTGTAAATTCCTAACTCCTAATTCTTATATTCCCAGCCAGGTTGCATGGCGACAGTCGACATGTATTCGCCGAAAGATTTATCGGAGTTTGTTTCGATTTGCATGACGTTATTGGCGTCGGGATAAAGCTTGTAGTAAGTGAAAATATCCTTACCGTTGCTGTGCGTGGCGATAACGGCGTTGGACGTGCCCATCCTCTGAATCGTGAAAGTTTCTTCGCCGCGCACGTAGCTTGATTTAAAGCCTGTTCGAGCCTGCATACGTTCCATGTTCGCCATCATAGTTTCCCAATCTTTAGTGCCGTCTTCAGCGTTCGTCGAAGCCAAATGATCTTCAACCATCGTCGAGATTTGGGCGAACAAGTTCGTTTCGGAAATGATAGCTTTCGCGGCGGTGTCGCTGCCCATAACCGTACCGTACATGCCTGGCACGCCCATAATTATTTCTTGCCAATTCAACGTCTTGTAAGTCGGCGGAGAAACGTCGTCGGCAGTCAAAGTCTCGTAATCAAAAGAAGTTGCCTCGTCGCCGCTACTGTCAGAGTCCGAACCAGTTGCCGCCGCCAAATTATTGTTGGCACTGTCGAAGGCACCGTTTATCGCGCCGCCGAAACCGCCGTTCATCATGGCGAAAATAGCAATCGCGCCGACGAACCCGATAAGCAACGCGTATTCGACGAGACCTTGACCTTTTTGCGAAAAAATTTTCTTGATGAGATTTGAACTGTTCATGGGACGTTCTCCAAAAAAATTCAATCAGAGCGAGCGAGACTTCTCCGTTGCCGCCAAAACCGCTTCAATCAGAGCACTGCGCACGCCGCCACGTTCCATGACGCGCACGCCTTCAATCGTGGTGCCTGCGGGACTGGTGACTTTGTCGCGGAGAACGTCGGGGTGTTCGCCTTGCAAAACCATTTTCGCCGCACCGAGCAGAGTTTGTGCCGCAAGTTCAATCGCCATTGACCGCGATAAACCTGCCGCAACGCCGCCGTCCGATAAAGCGTCAATCATCAGAAATGCGTAAGCGGGACCGGAACCGCTCAAACCCGTGACAGCGTCCATTAGTTTTTCATCGACCTCAACAGCGCGTCCAAGTGTCGACCAGAAATTTTTTATCGTGTCGCCGTCGCGGCTCGCAAATTCGTTGAGCGTGTAAGCTGTCATGCTCTCACCAACGGACACCGCAACATTCGGCATGATTCGCACGATTTTATTCGCGGGGAAAAATTTTTCGACGTTGGCAATCTTCAAGCCGGCAACCGTGTACGTTATCAGCGTCGACGCGGGAATTTTGCCTTTCAGTTCGCCGAAAGTTTTCATCGCGTCCTTGGGCTTGACCGCTACAATCAGCAAGTCCACGGCGTCGAGGAAATTTGTTTCGGGCGAAGCGTTGACACCGTAGCGTTCGACAAGTTCAGCGCAACGTTCGGGGCGAATCTCCGAAATAAAAATGTCGTTCGCCTCGAAGACTTTGCCGCTTATGCCGCGAATGATTGATTCAGCCAAGGCACCGCCGCCGATAAAACCAATTTTCTTCATTTGTCTGACCTCCCGTCGACGAATTCGATACTGTCAAGCAAGCTCGTCACTTGTCCGCGAATCGCCGCCAAATAAATTTTGTAGAGCTCCTTTTGTTCGGCGAGTTCTTCTTCCGTCAAGCCGACCGTGCGTTTTTTGCGAGCCAGCTCGTTTATTCGCGCCAACAATTCGGGCGTTATCAATTCAATCGCCTCCGTCAAGTAAGCTGTTCATCAAATCCAAAACGTCGCCGCTTTTCGCCAGGAGAAGAAAAATTCTGCGCTGATAATCCGCGCCGTGATTTATTTTCTGCGTGAAATGCCCAACTGAACGAATCAGTTCATCTTTGCTAACGACGCCGTTATTTGCCGCCGAAAGAAGCATCAGCTCAAAAATTTTGTATTTCGCCGCGAAGAGCTTGAAATTGTTCGCGATACTTCCTTCAAAACGCCACGGGCAACACGTTTGAAAAATTTCGTTCACGAGAAAATTTTCGAGAAAGATTGCGTGAGCGGCTTGAAATTTTTTTCTGACGTTGATGAAGTCGTTCATTGCCACGGAAATTTTTTCGTCGGGAATTTGCGCGAAAACAGCTGACATTGTGGCGGAAAATTTTTTTTCGTCGAAGCAGACGCTTTGAATCATCATCGGCACCTGTTCCGCCAAAAATTTTTCCGACTCGTACACCGCAAGCAATTTCATCAGCGCGGGCTCGTTGAAAGCTGTTGCCAGTTCGTCAAGCCTGTCGAGAAAGAAGCCCAAGACTATTAAGCGTTGGTCGATTGTCAGCGTGCGTTCCTGCAGAATTGAGATCATCGCGGCTTGAATGTCGATTACGTGCGCGACAAGTTTTTCGTCGACGCGCATACGGTTAATCTGAAATTTTCCCGCCGAAAAATTTTCTTCGATAAATTCAAACGTCATAGGCTCGTTCTCGAACAAAATCATTTCCGCCGCAACTGGACATGTCAAAGTCATCGAACGTTCAAAAAATTCTCCGAAGTTGCAAATTACTCGCGGATAAGTTCGACATGTCGGCGACAAAAAATCTTCACCGTAATCGCGTTGCAAACGACATAATTTTTCCGACGTGAGCAAAGGACATGGTGTGGCGGCAACAACATAAGAATCACTGTCCGCGTCGTAACGAAAAAGTTCGGTAATCGCCCGCGCCGCACTCTCCGGCTTGACGTGCAAATATTTTTCGTAAGTCGCTTTGTCGGTGTCGATACTCCAAGCTTGACGGCAACAACGCGCGTCGCATTTTGAACCGTCGCACACGAATCGCCCGACGTATTGCGGCTGAAAACACAAATCGTTTTGCATTGACGCCTCCGAAAATTTTTTCAGAAAGTATATCATGCGCAAAAAACTTTGTCACTTGACGGCGAAAAATTTGCACGAGGATTTTTTTGTGGTATTATACGGCGCGGGAGGACGGCAGTGTGGAAAAATATTTTATGGCGGCAATGGGCGGCGCGAACGGTTTGGGCGCCAAAAGTATCAAACAGCTCGTAGAATTTTTCGGTAGCGCGAAGAATGCTTGGTTCGCCGAAGACGCTGACCTTTACGACGTGAATCTCCGCAACAAGAAAGGCATTGGAATTTTCATCGACTTTCGCCGCGAACACCCCAACGCGCCCGAAAAGCTCATTGCTTACTGCGAACGCCATAAAATCAGTCTGTGCTCCGTCAACGACGATGATTATCCGCCGCGCCTCAAAGCCATTACCGATCCACCGATGTTCTTTTATTATCGCGGGAAGCTTGAGCCTCGCGCGGAACGAATCGGTATCGTCGGCACGCGCGACAACACTCAATACGGCAGAGATGTTGCGCTTGAACTCAGCGAAGAACTTGCGGCAACGGGCTTGACTGTCGTCAGCGGTGCGGCTCGCGGTATCGACACTTTTGCTCACGAAGGCGCGTTGAAATCGGGACGGACTGTCGCTGTGCTTGGTTGCGGGATACAAGCTGTCCCCAAACACAAATTGAAATTTTTTGAACGGATTATCGAACGTGGCGTTGTTCTCAGCGAATTTCCACCGCAACTTCCCGCAAACGAAGGAACTTTCATCGTGCGCAACAGAATTATCGCGGGACTCAGCAAAGGTGTTATCGTCGTTGAAGCTGGCGATCAAAGCGGTGCGTTAAATACCGTCAAATATGCCGTACATTACAATCGCGACGTGTTCATCATTCCAGGTTCGATCTACTCGGAGAAAAGCGTCGGTTGTCACAAACTCATTCAGGAAGGCGCGACGTTGGTTAAAAATTACCGTGACATTCTCGAAGATCTCAACATCGTTGCGCCGAAACGTGAGCCCGCAAAATTTGAATCAAAGCCGCCAGTTCAACACGTTAAATCTGAATCAAAACCGACAACTCCGCCCGCACAGAAAAAATCGGTCAAACTCAGCGAGAACGCCGCAAAAGTCTTGGAAGTCATTCCGCTGAAAAATTTCATCACCGCAGACGAAATTTTAATGCAACTCGACGACATCGCGCCGAACGAATTGCCCGCGATTATGATTGAGCTTGAAATAAACCGTTGCGTTGAAGTGGACGCCGACCGTTACAAGCGCACATTTTGAATTTTGATGTGACACGCCGCGAAAATGCGCGGATCGACATAAATTTTTATTGGAGGACAAACAGTGGCAGAAAAAATTTTAAAGTCGGTGATAATCGTCGAGAGCGCGGCGAAAGCACGGACAATCAGAAAGTTCGTCGGACGGAATTATTCGCTGCTGTCGACGGACGGTTTTTTGAGAGATTTGCCCAAAAGCCGAATCGGCGTCAGCGACGACTATCAGCCCGATTACATCACGGTTCGCGGCAAAGGCTCATTGCTCGCCGAACTCAAACGCGAAACGCTCAAGGCACGTAGAATTTTTCTCGCGACAAATCCCGACGCTCAAGGCGAATTTCTTGCGCGGCAATGCTGTGAAATTTTCGGAATCAATCCGCTGTCCCGTTGCCGAATCGTGCTTGACGAAATTACGCGGGAAAATTTCAAGGCGGCTTTCAACGAGGCGCGACCTATCGACAACAATTTGGCGGACGCCTTCCAAGCCAAACAGCTCATCGACAAATACGTCAGTCACAAGAACGGCGAGTATCTCGAATGCAAAATTTGGCGCGGCGTGAAAGTCGGCAGGTTCCGTGCAATGCTGTTGAAGTTGATTGACGCTGAGCCCGCACAGAAAACTTTGACGCTCGGAAAAATTTTGACGCCCGCGACGTTGCAGGAACTTGCCCGCAGTGAACTTGACTTTTCGCCGGCAAGGACGCGCTTTATCGTCGACCAGCTCTACGAAGGAATCAATTTCGACACGGAAGGTTGCGCGGGGCTCGTGACATATCCGCACGGCAAAACAATTTCCTTGACAAGTGAACAGCGTGACCCCGAATCAATCCGCAAATATCTCAGCGATTATCAATTCAAGCTGTACAGTTTGATTCATGCGCACTTGACGGGCAAACCTTCCGACACGACGATTGAGCTTAACGGCACGATGAACGATTTGACTTTGATGGCGACGTTCGACAAACTCGGCGTTGATTGGGCGGACGTTTATTCCGTCGGCATTGCAAGCTTGCTCAAACGCAAATACATCACGGCGGAAGATTCAACGTACAAAATCACCACGCTCGGCAAGCGTGTCCTTAACGCGCTCGACGGCTTCTTCGACGGACTGTTCACCGCAAACGCTTACAACGAAATTACCGCGCAGGTCACCGAAATTGCCGCCGGTACGACGAATAAATTGCCCGTCATTGAAAATTACTGCACGAAATTTAACGTCGCGTTCGCGGAGGCAATGGCTTCCCTTGGTGACAACGCTCAACCGCAGAATGAGCCAATCGTTGAGTCTGATGAAGTCTGCGACAAATGCGGGCGCAAGATGTTGATTCGCCACGGTCGCTACGGAATGTTTTTGGCGTGCTCAGGTTATCCCGACTGCAAGAACACCAAACCGTTTTTCGAGACGCTCGACAAAATTTGTCCCAAATGCGGCAAACGTCTGCTTAAACGTTCACTCACGCGCGGACGGTCATTCTTTTGCTGTGAAAATTCTTCGGCGTGCGACTTCATGACGTGGGACGAACCGCAATCAATGACTTGCAAGACATGCGGCTCAACGATGTTTGCACACCGTTTCAAAGATCATTCGGCAATGCTCTATTGCGGCAACGAAAAATGTCCGACGCGTTCAAATCACCCCGTCAACAAAATTTTGGCTGACATCAAACGCCGCGCAGAAAATCGCCGCAAACGTCAGGCAGAAAAACTTTCAGAGGTCAAATCGCAGTGAAAGTTCATGTGATAGGCGCGGGACTTGCAGGTTCGGAAGCGGCTTGGCAAATCGCTCGTCGCGGCGTCGAAGTCGTCTTGCACGAAATGCGTCCGTTCAAACAAACTCCTGCGCACAAAACCGCAAACTTCGCCGAACTCGTCTGCAGTAACTCATTGCGGGCGGCGGGCTTAACAAACGCTGTCGGCGTGCTCAAAGAAGAAATGCGTTGTCTTGACTCGGTGATAATGTCTGCTGCCGACGAAACGAGAATTCCTGCGGGCGGCGCACTTGCCGTTGACCGTGAAGAATTCGGGCGGCTCGTCACGTCGAAAGTCAAATCTGTCGTGCATTTTGTCGAGGAAGAAGTCACAAGTTTGGACACGCTCACAAATTCCGACGATGTGCTGATTATCGCGAGCGGTCCGCTGACGAACGGCGCACTTGCTGACGAAATTAAACGTCTGACTGGCGGCGACGATTTTTATTTTTACGACGCGGCGGCTCCGATTGTTACGGTCGATTCGATTAATTTTGACGTTGCGTTCAAGGCGTCACGTTACGACAAGGGCGCGGACGATTCTTATATCAACTGCCCGATGACTCGCGACGAATACTTGACTTTCCGCAACGAGCTCATTGTTGCCGAAAAGACTGTGCCGCACGACTTTGAACGCGAAATTTTTTTTGAAGGCTGTCTTCCCGTCGAAGTGCTTGCTTCCCGCGGCGAAGACACAATGCGTTTCGGGAATTTGAAGCCTGTCGGATTGATTGACCCGCGCACGAACGAGACGCCTTACGCTGTCGTTCAGTTGCGGCAAGACAATCGCGAGGCAACACTTTACAATCTGGTCGGCTTCCAAACACATTTGACTTGGGGCGAACAACGGCGCGTATTCCGCATGATACCGGGGCTTGAGGCGGCAGAATTCGTGCGATACGGCGTCATGCACCGCAACACCTACATCAATTCGCCAAAAATTTTGTCGCCGACGTTCCAGCTTAAAAGTTCGCCGAAAATTTTTTTCGCGGGACAAATCACGGGCGTCGAAGGTTACGTCGAATCGGCAGCGGCAGGCTTGATGGCGGGCGTCAATGCGGCACGGTTGGCAAAAAATTTGGAACCGATAATTTTCCCGCCGACGACCTGTCACGGGGCATTGGCGAACTACATCACGACGGCAGTCACGAAAAATTTTCAGCCGATGAACGTGACGTTCGGATTGTTGCCGCCGCTCGAAGGTCGCACGCCTAAAAAATTCCGCAAAGAAAAATTATCTGCGCGGGCTTTGGAAGCAATTAGGAATTTGGAATTAGGAATGAGGAATTGATTATGGAATTTCACTCGACGACGATTGTAGCCGTCAAACGCAACGGCAAAGTTGCTTTGGCGGGCGACGGGCAAGTCACCTTCGGCAATTCAACCGTCATGAAGTCAACCGCCAAAAAAGTTCGTCGCCTTTACCACAACAAAATCATCGCGGGATTCGCCGGCTCGGTTGCTGACGCGTTCACGCTGTTTGAAAAATTTGAGGAGAAACTCGAATCAACGCACGGTCATCTTCAACGCGCGGCTGTCGCTCTCGCAAAAGATTGGCGCACCGATAAAATTTTGCGGCGACTTGAAGCTTTGTTGCTCGTTGCCGACAAAGACACGATACTTTTGCTGTCCGGTAATGGCGAAGTCATTGAGCCCGACGGCGACGTTGCGGCAATCGGTTCTGGCGGATTTTATGCGTTGGCGGCGGCGAGAGCACTCACTGCACACACCGACATGACTGCTGCCGAAATCGCCAAAGAATCGCTGTCAATCGCGGCGGACATCTGCGTCTTCACAAATCAAAATATCATCGTCGAAGAACTCGATTAACGGAGGTAAAAATTTTCATGGCAGACAAGAAAACAATTTCCAACGAACTCGGCTTGAACGACCAAACTCCCCGCGAAATCGTCGCTGAGCTGGACAAATACATCGTTGGACAGGACGAAGCCAAAAAGTCCGTGGCTATCGCGCTCAGAAATCGTTGGCGCAGTCACAAATTGCCTGACGAAATGCGCGACGACGTTATCCCGAAAAATATTTTGATGATTGGTTCGACGGGCGTCGGCAAAACCGAGATCGCTCGTCGTCTGGCAAAACTCGTTAAGGCTCCGTTCATCAAGGTCGAGGCTACGAAATTCACTGAAGTCGGCTATGTCGGACGTGATGTCGAATCGATTATCCGCGATCTCGTTCAAACCGCTGTCCGCATGGTTCGCAAGCAACGCACTGAAGAAGTCAAGGAGAAAGCCGCCGCTAACGCAATCGAACGCCTGCTTGACGTACTTGTTCCCGAACCGAAACGTTCACAAAATCCGCTCGGCAAACTCTTCGGCAACGTCGAAAACGACAACGCTCAACCCGACGAGGACAACAATAAAAAACCTGGTCGCGAATTTGTTCGCAAACGTCTGGAAGCTGGCAAGCTCGAAGAACAAGTCATTGAGCTTGAAGTTGCCGATCACGCAAAGCCGATGGTTGGCATGTTCAGCGGCTCAAGTCTTGAGGGCATGGGCGATAATCTTCAAGACATGGTCAACAGTCTCGTCCCGAAACGTATGCGCAAACGCAAAGTCACCGTTGCCACCGCGCGTAAAATTCTCGAACAGGAAGAGGCTGAAAAGCTCATCGACATGGAAGAAGTTTCCGAAACCGCCGTCGAACTCGCCGAACGTAGCGGTATCGTCTTCCTTGACGAAATTGACAAAGTCGCCGTCAAAGGCTCAAGCTCCGGTCCCGACGTCAGCCGCGAAGGTGTTCAGCGCGATATTCTGCCGATTGTCGAAGGCTCAACTGTCATGACGAAGTACGGACCCGTGAAGACCGATTATATCCTGTTCATTGCGGCGGGCGCGTTCCACACGGCAAAACCGTCAGACTTAATCCCCGAACTGCAAGGACGTTTCCCGATTCGCGTCGAGCTCAAATCATTGCTCAAGGCGGACTTCGAGAAAATTTTGACGGAGCCGCAAAACGCGTTGCTCAAACAGTACGAAGCACTGCTACAAACCGAAGGGCTCAAGCTCAAATTCAACGCAGATGCGATTGAACGACTTGCCGACCTCGCCGAACACGTCAACGAACAATCGGAAGACATCGGCGCACGCAGACTTCACACGTTGCTTGAAAAGTTGCTTGAACAAATTTCGTTCGAGGCACCCGACATGGTCAAAGCTGGCAAAACCGAAGTCATCATCGACGCGGCTTACGTCGACGAACGGCTCAAGGAAATCGCCAAGAACAGAGACCTGTCGCAATTCATTCTGTAAGAAAAATTTTTTGCGGTCGCGAGACAAATTCGCGGTCGTATTTTTTTTGTGCGGCGAAGTGCTATAATGCTTGAAAAAATTTTTGTAAGGAGCTTCGGTGCTATGATTAAGAAAATTTTCTTCGCGCTGATTTTTTTTATGACGTTTGCGAAAATTTCAATCGCGGCGGCAAATGAACTCGACGCTGCCGAAATGCGACTCGTCTGCGCAATTTGTTCGATGGGTGCTTACAGCGACGACGATAGCTATTTGATGCGCTCAATGCTCACGGAACGCGGCTGGCAGATTGAAAAGCTCGCACAGAAGACAAGTCGCGCAGACGCACGGGCTTATCTGGTCAGTCGCGGCGACGTGAAAATTTTGACGGTCGCGGGCACGGAGAGAATCAAGGACGTTGAAGTTGATTTTCGCGTCGGACGAGTTCATCTCAATGACAATGACGAGCCGCTTGCGCCGTACGAGAAAAAAGTTGGCGACAAAGTTTTCGTGCACCGTGGCTTCCGCGATTATGCTGATGTCGTCTTGAGCGACGGGCTTGCCGAACGTTTGACAACTTCCCTTAAAAAAAATCCGAACGAAACGCTTTACTTGACGGGACACAGTTTGGGCGGAGCAGTCGCGATAATTGCGGCGTTGCGGCTTGCTGATTCTGGCGTCGACAAATCGCGGCTCAAGGTGATAACTTTCGGTTCGCCCGCCGTTGGCTCTCAAGCTCTGGCGAAAATTTACGACGACAAAATCGACTTGACCCGTGTCGTGATGAAAGGCGATGCCATAAAAAGATCGTTGCGCGGGCTCGGTTACGTTCAGTTCGGCGAAGAGTTGACTTATCGGCAAAGCATCACCAGTGACCACTTTGAACACAAAATGGCGGTTTATCTTGATTGCGCGATTCGCGACTACTACGCGGCGGGCGGCACGCTCAGTCACGACACGCAAAATAAAATTGCCGTTCCGATTTACGTTGCGCCGATTCTCACGCTCAAAGGCAGCTTGCACAAATCGGACGCGGAAATTGTTTTGACTGCGCTTGACGAGAGTTTGACGAATCATTTCAGCGCGTTGACGTTCGCGGACAAACGGAGCCTTGAACTCAACGAGGAACAAATTTCGGACGCGGACTTTGCCGAATACACTGCCGCCGCAAAAAGTCACGGTTGTCAGTACGTGCTGATTCGTGTCCTGCGTATAAAAAAAATTCGCGACGATTTGTTTGATAACAAAACCGTCACGTTGGAAGAAATTGTTTTGGACGCGCAAGGCGTGCCGTTGAGCATGTACACTGCGGGAGCGTCGACTGAAACGTTGACAATCTTCGAGGCGGCACTCTCGGCTCAAGAAACTTTGAATGACAATCTGAAAAATTTTATCACGAACAAATTCAATTAAGGTTTGCTGGCTGAATCGGTTCCGCTTATCGAGCCGCGTGCCATTTCAATTTCAACGTTTTCAGCAACCTTGAGCGTGACAATTTCGTCGGTGAGCGCGGTTATCGTGCCGTAAATGCCGCCGATTGTTATCACTCGGTTGCCGACCTTCAAACTGCTCAACATCGCGTCACGCTCTTGACGCGCTTTTTTTTGCGGGCGATAAAGCAACAGGTAGAATATCAAAAGCATCAAGGCTATCGGCGCGAAGTTCGCGACAATCGCCGCCATTTCATTTTCCATTGGGTTAATTGTCCTCCTTGTAGTTTGCAAAAAAATTTTCGCGGAAGTCAGCAAATCTGTCAGCAAGAATCGCGTCACGCATGGCAGCCGTAAATCGTTGCAGGTAACGCAGATTGTGCAGTGCCAACAGCCTCAAACCGAAAATTTCGTCCGTGCGCACGAGATGCCGAATATACGCGCGGGTGAATTTGTTGCGGCAGGCGTAACAGTCGCAATTCGGTTCGAGCGGCGCAAAATCTTCCGTGAACTCAGCGTTCTTCATGACGAGCCGTCCACGTGCCGAAGTTTGCGGCGAAACCATTGCCATACCGTTGCGGGCGACGCGTGTCGGGAAGACGCAATCAAACATGTCGACGCCGCGCAGAACGCCTTCAAGCAGATGATCGGGAGTGCCGACGCCCATGAGGTAACGCGCTTTATTTTCGGGCAAATGTCGCGTAGAAATTTCCAACATGCGATACATCAATTCGGGCGGTTCGCCGACACTCAAGCCGCCGATTGCACAGCCAGCGAAGTCCATTGCGCCGATAACTTTCGAGCTTTCCTCGCGCAAATCTTCGTACATGCCGCCTTGACAGATTCCGAAAATTCCTTGCTTGGGATTCGATGCCGCTTTGAGACTGCGTTCAGCCCAACGGTGCGTGCGTTCAGTGGAAGTCTTTGCGTAATCGTAATCGGCGGGATAAGGAATACATTCGTCGAAAGCCATTGCGATGTCAGAGCCTAGTGCGGATTGCGTGGCGATTGAAACTTCAGGCGACAGAAATTTTTCCGCGCCGTCAATGTGTGAACGGAACGTCACGCCGTCCTCAGTTATCTTGCGCATTTCGCTCAAGCTGAAGACTTGAAAGCCGCCGCTGTCAGTCAAAATGCCGCGTGTCCAATTCATGAACTTGTGGAGCCCGCCAGCCTTCTTGACGAGTTCGGCACCGGGTCGCAGGAAAAGATGATACGTGTTCGCCAAGATGACGCCCGCGCCGAGATTTTGTACCTCGTGCGGCGAAAGTGTTTTAACCGTCGCTTGCGTGCCGACCGGCATAAACAGCGGCGTCAAAAATTTTCCGTGCGGTGTATGCAAAATGCCTGCCCGTGCGCCCGTCGCTGCGTCTTTGTGTATGAGTTCAAATTTTATTGCCGCCATTAGGCAGGCTCCCTTCTGTCAATCAGAAATTTCGCGTCGTGTGATGAACATTGCGTCGCCGAAACTGAAGAATCGATAACGTTGGTCGACTGCCTCGCGATATGCCCGCAAGATGAATTCTCGTCCCGCGAACGCACTGACCAACATCAGCAGCGTCGATTTAGGCAGGTGGAAATTTGTTATCAGCGCGTCGACAATTTTGAATTCGTAGCCAGGGTAAATGAAAATTTTCGTGGAACTTGAGCCGACCGCCACGGATTTTTTGTCGAGAGCCGCCGCCTCCAACGTTCGGATTGATGTTGTACCGACCGCGATAACTCGTCCGCCGCGCAGTTTCGTTTCGCGAATCAAATCTGCCGTCGCTTGCGGTATCGAAAAAAATTCTTCGTGCATTTGGTGTTGCTCAATCGTTTCGACCTGCACGGGGCGGAATGTTCCTAATCCGACGTGCAACGTGACGAAGCCAAGATTCACGCCGAAATTTTTCAACGCGTCCATTTGCTCCGTCGTGAAGTGCAAACCTGCAGTCGGTGCGGCGGCTGAACCACGTTCGCGATTGTAAACGGTCTGGTAACGTTCGCTGTCGTCGAGTTTTTCGTGAATGTATGGCGGCAACGGAGTTTCGCCAAGTCTGTCGAGAATTTCTTCAAATATGCCGTTGAATTTGAATTGCACGACGCGACCGCCGAATTCCGTCCGTCCGATAACGTTGCAACTCAATTCGTCGCCGAAAAAAATTTCTGCGCCCTCCGCGATTTTCCTGCCGGGTTTAACCAAAGTTTCCCACGTCACGGCGTCCAAGCGTCTGAGCAAAAAAATTTCGGCGCGTGCACCCGTGGATTTGTGTCCGATGAGCCGCGCCGGTATCACTCGCGTGTCGTTGAAGATGAGCGTGTCTCCTGCCGTCAAAAATTTTTGCAGGTTGAAAAATTTTTCGTGGTCAATCGTCTGCCGCAAAGGGTCAAGCACCATCAGCCGCGACGCGTTGCGCGGTTCAATCGGTTTCTGCGCGATTAACTCTTCGGGCAGTTCGTAATCAAAATCATTTAGCAGCATTGGCTTTCCGTCCCAAATATTTTATTTCCAACTGCTGAAGTCGTCCGTCCATGCGCAATTCGGCAAGCACGAAGTTCACGTAGTTGAGCAACTCTTGATCGCCCTTAGCCATCAAAATTCCGCAGGAATGAATCGTGCCCTCAAACGGTTTGTCGACGAGCGGCGCGGCAAGTCTCGGTTCGCGCTTAATCCAACTGACTGCTTCGACCGTCTCGGTTATCATGATGTCGGCTTTACCTTCAGCAATTTGAATCGGAATGTCGGCGTTGTCGTCGTGCACAATGAGCGTCGCGTTCGTCAAATTGGCGCGGGCAAATTTCTCGTTCGTGCCACCGGGATTAATCATCACGCGGACGTTCGGCTTGTTGATGTCGGCAACGGTCTTGAACTTTTTTGCGTCGGATTTGCGGCAGAGAATCGTTTTGCCGAAAAGTCCTTCGCCGTAAGCGTCGCTCATTGCCATTGTCTTCGCCCGTGCAAAATTTCGCGATATTCCGCAAAGTGCAATGTCAAACTTATCGGCTTGCATATCGTCGGCGAGTGTCGACCACGTCGTCGGGACATACTCAATCGCCACGCCCAACGAGTCCGCGATAATTTTTGAAAGTTCGGCGTCAATGCCCTCGTATTCGCCCGTTGCGGGATTGAGCCACGACATCGGGATATAATCGCCCGTCGTGCCGATACGTATTGTTCCCCGCGCCAAAATTTCGTCGAGATGTCCCGCTTCAGCCCGATTAGGCATGAATAACGCCATAGGCATAAAAAAAGAGTCCGCGATAATTTCTGAAAGATCGTCCGTCGGGTCAACATGTATCATGCCGCGCGCCAAAATTTCGTCGAGATGTCCCGCTTCAATCTGATTTGGCATGAACAAAATCGCCAACGCAATCAACGTGTACGCGACACGCTCCAATGTTTTCATTTTAAATCACTCCTCTGAAGTAATGCCCGCGCGTGAAATTTTCAATCTCGTTGCCGCCGAATTTGTAAGCGTGAACAATCTGCGCGGACTCGTCGACGGTCAAATATCTGCAATCGACGCGGAGCCGAGCCACGCCGTCAAAATCGTTGCGGTGCTCAATCATCGAGAGCGTCTTGGCGTTGAGAATGTGCATTCGGCAAAATTGGTCGGTGACGACGGGAAAAAGTTCGTCCTTTCTGTCGCGCAAAAAAAATTTTTTCGTCCTGCAGACGCGCGGACAAATTTTTTTGTCGAGCGAACCGAGAAAACTTCCGAGTAGGCAGTAAGCCGAAATCATCAGTTCCTGTCTGCCGTGAACGATACATTCGACTGGCAGCGGCGATTTTTTTGCAAGGGCTTTGACTTGTTGCAGATTGAGTTCGGGCGAAAGTGTCACGCCGTCCACGCCGAGATTTGCAAAAAAATTTATCGTCGTGCTGTTGAAGACGTGCAACGAAAAATCCGTGCGAATCGGTACGGTTGAAAGTTTTTTTGCAAGCCACAACGTCGCGAGATTGTGAACGTAAATTGCGTCGGCTTCGGCGAACGTCAAGCTTTCGGCTTCGCGAACGATACGCGGTGTCGCCAACGAAATTTTTTTCCCGCGACTGTGCACGAGTTCAATCGCCGCAGGAAAATCTTTGACGGGACGATTTGTGAAATTTTCTCCGCCGAAAAGAATTTCATCTGCGCCCGCGTCGAGAACGGCTTGAAGTTTGTCGAGCGTGTCGACATGAGCAACGATATTCGACGCAACAATTTTACACGGCGGGAGAATTTTTTCGGCAACGGGAGCGATATGCGGTCGCGAGAATTTGCCGAGACGTTGACGTTCCAAATCTTCGACAACACGACGCCGCACGTCATTGAGTTCGCTTATCGGTATCATCAAGTTGCCGTCGACGACAGCCGAAAATTTTTCAAGCGCAAAAATCGTGTTGCCGAGGCGTCCGATTTGCGTTTTGAGCGTGTCGACAGTCAGCGGGCGATTCTTTGCAAGTTCAGCGACAAAATTCGTCTGCGCGGTTGCGGAATTGCCGTCAGCGTCAGTGAGCTTCAAAGTCAGCGGTTCGTCGATATGAGCTTGAACGTCCGCGGCAACAGAAATTTTCCGCACGGGTGCGCCCGTAAAAAATTTTCGCGCCTCTGCTGTCAGTTCGGCATCAAAAATCTTGAACGCCCTATCATGAACGCGAACGCCTCGCGATGACGTTTTAATCGTGCAAAGTTCGCCGCGTATGTCAAAATCCTCAACCGTGAACGTGACGCGCCCGCCGACTTTAACCCAAATTTCAACCTGGTCGCCCGCATGAAGTTCGCCGCTGAGTTTGAGCGTAATTTTATCGCGCCCGACTTCGACGACACGCCCAATCAGCACGCCGCGATTGTTCGGCTTCATATCGCTGATTAAATTCTTGCCGGGATTTTTTTCGAGATAAGCCGTTGTGAAGTCGCGATTAAAAATCTGCGCAAGTTTGCGGCGATGTTCGTCGGTGACAGCAAAATTTTGGTCGAGCACGTCACGATAGACTTTAACAACCGTTGCGACGTATTCGGGACGTTTCATGCGACCTTCAATCTTCAGCGACGTGACACCAGTTTTGACAAGTTGCGGCAACAAATCGAGCGTGTTTAAATCTTTCGGGCTGAGCAAAAATTTTCCCGCGTTCAAAAGATTTTTCCCGCTATCGTCAACGAGATCATAAGGTAATCGGCACGGTTGGGCGCAACGTCCGCGATTGCCCGAACGTCCGCCAATCATCGAGCTCATCAAGCATTGTCCCGACCAGCAGACGCATAACGCTCCGTGAATAAAAATTTCAGTTTCAATCGGCGACGTGCGGCAAATCGTTTCAATTTCGCTCAAGGTCAGCTCACGGCTCAAAACTGCGCGGGTGAATCCGAGTTCTGCCAAAGCTTTGACGCCGTCCGAATTGTGAATGCTCATCTGCGTTGAGGCGTGCAGGGGAATTTCGGGCGCAACATTTTTCGCGACGACGGCGGCTCCCAAATCTTGAACTAACAACGCATCGACTTCGGCACGACGCAAAAATTTTATGTAAGCCGCGAACTCATCAAGCTCCTCGTCGGCAATGAGCGTGTTAACCGTGACGTGAACCGCGACGCCGCGCAGGTGAGCGAATTCCACGGCACGATTGAGTTGTTCGCCCGCAAAGTTCTCGGCGTAGGCTCGCGCACCGAATTTTTCGCCCGCCAAATAGACAGCGTCCGCTCCAGCCTCAACGGCAGCTTTGAGCGCGTCGAAACTTCCCGCAGGTGCAAGCAGTTCAACCAAGTTTTGAGCCCCCTAAATTTTCAAGCAGTTGCGCAATAAACAAGACGTGCGGCGCGACCGTCGACAAGTGCAAGCGTTCGTTCGGGCTGTGAATGTTTTCGTTTGTCGTGCCGATTGAAATCATATCAAGCGCAGGATTTTTCTTCGCGAAAAAACTTGTCTCCAATCCCGCGTGAATCGTCTTGACTTTAGGCGCGTGACCGTTTTGCTCAGTAAAAATTTCTTTGGCGAGTTTTAAAAGTTTGCTGTCGGGATTGAACAGCCACGCAGGTTGCGGCGCGGAAAATTTACTCTCCAACGTGCAAAGTTGTCCCGCCTGTTTGAAGCCTTCGATAAATTCTTCGACGATTGCATCAGCATTTCCGCGCAGCAAAACTTTCAGCTCGACAATTTCATCGTTCATGCGCACCGAACCCAAATTCGCGGAAGCAATGACCTGCGCGGGGTCGTCGGGTCGCGTGAGATAAACGCCGCTGTGAACCAACGTGATAAAATTCGTGAGGCACTCGTAATCTTTGGCGTGCAGAACTTTATCGGGGCGTTTGGTGATTTGCGCGTCAATCTTCAAATTCGGGTCGGACATGCCGTAAACGCTGTTGGCTCGACGTTCGAGGTCCGCGCAGATTTTTTGAACGACTTCGGCTTTCAAGTCGGTGGCGATGATGATTTGCGCACTGTCGGGAATGACGTTGAAGGCTCGCCCGCCGCTCAAGTTCGACAGCCGAATTTTGCCGTAACGAGTGATTTGGCGCATGAGTTGAGCGGCAAGTTTAATCGCGTTGATTCGCCCGCTAGAAATTTCTTCGCCGGAATGACCGCCACGCAGTCCGCCGATTTTGATGATCATGTTCGTGAAAAGTTTGGTGTCTGGTCGGACGTAATGAAGTTCGCGCTGAAAAGTCGCATGAACACTGCCCGCACAGCCCGCAACGATTTCGCCGAAATGTTCTGAGTCGCAATTAATCAGAAAGCTTGCGTCGGAGAAAAATTTTTCGTCGAGACCGCTCGCGCCGCTCATGCCCTGTTCTTCGTCCGTCGTAAAAATTATCCGCAGTCGCCCGTGATTAAAATTGCGACGATTTTTGACGAGAAAAAGAATTTCAGCGACACTGATACCATCGTCCGCGCCGAGGCTCGTGCCTTCTGCCTGCAGAAATTTTTCATCACGAATCAACTTTATCGGGTCACGCAACGGGTCGAAAGCGTAGCCTTCACGGGCAACGCAAACCATATCTATATGCGCTTGCAGAATCGTCAAAGGAGAATTTTCATTGCCGGCAGTTGCGGGAATTTCGGCGATGATATTTTTAAAATTATCCTGCACGACCGCCAGACCTTGATCTTTGAAAAATTTTTTTAAGAAATTGCTGACGCGCTCTTCGTGTTTTGAAGGACGCGGGATTGCCGCTAATTTGGCAAATTCTTCGAGCACGCCCTCCAAAATTTTTTCACATGCTTGCGTCAAAATTGTTTCGCTCATTCAGCATTACTCCGTTCCGTCTGAAAATGACCTTCCGAAATGTAACGTTGCTTAATTGGCTACGCCGCGAAAAAATCCTGCAGTTGTGGAAATTTCGCAGTCGCTCTGCTATCATACGCTTGGAGGCTGTTGATACAATTTAGCAGTGACGGTTCTTTTTCCGTTGTTTGAACAGTTAGTTCGCGGCGATTGACTTCGACAGGTCACAGTGTTGCGGCGCGACCGTTGGATGCAACGTCACGTTGCCGCCTTGTCAGTCGAAAAAATTCCTCGTCACGTCGTAATTCCAAGTTTATCAACTCGCTCTAGAAAGGAGAGATTTTCATGAGCATAATTGAAATTGGTGTCGGGCTGATTGCGGGCATTTTGATAATCGGTGCGTTGATTTTCATGGTTGAGTTGCCGTTCAAAATAATTTGGAACAGCATAATCGGCGCGGTGATTCTCTACCTCGTGAACTTAACGGGACTCATCACGATAAAGATAACGTTCATTCATGCGTTGATTGTCGGCGTCTTCGGCGTGCCTGGTCTGATTGCGTTGGCGGTCTATCTCAACTTCCTAAAATAAAGCTCAAACCTTCAGCGGCGCAAAATCTCATGCAGTCTTAACGCAATCCTAACTTTGTTCGATTGATTCTGTTTGGCGGATATGATATAAATTTTCACGGGAGGTGAATCACCATGAAAGAGGCGATGAAGGTTGTTTGCGAAAATCGCAAGGCGCGTCACGATTATTTCATTCACGAAACTTACGAGGCTGGAATTGAACTGCAAGGCACCGAAGTCAAAAGTTTACGCGTCGGCAAAGCCAATCTTCGCGACAGCTACGCCGAAGTCAAGGACGGCGAAATTTTTGTCGAACACATGCACATCAGCCCTTATGAACAGGGAAATATTTTTAACCACGAACCGCTGAGAAAACGTCGACTGCTCCTGCACAAGCGCGAAATTTTAAAACTCTTCGGCAAAACCCGTGAAAAAGGTTTCACGCTCGTTCCGCTGAAAATTTACTTCAAAAAGGGACGCGCCAAAATGGAGTTGGCGTTGGCAAGTGGCAAACACAATTACGACAAACGCGACGCCTTGCACGAAAAATCCGCCAAGCGCGACGTTGAACGCGCATTGAAGGAGAGATCGAGATGATTAGAAAAATTTTCACCGCAATGATTTTGACGATGCTTGTCGTCTTTGCGCAAAACGTCTCTGCCGCTCATCATGACCGCTATCGTGACTCCTACCGTGATTCTTACCGTGATGCTTATCGCGATTCTTATCGTGAATCTCATCGTGATCCTTACCGTGATTCTTATCGTGAGCCGTACATTGAATATCAAGTTCACGTTCAAGAAAAAGGTTGGATGCGTCCCGTCCGAAATGGTGATGTTGCGGGCACGACAGGTCAAAGCAAACGTCTTGAGGCTCTGCGCATAGATTTTGACGGCGATATAAAGTACACGTCGCACATTGAAAATTACGGCTGGCAAGATTGGTCATATGCGGGCGAAGTCACTGGCTCAGTCGGTCGCGGCTTGCGTATGGAAGCAATCCGTATCAGGCTGACGGGCTATTCCGCAGAGGATTTCGACATTTACTACCGCGTGCACATTGAGAAATATGGCTGGCTCGGTTGGGCGAAGAACGGCGAACCTGCTGGAACCACGGGCGAAGGTCTGCGCATTGAGGCTTTGAAGATTCGCGTTGTCGAAAAAGGTAAACGCATTGACCGCGAAGGCAAAGCATTTTACGAAAGATGAACGTCAACCGCTCACGCCTTGAACTGAAAAATTTCCTTCGACGCTTGTCGAGGGATTTTTTTTGTCCGCCGCCTGTTGTATAATCTTCGGAAAAACTCGGAGGCGATAAATGCTCATGGTGAAGAAAATTTTTCTGCTCGGCTTGATATTGTTGCTCGGTGCGACGAACGCCGCGTCCGCCAAAGAAAAAGGTTTGCCCGAAGAAGACCGCATCAACGTCGCGATTGAAATTATCAACAGTTCGCGTTACAAAGAGTTGCCGACAGCTCAACAGCTCGAACTTTTTCTGAACGACGCGCTCATCTCGAAAAATTTACTCAACATTGTTGAATCGAAAATTTCGGGCGACGGCGACAATTTTGTGGATTGTTTTATTCTCGACGAGGACAGACCTGCCGACGTTCCGCCGCCCGCGCAGAATATCGGTGAGTTGCTCGTCTTCGACGCTGTGGAGTTGCCGCGACCCGTTGCCGCAGTCAAAAACTACGACCCGACGCCTTATCAGCAAGTCGGCGCGAAATACATCATTCGTTGCGAAGTGCTCGGACTCGGCGTCACGAAGGTTGAGGATAAGACAATCGGCATCGTCACGAAGATCATCGGTAGCGGACTTTCAATCGGCGGCGCAAGCGGCAACAGTCATCGCGATAAAGTTTTGCGGCATATCGGCTCCGGCATCGGTCTCGGCGGACTTCTGGAAATCAAACGCACCGCGCTCAACACCGTCGTTAACATGCAGTTCATCAGCGTGGATACGGGCGAAGTTCTCTGGCAACAAAATTTCATCGGGCAGGCGGTAAAACATCACTCACCCGACAAAGGCTACGACGACGTTTGGACCCAGGCTTACAGCGAGTCGGTTGCGGATTCCGCCAAACTCATTGCCAAACGCGTGAACAAGTACGTTGACCGCGTCATCATCAAAGGTAAAAGCGACAAATCTTTTATGCCGAAGAATTTTTCGTTCGACGGCTTGAGCTTAACCAAAGCTTTTTAACCCTCTTAGCGCGAGAATTCCCCCGCCGAGCGGCGGGATGAATCGCGC
>CAMUZG010000032.1 GCA_947165145.1 uncultured Selenomonadales bacterium
AATTAACGCTTCAGTTGCGAAACCGTGCGACGGCGGCATATCAAGAAATTATGCGTATGCAGGTTTAGGAATAATTAGGAATTTGGAATTAGGAATTGAAAGTTCCGCATTCCACATTCCTGATTAACCGAAAGGACTGAGTTTATTGGCGAATTGGAGAGAGCGGCTCCAGGAGCTGTGGAATCGCTACGACAACCGGCACAAATACGCCTTCTTCGGTGTACTTGTCGCCCTCGTCATTGCTCTGGCGGGAATCAGCTTCTGGTACGGCAGCAAGCCCGATTATGTGCCGCTGTATACCAATTTGGAGGCGAAAGACGCCGGCGACGTTGTGAACAACCTGAAAGAAACGGGTGTTCCTTATGAATTGATTGAAGAAAAACGCGGCGCGACAATCCTAGTGCCCGCCACACAAGTTCACAATCTGCGACTTGATTTGGCGGCGGCTGGACTGCCACGCGGCAACAAAGGTTTTGAACTCTTCGACGACAGCAAACTCGGCGTCACGGAGTTCCAAAATAAAATCAATTACCTTCAAGCCCTTCAAGGCGAACTCACACGCACGATTGAACATCTCGGCAGCGTCGAAAAAGCGCGTGTTCATATCGTCTTGCCGGAGGACAGTCTCTACAAAAAAAATGAAAAACCCGCAACGGCGTCGATACTTCTCATGCTCGCGCCTGAAACGCAGTTGACCAAACCTGAAGTCAAAGGTATCGTCAATCTCGTCAGCCACAGCGTGCAAGGTCTCGCGCCCGAAAACGTCACTATCGTCGACGAGAACGGCAACATTCTCAACAAAAACGATGATGACGAACTCGAAATGCAAAACGCCATGAACTTAAAAGCTCTCAATCAAATTGAGATGACCAAAAGAGTTCGTGACCACATTCAGCAAAATATTCAAACCATGCTCGACAAGACGCTCGGCGACGGCAACGCCTTCGTGCGTGTCAGCGTAGAACTCGACTTCGACGACAAAAAAATTGACCGCCAAACTTTCACGCCCGTAGTTGACGAATCCGGCATTATCCGCAGTCAACAGGACATCAGCGAAAGCTACAACGGCGAATCAAACATTCCTGGCGGTCCCGCAGGCGTTCAAGGCAACATTCCTGGTTACGTCGCCGAAGACCGCAACGCTAACGCCGAATACGAGCGCAAAGAATCAACCAAAAACTACGAAATCAACGAAGAGAATCAGAAAATCATCGCGTCGCCCGGCTCAATTAAACGCCTTACGGTTGCAGTCTTGGTCAACGACGAAATCACCGATCTCCAACGCGAAGGTCTGCTCCGAGCTGTAAGTTCTGCGGCGGGCATTAACGAAAATCGCGGAGATACAATTTCCGTCGAACCAATGCCGTTCAATACCGACCTGCGCGACCAGAGAGAGCAGGAGGCACGCCTTGAACAATTACGCAAAGACAGAATTTTGTACACGGAGATTGCGGCCATGATCTTAATTGCGGCTCTGCTTTTGGGCGGATTCCTAATGTATCGTTGGAAAAAACGCAAAGAACGTCAGGCGGAATTGGAAGCCAAACTCGAAGCCGAACGTCAAGCCAAAGAAGAAGCACGACGTGTCGAAGAAGCTCAACGACGCGCCGAAGAAGCTCAGCGACGTGCGGAAGAAGCAGAACGTGTTGCCGCCGCCGCCGAAGAACGCGCCAAAGCCGTTGAAGAAGGCGACGAAGAGATTGAAGAAGAATTCCTTACACCCGCCGAGAAAAAACTTCGCGACGAAAGGGATGCCATTCTCAAACTTATCGACGAAAAACCAGCAGAAGTCGCGTGGCTCATCAAAACGTGGCTCATCGAAGACGAATAATTTTTCGGGGCTAAGGGCAGCAAAAGTTTTGTCCTTTGCCCCGATTTTTTTTGAACGGAGGAATTTAAATGCCCGACTTAAATTCAAGCGACATGTACAGCGAACCAAAGCCCATGTCAGCGCACGAGAAGGCGGCGATTCTTTTTATCGCGCTCGGCGGCGAATATGCTGCTAAAGTCTTCGCGCACATGGACGAGGACGAAATAGAGGCAATCACGCTCGACATTGCCAACAACAAGCACGTCAGCGTTGAAAAGAAAAACATGGTTATCAGCGAATTTTATCAGCTGATGATGGCGAACGATTACATTTCAACGGGCGGTCTCGAATACGCGCAGGACGTTTTGGAAAAAGCTCTCGGTGCGGAAAAAGCGGGCGACATTCTCAAACGCTTGACGACAAGCTTGCAGGTGCGACCGTTCGAGTTCCTGCGCAAGGCGGACAATTCCCAACTGCTCAGCTTCCTGCAGAACGAACACCCGCAGACAATCGCGCTCGTTATGGCGTATCTTGCACCCGACCAAGCCGGTATCATCATGAGCGGGCTGTCAATTGATTCGCAAGCCGACGTTGCAAAACGTATCGCGCTCATGGATAGAACATCGCCTGACGTTATCCGCGAAATTGAACGCGTCCTTGAGCGCAAACTCTCTTCAATGTCAATGCAAGACTTCACAAGCGCGGGCGGCGTTCAAGCTGTCGTCGAAATCCTCAACCGCGTCGACCGTGCCACAGAACGTGCCATCATCGAGTCGTTGGAAGTCGACAATCCCGAACTTGCCGAGGAAATCAAGCAACTCATGTTCGTTTTCGAGGACATCATTCTTTTGGACGATCGTTCGGTTCAGCTTGTTTTGCGCGAAGTCGACACCAAGGAACTTGCTTTGGCTATGAAGGCGACCAACGACGAAGTTACCGCCAAAATTTACAAGAACATGTCCAAACGCGCCGCCGACATGCTCAAAGACGAACTCGAATACATGGGTCCCGTCAAAATTCGCGACGTGGAAGAAGCACAGACAAAAATTGTCAACGTCATTCGCACGCTCGAAGAAAAAGGCGTTATCGTTATCGTTCGCGGTCAAGGCGAAGGCATGTTGGTTTAACAGCCGACAGGTTTTAACAGGGATAAGGATTTTCCTTGTCCCTAAATTTTTTTGAAAACAACACGATAACACCAACAGGCTCACGGGAGGCGAGACAATGCGACTCGAATCGGATTTCACGAACTACATACAAAATCGGCTGGAGGCAGTCGAAATTTTTTCGGACACGCAGTCAAGTCACGTCGTCGAAGTCGATAACGCACTGGGCAACGCGTCGAAGAATCAAACGGGACTGCGCGGCTACCCCGACCACATCGCGCTTGTCGAAGATTTTATTTTGGTCATGGAAGACAAAACCGACCGCTTGAAACTCGTCCTGCGCGAAGACGGCGAAATTTCTCAAACTGTCGATGCCACGAAGAATTACGCTCTCAACGGCGCACTGTTCTACGCGTTCAAAATCATTGACGGCACGCACTACAAAAAAATTTTCGCTTTCGGCAACGCTGGCGACCGCAAACATCACATCATTCAACCGATTTTCATTGACGCCGACAAAAATATCACCGAACTCCCGCCCGTCGACACATTCAAAAATTTCACGGCGGAAAATATCGACAGCTACTGGCGACGCATGGTTCTCGGTGAAATTCCGCCCGAAGAAGTTGAGCTCAAAAAAATTCTCCGTCAAGCCGAAACGTTGCATGAACATCTGCGCAATTACGGTCAGCTCGGCGAAGACGAAAAGCCGCTTGTCGTATCCGCGATTCTGCTTGCGCTTGCCGAAAAAAAATTTGGCTTCGATACGCGACAACTTATCGGCGACAAAATCGTTACCGACGGCGCAAAAATTTTCGACAAAGTCAAAGCTCATTTGAGCCGCGCAGCTGTTCGCCCCGAAGTCAAGAAAGAACGCGTTTTGAGCCAATTCCGACTGATTAAAGATCGTCCGTTGCTCAATGCCGTCAATCGCACGCTTGAGAAGACGCCGCTAAAATTCTTCACGGAATTTCTTGACGACAACATTTTTGACGCGGTAATCAGCAATTCGGCGGAAGATTATCTCGGCAGATTTTACGGCGAATTCATTCGTTACAGCGGCGGCGACGGGCAATCTTTAGGTGTCGTGCTCACTCCGCGACACATTGCCGAACTTTTTTGCGAACTCGTCAATCTCACGGCTGATGATGTCGTCTTCGACCCGTGTTGCGGAACGGGCAGTTTCCTTATCGCCGCAATGAGCCGTATGCTTCGCGACGCCGACGAATCGCAACGCAGACACATCAAGCAATCGCAACTTCACGGCATTGAGGCGCGGGAAGATATGTTTTCTATCGCGACGACCAACATGATTCTGCGCGGCGACGGTCAAAGCAATTTGCTCTGCGGAGATTTTTTCTCGCACAAAGCAGAAGATTTGCAACTGAAAATCGGCGCAACAGTCGGTTTGATGAATCCGCCTTACAGTCAAGCCAAAAATTCCGCGACCGCTCACCTGTCCGAATTGCGTTTCATTCTGCATCTGCTTGAGTCGATTACTCGCGGCGGACGCGTGGCTGTTATTGTGCCGGTCTCAGCGATGATCGGCAAGAATCGCGACGACAAAATCGTCAAGGGCGACATTCTCCGCAATCACACTTTGGAAGGCGTCATCAGCCTCAATAAGAACACTTTCTACGGTATCGGCACCGTGCCTTGTATTGCGGTTTTCACGGCGGGCGAGCCTCATCTCAAATCCAAACGCGTCAAGTTTATTAATTTCGAGGACGACGGCTTCGAGGTCAAGAAACATGTCGGGCTTGTCGAAACTGAACGTGCCAAGGACAAAAAATTTTATCTGCTTGATTGTTGGCGCGGCATTATCAAAGACGCTCCGTCAAAGTTCATGGTCGAGACGACGATTGAGCCCGACGACGAGTGGCTTCATTCTTTCTACTACTACAACGACGAACTGCCCGCTGACCGCGATTTTGCCGAAACCGTTGCCGATTATCTCACCTTTGAATTCAACATGATTGCTCACGGGCGCGATTATCTCTTTGCCGATAAAAAAAAACTTCGGCCGCTGACTGACACGCCGCCGCCGCTTCATTCCAAACGTTGGCAACCGTTCTTTATCGGCGACTTGTTCAGATTGGAGACGGGCAAGTGTAGTCAAGCTAATCAGCTTACAAAATACGCCGATGGTATCCCATATATCGGTGCTACCAATCGCAATAACGGCGTTATGGATTTTGTTGAGCCCAATGAAAAATTTATCAATCGAGGCAATGCCATTGCTTTTGTCTGTGACGGCGAAGGCTCAATGGGTTATTCGTTTTACAAAGCTGAAGATTGCATTGCCACAACGAACATTATCTTCGGTTATGCTGACTTCCTGAACGAATACATCGGCTGGTTTATCACGACGGTTGCCGATAAAGTTCGCGGCAAATACAGTTACAATTACAAACGACGACTTTTGCGGCTCAAGCGCGAAAAGATTATGTTGCCCGTGAATGACGCCGGCACGCCCGAT
Organism: uncultured Selenomonadales bacterium; assembly: GCA_947165145.1. Taxonomy (GTDB): domain Bacteria; phylum Bacillota; class Negativicutes; order Selenomonadales; family Selenomonadaceae; genus Quinella. The sequence continues at coordinate 5,396 of CAMUZG010000032.1, forward strand.
TTTGACTACATGGAAGCCTACGTTCGTGTTCACGAAGAAAAAATTTTACAAAGGTATAAGAATTATTTCGATAACGCCCCCCCCCGATACATATTAATTATCCCGTTGAGTGAAAAAGTTTGGCGACCGTTCTTACTGACGAATTACTTTGACATCATCAAAGGTGCCCAAAAGGATATGACACTTCTTAAAGCGGGCGATGTACCTATCGTATCGGCAAAGAACAACAATAACGGTTATAAAATGTTCGTCGACGCCAAAGACCAAAAAATTTTTAAAAGAAATTTTCTCACGATAAACAACAACGGCGATGGTGGCGCGGGCATTGCATATTATCAACCAGCTGACGTATTGCTTGACATTCACGTTACAGCTTTGTTACAACGATTTAAGATGTCACGTGAAATTTTATTATTCATTTCGAGATGTATAACAATTCAGCGCGAGAAATTTGGTCACGGCTACACACTCAACAATAAGCGACTGAATGTCTTCCGTGTGATGTTGCCCGTGAATGACGCTGGCGAGCCCGATTTTGAGTACATGGAAGCTTACATGCGGCAAAAATTTTCCGAGATTGTGCGGCGATATTTGGCGCGAATTTCCGATTGAACGGCGACAAATCAAAAACTCCCACCGAAATTTTCGGCAGGAGTTTTTTTTATCGTGATGAGAAATTAAATCTGAATCAAGTTGACGCGGCGATATTACACCTTCCGCAAAACAACGGCACTGCGGGCGGGAATGTAGAGTTTGAGCCAACCTTTGCGGTCTTCATCGTAAAGCGGGTCGTAGTTCGTGTAGTGCGTGATGCTGTCGTCGGTGAAGCCGAATCCGCCGAAGTCTTTGTTGTCGCTGTTGAGCACGACTTTATATTTGCCTTTCGGGACAAGGAAGCCGTAGCCGGTGTAAGAAGTCGTCGGGTTGAAGTTGAAGACGAAAACGAGTTTGCCGCGCATGTACGCCAAAACTTGGTCGCCGTCATCGTGCCAAATTTCCACGACAGGCAATTCCGCAAAGTCAGGCTCACTCTTAATCGTCTCAAGCATTGCACGATCGAAGTCGCCGAGCCAATGATAGCAGAGTTCTTTGTTGTCGAAAAGGTTCCATTGACGGCGGGCGTATTTGTAACTCCAACCGTTACCTTCGCGCGGGAAGTCAATCCATTCGGGGTGACCGAACTCGTTGCCCATGAAGTTGAGATAGCCGCCGTTAATCGTCGACGCCGTCACGAGACGAATCAGTTTGTGCAGAGCAATACCGCGCGTCGCCATGTGATTTTCGTCGCCTTTGCGGAAGTGCCAGTACATATCGGCATCAATCAGGCGGAAGATAATCGTTTTGTCGCCGACGAGTGCTTGGTCGTGGCTTTCGGCGTAGGAAACGGTTTTTTCACCTGCGCGGCGATTAGTCATCTCCCAGAAAATTGAAGACGGTTTCCAATCTTCGTCCTTGACTTCTTTGATTGTCTTAATCCAATAGTCGGGGACGTTGAGCGCGAGACGATAATCGAAGCCGTAACCGCCATCCTCGAACGGAGCCGCAAGTCCGGGCATACCGCTGACGTCTTCGGCAATGGTGACTGCGTCGGGCTTGACTTCGTGAATCAGCTGGTTCGCAATCATCAAGTAGCAAATGGCGTTGTCGTCTTGGTGTCCGTTGAAATAGTCGCCGTAGCCCATGAACGCCTCGCCGAGTCCATGGCTGTAGTAAAGCATTGACGTTACGCCGTCGAAGCGGAAGCCGTCGAAGTGATATTCTTCCAACCAATATTTGCAGTTGCTCAGCAGGAAGTGGAGCACATCGTCTTTGCCGTAGTCGAAGCAGAGGCTGTCCCACGCAGGATGTTCGTGTTTGTCGCCGGGATAGAAGAATTGATTCGGGTCGCCCGCCAAATTGCCGAGACCTTCGACTTCGTTTTTGACGGCGTGGCTGTGCACGATGTCCATAATAACGCCTAAACCCATTTGGTGCGCGGCGTCAATCATCTCTTTGAGCTCGTCGGGTGTACCGCAACGACTTGACGGCGCGAAGAAACTGCTGACGTGATAGCCGAAGCTACCGTAATACGGGTGCTCCTGAATCGCCATAACTTGAATCGCGTTGTAGCCAGCCTTCTTTATGCGCGGCAAGATGTTATCCTTGAATTCGGTGTAGGTGCCGACCTTCTCGGCGTCCTGCGCCATGCCGACGTGACACTCGTAGATAAGCAACGGATTCGTCGTGATTTTGAAGCCTTCGTCGTGCCAAACGTAATTGCTGTCCCAAACCTGCGCGGAGAAAATTTTTGTCTTATCGTCCTGGACGACACGTTGACACCATGCGGGAATACGTTCGCCGGAGCCGTTATCCCAACGCACACGCATTTTGTACAGTTGCCCTTGTTGAAGTTTGTCTGCGGGAAGTTTGAGTTCCCAGTTGCCGCCGTCCAGTCTCTTGCAACGATATTCCTCAGTCTCTTTCCAGCCGTTGAAATCGCCGATGAGATGAATAGCCGCCGCGTTCGGAGCCCATTCGCGGAAAACCCAACCGTCAGCCGTGCGGTGCAGTCCGAAGTACAGATGACCCGTCGCGAAATCAGACAAAGTGCGTTTGCCGTGTTGAGTGAGTTCGCCGATTTTCCACACTGCGTGATCGTGCCGACCGCGTATCGCATCCTCGTAGGGTTCAAGCCAGCCGTCCTTTGCTACCAATCCGATGTGTTCGTTCGCCATAAAAATTCCCCCTCTCGTTGTGTTACGATTGTATCAAATGACGCGGCAGGTAACAAGGGACTTGCGACAAGTTTTTTCAGAGTCTGACGTTGAATTCCCGACGCTTGAACAGTTCGAGCGCGGTGATTGACTTCGATTTATCATAACGTTGCGGCGCGACCGCTGGGTCAAGCGTCACGCTTGCGTCACGTTGCAAAAAATTTTCTTGACAAACAGCGAACGTTATGATAACCTTTGCAACGTCTTTTCAAGACACAACTTCAAGGAGTGGTACTCAAGAGGCTGAAGAGGACGGTTTGCTAAATCGTTAGGCTCGCAAGGGCGCGGAGGTTCAAATCCTCTCCACTCCGCCATCAGTGAATACGTTCGCCCGTTAAGGGCGGTTGCTCAAATCGTCGTGCGGGATTCACCGTGCGGCGATTTAATTTTTTGGGAGGTTTGTATTAATGGCGAAAGTCAACGAAAATTATTTGAAACTGCCGGGCAGCTATCTGTTCTCGGAGGTAGGCAAACGCGCCGCCAAATTCCAAGCAGAAAATCCTGACGCGAAAATCATTCGTCTCGGTATCGGCGACGTGACGCGTCCCCTGCCGCAAGTCTGTATCGATGCAATGAAACGCGCCGCTGATGAAATGGGTCACGTCGAGACTTTCCGCGGCTACGGTCCCGAACAGGGCTACAGCTTCCTGCGCGACAAAATTGCTGACTACAACTACAAACGTCGCGGGCTTGATGTGAGTGCTGACGAAATTTTCATCAGTGACGGCTCCAAGTGCGATTGCGGCAACATTCAAGAGATTTTCTCGTTGGACAGCCGCATTGCCATTGCCGATCCCGTGTACCCTGTTTATCTCGACACAAACGTCATGGCGGGCAGAACTGGTGACTTGCAGTCCGATGGTCACTTCGAGGGCGTAACTTATCTGCCGTGCACAGCTGAAAATAATTTTTCGCCCAAACCGCCTGCCGAGAAAGTCGACATGGTTTATCTTTGCTCGCCGAACAATCCGACGGGCACCACGCTCAGCAAAGCCGCGTTGACGGAGTGGGTTGCCTACGCCAAGGAAAATGACGCCGTGATTCTGTTCGACGCCGCCTATGCCGCGTACATAACCGAGGAAGATGTTCCTCGTTCGATTTACGAAATTGACGGTGCGCGCGACGTTGCAATCGAGTTCCGTTCCTTCAGCAAGACCGCTGGTTTTACTGGCACACGTTGCGGCTACATCGTCATTCCCGAAGGTTTGACGGGTACAACGTCGACGGGCGAACGCGTTCCCTTCAAAAAATTGTGGGCACGTCGTCACACGACAAAATTCAACGGCACGAGCTACATCACGCAACGCGGCGCGGAAGCGATTTATTCCGACGAAGGTCAAGCGCAGGTCAAGACTCTCGTCAACTACTACCTTGAGAACGCCAGAATCATTCGCGAGAGTTTGACGGCGGCGGGCTTGCAGGCTTATGGCGGCGTCAATGCACCTTACATATGGTTGAAGACACCTGCAGACATTCCGTCGAGCTGGGATTTCTTCGACAAACTCCTGCACGAAAAACACATCATCGGGACGCCTGGCGCGGGCTTTGGTCCTTGCGGCGAAGGTTATTTGCGCTTAACGAGCTTCAACAGCCGCGAGAACACCATCGAGGCTTGCAACCGACTCAAAGGCAAATAAATCGTCGTTCAGTTTGACAAATTATTGACTCTGTGATAGATTTAATTTGCTACGTGGAAAATCCATACAAATGCTCAGCATAGTAACACCAAACGAAAAACCCCCGCCGGAGTGACTAACTGACGGGGGCTTCGTTTTGCCGTAATCGGGTGACTAATCCGATTAGCCCTGGGCACCTGGAGTTAACGTAATGCTACGCTTTGAGCCAGCGATCATAGATGTATACGCCGATTACGGTACCAATTGCGGTTCCGATAGCGGACGAGACCACACCTACTGCCAGCATAGTAAAAATGCTCAGCACAGCCAACACCTCCTCTCGTTTGGTGTTCTGCCTGACGAGAGTCGTAGCATCGGCGACAGTATATCAGAAAATTTTCCAACAAAAAATCCCCTGCGAATTGCGGGGAAAATTTTTGCAACATGACGTTGCAACTGTCGAAGTCAATTACCGCGTTTCAATAAAAAATCCCGCCAACGTGACGGGATAATTTTTTTGCGGAAAAATTTTTCAGGGAATCGGTACGCCTTTGACCAACAGACGAGCTTTGGCGCGAGCAAGTGCCGCCTCTGCCCTGTCAATGTCGATGTCGGGATTTTTCTTGCTCAAACGTTCTTCGGCGCGTTTGTAAGCGGATTTTGCCCGTTCAACGTCGATGTCTTCGGGATTTTCGGCAGCGTCCGCGAGAATCGTAATTTTGTCGGGCGTGACTTCCATAAAGCCGCCGCTGATGAAAAGTTGCTTCTCGGATCCGCCTTCTTTGATTCTCATGGCGTGTGGGACGAGTTCCGTCAAAAGTCTGGCGTGTTTCGGCAAAATGCCCAATTCGCCGACAATCGAGCGGGTGATTAACATGTTGATGCCGTTCTTGTAAACGTCGCCTTTGTCGGGCGTAGCGACCTCAAGCAGGATTGTTGACATTGCTTAGCCCTCCTTGAGTTTTTCAGCCTTTTGAACGGCCTCCTCAATGCCGCCGACCATGTAGAACGCGTTTTCGGGCAAGTCGTCGTATTTGCCGGAAAGAATTTCTTTGAAACCGCGAATCGTGTCCTTGAGCGGAACGTATTTGCCAGGCGAACCCGTGAAGACTTCAGCGACGGCGAACGGTTGCGACAGGAAACGTTGAATTTTGCGTGCGCGGCTGACGGTGAGCTTGTCGTTGTCGCTGAGTTCTTCCATACCGAGAATCGCGATAATGTCTTGCAGTTCCTTGTACTTTTGCAGAACAGCTTGCACGCCGCGAGCAACTTCGTAGTGCTCCTGTCCGATGATATGCGGGTCAAGGATACGGCTTGTCGAGTCGAGCGGGTCGACTGCGGGATAAATGCCGAGCTCCGCAATTTGACGGCTCAAAACTGTCGTTGCGTCCAAGTGCGTGAACGTTGCGGCAGGTGCAGGGTCAGTCAAGTCGTCCGCAGGAACGTAGACCGCTTGAACGGACGTGATCGAGCCTTTCTTCGTGGAAGTGATACGTTCCTGCAACGCGCCGACGTCCGTGGTCAACGTGGGCTGATAACCGACCGCTGACGGCATACGACCGAGCAACGCCGAAACTTCCGAGCCAGCCTGAATGAAGCGGAAGATGTTGTCAATGAAGAGCAGAACGTCTTTGCCCTGTTCGTCACGGAAATATTCAGCCATAGTCAAGCCGGTCAAGCCAACGCGCATACGAGCACCGGGCGGTTCGTTCATCTGCCCGTAAACAAGCGCGGTTTTGTCGATAACGCCCGACTCTGTCATCTCCGACCAAAGGTCATTGCCTTCGCGAGTACGTTCGCCGACGCCCGAAAAGACGGAGTAACCGCCGTGTTCCGTGGCGATATTGTGAATCAGCTCCATAATCAAAACCGTTTTGCCGACGCCTGCGCCGCCGAACAGACCGATTTTACCGCCGCGAGAATATGGCGCAATCAAATCGACGACTTTAATGCCCGTTTCAAGAATTGTCGTGGAAGTTTCCTGTTCTTCAAATGTCGGGGCTTTGCGGTGAATCGGGAGCCAATGTTTATTGCCGACGGGCGTGGGATTGTTGTCGACGGTTTGACCGAGGACGTTGAAGACGCGACCGAGACATTCTTCGCCGACGGGCACGGTGATTGGTGCGCCAGTGTCTTCAGCTTCCATGCCGCGAACAAGACCGTCAGTCGAGCTCATTGCGATGCAACGTGTGACGCCGTCGCCGAGATGTTGCATAACTTCCGCGACGAGATCAATTTCCACGTTGCCTGATTTGCCTTTTATGTTTACGGCGTTCAAGATTTCGGGCAATTCGCCGACGGGAAATTCGATGTCGACGACCGCGCCGATAACTTGAACTACTTTACCTTTCGCCAAACTTAATTCCTCCTTGTGGAGTTATTCCGTTATTTCAATCTGGTTGCCCTCAAAGTCAAGAATACAGCTTTCGTAATAGCCGTCGCCCGTTGTGCGCGGTTCGCTGATAACTTCGTAGCCGTCACGTTTAAGTTGCGCCGTCAAGTCGTCAACTTTTTCTTTACTGCCGACGCTGAACGCCAGGTGAATAAATCCCGTGGCGGCAAGATTTTTTTCGCTGTCGATTTGGTCGGCTTTGTTCATGATTTCAAGCCGCGCCTCGCCGCCGAAACTCAAGAAGTAAGAGCGGAATTGCTTTTTGGGATTGTGATAGCCGTCATTGGATTTCGCGCCGAAGTACTTAACGAAGAATTCGCGAGCCTTCTCCAAGTCGTTCACGTACATTGCGACATGTTCGATTTTCATTTTGCAATCTCCAATTCTTACTCAAGCGCATTCGCGCCGCCGACAATCTCGTTAATCTCGTTGGTGATGCCCGCTTGCCGAACTTTGTTGTAAAACAGATTGAGCCGCCCGACGAGTTCTTGAGCGTTATCGGTGGCGTTGCTCATGGCGTTCATGCGTGAACTGAGTTCGGACGCGGCAGAGTGCAACATTGCGCCGTAAATTCTCGTTGACAATCTGCGAGGCAGGAACTTATCCAAAATTGTGACAACGTCGGGTTCGTAGATGTATTCTTCCTTGAGATTCGCGCCGCTCTTGGCGTAGTCGTCGGTGATAATCGGCAGAAGCGTCACGTCGTCGGGCACGCAACTTATCGCGGACTTGAACTGAGTATAAATCAACGTCACGTCGATAATTTCGCCGCTGGCAAAACGTTCCAAAACGAGGTCAGCGATTTCTTTGGCGTATTTGTATTGCGGACGTTCGCTGATTCCGTGGTAGCTTTTGATGACGTTGTAGCCGCGCTGTTGGAAATGGGTTGTCGCCTTTCTGCCGACGGTGATGAGTTCAATGCCGTCAATGTAGTTGGCGTCGTGATATTCGCGCGCGACTTCGAGATTGCCTGAACCTGTGCCGCCACCGCGATGAGCCGATGCCTTTGCAACGCCGCCCGTCGCAGACATTTGACGTTGTTGCTTTTGAGTTCGTGTAGGCATGGGCTTAACGGATTTGAGCGCGTCGAAATTTTTCTTGTGGAAATTTTCGTCGTCGCCGTCGTCGTCGAGTGAAGTACTTTCGCTGGTGCCGTCGTATTCGATGGTGTCGTGCGCCTCTTTGAAGACGTTGCTTGAGAATGAGCCCGCAAGCCCTTTATCCGACGCAATGACGATGAACAGAAATTTTCCGTCCGCCTGCTGTTGGTTGGCGATGAGTTCGTCGCGCGTCATAACGAACGGGTGCTCGTATTCGCGACCGCGCATTTGCATCATCACGCGCCGCATAATTTCTTTCGTCTTGTCAACGTAAGGCAAATTGTCGAGCAGTGCGTCACGTGCGGCGTTGAATCGCGAACGGGCGATCATGTCCATTGCGTTGGTAATCTTTTGAATGTTTTTGACGCTCTTAATGCGGCGGCGAATGTGTTGTAAATTTGCCATTCAGCTCACCGCCTCAACCTTCGGTCTTGTACGTGACGGTTTCTTTAAACTCGGTGATTGCGGCTTTAATTTCTGATTCGAGCGCGTCGTCGAGCTTCTTCTTTTCAGCGATTTTCTTGCCGATTGCGGAGTGATTTGCGTGCATGAACTTGATAAAGTCGTTGTGGAAGGTAACGACCTTGTCAACGGGAATGTCCGCCAAAAATCCTCTGACAGCTGTGTAAATCGTCAACACTTGGTCTTCGACGGCAAGCGGAGAGTATTGCGCCTGTTTGAGCGTTTCAACCATACGTGCGCCGCGGTCGAGCTGAGCTTTAGTCGCTTTGTCGAGGTCGGAACCGAATTGTGCGAACGCAGCCAACTCACGATATTGCGCCAAGTCAAGACGCATTGTTCCCGCGACTTGTTTCATTGCTTTGATTTGAGCCGAACCGCCGACACGCGACACGCTCAAGCCGACGCTGATTGCGGGACGAATGCCGGAGTAAAACGCGTCCGTCTCAAGCATAATCTGCCCGTCCGTGATTGAAATGACGTTCGTCGGAATGTACGCGGAAACGTCGCCCGCCTGCGTCTCGATAATCGGCAAAGCGGTTATTGAGCCTGCGCCGAGTCTGTCGCTGAGTTTTGCGGCACGTTCGAGAAGTCTTGAATGCAAATAGAAAACGTCGCCAGGATAAGCTTCACGACCGGGCGGACGTCTCAACAGCAGTGACATTGCACGATAAGCCGCCGCGTGTTTTGTCAAGTCATCGTAAATGCAGAGGCAGTGACCGTGCTTTTCGTACATGAAATATTCCGCCATCGTGACGCCCGAATAAGGCGCGAGATATTGCAACGGAGCGGAGTCAGCTGCGGTTGCCGCAACGACGATTGAATATTCCATTGCGCCATGGTCTTCGAGAGTTTTGACGACGCGGGCAACAGTCGACGCTTTCTGCCCGATTGCGACGTAAATGCAGATACAGTTCTGCCCCTTCTGGTTGATGATTGTGTCGACGGCGATTGCTGATTTGCCCGTGCCGCGGTCGCCGATGATAAGTTCGCGCTGACCACGACCAATCGGAACGAGTGCGTCGATTGCCTTCAAGCCGGTTTGCAACGGCTCATGAACGGATTTTCTGTCGGCGATACCGGGAGCTTTGAACTCGACGGGACGCGCCGCAGTTGTTTTGATAGGTCCTTTGCCGTCAATGGGACGACCGAGAGCGTCGACGACACGCCCGATCATGTTTTCGCCAACGGGAACTTGCATGATTCGACCGGTGCGTTTGACGGTGTGACCTTCTTTGATTTCGTTGTCGCGACCGAGAATAACCGCGCCGACGTTATCCTGCTCAAGGTTAAGGACGAGACCAAAAATATCGTCGCCGAAGTCAAGCAATTCGCCCGACATGGCTTTATCAAGTCCGTGAATGTGCGCGATACCGTCACCGATTTCAATGACCGTGCCGACCTCGTCCACGTTCAAATCGACGTTGTAATTTTTAATCTGATCCTTGATTATCGCAGTGATTTCATCAGGATTTATTTTCATTTTTGATGCGTCACCTCTTGATTGTCAGTCGTATCTGACTTCGTTGGAGCCGTTGACAAGTTAAACTTTGATGATCAACTTTTCTTTGCGTGCCCAAAGAAAAGTTGCAAAAGAAAAGGCACCTCGCGGGGGCGTTCAGTACAAACTGTTCCAATTTTAAAACCACCCGTGACTCGTGGTTGTCGCCTTCGAAAACATCCTGTTTTCTGGGCGACGGGCGGCCGTCATCCATGACGGCCTCAATTACCCGCGACGTTTTTGTCAACATGCTCCGATTGATACTTCAACCGCCGACCGAATTGACCGACAGCGAATTTTGCAGAGCACGCAGACGTCCCGCCGCCGAGCCGTCAATTCGTTTGTCGCCGATTTTCAAAATGAGCCCACCGAGGATTGATGTGTCTTTGTGCGTGCGAACTTGGATTTTGCGTCCCGTGAGCGTCGTGAGTTTTTTGATAAGCGCGTCCTGTTGTTTTTTCGAGAGCGGAAAAGCACTCGTCACGTCAGCGATTAAAACGCCTTGTTCCTTGTTCTTCAGCGATGTGAAGATGTCGAAAATCTCGTTGAAGACGCCGATTCTTTTTTTGTCGACGAGGAGCATTAAAAAATTCATCGCGGTCGCGGAAACTTCTTTGCCGACGGCGCGGGTGAGCAAATCTTTTTTCGCCTGATTCGGCACGAGCGGGTTTTGGAAAAATTTGACGGCTTCGGGGATTGAAAAAATATCGTCGCGAACTTTGGCGAGGTCTTTGCCGTAACCGTCAAGATTTTTTTCTTCGCGAGCAATCTCAAAGATGGCGGTGGCGTACTTTGAAGCGAGTTGAATGTTAAGCATTAACTCACCTCAAATCTGCGAACATATTTTTGTTCAAGCCGGCGATGAATTCGTTGACGAGCTTGTCGTTTTCTTTGGTGTCGAGATTTTTAGAAACGACTTTGCCAGCCGCCGCCAAGCTCAACGTGACGATTTGCGATTTCATTTCGTCGAAAGCGCGATTGCGTTCATTTTCGATTTCAGCCTGCGCGGACGCCTTCATGCGTTCGATTTCCTTGCGGGTTTCGGCAACAGCGGCGTCATGTTCTTGGCGAGCAGTGACATTTGCCTTGTCGACGATGTCTTGAGCTTTTTTGTGCGCGTCGGCGAGTTGAGTTTTGTAATCCGCCAAAGTTTGTTCAGCGGCTTTACGGTCAGCCTCGGCTTTGTTTAGGTCGCCCTTGATTTTGTCGGAGCGTTGTTGCAACAGTCGGGCGACGGGTTTGTAAGCAACTACACGCAAGATGACAACCAAGATTAGGAAGTTGAGAATCTGCGCGATAATTGTTGCGTTAATTTCAATCAAAATAAATCACCCCTTTAATTGCGCCCTTTGCGTTGACGCATTAAAGAAGCGGATTGGCATAGAGCATGATGAGCGCGACGACCGTTGCGATAATCGCCATAGCTTCGATCAAGCCGACGGAAATAAGCGTGTTGGTGAAGAGCGTGTTTTTCGCTTCGGGCTGACGGGTGATGCCGTCAATGAATTTGCTGGTGACAAGACCGTCGCCGACGCCCGCGCCGATTGCCGCGAGACCCATTGTAATACCTGCGCCCAAAAGTGCTGCTGCTACCATGATTGCATGTTCCATAATAAAAAAATCCTCCTTAACAATAAAAAAACTTTTTGTGATTTACTCGGCATGATCTTCTTTGACCGCGTTGGCAAGATAAGCCATGCTGAGCATTGTGAAGATGACCGCCTGCACGCAGCTGATAAAGATACTGAACGCCAGCCACGCCACCGAGGGTATCGGCATCCAAATCGGCATCAGCTTGAGCAAGACGATGATTAAAATTTCGCCCGCGAGAATGTTGCCGAATAGACGGAAAGCCAGCGTTATCGGCTTGGCAATCTCTTCAATCATGTTGATGATAACGAAGACCGGCGTCGGTTGGAAAAAGTGCGCGATGTAATGACCGCCTTTGAAGTACAAGCCGAGGCAATGAACGATTGCCACGACGAGCAGAGCCAAACCGAGCGTTGTGTTGAGGTCGTTTGTCGGCGACGCCATGAGCGGCACGAGACCGATTAAATTACTTGCCAGCAAGAACATGAACAGCCCGACGATGAACGGCGCGAGCATTCTTCCGCGACGCCCCATCATTGCGTCGATTTGGTCATGGAGCCACAAGATAATCATCTCGACGAAATTTTGCCAGCCTTGCGGGACGACTTTAAGATTGCGCGTTGCCAGACACGCGACTAGAATCACAATGCCCATTGCCAGCCACGTCATTTTTAGCGTCTCGATGTTGAACGTCAAGCCGAGAAAGTGTATCGTCTCGCGGACACCAATTTCATGCATCTGAAAATCACCTCCCTTCTACCAATTAGGAATGTGGAATTAGGAATGTGGAATGAAAAATAATTCCTAATTTCAAATTCCTAATTCCTAATTGATTTTGACGTTGCAGGAACTCCACAGTCAAAATTTTTTTCTGACTTCGGAACGAGCCAGGACGAAGAGCGTTGTCAAGTAGAATACGCCGAACGAAACCGCCGACGCCAAGAACAACGGTGTGGAGATGTGCACGGCGACAGCCAATATCGCGAAGACCATGACCAGACGCATCAACAGCCCGATAAGCATGATTTTCTTTGCTTGCGGTGCAGACGATTTCGCGGCGGCTTCCAATCGTGCTGCCGTCGACAAGAAATAAAAAAAATTCAACAGCGCACCGATTAAGACCGCTCCGCACAAACCGAGCTGTCCTGCGGAAATCAGCTGCAACGACAAAATTGCCGCCACTGCCAGAAAAATTTTCCATTGTTCTTTGAACGTGCTCAATACCTGTCTCATGCGTGCAAACTTCGACGCAATAAAGATTTTCCCTTCCCGCGCGAAAAGTTTAGTGTCTAAAAACTGTTTCTCTTGCAAGTGACGTGGTTCAATCGTTGCAATTTCGGCGCGTGCAGTATAAAATTCCTGCGCAACAAAATAAGCTTGTACTCTCGAACGAGAGACGAGACTCGGAGGTTTCACAATGAAAAAAAATAATCGTGCGTCCATGAGCGACGCGCAAAAGTTCAGCTTGGTCAGACGCGAGGCAATTTATACGGGACTTGCGCTGTTCGGGCTGATAATTTTTTGGCTGATTGCGGGCTTCGGCACGGCGTCGCTTGACGTGAAAATTTTTCATGTACCGCTTTGGGCGATTCTCGGCACAATCGGCGTTTGGCTCGTCGCAATCGTGATAAGCTTCGTGTTGAGCCGCGTTCTATTCCGCGATGTTGACTTGGGGGGCGATGACAATGAACGGTAACTTGTCCGCGCTCACGTCGCTGATTATGTTGGTGCCGCTGATAATTTTTATGGCGGTCATGGTCGGCATAAGTTTTTACGTTCGCCACAAGCAGGCGGGAAAAAATTTCGTCAGCAGTTATTTCGTCGGCAACCGTGAACTCGGCGGCTTTGTCTTGGCGATGACAACCGTCGCAACGTACAGCTCCGTTTCAAGTTTCGTCGGCGGACCTGGCATGGCGTTTCAAGTCGGCTTCGGTTGGATTTATATGGCGGTCGTTCAAGTCACGGCGATTTTCCTTGTGCTTGGCATTTTCGGCAAACGTGTCGCTTTATTGGCTCGCAAGCTCAACGCAGTCACGGTCGTCGACATAATCCGCGCAAGATTTCAATCGGACTTCTTAGCGGCAGTCGCGGCGTTCGTGATAGTTTTATTTTTCTGCGGCACAATGACGGCTCAATTCGTCGGCGGAGCAAAACTATTCGCGGCAGTCACGGGCTACAGCTACGAGGCGGGCTTAATCCTTTTCGGGCTGACGGTCGTCATTTACACGTCAATCGGCGGCTTTCGCGCGGTCGCACTAACCGATACTTGTTGCGCGATAATGATGATGATTGGTATCGTCCTGCTACTCCATTACGTCTTGCAAGCGGGCGGCGGCTTCGACAACATCATGACGACGCTTGAAACGAACAATCCCGAACTGTTTGAGCCGTTCAGCTTCGGCAACATGCCTTGGACGATTTATTTCACGCAATGGCTTTTGGTCGGCATTTGCACAATCGCACTGCCTCAATCGGTCGTGCGCGGCATCAGCTACAAAAATACGCAGGGACTTCATCAAGCAATGCTAATCGGCACGGTCGTTGTCGGCTTCATGAATATCGGCATAAATTTCACGGGAATTCTTGCTCACGGCGTTTTATCTGGCACGGCGGCTGATTATGGCGGCGTTGACAACATAATTCCCACGACGATTGTTATGGCAATGCCGATTGAACTTGTCGGGCTCGCGATAATCGGTCCGCTTGCCGCGTCAATCTCGACAATTTCGGGCTTGCTGATTGTTGCGTCCAGCGCGATAATCAAAGACGTTTATCTTCATTGGGCGGAGAAAAATCAACGCGTCGTGACACCTGCGCGGGTTAAATTTTTGTCAATGGCAGCGACGGCGATAATCGGCGCGGCAGTCTTCGTGATTGCGTTGACACCACCGAGTTTGATTTGGCTGATAAACATGTTCGCGTTCGGCGGCTTGGAGACTGCATTTTTCTGGACGCTATTACTCGGCTTGTTTTGGGAACGTGCGAACAAATTGGGCGCGATGTTGTCAATGACGGGCGGCACGATAATTTACTGTGCGACGCAGGCAATGGGCTTTAAAATTTTCAACCTGCACCAAATCACAATCGGGATAACGTGTTCGCTGATTTTATTTTTAATCGGCTCGTATCTCGGCAAACGTTCGGACGAATCGACGCTGAAAATTTTCTTCCCGAAAAATTGAATTGAACTGACCGCAACGAAAAAGCCCCCCGCGTTCGCAGGGGACTTTTTGATTTATCAAGATTCGTCGTCGAAAAGTTTTCCCGTCACGAAGAAAGTTGCGCTCGCTTTTGAATAAAGTTTGCCAGCCGCGTCGACGATACGACATTCGCAGACCATAGTTTTGCGCCCGTCATGCAAAACCGTTGCGTCCGTGAAAACTCGTGTGCCGGTCATAATCGCGTGCATGAACTCAATCGTCAGCGAAATAGTGACGACGCGCTTGTTCAACGCCAGACACTTCGCGCCCATTGCGGTATCAGCCATCGTCGTAAGAACGCCGCCGTGAGCCATCGAATAAAGATTCGCGTGACGATCGTTAGCACAAAGTTCGAGACGCGCCTCGCCGTCGTCAGTCGGAACAACTTCAACGCCCATGAAGTCAATCACTGTGTTCTGATGAAAAAATTCAATTATCTGCTGTTGCGTCGGTTTGAGCAAATTAATTCACCTCGTCGCGGAATTTTATCACACGTGCAGGAAAAATCAAAGCCGCCGCGTAGAAATACTGCGGGAGGGATTGAGCATGATTAACGTTGCGATTCTCGGCACCGGCAAAATTATTCCCGAAGCAATCGAGTCAATGCAGGCGTCGCAGAAATTTCACGTCGTAAACATTTGGGCGCGACCGCACAGCCGCGATAAGGCAGCCGCTCTTGCCGAAAAATTTCACGTCGACAAATTCACCACGAACTTAGACGACATAATCAGCAACGCGACGATTGATTTTGTCTACGTCGGACTGATTAACGCCGTTCATCACGAGTACGCGAAAAAATTTCTCGTGGCGGGCAAAAATGTCATCGTCGAGAAACCCTTCACGACTTCTGCGGCGCAGGCTGAAGATTTAATCAATCTGGCTTTGAGCAAGCGGCTTTACCTGTTTGAGGCGGTCACGAATCTTCACATGCCGAATTTCTTTGCAATCCGTGACGCACTGCCTAAACTCGGCAACATAAAAATTGTCATGTGCAATTACTCGCAATATTCCAGCCGCTACGATGCTTACAAACGCGGGGAAGTTGCGCCTGCTTTCGACCCGCAACTTTTCGGCGGCGCACTCAACGACATCAACATCTACAACATCAATTTCGTCGTCGGGCTGTTCGGTCTGCCGAAAAAAATTTCCTACGCGGCAAATCGCGGCTTCAACGGCGTCGACACCAGCGGCATTGTCACGCTTGAATACGAGAATTTTCTGGCTCAATGCGTCGGCGCGAAAGATTCGGTCAGTCCGTGCTTTTTGTCGATTCAAGGCGACAACGGCTACATTTTATCGACGAGCCCGCCCAATGAGCTGCTGTGGTTTGATTTGGCGATTCGCGGTCACGAAGTCGAAAATTTTTCCCACAACGAATTTGCACGCCGAATGATTCACGAGTTTGTTGACTTCGGCGAAATTTTTGAGCGTAGCGATTATGCGGCAGTCGAACGCGGTTTGCAGGTCTCGCTGAACGTTATGAAGGTCGTTGACGCCGCAAGGAATCAATCGGAGAAATCATGAGCAATTTTATCGAACTCGGCAAAAAAATTTACAATCTGAACAACCCACGTGAGGCGCACCGATTCGCAGTTTTCGTGGCGAGATGTTGTTTGCACCCGCAACGCATGAGCCGCTTAGAAAAATTTTTCGAGCAGTCGGAGCTGTTGTCGAAGGTCGCGGAAGGTTATCCGTTCGTCTACGAGCAGGCGACGCGTTCATTTTTCTATCACCGCTCAAAATTCGAGGAACGGGCTAAACTCATCGAAGACAACATGCAATTTCTTTCAGCGCGTTTCAACGAAGATTTCATGCTGAAACTTTACGGCGACAAGAAAATCGAATTGTGGCGAATGCCCCTGGACGAGACGCTCGGCGAAATGAATTTGGTACTCTGCGCGGAGTCTGGTCAACGCAAAGAAGGTCTCGCCGCCGTGATGTTCAATTTGCCCGACGAAGTGCCCGTCTATCAAATTTTGTTTTGGATTGCTCGCGACGAACTCATCAACCGCGACGGACAATGGGCGATGTGGATTGGCGCGATGCAAGGTCCCAACGTCGACGACGCCAAAGATTTGGTCAAACGCATAACCAAACGCTGCCACGCTTACCGCACGAAGAATTTGATTCTGTTCGCCGCGCAGGCTGTCGCAAGGTCGTTTGGCGTAAAAAAAATTTTTGCCGTCACGAACGAAGGCTACTACGCTAACAATCACGTTCGCGTTGACAGGAAGTTGAAAACGTCGTTCGGCGATTTTTGGGCTGAAGCCGGCGGTGTCGCGACGAGTGACGCAAGATTTTTCGAGTTGCCGCTGATTGAGTCGCGTAAATCCGTCGAAGAAATTCCTTCGCACAAGCGGGCGCAATATCGTAGACGATTCGCGTTGCTTGACGAACTGGATTTATCGGTTGAAACAACTTTGCGAGGATTTAAAAATGCGGCTTGCGATTTTTGAGAACATCATGACGCCTGGCGGTCACGAGGTCGAGTTCGACAGAATTTTAGTCGAGGAATTCAAAAAGCTCGGTCACGCCGTGGAATTTTATGTGCCGGAAAATTTTTCGTTCCAATTCGATTATCAAACGCCCGTCAATCGGCTCAAGGGCGACGCTGTGACCTACACGAATTCGCGCGGGCTGAAGAAAATTTTTGCGGCGGCGAAACGTGAAATCAATCGTCAACGCTGGTACGCGCAACTTGCTGACGCTCAAAAAAATTTCGACGCGCTGATTGTTCCCACGTCGACTTACAGATATTTGCGGGCGTTGAATCACAGCGTGCTGAAAAAAATTTCCGTCCCGACGATTTTTATTCTGCACGGGATTAATCCGACTGAGGCTCCGAAATTTTTGGCGGCGGCGGATAATTTGGCGTCGAACAAAAATATCAAGCCCGTCGTGCTGACGTTCAGCGACAATATTTTTGGTGAGCGGCGCGACAATATTTACACGATTTATCCGCCAACATACACCGCACGCGACTTGAAAATTGAGCCAAAAATTTCTGCGGCAGGTGAAGTCTTGAAGGTTGGATTCTTTGGACAATATCGGCGTGAAAAAAATCTGCGCGGACTGCTGGAAGTTTTTCTGCAAGGGAAGTACACACGGCGCGTTGAATTGCAAGTTCAAGGCTCGACGATGCACGCGGAGGACGCTGAAGACTTTGAGCAAATTATTCGGCAATATCGCGGCGACGAACGCTTGAGCTTTCTGCACAAAGGTTTAATCGGTGCGGAGTGGCAGCGGGCAATTCACGGTGTCGACGCGCTGTTAATGCCGTATTCTGCGCCGCGTTATCGCTATCATTGGGGCGGAATGCTTTTCACGGCTATCGGCTTCGGCAAACCCGTCGTTGCCAGCGACGACATGAACCCCGAAGTTTTTGAGCTGTACCGCGTCGGCGAAACGTTTCAAAGCGGCAACGTCGATGACCTGGCTCGCGTGCTCGAAAGGTTTATCAACGACTTCGACAAAAATTTTCCGACGTACTCCAAAAATCTTGCGGCGGCGGGAGAAGACTTTTCACCCGTGAATTTCGCCAAACGTCTCGAAAAAATTATCAGCGGCAAGATGTGATTCTGTCACGTCGCCGTCACGCTTACAAAAAATTTTCGGAGGTTTTGCATGGCTAAAGTATCCGTCTTGATTCTGGCGAAGAACGAAGAAAAATTTATCGGCGCGTGCATTCGTAGCGTCAAAGATTTCGCGGACGAGGTCATTGTTATCGACGATTTCAGCACCGACGCCACCGCACAAATTTCCAAAAATTTCGGTGCATTGGTGATTCAACGCGCTTTGAATGGCGATTGGGGCGGACAACAGACTTTTGCCATTAAGCAGGCGAAATGCGACTGGGTGTTCTTCATTGACGCTGACGAACGCGCAACGCCCGAACTTGCCGCCGAAATAAAAAAAATTCTCGCTGCCGACGACAAAAATGTTGCTTGGCGAACGGCGCGATTGAGTTACTTTTGGGGGCAACCACTCAAACACGGCGGCTGGTTCCCCGATTACGTCACGCGACTTTTCCCGACGGCGGGCAGTTACGTTACGGGCTTCGTGCACCCGAAAATTCATCACACGTGCCGCGAAAAAGATTTTGCCGAATCAGCGTATCTCGTGCACTACCCCTATCGCGATTGGAATCACTACTTCAACAAGCTGAACTTTTACACGACGCTTGCCGCGAAGAAGGCTCACGAACAGGGCAAATCGGCTGGCTTGCTCGATATGATTCTGCACCCGTTGTGGGCAAGTTTCCGCATGTACGTTCTGCGCGGCGGCTTTTTGGACGGCAAAATTGGTTTCATATTGGCGGGCTTCCATTACTTTTACACAATGGCAAAGTACGTCAAGCTGTACTATTACGGCAAGGAAAATGTTCACGTCACCGAGCAAGTGTGACGGCAACGTGACGTTGCATTCAGTGGTCGCGCCGTGACGCTGTGACTTGTCGAAGTCAATCGCCGCTCTTAAAATTTTTTCTGCAAAGGAAATCATGATGTTTAAAAATATTTTGGTCAATGCGCTGGTCAATCTCGGCGACGTGGTGGCAACGTGACGTTGCATTCAGTGGTCGCGCCGTGACGCTGTGACTTGTCGAAGTCAATCGCCGCTCTTAAAATTTTTTCTGCAAAGGAAATCATGATGTTTAAAAATATTTTGGTCAATGCGCTGGTCAATCTCGGCGACGTGGTGGCAACGTGACGTTGCATTCAGTGGTCGCGCCG
>CAMUZG010000033.1 GCA_947165145.1 uncultured Selenomonadales bacterium
AGCAGGGGACTGAAAATCCCCGTGTCAGTGGTTCGATTCCGCTCTGAGGCACCATTTTGGTTTTAAGCGCAAATCGCCGGCTTAGCTCAATTGGCAGAGCAGCTGATTTGTAATCAGCAGGTTGTAGGTTCAAGTCCTATAGCCGGCTCCATGCGGGTGTAGCTCAATGGTAGAGCTCCAGCCTTCCAAGCTGATCACGTGGGTTCGATTCCCATCACCCGCTCCACTCGCCGGGGTGGCGGAACTGGCAGACGCACGGGACTTAAAATCCTGCGAGTGTAAAAGCTCGTACCGGTTCGATTCCGGTCCTCGGCACCAGACGTGCGGTAGTGGCGGAATGGCAGACGCGCTAGCTTCAGGCGCTAGTGGGGGCAACCCCGTGGAGGTTCAAGTCCTCTCTGCCGCACCAATTTATTTGACTGCAAGGGAGGGTTTTCGATGAGTGAGGTTGAACAATTCAAAGAATTTTTGGATGGAGACGAGATTTTTTACAAGCACGACGAGTTCGACGACGGTAGAAGCGTCTTCAGAATTCCACAAAAGTTGAAGACTGGCGGAATCGTTGATATGCTCGTAATTTTCGACGAGGACGACATCAAGCTCTTGATTATGAAAATCGGCACCGTCGAAGATCCCGAAAAGAAAGCTATGTGCTACGAGCTCTTCAACGATCTCAATCATTCTTACAAGTACTACAAGCTTTACCTTGATTCGGACGGCGACGTGATGATTGACTGCGATATTGCAATCGATGTCTGCCGCGGAAAATTTTATCCGAAAACTTTGATGGCGTACATTGGCTCAGCGTTCAAAGTTGCCAACGAAGTTTATCCGAAGATCATGAAGATTCTTTGGACATGAGAATTAATGCGGTCGTGGCGGAATAGGCAGACGCGCTGCTTTGAGGGGGCAGTCCTCGCTCGGGGGTATGAGTTCAAGTCTCATCGACCGCACCATTAATTGAATATCGCGGTTGTGGTGGAATAGGCAGACACGCTGCTTTGAGGGGGCAGTGCTCACAAGGCGTATGAGTTCAAGTCTCATCAACCGCACCAATAAGAAAATTCGACTCGGGTCGTTCGATCCGAGTTTTTTCGTTTCAGAATGTCAGTTGCGATTTGACCGCGTCGAGAAGATTGCCGCCCGTGAAAAAAATTCCGTCACGAAGTCCAGCCGCCTTTGCCGCCGCAATGTCGCGCTCACTGTCGCCGAACAGAATCGATTGCGCGGGCTCAATGTCAAGCTCCTTGCAGGCACGCAGAATAAGCCCAGGCTTCGGCTTGCGACAATCACATTCCCCACTGAAATCGGGGTGGTGCGGACAATAGTAAAAGGCGTCGATGTGCGCACCGACTTCCGCTAAACTCGACTGCATGAAGGCGTGCAGAACGTCGACATCACGAGCTGTGTACATTCCGCGAGCAATGCCACTTTGGTTCGTCACAACGACCGCTAACAGCCCGCGCTCATTGCAGAGCTTGACAGCATCGCGAGCACCGGTAATCCAATTGAATCGCTCAATCTGCCAAAGGTAGCCGACTTCCTCGTTCAAGACGCCATCTCTGTCAAAAAATACCGCACGGTTCATTTCGTTGTCCTCCTTAAAAATTTTACGACGTTCGAGCACACTTGCTCACGTTGTCCCAAAAAAAGCTTGCCGATTTAATGTTCTGTGATTATAATGTCAAAATATCAAGAGGTGATTAACATGATTAGCAACAAAGCAGACACAATCGCAGAATACATTCGCAGGCAGCTGGAGCAGACCGCTGACCGACAAATCGAATTGAAACGGACTGAGCTAGCGGACGAATTCAGTTGCGCACCGTCGCAGATAAGCTACGTTTTGAGCACACGGTTCACGGTCGAGCGCGGCTTTCTCGTCGAATCGCGGCGCGGTCTCGGCGGCTACATACGTATCGCGCTCATTCCCGAAGACGTTGACCAGAAGCAGATAATGTACCGCGAAATGCTCCAAGACATCACGCCATCAACGCCATTAGAGGCAGTCAAGAACATCATCCGATTTCTCTTTGCCGAAAGAATAATCACGCGGCGCGAAGGCGAACTCGTCCTGCAAATGACATCGAACCTTTACAAGTCGGAAGCGGCGGGCGAACTCACGGCTGACGAGCGTGCAAGGTTAATCCGTTCAATCTTCGTCACTCTGGCAAAGATAACCTGAATCGTCGCGTCCGTCAAACGTCAGCAAATTAAAAATCCCCTGCGGCAATGCTGCAGAGGATTATTTTTTTGTCATGTTCAATAAAGCTTATGTCAAAATTTATGTCAAGATTTATTTCAAGACGAAAACGGTAATGACGCGACGACCGAATTCCATTGCTTCCGAATAACTTTCCATGCACAGGTCAATTTTGTATCCTTGAATCGCGCCGCCGGTATCAGCCGCCAAAGCCTCGCCGTAACCAGGAATGTAAACTCGCGTGCCGAGCGGAATCACATTGGGGTCAACGGCAACGATTCCGTACGTCGCGGGAATGCCCATCGCCGTGATACCTGCGCCGTTGCCGTCCGTGGGCAGATAAGCTGTAGCTTCCATGCTCACCGCTTGAGCGTAGGGCACGTATCCGCCGGCGGTCTCGACAACATCAACGGGCGGTTCTTCAACGACGGGTTCTTCCACCTGCGCGGGCTGCTCGTCAATGACAGGTTCGCCGACAAGTTTGGCAATGTCACGTTTGCGCGACTCTTCAACGAGATCGATAAAGATTCTGTGCATCTCGTCGTCGTCGGTGACAGTGAGTGTGCCGTTTTCGTTAACTGCAATCGCTGTGGGTTCAGTTGAAACATTCTCTTCAATCGGAGCCGTGTCGTTCTCAACGGGTTCAACGGGTTCATTGTCAGTGAAACCGCTGTTCGTCGCCGCAAAGCTCACAAGTAAGAGACAGAGCACGAATTTTTCCTTAATCATTTCAAGTGTCTTGCTTATTCTTCGCTTCATCATTCCGCCGCCTGACGCAACGCCATGTCGCGTCCCAAGCAGGACGACTGCTTATGGTCGCCTCTTTGCTTCGGAGCAGCATTTCCCCCTTTCAGAGTGAACAGAAATTTTCTCGATTTGCGACCTCGTGGTCACAACGCGGCGTAATATAACCTGCGCCGATTGATTTGTCAAGCGTCTATAAACAAAAAAGTCTTCCCAACGGGTAAGTTTTCGGTTTTATCTCGGTAGTTAACAGCTTAAAGATGCGGTCAAACAAAGCCTTGACGGCACGCGGGCAAACGAATAAAATATTTTTCGACATTGAAACGAAGGAGCGATTCTATGAACATAAAAATCGGCGAAGAACTCAACGGCTTTTGCTTGAAAAACATTTCCGAAGTCGCCGAAATCGGCGCGAAGACCTACGAATTTGAACACGTCAAGACCGGCGCAAAACTTTTCTACGTGGCTACCGACGACGACAACAAAGTTTTTTACATCGGGTTCCGCACGCCGCCGAAAGATGATACGGGTGTCGCGCACATTGTTGAACATTCCGTTCTTTGCGGCTCGAAAAAATATCCGTTGAAGGAACCGTTCGTCGAACTCGTTAAAGGTTCGCTCAACACTTTCCTCAACGCGATGACTTATCCCGATAAGACTGTTTACCCCGTCGCCAGCCGCAACGCTAAAGATTTCCGCAACTTGCAGGACGTTTATCTTGACGCAGTGTTCAATCCCAACATGCTAACCACGCCCGAAATTTTGATGCAGGAAGGTTGGCACTATGAAGTAATTGGGAATGTGGAATTAGGAATTAGGAATGAGAACGACCCAAATAATTCCAAATTCCAAATTCCTAATTCCAAATTGACTTACAGCGGCGTCGTTTACAACGAGATGAAGGGCGCACTTTCTTCGCCCGACGATATTTTAGGCTCAAAACTTCTGCAGGCGACTTTCCCGCAAAATTGCTATGGCTATCAATCGGGCGGCGACCCTGAAGCAATTCCGACGCTCACGCAGGAAAATTTCGTTGCCTTCCACCAAAAATTTTATCACCCGTCGAACAGCTACATTTATCTTTATGGCGACGTTGACATTTCCGAGCAGTTGGAATATCTCGACCGCGAGTATTTGAGCGCGTTCGACAAGATTCAAGTTGATTCGGCGATTGAATTTCATCCCGCGTTCAAAGAGATGAAACGCGTCGCTGAAGTCTATCCGATTGGCGAAGACGAATCCGCCGCAGAAAAAACTTTCATAACACTGAACTTAGTTGTGAACGATGATCCAGATGATCTCAGCGCGAATTTTGCTTTGGTGCTTTTAAGTCATGCGTTGTTCAGCAGTCCCGCCGCGCCCGTTCGCAAGGCTCTGATTGATTCGGGCTTGGGTAAAGATGTCGTTGCTTCGTTTGATGACGAATTGCTTCAGCCTGTTTTTACGATAACGCTTAACGGCTCCGAACCAGACCGCGCAGAAAAATTCTATTCCTTACTCACCGCCGAACTGCAAAAGCTTGTTGACAACGGCATTGACAAAACTCTTCTACAAGCGTCTATAAATTCGTTGGAATTCAAGCTCCGTGAAGACGAGTTCGGACTTACGCCCAAAGGTTTGATTTACGGTTTGAACGTGCTGAAAAATTGGCTTTACGACGATGACCCCACTGGGGCTTTGCGTTACGAAGATGATTTGGCTAAAGTCAAACGCGGGCTTGACGAACGCTACTTTGAAAATATTTTGCAGAAATACTTCCTCGACAATCCGCACAAAGTTTTGATGACGCTTGCACCCGACAAGACCTTTGCTAAAAAACGTGATGACGCTCAAGCTCAAAAGCTCGCCGCGATTAAAGACACCTTGACGCCCGCGCAGATTGCCGACATCATCGACAAGGCACAGCAGCTCAAAATTCGGCAGGCAACACCAGATTCGCCCGAAGCTCTGCAGACGATACCAATCCTCAAGCGTTCAGATTTGCGCAAAGAATCGGAGCATTTCCCGTTGCAATTCCGCGACCTCGACGGCACACGAATTCTGTTCAGCAACCTCGACACGCACGGAATAATTTATCTGACGTTCTATTTCGACGCGTCGCGAGTGCCGCAAAGTAAATTGTTACACGCGTACCTGCTGACCAGTCTGCTGAACAACATCGACACGAAACGCCACACCTACGAAGAATTGGCGATACTCACGAATTTGAACGTCGGCGGATTGAGTTCGATACTTCACGCCGATTCCGAGAACGGCAAGCCACATTCCTTCGCGCCGCGCATGAAATTTTACGTCAAGGCACTCAAATCGAAGCTCGCCGAAATGACTGACATTCTTGCGGAAATCTTCAACGAAACGGTTTTCATCAACAAGAAACGTCTGCGCGAACTGATTGAACAAGACCAACTCGGCTTTGAACTCAACCTGCAGAATATGGCGACGTCGATAATTTCGGCACAGTTGGCGTCTTACGGCACGAAAACCGGCGCGTATAATGCCGCGTCGCTCCTGCCTTACAACAAGTTCTTGAAAGATTTGCTCGTTGACTTCGACGATAAGTTTGATGAGCTCGTCGACGATTTGTATGACGTTTATGACCGCCTCGTCAATCGCAACGGCTTAATTATTAGCATCACTGCGCCCGACGATTTGTACAAAGAGTTCAGACCGCATTTGTCCGAACTGTTGAAGAGCATGAAAATTGACGAGTTTCCCCGCGAAAATTATTCGTTCCCCTGCAAGCCGCTTAACGAAGGACTTTACACTCAAAGCCGCGTTCAGTACGTCGGCAAGGGCGCGAACTTCATCGAACTCGGTCACAAGTACACGGGCACGCTTAACGTTTTGGAAACGATTCTGCGCTACGAATACTTCTGGACGAAAATTCGCGTGCAGGGCGGCGCGTACGGTGCCTTTACGAGTTTCAATCGAACGGGCAACTTGTTCTTCGGCTCATATCGCGATCCGAACCTTGCGAAGACGTTGGAGACTTTCGACGGCACAGCGGACTTTCTGAAGAATTTCGACGTGAGCGACCGCGAAATGGACAAATACATCATCGGCACGCTGAGCAAGACTGACAAGCCTTTAACGCCGTCGTTGAAGGGACAAATTGCCGCCGATTTCTGCTTGCGAAACGTCACGTTTGCTGACCGCCAAAAAGCCCGCGACGAAGTTCTTGCCACACGTCAAGAAGATATTCGCGCGTTGGCGAAACTTGTCGGCGACTGCATGAATCAGAACAACATCTGCGTTTTCGGCAATGAGAACGTCATAAAGGAGAACGCCGCGCTTTTCCGCGAAGTCAAACAGGCGACGGAGTAAATCATGAGCAACTTTCTTTTCAACGCGGATGCATTTGAAACTTTTTCGGCAGTGCACGCAGTCGGCTTGCAGTTCGGCAAAATGTTTGCGTTGTTCGGCGCGGGATTCAGTATCGGCAGAAATTTCATGCGCGTTATCAACACCAAAGTTCGTTCGGGCGTGGCAATGTCAAACGTCATTCGCGACACGATAATTTCTTTTGTCGTCGGCTACGTCAGCAGCGGTCTTATTAGCGGCATTGTCAATTCGAGCGTCGGCAGGAGCGTCACTGCAAATTTGGGCGTCACACCGTCAACTGACGGAATCACTGACGGCGGCGAGGCAGCGGCGTCCGCGTTGTCCGTTGCGGCAAATAATCTCGTCGAGACTGTGCAAGGCGGCATTTTCGGCTTGATTTCGACCGTAGGCTTTGATGTCGGCAACACGGCGATTGGTAGCACATTGTCGGGCACGTCGTCGATTTTCGGAACGATGGGTCCGTCAATAGTCGTTGTCGTTTTCGGCGCGATAATCGGGAGCGTCGTCTCCCTAATCTTTGAGAGATAAACAAAATTTTTTGGAGGGCTACGAATGAAACAATTACCGTTTAAAGGCGCGTGCGTCGCGATTGTCACACCATTCGACAAGACGGGTATCAACTTCATCGAACTCGGACGCATAATCGACTACCAGATTGCAAATCTCACGGACGCGATTTGTATCACAGGCACGACGGGCGAAGCTGCTACAATGAACGACGCTGAACACCGTGCCGCAATAAAATTCGCGGTTGAGCATGTCAACGGACGCGTTCCAGTCATCGCGGGCACTGGTTCCAACGATACCGCTTACGCCGTGGAATTGTCGCGTTACGCTCAGGAAGTCGGTGTGCAAGCCGTCCTGCTCGTCACGCCGTATTACAACAAGTGCACGCAAGCCGGTCTCGTCGCGCATTACACGAAGATTGCTGACAGCATCGGCATTCCCGCAATCCTGTACAATGTGCCTGGACGTACGGGCGTCGACATCAAGCCGGAGACTTACGCGAAACTTTGCAAACACCCGCGCATTGTTGCGGCGAAGGAAGCTAACGGCGATTTGACGTCGATTCTTCGCACAAGGAAACTTTGTGGCGACGATTTGGCGATTTACTCCGGCAACGACGACCAAATCATTCCAATTCTGTCACTCGGCGGTAGCGGCGTAATTTCCGTGCTGTCGAACGTCGCGCCGCGTGACACGCATTTAATCTGCCAAAATTATTTCGACGGAAAAATTGATGAGGCGTCGCGTATGCAGATTGATTACTGCGATTTAATCGACGCGCTGTTCTGCGAAGTCAATCCGATTCCCGTTAAAGTTGCAATGCGAATGATCGGTTGGAACGTCGGCAAGTTGCGTATGCCGTTGTGCGAGCCCGAACCTAAACACGTCGAACAGATTGAAAACGCGCTTAAAGCTCACGGGCTTTTGTAATTGGAGGCGATTTAATTGGCAAAAAAATTTTTCGTCGCGATGACGATTTTTATGACGATGTTCACCGCATCGATTGCATTGGCGGCTTTCGAGGAAAAAGTCGAGGAAGGTGCTAACCTTGTCGCCGTTCAAAAGATTGCCGTCGCCATGCCGAATTACTACAAAGTCGAAGAGAACGAACCCGAATTTCAAGACCTTATCAAAGAAATTTACTTGTCAGGAAAACTCGCATCTACGCTGGAAGTTTTATCCTACGAAGAAATTGCCTCCGCCATTCGCCGCGACACGGGCATTGACATTTACGCGTTGGAAACGCCCGAAGCCGAAAAGGTTTATAACCAAAATATCTCACGCTACGTCGACGCCTATGTCGTCATGACCATCGCAAACGGCAACAAAAATCCGTGGCTGTCCTTCAACGTCTGCAATGCCGCCAATCAAAAGCTCATGTACACTTACAACTACCAGAGTCGTCTCATGGTCAAAAACACGGTAAACTACAAGAAAATCATCGAGGCGTTCTTCAATCGTTTCGACACCGCCACTGCGCTTAGTTTGAGCAAAGAAGAACGCAAGAAGCTCCAAAAGAAGCAAAACGAAATTCGTAAGCAGAAACGCCGCATGAGCGAGGATACTTACAAGACCAAAAAGAACAAAGTCGAAATGGTTCGCAAGAAATAACGCAGGAATTTCCAAATTAGCTTATAGCTGTTAGGTTTTTGTAATTCCAAATTCCTAATTTCACATTCCAAACAAAAAAAGTCCCCCGCAATTTCGCAGGGGATTTTTTCAGTTGTCGTAAAGAATCATTCGGACCATTTGCCCCATCTCGGAGCGATCGGAATATTTTTGCGGCGGGCGTCGATTGTTGTTGACTTCCAAGATTGCGCGCGTGTCGTAGGATAAAATCTTCGACGATAAAATTTCGTAAGTGTTCTCCGTGTGCGTGATTAAAACGTCGTAGGTGTTCATGCGGTTGAGGCTCGCTTTGATGACCGCCATTCGCACGCGGAAAATTTCGTAGCTGACGAATTGAACACTGTCGGCGTCGTAATAGTAGCCAGTGTCGTCCATTGCGTCGATAAACTTCAAATTTTCCGCCGAACAGCTTGCACTGCTCAGAAAAATTATCGTCGACAGTATTAGCAAAAATTTTTTCATGCAGTCACCTCAAATGCCGAAAATTTCCGTCACGCACGTCCGCAACAATTCCTGCATGACTGTCACGTTCAACAGCAATGCTTCGGCTTGCGGGCGCAGTTTCGTGTAGTGGAAAGTCGGATTGTGCGCTACAGTGAAATCCGTCGGGTACGCTATCGGCTTGAAACGATGCAGGTTGAAGTTCAGCATTGCCCTGTTCATGTGGAAGGCACTTGTCACGAGCAACGGTTTGGAAAATTTTTGTTCGCGCAGAATCACGGCACAATATCGGGCGTTCTGCGACGTGTTGACGCTCTTTGTCTCGGTGATGATTTTGTCTTCGGGTACGCCCAACGATTTCAAAACCCGCGCAGAAATTTCGGCTTCCGCACCCGAATCGCTGTAAACTTGTCCGCCGCTGATGATTATCGGTACGTTCAACATCTTTTGCAATCTCACGGCAGTCAGCAATCTGTTCGCGGGACTTGCGCACAATGCTCCGACTCCGTCAACGTCAGGCACTTGACTTATCGCGCCGCCGCCGAGCAAGACAATCACGTCCGCACCAGACGTTTCGACCTGCGCGGGTGGCGTGTGCAATTCTTCAAGCCAGCCCATGAATCGTTCCGCGACGAAACTTGTGCAAAGCAGGTAGAAAACCAGCGTCACAACGAAGACCATCGCCGTTAATTTCCTGTTGATTTTGAACAGCTTGACGCATAAAGCCAACATCAGCAGAATAAAAATTCCAGGCGGCAAAATCCAACTAGCTCCGAACTTCAACACGTACACCAACGCAATCAACTCCGCAACCGTTTTTCGCAATGATATACCAGCGGCGGCGAAATTGCAAATTATTGAGCTTTCAGCTGTCAGCTATCAGCTTTCAGGAATCTAAATTTTTTGCAAAGACGCGACGCATGATGTATGATTGGCGCGAGGTGATAGAAATGTGTTTGGCATTCCCCGCGAAGGTCTTGCAGATTGACGGCGATTTGGCAACTGTGGAACATTCAGGCGTTAAACGTTCGGCAAGCCTAATGCTCCTGCCCGAAGCTCACGTTGGCGATTACGTGCTGATTCATGCGGGATTTGCAATGCAAGTCGTCGACGAACGCGAAGTTCAACTGCGTGACGCTCTCGTTGCCGAAATGAACGGTGCTCCGCGCACAGTCGAACGATTAGTCTAACGTTGAATTTGTTATTGACGGTTCTTTTTCCGACGCTTGAACAGTTAGTTCGCGGGTATCATGGTCGACAGCTGAAACGTTGAATCGCGACAAATGGATGCAACGTCACGTTGTCGTCACGTTGCTGACCGACGAAATTTTTTCGCTTTAAAGGATTTATCGCCCGTCGCGCCGAATATTCAAGCAAACACAATCGGCAAGAGCGGAAGGAGCTGTTTGTCATGGCAACATTCAACATACGCGGCAAAAACGTTGAGATTACACCGCCACTGCGCGAGTACGTAGAAAAGCGCGTCGGCAAAATCGCAAAGTACTTCGACAACATGGACGAAATTTCAGTCCTGCTTTCGGTCGAAAAGGAACGCCAAATCGTCGAGGTCACGGCTGAAGTCGGGCGCGGCGGCTTGATTCTTCGCGGACAAGAATCGACCGGCGACATGTACACGTCGATAGATTTGGTCGTTGAAAAACTCGAACGCCAAATTCACAAGCAAAAAACCAAACTCGAACGTCGTTTCCGCAACGGCGGCATGAGAGTCGAAGCCTTCGCCGAATCCAGAGTTCAAGTCGAACGCGAGGACGAAGGTAGCGAATATCCTATCGTCAAGACCAAACATTTCGTCGTCAAGCCCATGGACGTTCAGGAAGCAATCATGCAGATGAACTTGCTCAATCACTCGTTCTTCGTCTTCCGCGATGCGCAGACCGAACAAATTTGCGTCGTCTACAAACGCCACGCTGGTGCTTATGGCTTGTTGGAATTCGACGGCTGAATTTAATTAGGAATGTGGAATGTGGAATGGAAAATAATTCCTAATTCCTAATTCCTAATTCCAAATTAATGTTGTTGACGGTTGACAAGTTGCGTGTTAAAATACGCGGGCAGTCACATTTTCGAGTATCAAGCGGAGGGAGGGATATTGAATGGCCAATGAAGTCAAAGTTGGGAAAAACGAATCCATAGACAGTGCTCTCCGCCGCTTTAAGCGTACCTGTCAAAAGGCGGGCACGCTCGCCGAAGTTCGCAAGCGTGAACATTACGAAAAGCCCAGCGTCCGCCGCAAGAAAAAATCGGAGGCGGCTCGCAAACGGAAGTATCGTTAATCCTAGCAGACAAATAAACAAAGGCCGCTGTCTTCCTTGCGGGTTGACGGCGGCTTTTGTTATGATTCTTTTAATGCCCGCTTAATTGTCCTAATGTATATGGAAGACAAGGACCCGAATCAATTCCAAATTCCTAATTCCTAATTCCACATTCCAAATTGTCAGAAGGGAGACTGGTATGCAACATGCCCGAAAATAAATCCGCGCCGCCAAAAAATCGGACGGGTGTCGTTTCGATCATAAAAGTTTTGCAACACTTCGGCGTCAAGGATTTGCAAAAAATTTATGAGCAAAACCCCGAAACAGACGAGCAACTTAACTGGGAAAAGCTACAGAAACTGGCGAAGAAGTACAACATCGGCAGCAACCTGATTCGCCCGACGGTCGACGAACTGCGCGAAATCGAATATCCCGCCGTCGCAAAAATGACTGACGGTGCTTACATCGCCCTCGGTAGCGCGAATGATGAAGTTGTCTTGGCAATCGACCCGCGCGAAAACAAACCGCAGGCAATCCCGATTAAAGAGTTCCTTGAAAGCTGGACGAACGAACTGCTGATTTTCTCGGCGGCACTCAGTTGGACTTATTTCAAGAAACGCTACAATGTCGATTGGTTCCTGCGCGTGCTCAAACGCTACAAGAAACCGCTCGGCGAAGTTCTTGCGGCGTCATTCTTCCTGCAGTTGATGGGTATCGGCTTCCCGCTCATCACGCAGGTTATCATCGACAAAGTCATCGGCAACAACGGACTTTCAACGCTGACGGTCATCGGTTGCAGTATGATTGTCTTTTTCTTCATGCAGTCGCTGTTGACCGCATTGAAAACTTACATTCTCAACCACACGACAAATAAACTCGACGCAATCTTAGGCACGCGACTTTTCCACCACTTAATATCGTTGCCGTTGCCTTACTACGAACGTCGGCGCGTCGGTGATACGTTAATGCGTGTCGGTGCACTCGGACAAATTCGCGGCTTCCTGACGGGTACCGGCTTAATGACCGTGCTTGACGTGTTCTTTAGCGTCGTCTTCGTCGCGTTTATGTTCTGGTATTCCGTGCCGCTCACGCTCATCGCGCTGATAACCGTGCCGCTTTACGTCGTGCAAAATATTTGGGCGGTGCCGATTATCAAACGCAAGATTGAAGCGGTTTGGCGTACCGGCGCAATGAACAACGCCTTCATGGTCGAGGCAATCACCAACATTGAAACGATTAAAGCTTTGGCTGTTGAACCGCAGTTCGTCAACAAATGGGAAAATCTTCTTGCCCGCTACGTCCGCACGACTTTTGAGAACGCGAAGTTCAATCTGTTTATCAACGGCTTCAGCGGACTCGTTCAAGCTGGTATAACTATGGGCATTCTTTGGTACGGCGGTCACATGGTCATGAACGGCGAATTCACGCTCGGTCAATTAATCGCGTTCCAAATGATTTCGCGTCAAGCTCTCGGTCCGATGACGAAACTTCTGCGCATGTGGCCCCAAGTTCAACAGGTCGGTCTTGCACTCGAACGTATCGGCGACATTCTCAACACACCAATGGAACCTATCGTTCAGGAAATGGGCAAACGTGGCGCACCGCGTATCGACGGCGCAATCGATTTCACGAACGTAAACTTCCGATACCGCGTCGACTTGCCGCTTGTTCTGAAGAACATCAACTTGAAAGTCCTGCCCGGTCAAAAAATCGGTATCGTCGGTCGTTCCGGCTCAGGCAAATCAACGTTGACAAACCTCGTGCAAAACCTTTACATTCCCGAAGCGGGCTCAATCGTTGTCGGCGGCGTGAATACTCGTGAAGCAAATCTTTCGTGGCTGCGCGGACAAATCGGCGTTGTCATGCAGGAAAATTATCTGTTCAACTCCAGCGTGCGCGACAATATCGCCGTCAGTCGCCCAACAGCCACAATGGACGAAATTATTCGTGCGGCGCGATTGGCTGGTGCTCACGATTTCATTTTGGAGCTTAAGGAAGGCTACGACACCAAAGTCGGCGAACGCGGCGACAGTTTGAGCGGCGGTCAACGTCAACGTGTCGCGATTGCTCGTGCACTTTTGGCTAATCCTCCGATTTTGATTTTCGACGAAGCAACTTCCGCGCTCGACTACGAATCCGAACGAATCATTTTGAACAACATGGGCGCAATCGGTGCTAACCGCACAATGCTCATTATTGCTCACAGATTGAGCGCGGTGCGTCGTTGCGACAAAATCATCGTCATCGACAAAGGCGAGATCGTCGAAAGCGGCACGCATGATCAACTGCTTGCACTCGGCGGACTCTATCGTTATCTTTACGACCAGCAAGAAAGCAGAGGGTAGAAATATGGGCAAATTTTTCAAATGGCTTATTCACGGCGACGAACGTGAAAAAGAAACAGAATTCTTGCCGGCGATACTCGAAGTAACGGAAACACCGCCGTCGCCGACAGGACGATTGGTCATGTGGTCAATCCTAGTTTTAATCGTCGTCGCGTTGGTGTGGTCGTTCGTCGGTCACATCAATGAAGTTGCAGTCGCGGCTGGCAAAGTCATTCCTTCCGGTCAAATCAAAACCGTTCAAGTTAAGAACAAAGGCATTGTCAAAGAAATCAACGTTGAAGAAGGTCAAGTCGTGCAAGAAGGCGACGTTCTTGTTGTTCTCGACCCGACGACGACTTCTGCGGACTACGACAGCTTGAAAAAACGCGCGGCTTATTACAAGCTTGATATTCAGCGTTTGACGGCGGAATTGACTCAGCAGCCTTTCACGCCTGAAGAAGACCCCGACCTTGACGCGCACGATCTCGCAGCGGAAATGGCACTGTATCAAAGCCGCACGTCCGATTATCGCACGCAACGCCAAAGTCGCCAGGAAGTCATTGACCAGCGAATTGCAAAGATGCAGGCAACACAGGCGTCTTACGAGAAGTATGCGGAAGTTTTGGCTATCGCGCAGGAAAAAGAAGCTCGACTTCTCGAACTCCGCGAACAGAATGCAATTTCCGAATTCCAACTGCTTGAACAACAGCGCGAGACGATTGAATATGCCAAGAACGCTCAATCGGAACTCGACTCTTTGAACAGCATTCGCGCGGAAATCGCCGAGGCTCAACAAAATCTTGCGAACGTCGACGCCTCCTACCACAAAGACATAATGACCGCGCTTGTTGAAGCCAAGAAAGAATATTATTCCGTCACTGAAGCAATCAAGAAAGCTGATGAAGATTCGCGCATGGCGACAATCTACGCGCCAATCAGCGGTCGCGTTTACAACTTGAATATTCACACGCTCGGCGGTATCGTCACGGACGCTCAGCCGCTTATGCAAATTGTTCCCGAAGACGCCAAACTTGAGTTTGAAGTTTACGCGGACAACAAAGACATCGGCTTTATCAAAGTCGGTCAAGAAGCTGAAGTTAAAGTTGAAACGTTTAACTTCCAGAAATTCGGCATGTACAAAGCGGAAGTGCAGGAAATCAGCGCGGACGCCGTCAACGAACCTAACGACATCGCCCGCGACAAAAAATTTAAACTCCTGCTCGACCCCACGAGTAATGACATTAACGTTTACGGACAGCCGGCAAAGCTCGAAGTCGGCATGAACGTCAGCGCGGAAATTAAAATCAAAGAGAAACGCATTATTGACTTCTTCCTCGATCCGTTCCGTCGCTACACGTCCGAAGCTTTAAGGGAGCGGTGATTCATGGCGGATAACAATAAACAAACTCCCGACGATAAAAGTTTAGTGCCTTCGCAGGGACAATCGCCGCAAAAATCCGGTGGTCAAGCTCTCGGCAAAATCACGCCCAAAAAAGTTCCTATCGACAAAGCCAAGCCCGGCAAACTCGACACCGAAGTTCATCTGCCCGAAGGCGAAGGCGGTGTTGTCAACGGCATCGACACCGGCATTGCTTGCTTAATCTCAATCGCGAAATATTACAACGTGCCCGCCGATTATCGTCAGCTTGAACGCGCTTATGTTCTTGAAGAAGGTAGCGTTGATTACACGACGCTTGTCCGTGCCGCCCGCGATTTGAAGTTGAAAGCTCGCCAATATTCGGGACTTGTTGAGGCTGATTTGGATAAGCTCGTTTACCCGATTATCATCAAGTTGCGTTCGGGGAAAAGCGTCGTCATTACGACAATACGCGAAGGCAATATCTACGTTATGGATCCTGTCTTCTCGCAACACCCCGTTAAAGTCGACCGTTACAAGCTGTTAATGGATTGGACGGGTGAGGCGATTCTCTTCACGCGCCGCTACGAACTCAGCAAAAAGAAAAGTCCGTTCGGCTTCAAATGGTTTATCCCTGTCGTGTCGAAGTACGTGCCGCATCTCCGCAACGTGCTGTTCCTGTCGCTCGTGTTGCAGATTTTGGGCTTAGCGTCGCCTATCTTCGTGCAGAACATCATCGATAAAGTTTTGGTGCACCGTGCTGCGGACGCGCTCGACGTTTTGGTCATGGGCATGTTGATTTGCACGGTCTTCAACAACTGGATAATGTCCCTGCGTGCATACCTGTTCACGAACATCGCAAGTAAAATGGACGTTGCGTTGAGTTCGCGCCTGTTCAAAAATATTACAATGCTACCCGTCAGCTACTTCCAAAAGTGGCAGGTCGGTGACGTTGTCAGTCGTCTCGGCGAGCTGCAAACGTTGCGTTCCTTCATGACGGGCAACAGCTTAACAATCGTTCTGGACATCGTCTTCGCGGTCGTTTACTTCTGCGTCATGTTCCTTTACAGCCGGCTGCTCAGTATCATCGTGCTGGTTATGATTCCGCTGTTCGTGATTCTGAATTTGGTCGTCGCGCCGATTTTCAAACGTATGATTAACGACAGATTTTTAATCGGCAGTGAAAATCGCTCCTTCCTCATCGAGACGATAACGGGCATTCACACGGTTAAATCTTCCAGCGTCGAAAGTAATTTCACGCGTCGTTACGAGGAAATGCTTGCGCGTCTGGTCAAAGCGTCGTTGGCGGTCGTCAATCTTGCGAACGTCGCGAACTCAATAGGTACGTTCCTGTTCAGCATGTTCAACTTGACGATTCTTTGGATTGGCGCGTACAACGTCATGGAAGGCGAAATTTCCGTCGGCGAACTGATTGCTTTCCAGATGATTGCCGGTCAATTAATCGCGCCCGTCATGCGCTTAATCAACCAGTGGCAGTACTTCCAACAGATTCGCGTTTCAATGGAACGACTTGCGGACATCATGGACGAAGAAACCGAACCTGCATTCAATCCTTCGCGAACCACGTTGCCGAGTCTGCGCGGCGACATTGCGCTAGAAAAATTGGCGTTCAGTTACACGCCCGAAGGCGGCAAAGTTCTCGATAACGTCAACATCAGAATTCCTGCGGGCATGAAGGTCGGCATTGTCGGACGGTCTGGTTCGGGCAAATCGACATTAACGAAACTGATTCAACGTCTTTACCTGCCTGACACGGGACGAATTTTGATTGACGGCGTTGACATCGCGCAGGTTGAACCGGCGTGGTTGCGGCGTCAAATCGGCGTCGTGTTGCAGGACAGCAAACTTTTCAGCGGCACGGTCGAAGAAAACATTCGCATTGCTTGCCCGAACGCCACGCACGAAGACGTTGTCAATGCGGCAAAACTCGCGGGCGCAGACGAATTCATCAGCAAATTTCCACACGGCTACGAAACGTTCGTCGGTGAACGCGGTAGTTTGTTGAGCGGCGGTCAGCGTCAACGTATCGCGATTGCCCGCGCGTTGATTTCAAATCCGAGTATCATAATTTTCGACGAAGCGACTTCCGCGCTTGACTATGAGTCGGAAAATATCATCATGAACAACATTGAGCCGATTTCTCGCGGACGTACAATGCTGATGATTGCGCACCGTCTGTCGACTGTTCGCGATTGCGACGCGATTATTGTTATCGAGAAGGGACGCATTATCGAGGCGGGCTCACACGACGAGCTCATGAAACGTAACGGCGTCTATGCCAAACTTCACCAAGCACAGATGAATTAGGAATTAGGAATTGGTAATTAGGAATTGAGACGCGATTTTTAATTCCACATTCCAAATTCCAAATTCCACATTGTTAAAAAGGGAGCGATTTTTACAGTGAACATTTTTATTCTGCACCCGTCATTTCCCGCGCAATATCTGAACCTTGCGCCGTATTTGGCAAGCAATCCCGAAAACAACGTCTTCTTCCTGTCGAAAGAGAATTCGATTAACGCACAGCTGAAAGGCGTGACACTCGCGCTTTATCCCAAACCGAACGAGAAATCTGACGAGTGGATTAAATCTTGCGGACCGTTGCGCCCCGCTGCCGAAGCCGTCGTTGAAGGTCAAGCAGTTCTTCGCGCAATGGAGTGGCTCGCCAAAGAAAAGAACGTTAAGCCCGACGTGATTATCGGTCACACGGGCTGGGGCTCAACGCTCTATTGCAAAGACGTTTATCCCAACGTGCCGATAATGGGCTACTTCGAGTGGTATTATCTCGTTGAGGACAGCGATTGCTATTGGTGGCCGGACGAAATTCCGCAGATTGGCAACCGCATTTCAATCCGCACGCGTAATGCTCACCACTTGATGAATTTGCAACTGTGCGATGCGGGTGTTGCGCCGACAAAGTGGCAGTACTCGCAATTCCCCGAAGAATACAAGCCGAAGATTAACATCATTCACGAGGGCATTGATACAAAATTCTGCTCGCCCGACCCAAGCGGCAAACGTCCTGGTCTGGTGCTTGACGATGTTAAACTCAATCTGCCCGAAGGCACCGAGATTATCACGTACGTTGCTCGCGGCTTTGAAATTTATCGCGGCTTCCCGTACTTCATGGACGCTATCCGTCACGTGCTTCGTCGTCGCCCGAAAACTCACGTCGTCGTCGTCGGCAAAGACAGAATTTGTTACGGCGCACAGCTCAAGGACACGACTTACCTTAAAGAAGAAGAGAAGAAAGGCGGCTACCCGACTGACCGCGTGCATTTCGTCGGACTGCGCAATCGCGGCGACTACCAGAAAATTTTGCGTGCGTCAAGCTGTCACGTCTACCTTACGCGCCCGTTCGTGTTGAGTTGGTCTTGTCTGGAAGCAATGAGTTTCGGTTGCCCGATGGTCGGTTCTAAAACTCCGCCCGTGCAAGAAGTCATGGAAGATGGCGTTAACGGTCTGCTCGCCGAATTCCGTTCGCCATATCACATTGCCCGCAAAATTGAAGAACATCTCGACGACCCCGAACGCGCCCGCAAAATCGGTCTTAAGGCTCGCGAAACAATTCTTGAACGTTTTGAGCTGATGAAATGCATGAAGGCTCAGGAAGATTTGATGTATAGTCTGGTGCGCTGAGAGGACAACGCAATGACCTTTGAAACTTTTATTCCTGCGCGGGCGAAGACGGTGCTTGAACTGATTGGCGATTCTCCAACGGATTTTGAAACGTCCGAAGAAAAATTTTTGGAGATTCAGCCTGAATGCAGTTACACCGTTGCCGAAGACTTGAGCAAGATTGTCGGCACGTTCGACGCAATCTTGGTTCAAAATGGACTAATCGGCACGCTGAGCAATAAAAAACTCGTCGCGCTCATCAAAAAAATTTCCAAGCATCTCAACGACAACGGCACGATAATTTTCACGCTGGACAACGTCGGGCACGCTGATAACATCGCCGCGATTGTCGGAGGCAAGCCGCCGAAATTCCGCGTCACAGTCACTCGCGCCGAAATGCAGGACGCAATCGAGGAAGCCGGCTTAACTCTCCTGCGGTCGCTCAATGCCGGTCGCGGCGTCAAAGTCAGCAAGCAAATCGCCGACATCGCCGAAACGGATTTATCGGTCTTCGTGTACATCTTCACTGCCTGCAAAGGTGTTCCGCCGAAAAAAACTTTGGTTCAAACGCTCATCGGCGAATCAACCGTTTGCGCACCGAGTCGCGTTCACATGCCCAACGCTTTCTTCATGACCGAGCGCAACGTTTATATCGTGGCGTCATCCGTCGGCAAACCGTACAAACTTTTTGACCGCGAGCAGTTCGAGCGGCGAATTTTCATCAATCAGCGCATGTGTTTCCCGTCGTTCGCGGTAGGTTTGGATTTCTTCAACATTCTGCGCGAAAAAGAAATTCTCTTTATCTCCGAAATGGACGATCACCCCGTGCTTTGGGAAGATGATTACAAAAAGACGGCGTGGATAAATTTTCGGGCGGTGCATGCAATTCAAACGTCGACGCCGTATCTTGCGGACTACTTGAGCCAATTTAATCCGCACGTCACGGTTTTTGCGAATCATTTGCGCAGATTGCCGCCGCCGCGAGATTTTGACCATGAGTTCAAGCAGAAACGTCCCGTAACGATTTTTTTCGGTGCGCTCAATCGTGACGGTGATTTCATCGAGTTGTTGCCCGCGCTCAATCGTATTGCCAAGCAATATGGCAACAAGGTGGCGTTCAAGATTTTGTCGCGGAAAAATTTGTTCGACGCGCTGGAGACCGAGAATAAAACTTTTGTCGGCGACTTGAAACGTTACGACGGACAATTCGTCACTTACGCCGAGTATGAAGACGCGATTCGCACGTCGGATATTGCGTTGTTGCCCCTGCGCGACAACGAGTTTAACCGCTCCAAATCCGATTTGAAATTCATTGAGTGCGCCGGCAACGGTACTGTGGTTCTGGCGTCGCCCGTCGTCTACGCCAATTCGATTGAGGAAGGCAAAACCGGTTTTATCTACCGTGACGAGCGCGACTTTATCAACAAGCTCAACCTGCTGATTAAAAATCGTAATTTGCGGCGCATGGTTGCTGAGAAGGCTTACGATTACGTGCGCCACGAACGTTTGATGAGTCAGCATTACGAAGAGCGGCTTGACTGGTACGGCGAGCTTTTGCAACGTCTGCCCGAACTGACTGCCGAGGCGGAGGCGCGTGTTGAAAAATTTATTCCGCAGTTCAAAGACGAGATTGACAAATTCCGTGCCAAGTTCGCGCAGAATTCGTCGCCACTGTTCCCCACCGAAGACAAATCTCAAAATCAGAACGCGGAAATTGTAATTCCCGAATAAGGGACGACCTGTTGAGGAGGTGACGGAAATGCCGGAAGTTCAAGTTTTTACGGGCACGAGCGCAATGATGTTTTCTCTGGCGTGTTACGCGCTGATTGCTGTGCTTGGGATTATCGTTGTGGTGTATCTGTCGAGTCGCGGCTCAAAAAAGAATACGACTATGCTTGACGAACTTGTCCTTGACGAACGTCAACAGAATAACGACGGCTACACCAGTGTTGTCGACAAAAGCAAATTTCTCGGCGCGATAGGTGTTTGCACGACCGATTTGCGTCCCGCAGGAACAATCAGCATTGACGGCGAACCGCTTGACGTTGTGGCGGACGGCAATTTCGTCAAACAAGGCGAACGCGTCAAAGTCATCAACGTGGACGGCTCCCGCGTGTTGGTTCGTCAGATTTAATTAGGAATTAGGAGTTAGGAATTAGGAATTGTTTTGTCATTACTAATTTCACATTCCAAATTCCTAATTGCCTTTAAGGAGGTCTCACTTATGGATTTATTACTGGGCTCAGGCTTCTTCCTGCTACTCGGTTTACTCGTCGCGGCGGTCTTCCTGCATTTCGTCCCGATTGGTTTGTGGATTTCGGCGTTGGCAGCTGATGTTCACGTCGGCATTTTCACGCTGATAGGAATGCGTATGCGTCGCGTCCCGCCTGCAAAAATCGTCATGCCGCTCATCAAAGCGAATAAGGCTGGACTTGATGTCAACGTCAATCAGTTGGAAGCACATTATCTCGCGGGCGGCAATGTCGACAAAGTTGTTGACGCGTTAATCGCCTCGCAACGTGCGCAAATCGTTCTGCCGTTTGAACGTTCGGCGGCGATTGATTTGGCAGGTCGTGACGTTCTCG
Organism: uncultured Selenomonadales bacterium; assembly: GCA_947165145.1. Lineage (GTDB taxonomy): Bacteria > Bacillota > Negativicutes > Selenomonadales > Selenomonadaceae > Quinella. The sequence goes on from CAMUZG010000033.1 coordinate 21,045, forward strand.
AAGCCGTTCAAATGAGCGTCAACCCGAAAGTTATCGAGACGCCCGTTGTCAGTGCCGTCGCCAAAAACGGCATTGAGCTCAAAATCAAAGCGCGTGTCACCGTTCGTGCCAACATTGACAGACTTGTCGGCGGTGCGGGCGAACCTACGATTATTGCGCGTGTCGGCGAAGGTATCGTCACCACGGTCGGCAGCTCGGAAAATCACACGGACGTTCTTGAGAGTCCCGACGAAATTTCCAAAACTGTTCTCGGCAAAGGTCTCGACGCGGGCACGGCGTTTGAAATTTTGTCAATCGACATTGCTGATGTCGACGTCGGCAGAAATATCGGCGCACAACTTCAAACGGATCAAGCTGAAGCCGACAAACGAATTGCTCAAGCCAAAGCCGAAGAACGTCGCGCAATGGCAGTCGCTAAAGAGCAGGAGATGAAGGCTTATACTCAGGAAATGGAAGCCAAAGTCGTCGAAGCTCAAGCGGAAGTTCCTCACGCAATGGCGGAAGCCTTAAAATCCGGCAATCTCGGCGTCATGGATTATTACAACATGATGAATATCCAATCCGATACCGAAATGCGCAAAGCCGTCAGTGAAGCGGGCAACAGTCGCAAACATATTCCCACGCAGAAATAATTTTCAACAGCAAACAAAAAAAGCCTCGGCGTGATTGTCGGGGCTTTTTTCAATTAGGAATTGGGAATTAGGAATTTGGAATTACAAAGCTAAAAGCTCAAAGCCCGACGAAATTTTTCAGGACGTGCAAGCCAACATCACCGCTCTTTTCGGGGTGAAATTGTGTCGCGAAAATATTTTCATGCTCAACAGCCGCAGTGACCGTTTCGCCGTAAGTTGTCGTTGCGGAAATAATATTCGTGTCGTCGGGCGCGGCGTGATAACTGTGCACAAAGTAAAAATACGGCTTGCCGCTCAAACCCGCGAAAAGTTTCGAGTCGCCGAACGTCACACAATTCCAGCCCATGTGCGGGATTTTCAAACCTTTAGCGCGAATTCTTCTGATCTGTCCGCCGAAAATTTTCAAGCCGTCGACGTTCGGAGATTCTTCACTGCCCGCGAACAAAATCTGCAAACCGACGCATATTCCGAGAATTTTTTTGCCGCCGATAACTTCGCGCTCAATGGTCGGTATCAAGCCCGTCGCCGCAAGATTTTTCATGCAGTCGCCGAATGCACCGACGCCCGGCAAAATAATTTTCTCGGCACGTTTAAGGTCGTCAGCGGAATTTGAAAGCTTCACGTCGCCGCCGACGCTCGCTACTGCCTTCGCCACGCTGTACAAATTCCCAACGCCGTAATCAATCAAAACAATCATAACCAAACCTCCAAAGGAGTTAATTTAATGGAAAGAACTTCGCCACTACTTTACAACAAAAACTTTCTTTACGCCACGGAATTTTTTTCGGGTATGTCGATAATGGCGGTCGAACTCGGTGCCGCAAGGTTACTTGCGCCATATTTCAGCTCGTCGCAAATCGTCTGGACAATCATCATCGGCACAATCATGATTGCGTTAGCTCTCGGCAACGTGTGGGGCGGTCGCCGCGCAGATTTAGACGCTGACCCCGCAAAACTTTATCGCCGATTGATTATCGCCGCAGTTTGGATTGGAGCAATTCCCGTTATCGGAAAATATTTGATACTTGCGCTTGCCGGAGTGCTCATTGTCGCGATTGACACTAATCTTTTAATTTGGGCGTCATTTTTATCGTGCATGGCGATATTCGTCGCTCCACTGTTCATTTTGGGCACAGTGACGCCTTCGCTCGTAAAATACGCCACAGATAATTTGCAAAACAACGGACGAATCGTCGGCAACCTCAACGCCTTCAACACAATCGGCAGCATAATCGGGACGTTTCTGCCAACGTTCGTAACGATACCCGCAGTCGGCACCGCGATAACATTTTTGATTTTTTCGGGAATTCTTCTGTCGATTGGGATAATTTATTTCGTGAGTATCGGCGCGAAGAAAATTTTCTGCGCGGGAGCCGTGATAATTTTTTTTACGTGCGCAATACTCGGAAACTCGAACAGTTTCGCGTTTTGGGAGAAAAATCTTCTGTACGAAGGCGAATCGATTTACAATTACCTGCAAGTCCGCGATACACCCGACAAAATAATTTTTTCGACGAATGTTTTATTCGGCGTGCAGTCGCTCAAGGTTAAAAACGGCGAATTAACCGGAATGTATTACGATTACGCGCTTGCGGCACCGCTTTTGACCGACGGCAAAAAAATTTTGATTCTAGGAATGGGCACGGGCACTTTTGCTGAACAATGCCGAAAATATTTTCCGTCCGCGCAGATTGTCGGCGTGGAGATTGACGAAAAAATTACCGCGCTCGCAAAAAAATATTTCGATTTGCCTGCCGAAGTCGAAGTCGTCACGTATGACGGTCGCGCGTTCCTGCAGGCGGATAAAAATTTTTACAACGTAATTTTCGTTGACGCATACCAAGACATCACGATTCCCTTTCAGATGAGTTCGACGGAATTTTTTTCGTTGGTGAGCAATCATTTGACGGCGGGAGGCGTTATGGTCGTCAACATGAACATGCGTGCGAACGGTTCGGGCAATATTAACGAATATTTGACCGACACGATTGGGAAAATTTTTCCTGCTGTGAAGATTGTCGACGTTGAGCGGGTCACGAACAGGATTTTGTTTGCGGCGGACGACGAGAAAATTTTTGATGACCTTCACGCCTGCGCAGAGGCTCTCGACGACGAAAATTTATCGCGATTGATGATTCACGTCGCGGAAAATTGGACGACGCCCGCGCTCGGCGAAAATATTTTGACTGATGACCGCGCTCCCGTCGAAATGTTAAGTATGCGTGCACTCGACAACATCATTCAACAGCATTTGCAGACGTACAAAGAAATTTATCGTCGCGAAGGCTTGGACGGCGTGTTGAACAGTTTTTGACGCATGAACGGTTGTCGCGGAAAATTTTCAAAAAATCTTGACGCAAGCCGCGCCTTTAACCCTCTTAGCGCGAGAATTCCCCCGCCGAGCGGCGGGATGAATCGCGCT
>CAMUZG010000034.1 GCA_947165145.1 uncultured Selenomonadales bacterium
GATACCGACGATACCACTGATGATACCGACGATACCACTGATGATACCGACGATACCACTGATGATACCGACGATACCACTGATGATACCGACGATACCACTGATGATACCGACGATACCGACGCTGAAACTGGCGAAGGTGACGGTGATGACCTTACAAGAGGAATGGATGCCAATAATAAAATTTGGGACGAAGTCTCGACAATCGGCTCCTCCACAGACGAAGACCAAACTCATCACGGCGTTGCTCAAGAAACGTTCTATGCCCTCGCTGGCGTGAGCTCTCCGTTGCTCGGCTTCGATGATGACGACGACGAAGAGCCGACCGCGCTTCTTTCCGCTATCAACATTTACGGCGAAGAAGTTAGCGGCGTAGCAACGGCTCTCGAAGATGCGGCTCATGTCTCATTGGTTGCTGGTAGCGGCAACAACGTTAGCGCAGTTCCCCTCAACATTCAAGACGATGAAAACGATGATGTCGTTGATGTCACCGTCAACCTCACGAACACTAGCAATCCTTCCACAGTTGCAGTCGGCACCACGGGCGATGTCACTGCGTCGCACAAAGTCTATTTGAGCAACAGCGGCGATGACGATGATCCGAACTACGCCTACTTCGGCGAAGGCGCAACGGGCGAAAATCTGATTCAAGCAGGCAACGGCGCGGCTATGCTCCGTCACGACGGCGACAACAGAACTTCTGTCTTCGGCGGCAGCGGCAACGATACCATCAGACCTGGCTCCAACGACGTTGTTCGCGGTAACGGCGGCGAAGATCTCTTCTTCGACGATGCAAGCTACACAATCGAAGATTACAGCGCGGCGGACGGCGATGCCATTGTTGTGACGGCTCTCGATTCGTTCGACGAAATCACCAAAGACAACATCTCTGGCACGGGCAACAAAGTCCAATTCGGCGACGGCGAAACTTTGACGATTGGCACCAAAGATAACACCACCTCTTACTTGCACGTCAAAGCGACTGTCCTGGAAGATAACGGCAACGTTTCCGCCAACGAACGCGATGTCGTTCTTGCAACGTCGGCGGGCAATGTCGATGCTTCTGCAGCAGGCGTCAACGGTGCGCTCGTCATTGCGGATTCCTCTCGCGGCGACTTTGCAAACTACATCACCGGTTCTGCGGGCGACGACGAAATCTATGCTGGCGCAAACGATTCCATTGACGGCGGCGCAGGCAACGACAACATCGAAATCAACAATGGTGGCACGGGCGTTGTTGTCGGTCTCAGCGACGACGGCGGCAACGACACAGTTACGGGTTGGAAATTCGGCTTCAACAAGAACGAAGGCGCAACTCAACTTTATCTCGGCGGCGCGAACTTTGAAGCTACTACCAAAGAAAACAGCTTGGTCGTCACCACCGAAGACGGCTCGTCCTTGACAATCGAAACCACGAACGACCGTGCTTGGTATGAACTCCTCGTCGACGAAAAGAAATATTTGATCGTTCGCTCCGAAAAAACAGCAACGGTTTCTGGCAACGACTATATCGCCGATAGCTACTTCGCGGAAGCAAACGGCGGTCTTATCTTCACTGAAGACGTTACCGAAGACCTCGGCTTGATTCTGCTCGGCGTCGAAGGCGAAGACTACGAGAATATCAGATACCTCGAACTCAACAACAACAGCAAAGCTTCCGTTATCGGCTCGGCCGAAAGAGAAACCGTTTCTCTCGGCGGCGACACCGGCAAAGCAGTTTCCTTGGCGGGCGGCAACGACGTTATCTACTCCAGCGACGATGACGGTCCTGCCAACGTCTTCTTCTTCGGCGCGGGCGACGGTCGCGACACCATCAACAGCTTCGGTCATTACCTCGGCGTTGATGCAGATCCCGATAAGCAAATGGCTGACGTCCTCGTTATCGATGACTTCAAAGGCTTGCAGGTCAACACCTACAGCGACGGCGATCGTATCGTATTCAACACCAGCGACGTTGACGACGTTGTCATTTACGAAGATGGCGGTCTTGATGTCAACAACAAGATGTATCTCGTCAAAGTCGACGGCGCAGATACCGGCGTTGCCAAAATCGGCTACACCGAAGGCGAAAAAGCCAACAACTTCACCTACAGCAAAGAAGTCAACTACTACATCGGCACCGATGCTACGGCAACCGACACGCTCACAATCGGCGACGACGTTAACAACGTTGAAGTCTGGCTCGACGGAACATCTGAAAGCAATCCGCAATTCTATCGCGGCATAGGCGTTATCGACGCAAGCAACGCTACTGCAACTGAAATGACCCTCGTCGGTAGCATGGACGACAACACCATCATCGGCGGCGGCGTCGGCTCCAGCGACATCCTTTGGGGCGGCGCGGGCAACAACCTCCTCATCGGCGGCGACGGCGAAGACATCTTCCTTTACGCGAAAGATTCCAGAGATTACATCGAAGGCGCAGAGACTTTGGGCGATGCAAGCCACGATACAATCGCCAACTACGACGCGGACAACGATACAATCTTCCTCGGCGACATCACCCTTGACGACATTGATATTGCTGCAATGGCTGATAGAGCTGACGGCGGCATCGGCGAAGATTCTGTCACTGTTCAGTTCAAGAACGGCGGCACGCTTACCGTTGCTGGTACGCAAGAAGAAACCAGATTCAACCTGTCTGACGGCTCGACCTACACCGCAACCAGAAGCACGAATTCTTGGAGCTGAGCAACTCCGAAGTAATCTATCGGGCAGAGAATTCCGCTTAAGGTTCTCCCCAAACTTTTGGCGGCTCCCTCTTCCCGCGTAACTTTCATACAGCGCGACTCGACCGAACCCGCGAGCACGTTGTAAAATTTAAAACCTACAAGTAAGAGCCTCGGCGTATCGTCGGGGCTTTTGCTTTTGAATTTGGAATTTGGAATGAGGAATTAGGAATGAGAAATGATTTGATTGACTTAAAACGCGTCGTGCTCAACGAAGTTTCCGATAATTTTCGTCGCGTCGAAGAAGTTTCCGAACAAAATACGCTCAAGGTCTTGGACGCAATGCGGCGGCTGAAAATTTCCGATGCACATTTCAAAACGTCGACGGGCTACGCTTACGGCGACATCGGGCGCGACAAACTAGACGAACTCTTTGCCGACATTTTCCACGCGGAATCAGCACTCGTTCGGACGCAATTCGTCAGCGGCACACACGCTTTGGCAACTGCGCTGTTCGGCATTCTGCGTCCTGGTGATGAGCTGGTCTCGTTGACGGGCGAACCTTACGACACGTTGCAGACGGTTATCGGTCACGCGGTTAAATCGCGCGGCTCGTTGAAAGAATTCGGCGTCGGCTATCGTGAACTGCCACTTGTCAACGGCAAAGTCGATCTCCCTGCAATAAAAAATTTTATCACGCCGAAAACTAAGCTGGCTTTGATTCAGCGTTCACGAGGCTATTCCATGCGCGAACCGCTCAACGTCGGCGACATTGAAAAAATCTGCGCGGCGGTCAAGGCGGTCAATCCTGCGTGCGTGACGTTCGTCGACAACTGCTACGGCGAATTCGTCGAGACGCGTGAACCTGTCGAAGTCGGTGCAGATTTGGCGGCGGGCAGCTTGATAAAAAATATCGGCGGCGGATTGGCTCCAACGGGCGGCTACATCGTCGGCAAGTCTGATTTGGTCGAAGAAGCGTCATATCGCTTAACGGCACCGGGTATGGGCGGCGAACTCGGTGCAAGTTTGTCGGACGGTCGGCTATTGTATCAAGGGCTGTTCATCGCTCCACACGTCACGGCGCAGGCATTGAAGGCGGCAATCTTCGCGGCGGGAATTTTTTCAAAACTCGGCTATCGAACGCGACCGTTGCCCGAAGACATTCGCGGCGACATCATTCAAGCGATTGAACTCGGCTCGGCGGCGCGGCTGATAAAATTCTGTCAAGCGATTCAAAGTTTTTCGCCCGTCGACTCGTTCGCAATGCCCGAACCGTGGGACATGCCAGGTTACGAAGATCAAGTCATCATGGCGGCGGGAACGTTCGTTCAAGGCGCGTCGATTGAGCTTTCGGCGGACGGTCCGTTGAGAAAACCTTTCGCGGTGTACTTGCAAGGCGGCTTGACATTCGAGCACGCGGCAATCGCGATTTTGGCGGCGGCGGAGGCTTTGGAAAATTCATCACTTTAAATTTTTAGCAGAGGTGTAGACATGTCAAACACAAACGAAAGGCGCGGGCTGATGCAGTTCGTGCCGCCGAATTTTTTAAACGTGCCTGTCCTGCTGATTGAGGCGTCGGAACTTTTAACGGAGTTGAGAAAAATTTTGCCCGCCGCACAAATCGCGTTCATGACACCGGAAACTTCGCCGCAGATTCGGACACTTTGCCGAAATTGCCGCGCAGATTTAATCATCGGCGATTATATGCGTGACGACCTGCCGCGTGCGCCGAAAATTTTTGAACTCATCATCGCGCCCGAAGTCTTGACGTTCGGCGAAAATTTTTACGAAACGCTACTGACGCTCAATCACCTGCTGAAAGATTCGGGCTGTCTGCTGACGCAATTTTTCAACGTGCGGTCAATCGGCGTGCTTGAGACGTTGCGGCAGGGGCGGTTCTCGTCGAACGAACAGCGGCTTTGGGCGAAGGGCGACGTGGTCAAACTTCTCAACGATACGATTTACAAGGAGATTCACTTTTTGCCGGGCGAACGCGAAAATTTTTCTGCTGAAGCGTGGGAAGAATTCGGCTTCGAGAATTTCAACGACGATTTGACGACGCGTACTTGGCTCGTGAAGGCGTGCAAGTGTACTGCCGAAGTTGCCGCGTTGAAAGATATTTTTCCGCCCGAAGTCCGCGCAGAATTATCACGCCTGTTGCACCGAATCGAATACGACATTGACGCCGAAAAAAATTTTGCGCGACTGATTGAGCTTCGTGACCGCGAAGGAATTTTCGACGATTATCTGAGCGACTTCATCAATCAAATTGTCGTGCACGAGTCAGCGAAAAATTTTTTCAGAGCGAAAGGCATTTTGCAAGACGACTAAAAAAAAGCCGACATCTCTGTCGACCAAGTTAAACGTTGTAAAAAATTGCTCATGGAGAAACGTTGAGTTCGCGCAGTTTGTAATTGCCGGTGCCGTCCAAATTCAATTCTACGTCGTGCAAGCCGAACAGCGTCGACCTGTGCCCAACGCTCACGACAGTCACGGCAGGCAGTTCGTTGCGCAGAAGTTTGTACATTTCCAATTCTCGCGGCTCGTCGAGTGCCGAAGTTGCCTCGTCAAGGAAAATGTAATCGGGCGCGGTCAACAGCACTCTCGCGAAAGCAAGCCGTTGTTGTTCGCCGAGTGACAGAATTCGTGCCCAATCGTCCGCCGTGTCGAGTTTGTCAATCAGCGTGGGCAAATCGACTTTCCGCAGGACACTTTTTAATTTGTCGTCGGACGGCGAGTCTTTTTCTGCGGCAGGATAGATTAACGCGCGGCGCAACGTCCCCAGCGGCAGATACGGTTTTTGCGGCAGGAACATCACTTTTGAATTCGGCGGCAAGAAAATTTCGCCCGACGCGTAAGCCCAAATGCCAGCCAACGTCCTAAGCAGTGTCGATTTGCCGCAACCAGATGAGCCCGTCACGAGCAGGGATTTTGCGTTCTGCAACTCCAGCGACAATTTTTTGAGTAGTTCGCGTCCAGTCGGCAACGAAATGTTCAGCGCGGAAATTTTCAATTCGGGGGCGGATGATGTCGTGACTTTGCTGCGAAGTTTCTGCGCCGTGTCCATGTGTTCGGTAAAGCCCGCAAGACGATTGATGACCGCCGCCAAACTTGCAAGCGTGTCGTAAGCGTTGACGAAGTAACTTAACGCGCCCTGCACTCTGTCGAACGCCGACGATATTTGCATGAGCCCGCCGAGCTGAATTTCTTTTGAGAAGTAGCGCGGAGCCGCCATAACAAGCGGCACGAGAATCGCCAGCTGCGAATAACCGTTGACATAAAAATTCAAGTGCTTAGTCTTCTTCATCAGCTGCCAATAATTTTTTATGACGTTGCTGAACTTGAGATTAAAGCCTTCAATTTCAGCCGACTCGCCGCGATAAAATGCAATGCTCTCGGAATTTTCACGGACACGCATCATGCTGAAACGGAAGTCAGCCTCGTACTTCTGTTGATCAAAATTGAGCGCGATAAGCTTGCGTCCGACTTTGTGCGCGAAGAAAGTTCCCAATCCCGAATAGACGAACGAGAACCAAAACATGTAGCCTGGAATTACTAATCCGGCAATTTCAATCGAACCCGACAATTCCCACAGCACCACGCCGAATGCCGCTAACGTCGTCAGCTGTTTAAGGAAGCCGATAAGCAAGCTCAGCGACAGGTTGACGAATTGCCCGATGTCCTCCGAAATACGCTGATCGGGGTTGTCAGTCGCGCTCTGCAGTCGATAATAAGTTTGTTCATGCATCCACGCCGTCAAATAATTTTCCGTCATCCACGTACGCCACTTTATTTGCAACATTTGCTGTAAGTACACCGCGTAAACCGCAATGACGATGTACAGAAAGGCAATCGCCGTGAATCGTCCGATAAGCGGCCAGAAAAGTTCCGCCTCGTAATTTTGTAGCGAATTGTAGAATTCGTTGTACCACAAATTGATTTGAACAAGCAGATAGACCATCGCGAAGTTCATGGAGATGACGACCGCCAACAGCCCGCGCGCTTTCCATTTTTCTTCAGACGACCAATAGCCTTTGAACAGTAGCCAGAAGCCGCGAAATAATTTTTTTGTATCCAATTTTAAAACCTCCCGCGCAAGTATAATTGCCGCCGAAATTTTTGACAATAGCCCTGTCGGCAGGAAAATCTGTTGTTCGTGACGAAAATCCCCGCGCGGTTTGGGACGTTGCAAAAAAAATTTTCGCCGCCTCCGCCGTTCAACGTCAATAAGAAAGGGCGATTCGATGGAGAAATTTTTCAAGCTCAGCGAACGCGGCACCGATGTCAAAACCGAAATCATGGCGGGCATAACGACGTTCATGACGATGGCGTACATTCTCGCGGTCAACCCAATTATCCTCGGCGCGGCGGGCATGGACACTGGTGCAATCTTCACGGCGACTGCATTGGCAAGCACGTTCGCGACGTTCTGCATGGCACTTCTGGCGAATATGCCGTTCGTGCTGTCGGCGGGCATGGGACTAAACGCTTACTTTGCTTACACCGTGGTTATCGGCATGGGCTACACGTGGCAACAAGCACTGGCGGCAATCTTCGTTGAAGGCATCATTTTTATTTTCCTGTCGCTGGTCAACATTCGCGAGGCAATCTTCAATGCAATTCCTCCGTCGCTGAAAATCGCGGTCTCGGTCGGTATCGGACTGCTCATCAGCTTTATCGGCTTGCAGAACGCGCACATTGTCGTTGCGGGTCCGACGCTCGTCACATTGTATTCGTTCAAAGGCTCAATGGAAAGCGGCGCGTTTCAATCGGAAGGCATAACGGTTTTGCTCGCGCTAATCGGTCTGCTGATAACGGCGTTCCTGCTGATAAAAAACGTCAAAGGCTCGATGCTGTTCGGTATCGTGGCGACGTGGGGTCTCGGCATGATTTGTCAAGCTACTGGGCTTTATGTGCCGAATCCTGCAAACGGTTTCTTCAGCCTGTTCCCTGCGGGGATTATGTCAATGCCGGCATCATTGTCGCCGACGCTCATGCAAGTCGATTTCAGCTCGGTTTTGTCGTTCGAGTTCTTATCGGTGTTGATGGCGTTCCTGTTCGTCGACCTGTTTGACACAATCGGCACGGTTATCGGTTGCGCGTCGAAGGCAAATCTTCTCGACGAAAACGGCAAACTTCCGAAGGTCAAGCAGGTTTTGTTGACGGACGCAATCGGCACGACGGCAGGTTCACTTCTCGGCACGTCGACAATCACAACCTTTGTCGAATCGTCTGCGGGCATTGCTGAGGGCGGCAAGACAGGCTTAACGGCTGTAACGGCGGGCACATTGTTTTTCCTAGCGTTGTTCTTCTCGCCGATATTTTTGGCAATCCCCGCCTTCGCGACGGCTCCCGCGCTGATAATCGTCGGCTTTCTGATGATGCAACAAGTCGCCAAAATAAATTGGACGAGCGACGTTTTGACGGCGGTACCTGCCTACATCACGATTTTTTCAACGGCGTTCATGTATTCCATTTCGGAAGGCATTTGCTTCGGCGTCATCAGTTACACGCTGTTGCACGTCTTTTCCGGCAAAGGCAAGGACGTCACGCCGCTGATGTATATTTTAACGGTGCTGTTCGTTTTGAAATACATGCTCCTTTGATTGAGACTGCACGAAAAAAACACCTCCGAGCTTGCGGGCTTGAAGGTGTTTTTTGATGTCAGACGAAGCCGTGACGTTTGAGTTGCCTGTAAACGGAGTAGCACGCGAGCGGGAATCCTAGAATTATTCCGCAAAGCCGACCTTTGCCGCCGAGTGAAAAATAATCGTCGACAAGCCCGCCAATGTACAGGCAGAGAAAAATAACGACGGCGATATAAATCCCGACACCGGAAAGAATCGCCGCCGCCTTCCACAAATTATTCAAAACGAATCCTCATGCATTAAACTGTTGTTGATAGTGAAAACGTTGCGGGTAGCAGAGGCCGACAGGGATGTCGGCCGCCGGCAACACGTCCACGGAAAGGACGTTTTGCCGGAACCACGAGCTACGGATAGTCTCAACGCTGAAATCGTTACGACTGAACGCCCCCGCGAGGTGTCTTTTCTTTTGCAACTTTTCTTTGGACAAGCAAAGAAAAGTTGAAGAAAAAACTAAACTTAGTCTCAAAGCATCAGACAAGCACGTGAGCCAAACGAACGAGTTCGGGGTCAAGCGGTTTCTTGTTGTTGACCGAATCGAACAGGTTAATCGAAACGACTTTGCCTTCGTCGAAGCCGAAAACGACATTGCTGACGCCGCTGATGATTGCAAGTGCTGCGCGTTCGCCGAGCTGGCTGGCTTTCATGCGGTCTTCAACAGTCGGTGAGCCGCCGCGTTGAATATGTCCGAGAATCGACACGCGGGTATCAATGCCGGTTTTCTCTTCAATGACGTTCTTCAAGCCGACGCCACTGCACGCGCCTTCCGCCACGACGACGATACTGTAGCGACGACCGCCTTTGTAAGACTCGGTAATTTCTTCGCACATCTCGTCAATGTTGTATTTAACTTCGGGGACGATGATATATTCCGCGCCGCTGGCGATACCCGAAACCATTGCGAGCCAACCGGACGTGTGCCCCATGACCTCAACGACCATGATGCGACGATGAGCCGAGGCAGTGTCGCGCAATTTGTTAATCGCTTCGACAGCGGTATTTGCAGCGGTGTCGCAACCGATTGTGTAGTCCGTGCCCCAAACGTCGTTGTCAATCGTGCCAGGCAATCCGACGATTGGAATGCCGCCCATTTTTGAAAGGAGTGAGCCGCCCGTCAAGGAGCCGTCGCCGCCGATAATGACCAGACCTTCGATGCCGTGCTTTTGGAGATTGTCCAAACCTTTGCGCCGACCTTCTTCGGTTTTGAATTCTTTACAACGAGCCGTGCCGAGGAAAGTGCCGCCGCGTTGAATCAAATCGCTGACGCTACGTCGATGAAGTTCGACGATGTCGTCGGCGAGCATGCCTTTGTAACCGTTGTTTATGCCGAAGACTTTTACGCCTTCATAGAGCGCAGTCCTGACGACCGCGCGAGCCGCCGCGTTCATGCCTGGGCTATCGCCGCCTGAGGTCATTACCGCTATCGCATTTAACATAGTTTGTCCCTCCCGCTCAATAATTAGGAATTTGGAATTAGGAATTTGGAATTGCAAAATCGTTTCACATTCCTAATTTTTAATCCCACATTGACAAGTACCACGCCGCTATTTTAAAAAATTTTCAAAGAATTGTAAAGCTGATTTTGACTTGACGCCATAACAAAAAATTTACCCGCCGATAAATTTTCGACGGGCAAACTTCCAATGATGCGTTGTTATTTCAGATTGTCGCGGAAAAATTTGTTGAGTCTGTCGAACGGAATCTTGTCGAGTTGATCGTAAAGGTCAATGTGATTTGCGTCGGGAATAATCAGCAACTCTTTGTTATCGCCCGTCAACTTTTTGAAGGCGTCTTCAGAAAAATATCTCGAATGAGCTTTCTCGCCGTGAATTATCAACACGGGATTTTTTATTTCGTCAATGTAAGTTAGAAGCGGCATGTTCATGAATGATAAAGCCGTCGTCGTGTTCCAACCGGCGTTTGAATTCAGCGAGCGTTTGTGATAGCCGCGCGGAGTTTTGTAATATGCGTAATAATCTTTGACAAACTGCGGCATGTCGGACGGATCTTCGACGACGCCGCCTGCCCGCGAATAAATTCCCGCCTTGTAATCGGCTGTACGTTGACGGTTTAAATTTTCGCGATTACTTTGACGTTCTGCGGCGAGAGTTTCGGCATTTTTATCGTAATCGAAGTAGCCGTTCGCCATAACGCGGCTCATATCGTACATCGTGGACGACACTGTTGCCTTAATTCGCGTGTCAATCGCCGCCGCATTGAGAGCAATTCCGCCCCATCCGCAAATTCCGATTATTCCAATCCGTTCCGCGTCAACATTGGGCTGAACGCTGAGAAAATCAATCGCCGCGCAGAAATCTTCCGTGTTGATGTCAGGCGAGGCAACAAATCTCGGATAACCGCCGCTCTCGCCGGTGAACGACGGATCAAACGCTATTGCCAAGAAGCCGTATTCAGCCATTTTCTGAGCGTAAAGCCCCGAACTTTGCTCCTTAACCGCGCCGAAAGGTCCGCTGACTGCTATTGCCGCGAGTTTTCCTGAATAATTCTTAGGTTCGTATAAATCCGCCGCCAAAGTTATCCCGTAGCGATTCACGAACGTAACCTTGCGGTGATTAACTGCGTTGCTTTTCGGAAAAACTTTGTCCCAATCTTTGACGAGCGTAAGATTTTCGATTTCGATTTTGCTCGTTGAAGAATTTGTCGCATCGGACGCTGTAGCCGCGCTTGTCTCGAAACTGTTCATTGAAATCACTCCAGCCAAAACCGCCGCGAAGATTGCCGCTTTACGAAATTTGAACATGTTGCCCGCTCCTTTACTTGTCGTTTGACAAATTATATAATTGCGCCGTTGATAAGTAAAATGCCGAACACGTGCGGTAATTCATGCGCGGCGTTTATGACGGAGGAAGCAATGGAAATCAGAACGCTGAACTATTTCGTGGCAGTGGCGCGCGAAGAAAGCATCACTCGTGCCGCAGAAAAAATTCCAATAACACAACCCGCGCTCTCCAGGGCGATTCAATCTTTGGAAGCCGAATTGGGACAAAAACTTTTCGTGCGCGGAAAATTTTCCGTCAAGCTCACCGCCGAAGGTTTGGAATTTTTCCGTGCCGCCGAAGAAATTATTTCGCTCGTCAACAAAATCGAGACCAAATTCAAAACCACGGGCAACGTCTACGGCGACATTTACATCGGTTGCGCAGAGTCCGACGCCATGAAATTTCTTGCTCGTGCGGCGAAAAATATTTTGGCGCAATATCCCGACGTGCATTTCAATTTGTACAGCGGCAACATTGAGGATGTCAGCTTGCGGCTCGATAAAGGTTTGTTGGATTTTTACGTCACGTTGCAGAGCGTTGACGCCGCCAAATACGATTCGCTGATTTTACCCGAAGCCGACGTTTGGGGCGTGATTTTGCGCCGTGATGATCCGCTTGCTGAGAAAAAATTTTTCACTGTCGACGATTTGTCGAGATTGCCGCTGATTTTGTCGCGAGAAGGTTTTCGCGAAGAATATCCGAAAATTTTCGGCGACGCTCTCGGAAAATTAAACGTCGTTGCAACGTACAACTTGCTTTACAACGCGGCGATTCTGGCACGCGAAGGCATCGGTTACCCAATTTCAATCGACAAACTCATCGGCGGCGACGAACTTTGTTTCCGCCCGCTCATGCCCGAAATTAAATCGGAGTTGAAATTTATTTGGCGGAAAAATTTTTTGCTCACGCCGCAAGCTCAAATTTTGCTCGACGAAATGAAACGCCTGTATTCATGAAAAATCGTGCGCCCGCCGCGACAAAATTTTTATTGACGGCTTGAAATCTCTTCTGTAAAATTTGCGGCGTAATTAAAACCGGAGGAAAATTTTCATGGCATACGAGGCACTTTACACGCGCGGCAGACCAAAAACGCTGTCGCAACTCATCGGGCAGGAACACATCTCCAACGCGTTGGCACGGGCAATTTCAAGCAACAGACTTTCGCACGCCTATCTTTTAATCGGCACGCGCGGCACTGGCAAAACTTCTACGGCAAGACTGCTCGCTAAGGCAATGAACTGCGATAAAATTCACGAAGCGCAAGCGGCGGGACAATCTCTCGACAAAAGGGAAATCCCCTGCAACAAGTGCGACTCCTGCCGAAATTTTGATTCGTCGCCCGACAATGTGGAATTCGACGCGGCAAGCAATCGTTCGGTCGAGGACGTGACTCGGTTGCTGTCGACGGCGTACCTTGCGCCACTGCGTGCCCGCGTTAAAACATTCATCATCGACGAAGTTCACATGCTGTCGTTCGAGGCAGTCAACTCAATCCTCAAGCTCATCGAGGAGCCGCCGCCGAATGTTGCGTTCTTCCTGGCGACGACTGAAATTAACAAAGTTCCAATGACAATCCGTTCGCGCTGCCAAGTTCTAAACTTCCGACTGATTCCACAGCCGATAATCGCGAATTATCTTTTGACGTTGGCACGCCGCTTGAAAGTGACTTTGCACGAGGACGCCGCTAAAAAAATTGCTCGATTGGCGGAAGGTTCTATGCGCGACGCTTTGACTTACCTTGACCAATGCTACGCGATGGCTGACACGGAAATCACGCTCGACGACGTTAACGAGACGCTCGGCTTAATTTCCGACGAGAGCCTTGACGACATCATCAACGCTGTCAAATCGCAGGACAGAGCGGCTGTCGGTTCGGCGATTACAAACGCGTTTCGTTCGGGATTGGCGGCAAGTGCTGTTGCCGAGGCTTTAATCACGCACTTACGCGACATCGAATTTGATATGCTCAACCGCAACGAGAGAAATTTTGCCGAACTCGACCGCATGATTGACGCTTTGCGCAAGGCGACCGGTGAGATGAACGGCTCAGGCATTCCCGACATAATTTTAGAAATGACGCTGATGAAACTTGTCGCGCCCGTTCAAAATTTCGTCATGCCCACGCCGATAATATCTTCAACGCCACAATCAACGCCGATAACGTCTTCAATGCCGCAACCCGCGCAGATTCCGCAACCGATTGAAAATCTTGACGCAGGCAAAAAAATTTTCTATGATGTGCTAAGTTCTTTGAGCTCGGAAGATAGAACTGTAGCTCAAAAGGCGGTCGTCATGAGTTTCAACGGCGAGTCAATGACGTTGGCTTTCAAATCAAGATTCATGGCGGAAATGTTCAATGGTATTCAACCAGCGTTCGAGCGGTCAGCAGAACAGATTGTCGGGCGACCGATAAAAATTTCAGCTATCTTCGACGGCAAAGTTACTTCGCCGATTTTGAACACGTTGCCCGAACCCGAACGCTCAAACTTGGCGGGCGCAATGGACATCTTTAAAGCCACCGACGCCACCAAAATTAACGATTAAGGAGAGATTTTCAATGGCACAGCAAGGTTTCGATTTGAACGCGATATTGCAACAGGCACAGGCTTTGCAACAGAGTTTCGAGGCGAACAAAGCAAAACTCAAGCAGGAGACAGCTACGGCTCAAGTCGGCGGCGGTATGGTCAGCGCGACTGTCGACGGCGAAAAAGTCGTCAAAGAAATTAAAATTGCCCCCGAACTCGTTAAAGACGGCGATGTCAACGCGATTGAAGATTTGGTCGTCAGCGCAGTCAACGCAGCCAACGCGGAAATCGAAAAGAAAATTTCGTCGAACATGGCGGCATTCGCGGGCAATGCTCTCGGCGGGCTCAATCTCGGCAACATGAGCGATCTTCTCGGCAAATTTCTCGGCGGTCCCAAAGCGTGAGGAATTTGGAATGAGGAATGAGGAATTTGGAATTTGGAATTTGAAATTTGAAATTATATTTCCGCGTTCCTACATTCAAACAGGAAAAAATTTTCATGAGTTCAAAAGCAATGACGGCTCTCGTTGAGTCGTTGACCAAATTGCCGGGCGTCGGTGCCAAAACTGCCGCTCGGCTCGCTTATCATATCGCGGCGATGAAATCGGACGACGTGGAAGATTTAGCGGCGGCGATTCGTTCCGTCAAACTCGACACTCACGCTTGCGAAATTTGTTTCAACACGATTGACGCTGACAAAAATATCTGCGACATTTGCGCTTCCGATAAACGTGACGGCAAAATTATCTGCGTTGTCAAGGACGCCAAAGACCTCGACGCCATTGAACGCGCTGGCACCTTCGGCGGCAAATATCACGTGACGGGCGGCTTAATTTCTCCGTTGGCGGGCGTTTCGCAAAATGATATTCGTCTGCGCGAACTCGTTAAACGTGTGGGCGATGATCACGTCGAAGAAGTCATCATTGCGTTCGAGCCGACCGTTGAAGGCGATGCAACGTCGCTGTTCATTTCGCGGCTACTCAATCCCGTTGGTGTTAAAGTCACGAAACTTGCGCGCGGATTGGCAGTCGGTGCGGACTTTGCTGGCACTGACAGCTTGACACTCGCCAAGGCAATCGAAAATCGCGTACCAATCTGACAATAAAAAATCTCCCGAACAATTTGCGCGGGAGATTTTTTGTTTAACATTATGAGTTTTGCTCGGATTCATGCTGTTTGCGTTCGTAATCCAAAATGCTGACGAACGCCCGTTGTACAGAGAGAATGTAGTCGACTGTATCCATCAGCGGAGATTTTTCCATCATTGTGCGCAAATTTCTCCGCAACATCGCGATTAAATCCCAATCGTTGGCAAGAGCGACTGCACGCTTAACGTAATCTTCGTAAGAATCAACCGCCAATTCTTCAAGCCCAACGTTATTCAACAGACTCAAGCCGAAACGCGAACCAGGTTTGTCGCCGTACAAGCTGACGACGGGCACGCCCATATATAACGCCTCGCAGGTTGTGACGCCGCCCGTGTATGGGAACGTATCAAGAGCAATGTCCATGTCGGCATATTCGGCAACGTGATTCGCCGAGAAGCCTCGCATCTCCACACGCTTTGGATCAATACCAAATCTTTGCAACCGCTCGCTAACAAAATTTTTACCGTCCTTATCGTTGAAAATCTTTGCTTTAAGGAGTAGGCGACTGTTCGGCACGAGGTCAAGAATCGTCTTCCACGCAATCAACAGCGAATCAGTAATTTTCCTGTACTGATTGAAACTTCCGAACGTCACGTAACCGTTCTTAATACATGGCGGCTCGGCGGCAGGAGCAAGTTTTATCGACGGGCTGTAGCGAATGTGACTGTGCGGCAGACGCAAAACTTTTTCATTGAAAAATTCGCTGGTCGCCGCAACATTTCCCGTGCAATAAACATCTGACAGGAAAAAATCGAAACAGTCTAATCCAGTCGAATTCATGTAGCCAACGCCCGACATTTGCACTGACGCGGGATGATATGCTAGGACACGGAAACGCGCGTCGCTTGTGTGTCCGCCCAAATCGAAGAGAATATCAATTTCGTCGTCGCGGATAAGTTTGGCAGCCTCCGCGTCCGTCAACTTCCTGATGTCGCGCCAAATAACGAAGCCTTTTCGCAACTGTTCGGTCACGGCGTCTTCGTCTTGAGTATTTGAGTAGCAGTACACGTCAAAAGCTTTTCGGTTAAGCTGTGTAATCAACGTCCACGTCCAGAAGATTGCGGCGTGGTTTCTGAAATCGGCGGACATAAATCCCACACGAAATTTTTCATGATCATAAAATTTTTTCGGATAGGGCGTGATGTTTTTGAAAATTTTCTTGTACTCTTCGTAAATGGCGTTAAAATCGGCGGAAGTGAAAAGTTCGGAGCAATTCGCTACCAAAAGAGTGGCGTCGAGTGCGGCGCAGACAAACTCTTCTTTGTCCGACAAAATCGCTGACAAGTAATAATATTTGCAGGCACGCTCAGCAAACGCCAAATTCTTGCATACCTCGCCCAGCTTGGTAAAAATGCCGACAGCAAATTTTTTTCCTTCGGGTGAACGAGTGTTAACGAACGGCAAAATTTTTTACAGCGCATTGTAGGTTTTGACGTAGTTGTAACATTTATCCCAAATACGACTTTCCAAAAGATAAGCGTCATAATATTTCGGGGCGGCTTTTTTTATTTTGTCGACGAGTTTCATCGCCTTATCAAAGTTTTCCGCGTCGTATTCCTGTTTAGCTTGCGCGTAAAGTTTTTCAACGTTCATTTTTTGTGCACCTTCATGAAATGTTCAATACGATTGAGAGCCTCGGAAATTTTGTCTACGCTCGTGGCGTATGAACAGCGAACATGACCCGCACCGCATGCTCCGAACGCAGTACCCGGTACCAGCGCAACGTGTTCGGCTTGAATCAGATTTTCGGCAAATTCTTGGGAACTCATTCCGCTCGATGTGATGTTCGGGAAGATGTAAAACGCTCCCCGCGGCTCGAAACTGTCAAGTCCCAAATTTTTGAAGCCGTCGTAAATCAATCGGCGTCGTCTGTCGTAATCGGCAACCATTTTGAGCATATACTTTTCGCCACGCTTGAGAGCCTCGACAGCCGCCATCTGCGCGGTTATCGGCGCACAAAGAATCGTGTACTGGTGAATTTTGTTCATCGCCGCAATAAAATCGGGATTGCTCAACGCGTAGCCGATACGCCAACCTGTCATCGCATACGCCTTGCTGAATCCGTTCAACAAAATCGTACGGTCGCGCATCTTCGGCAAAGCAGCAAAACATTCGTGGACGCCGCCGTAAGTCAAGTCGCCGTAAATTTCGTCGCTGATGACAACAAGGTCGTGAGCCTCGGCAAAGTCGGCAATCTTCAACAGGTCGTCGCGTTCCATAATCGCACCGGTCGGATTGTTCGGGTAGCCGATTAAAATCGCCTTAGTCTTCGGCGTGATGAACGGCTCAAGCTCTTCGGGCGTAATGCGGAATTCGTTTTCAATCTTCGCGGGCACACTGACGGGTACGCCGTTTGCAAGGAAAGTGCACGCTTGATAGGAGACGTAGCAGGGCTCGGGAATCAGCACTTCGTCGCCTGGATTGACAATCGCACGCAACGCCAAATCCAACGCCTCGCTCACGCCGACGGTAACCAAAATTTCCGTTTCAACGTCGTAATTCAGATTGAACTTTTCGGCATAGTGATTGGCAATTTCAGTGCGCAACTTCAACATGCCGCGATTTGCCGTGTAGCTCGTGTAGCCGCGTTCCAGACCATAAACGCAACTTTCGCGAATCGGCCACGGCGTCACAAAATCTGGCTCACCGACGCCCAACGAGATAACGTCCTGCATTTTCGCGGCGATGTCGAAAAATTTTCTGATACCGCTCGGCGCGACGGACTTAACCGAAGTCGACAGCTTATCTTGCCACGTCATGGCGCAATCACCAACCTGCGGTCGCGTTCGTCGTCTTCCATTATCACGCCGTCTTTTTTGTACGCTTTGAGCATGAAATGACTGCGCGTTTGCGTGACGCCTTCGATTGTTGACAGGCGCGTCGCCACGAAATTTGCCACGTCTTTAAGCGATTTGCCTTCGATAATGACGAGCAGGTCAAAATTGCCGCTCATCAGATAAACCGTGCGCACTTCGTCGAAACGGTAAATTCTCTCGGCAATGGCGTCGAAGCCGACTTCGCGTTGGGGCGTCAGATTAATTTCGATTACCGCCGTGACGTTTTCGTCGCCGAATTTTTCCCAATTAATCAGTGCGCCGTAAGACAGAATGATTTTTTCCTTTTCGAGAACGGCAATTTCCTTTTCGATTTCGTACTCGGATTTTTGCAGCATGGAAGCAATTTCGCCGGTCGACAGCCGCGCGTTATGCTCCAGCAGTTCAAGAATTTCTTTCATCAGTCATCACCTCGGTTAATCTTCAATCATGAGTGCATAAAAAATTTCGGCGTCGTGCAGTTCGGCAAAATTTTTAATCGTCGACATGCCGCCGCAGCTGTGATCGAGTTTGTCGCTCAGTGAGCACAGCATTTCAAAAAAATCTTCCAAGGTCAGTCGCGCCCGTGAAATTGTCGTCAAGACCGCCGCAAATTCGACTGCCCGCCACGCCGTCACGAACACGCGAATGTTAAACTTCTCGTCGCCGACGAACGCGCACGGATACAGCCGCATAAAAAATTCGTTGACGAGATAATTTTCCAAGATAGTCGCAAAGTTTTCGTACAGACGCGGCAAAATTTTTTCGCGATGAGCAAGATACATTTCGACGAGCTGATTTTTTTTGCTGACGGTCAAATTCGCGTCGTACATCTCGCCGAAAATTTCAACCAAAGCTGACGCGTTGCTCTCGGCGTCGAAATCGACAGGTTCGGAAATTTCGCCGAAGTATTCGCAAAGCAATTTCAATCGCGCGTTCAGTGACAAATCTCGTCGTTGCAGAATTTTTATCGCCGCCCGTTGCGTGCTCAAGAATTCGTCGGCGGGCATTGAAAGTTTCGTCGTGAAGTCGAAGACCATGCGCGATTGCAATTCATCGGCGATTTCAATTTCAATCGGGCGCAGGAGAATTTCGATTGCCGCGACGGGACACGTCAACGTCATTGCCTGCAGAAAAATTTCGTCGTCGAGCTTGTACGTCACTCGCGGGAAACTTTGGCAGACTGCCGTTAAAAAATCTTCGCCGTATTTGAGCTGGAGTCGGCACAGAAAATTTTCGTCGAGAAAAGGACAATCGCCCGACCCCGTCATTTGAATAAACTGCGCGGCGTCGAAGTCGACAACATGGCGGAAAAAATCATTTCGGTCATCGGCGGGCAAATTCAAAAATTTTTTACGCGTCTCAACATCAACGGCAATTCGCCAATCGCGACAACATCGCGAGCCGCAAGCTTGACCGTTGCATTTGAACCGCGTGACGTAAGTCGGGCGATAAATTTTCATCTGATGAAGTTCGTCGCAATCCAATCTTCTCTATTTGGGATACCGAATTTTTCTTTGCCGAGCGCGATAGACTTCATAAGGAACGTCATGTTTTGAGCAAGGAAACGCATCGTCTGCAAGCCTTCAGCGTCTTTGGAAGCCTCGCCTTCTTTGAGACCGTAAACCATGTTCCAATATTGGCTGGTGGCAATGGGCATGCCGCTCATCGCGAAATATTTGTTGAGCACGTCGAACGAGGCAGTAGCTCCGCCGCGACGACACACGACGACACCTGCGCCGACTTTCATTGTCTTTGGAAAGTGCGTGCTGTAGAAAAGTCTGTCGAGGAAAGTCATAATTGTGCCGTTGGGCGAGCTGTAGTAAACGGGCGTGCCGACGACCAAACCGTCAGCTTCCTTGAACAGCGGCGCGACTTCGTTAACAACATCATCGAAGACGCAGCGATCGAGACCGAAACAATTTCCGCAAGCAGTGCAGCCGCGAATGTCTTTGCCGCCGACGTGGACAAGATTTGTCTCGACGCCGTCAGCTTTGAAAATTTTAATCATCTCGTTGAGCGCGATACTTGTGTTGCCGTTGGCGTGCGGCGAACCGTTGATAAGCAAAACTTTCATTTAGAAGACCTCCTTAATACGATACGCTTTGAAACTTGAAAATCGATTGTTAATTTTTGACGCGGGCGGCGAAAATCCTGTTGACGATTCGCGACGAACGATAATTTCTTATTGCGCCGAAAATTTCTGCGTGATAAAATCTGATGAAAAATTTTTGAAGAAGGTGTTGCCTTGGACAGCAATGAGACGCCGCAAACTCCCAAGAAGAAACCGCAACGTAATATTTTTACGGTGCTCTTCCTGTTAATGTGTCTCGTCGGCTCGGCAGTCGCGGGCGCAATGTTTGCTTCGTCAAGCGTGTTTGACCCGAAAGACCCCGTGCGCCGCATCATCGGTAGCGACACAAGCGAAGAACTCATCAAAGCAACGGACAAGTCGATAGTTTTGATTATGGGCGTTGATAAGCGCAAAGACGACGTTGGACGCTCGGACACGCTGATGATTGCTACTGTCGACCCGCGGCTTGATCAAGCTACTCTACTTTCCGTGCCGCGTGATACTCGTGTAAAAATTCGCGGACTCGGTTACGATAAAATCAATGCGGCGTTTGCTTATGGCGGCGTCGCGCTCACTGAATCAACTGTGGAAAATTTCCTCGGCATCGACATCGACCACTACATCACAATCGACACGAGCAGCTTTGTTAAAATCATTGACGCAATCGGCGGCGTGGACATCGACGTTGAAAAGCGCATGTTCTACGAAGATCCTTGGGACGACGACGGCGGGCTCGTCATCGACCTTTATCCCGGTCAACAGCACATGGATGGCAAGACCGCTGTGACTTATGTACGTTATCGCGACTCGGAAGGCGACATCGGGCGCGTCAAACGTCAGCAAGCTTTTATGTCGGCGTGCATGGATAAAGTCACTTCGCCCGAAATTGTCCCGCGCATTCCGAAAATTGTCCGCGAAGTCATTGACGCCGTTGAAACCGATATGTCCCTGCGTCAACTGCTTGAACTCGCCGGTGCTCTCAAAGCCGCCGCGCAGAACGGTTTGGAAACTGACATGGTGCCAGGTTATCCGCTTTACATCGACGACATAAGCTATTGGATTCCCGACGTTGAACTGTTAAGAATGTCCGTTGCGAACGCGTTGGGAATTACCATCGATCCGTATCTGCGTGAACGTTTTGAACGTGACGCCCGCGAATACAAAGAATCAATTCCTTCAGGCGCAAGAGACGTTCCCGAAGGTCAAGACCGTATCGGTAAGCCCGTTCGTGAAAGCCGCGACCGTCGTCGCACAATCGAACGCAGAAGTACAATCGACGAACGCTCTAGCTATAGTGAAGGGCGACATTCCGACACGCGCAGTGATTCGGTTGACATCAGAAACTACGACGATTCACGCACTGATTCAAATGACGACCGACTCTACGACAGTTCACGCAGTGATTCGGTTGAAAGCCGACGTTACGACGATACACGCACCGATTCCACTGACAGCAGACGTTATGACGATTCACGCACCGATTCCACTGACAGCAGACGTTATGACGATTCACGCACCGATTCCACTGACAGCCGCCGTTACGACGATTCACGGACTGATTCAACTAATAGCAGACGTTACGACGATACGCGAACTGATTCGACTGACAGCAGACGCGAAGACATCCGCATTGAGCGACGCAACATTCCCGACATTGACGAAACTTTAAATGAGCCGACACGCGACGCGGCTCCGAAGACGAGGTACGATTGATGAGCGACAAAATTATTTTGACCGACGATTTGTATTTGGGCGTGGGAAATCACAAAACGGTTTACGCGCACCCGACCGATAAAAATTTGTGCGTGAAAATCTTGCATACAGCTGACGACCCCGACTTTGTCAAAGAGTCACGCTATCGCAAGGCTTTGGGCGACCGCGCAGATTCAATGACGCTCTTGACGAAATTTTTTGGCGAAGTCGAAACGTCGAAGGGCACGGGCTATCTTTTTGAACGCGTCCTTGATTTTGACGGCAAGGTTTGTCAAACAATGCTCAACGTTCTTGACGACACGGTTGCCGATAAAAATCTTTTACCCGCGACTGAAAAACTTCTGCTTGACTTCAAGAAAACTTACTTCGACGAAAAATTTTTACTGGCGGGCGTCGACCCCGATAATTATCTCGTGCAACGGACTTCGCCGACTGAACGCTGTGTCCGAATCATTGACAACATCGGCATTGCAACGTTCGTTCCCCTGCCGTATTACTTCGATTACTTTGCCCTCAAGCGCGCGAAAAAATATTGGTTGCGGTTCGTCGATTTGGTGCGTTCGGATTACGGAAATATTTTCTCGGAAGAATTTTTGCGAAAGCTTGAGGAGACGGATTGATGAATCGTAAGACACGGACGGTTGTAAAAATTTTTTTAATCGCGGCAGTTACGGTCGGTTGCATTGCCTTAGCGTATTACATTGGCTCGTTCGCGGCGGGACATAAGCTCGCGTCGGCGTCGGACAACATGAATTATTCGCGGTGGCTGGAAAAATATTTTGCGCTGACGAGAGCGGCGGGCTTGCTCAACGGTTTATGTGCACTCGGCTGGTTTTTGGCGGCAAGATTCGTTTTCAAAGTCGACGCGGCTGACGAGGCGGGCAAAAGAATTTTTTGGTCGGCATTGTTTGCAACGTCGTTAGCGGTATCGTTAGGTGTCGCGCACTTCTACGCCCCGATTGTCGGAATCAAGCTCAACGGAATAATTTTCACGTTGTTCGCGATAATTTTCACGGGCGCGGGCTATTGGCTACTGACGATTTTCACGACGCCGCTTGCGTTCAAGTACACGCCATTGGGTGCTTACAAGCTGCTGAGATTTTTTAAAAAAGCTTAACGTAAGGCTTAACGTTTTTGATGAGACGTCAACTTCAAAGGAGGCGCAATTCATGAAAAAATTTTTTAACCGGCTCACCGTCACGCAATTTCTGATTCTGTGGTATATCCCGTTCGGTGTGGTCAGCTCCTACCTCAACGGAATTCCTGGCTTCATCGGCTCGGTTATCGGCTGGTGCATTGGCGTCTACCTTTGCAAAAACTGGTCAGCCATTCGCGCTTACAACTACAGAAAATTTTTCGCCAAGCACGCTACGCCGCTGATTTGTCTGCTGATTCTGATTCCCGTTGAGGCACTGGCTTATCACTTCGGAGACTGCAAAATCGCGCTCGGCATCCTAATCGGTTGGCTTATCGGAATCATCACGTGGCGCAAGCGTGACGCTTGACCCAATGGTCGTCAACAGACTAAATGTCCTTCGCTCGCACGGGCGGGGGATTTTTTTTGTGTCGTCGTATAAAAAATTTCAGCGCGTGGTTGACCAAAAAACCTTTCTGCGATAAACTTTTACATAAAATTTTCAAGAGTTTTTTAGCGAAGGTGAGCGTTATGGAAAAAGCTACGGTCGTTGTCATCGGCGGCGGAGCAACCGGCTTGGGCATTCTGCGTGATTTGTCCATGCGCGGTGTCAAAGCTCTGCTCGTCGAGAAAAATGACTTGGTTAACGGCGCAAGTTCCCGTTACCACGGACTTCTTCACAGCGGCGGACGTTATGCCGTCAAAGACCAAGGAGCCGCCAAAGAATGTATCATCGAGAATCAAATCATGCGCAAAATCGGCAAAAGTTGCGTCGAACCGTGCGGCGGAATGTTCACGCGCTTGGACATCGACGACGAGGCTTACGAAGAAGCTTGGGTCAAAGGCTGTGCTGATAGCGGCATTGAGGCGACACCAATCACTTTGGACGAGGCTTTTCGTCTTGAACCGCGACTTTCACGCAAACATGTCAAAAGCGCGTATCTTGTCCCCGATGCGGCTGTCGACGGTTTCCGCATGGCGTGGCAACTGATTGATTCGTCGAAACGTTACGGCGGCGAACTCAAAACTTACACGGAGGTTGTCGGCTTCGACAGCGTTAACGGCGAACTGCGCGGCGTCAAAGTCCGCAATCAGTTCACGGGCGAAACTTATGAGATTGCCTGCGATATTGCTGTCAATGCGGCGGGCGGTTGGGCAGGTTTCGTCGGCAAACTCGCGGGCGTCGAAATCGGCGTTCAACCCGACA
>CAMUZG010000035.1 GCA_947165145.1 uncultured Selenomonadales bacterium
GAAAGGAGGTGAACAATGACATCACAAGAACTTATGATTGGCGATTGGATAAAGTTTTCAGAAGCCGCAGATTGGGCTAACGGCTTAAATGGCAAACCTGTACAAGTCGAAGGTCTGTGTGACGATGACGGCGCAATCAAAGTTTATGACCCAAGACCTGACAGCAAGTTCCGTGACTTTTGGTCGGATGATGAAAACGACTTTGAGCCTATACCGCTGACGGCTGAGATACTGGAGAAGAATGGGTTTGCACGATTTGGAAATAGTTACATCTTGAAAGGAGAGAATTTCGGATTAGATAATCCAAGTAACCAAAACAATTATTTGGATAACTATTGGCTGCGAATCTCTATTAAGGCAGTAAATATTGTATACGTCCACGAACTTCAACACGCTTTGCGGCTATGTGAAATTGATAAAGAGATAGTATTATGAAAGACAGCAACGAATGGCTAAAACTCGATGGAGTGGAATCTATATCGCACATTGATAGAGAACTCGGTTTGCCAATACGGAATTTCCTCAATGAGCCTATAACATTGACAGGAATATGTCAACCAAGCCCAATGATGCGCATTATCATTCAGAAAATGAGGTGCTATCAAACGAAAGCCGGGATTATAGCAAGAAATCTATCGGAGAAGTGCGAACAAGAAATAAATGAAATCGCTGGAGAAAGGAGATTCACATGAGCAAAACACTTGACACCAATCTGACGGTCGAAGAAATTCAATGGAACGTCTGTAACGCCATTGCGAATTTTCGCACGGACATTATAATCCCTAATCTGTCATGGGGAATGCTGAACTACGAAGCCGACCTTGTTATCATAAACAAGTCTCACTACATGACGGAAGTCGAAATCAAGCGTAGCTTCTCTGACCTCAAAGCCGATTTCAAGAAAGCGGAAATGCACAATGACGAGAGAGTTCGCGAATTGTGGTATGCTCTGCCGGCGAGCATTGAGGAAAAGGCAATGCAGTTCTTTCAGCAAAAGGAAATCGGCGACAAATGCAGAAAGATGTACAACGATTATCGTCGCTGGTATCCTGCAATTCTGTGGTACGATGAACACGGCTCAATTAAGAAAAACTATCAATGTCCGTACACAGGCAAAGGTCGGAAGCTCTTTCTCGAAGAAGTCGTCAAAATCTCGCGTCTAATCTCAATCAGATATTGGGCAAAGATATACAGAATGAACTTGATGATTGCAGAGAACGCGAAGCAAAACGGCGCAGGGAGAGACTTGTTATTGTACAATCAAGAATCGTAAACACAATGAATCTACACGACAATAGCCCTCTGACAAAAGAGAGCGTTCTGAACGAAATCTATCAGCTCGAAGACATGGTTTCAAGTCTCGAATCCGACGTTCATGTCAGCGGCAAAATCATCAGCATTTTGACACAAGTCACACAGCTAATCGCTCGGATTGACACAGAATCGCTCTCCGACGAACAGATTATGCGTGTACTCAATGCCATAGGCTACGAAGAGCGGAGCTGGATAGAGCATGTTCGCAAACACATGGCAATCAGCCAATAATGATAATTAACGGTGAGCGTCGAGACGATGCGGCGACCCCTCGAAGTGTCGATTTAAGACGCTCACTATAGAAACACAAAAAAATCAAGCACATACAGACATGAAAATCTATGTAAGTGGACGCATTAGCGGTCTCAATCAGAATCTCTGCCGGAGCGTGTTCGACGAAGCGGAGCAATTCTTGCTGTCAATCGGCTTCGATGCAGTCTTCAATCCAATGTCAACGCAAGGTAGGTTCGACACATGGGAGCAATACATGAGGAACGACCTCAAAGAGTTAATGACGTGCGACGCTATCTTCATGCTCGACGGCTGGGAGTTGTCGAAAGGCGCACGGCTGGAGCATCACAACGCTCAACAGCTCGGAATGATAATCCTCTATGAGAGCGAGCGACGCAACGCGCTTGTCAGCGAGGTCAAGAAGATAGTCGCCGACACGCTGAACATCAGCGAAGAGCAGATAACGTCGAAATCACGCAGTCAAAAGCTATTCTTTGCCCGAATGCTGACGGCCGTGGTACTGCGTCAATGCAAATATTCATTGCAGAGAATCGGAACGGCCATCAACCGCGACCATTCGTCGGTCGTATACATACTGCGTCAGCATGACATCGAGCTTTCGCACAACGCGAAATATAAACGCTGGAGCGAACAGATTGCGGAACAGATAGACAGACAGAACATCTTAAACACTGACGAACTATGATTCACGACATTATCATTGGCATCGACCCCGACGTTGACAAAAGCGGCGTTGCATTGCTCAACACAGCGTCGCGCTGCATGGAAACATCAGCATACGACTTCCCAAATCTGATTGACCTCTTAATCGCGAAACGCGACGAAGCGAAAGAGAAGAATCTCTCTCTGATAGTCGTCGTCGAAGCATCATGGCTGGTGCAGAAAGCGAACTATCATGCTCACTACGGCAGAGCTGGCGACGCTATATCTCGCAAGGTCGGAGAGAATCACGAAGTCGGGAAGCTCATTCTTCAGATGTGCAAGCATCACAGCATCACAGCAATCGAAATGCACCCACTCAAAAAGATGTGGCGAGGAAAGGACGGCAAAATCACAGCTGAAGAGCTGCAACAGATGTGCGGAATATTCGGTCGCACGAATCAAGAAATGCGCGACGCTTGTCTCATTGCCTGGTGCTATGCGAACTTTCCGCTCGGCGGCAATTTCCCGATCATGACGCGCTGAAAATCCGTGTTAATATCTTATTCATGCGTGTTTTATAATAAAACAGTATCTTTGCAAATTGATTAAAATTAGAGACATGGCAAAAAAGAAGACATCAAACGACAATGAAATTCAAGTCTATGAAGCGAAAATCTGCGACTTGATTCCCGACAACAAGAACTTCAACAAAGGCACAGAGTACGGCCAAAAACTACTCGAAGACAGCATGAGGAAGTTCGGAGCCGGACGCTCTGTCCTGTTGGATAAGAACAACAGACTGATAGGCGGCAACAAGGCTTCAGAGACAGCTGGAGCTATCGACATCAATGACGTGATTATCGTCGAGACGGACGGCACGAAGCTCGTCGCTGTCAAGCGCACGGACATCGACCTCGACACACAGCAAGGTCGCGAAATGGCTCTCGCTGACAACGCTGTCGGAAAAGCTAACTTGGCATGGGATGAGAAGATGCTCGCCGAAATGTCGGATGAGCTTGACTTCGACCCTCACGATTGGGGCGTTGACTTGAACATTCCCGACAATGGCGACAACGGCGACGGAGACGAGCCGCCGGAGAATCCCGACGGCCAGCGCAAGAACAATGCTTTTGTCGCCAAGCTGACGTTCCCGTCCGACGACAAGCTGCAATCGTTCATCAAGATGTACACAGACGAGCTGTCGCAGCAATACGGCTGTACAATATCTGTCAGCGGAGGGGAGCTATGAGACTGACACCAGCGACAAACGAAGCTGTCAGATATGCGTGTCTGCATTATCACTACGCGAAAGCCGTTCCTGTCAACACGGTGGCATACAACGTCTATAACGACAGCGACGAATGGTGCGGAGTGATTCTGTTCGCTCGCGGTGCTAACGACAGAATCGGGAGCGAATACGGATTACTGCAGGGGCAGATTCTTGAACTTGTCCGCGTCGCTCTGAACGGAAAACAGGAAAGCACGTCGCAAGCTGTCGCCATGTGTCTGAAACAGCTCCGAAAGGATTGTCCGCTCTGTCGTATGGTCGTCAGCTATGCTGATTGCGACCAAAATCACCTCGGAACTATCTATCAAGCCACGAATTGGATATATGTCGGCACGTCGATGGAGAATCAACAGGATTCGAGCTGGATTGTCAACGGCAAACGCAGACACGGACGCATCATCAGCGGCTGGGTAAAGCAGAGGGGGGGGGCTGAATGGACTAACTCGCGAGCAGTTCATCAGGAAGTATTACGACCCCAACGCGACGAAATATATCACGAAAGGCAAGCGCAAATATCTCTATCCATTCGACAAGCAGATGAAGCGCAAGGTCGAGCCGTTGCGCAAGCCATATCCGAAAGAAGCCGGATGGGTGAAGCCCGACAGGGAATCATACAAGAAAGGACACAGCAACGATGAATGAGACATTTACACGATTCAGCAAAGCAGGGAGACCTCCAAGATTCAAGAAGCCGGATGAACTTTGGGAGGTCGCTTTGCAGTATTTCGAGGAATGCGACAACAATCCGATAGCTGTCGGAAAGAAGACATCATCGTCAAGCAAGAACAGCGAGAAGAACGGAGCTGAACGGAAAGTCGGGAAGATGGATGAAGTCTGTCCGCGACCCTACACGCTCTATGGATTGTGCGCTTTCGCTTGCATACCGAAGTGGCACACGTTCAAAGACAACTACAAGAATAAGAAAGGCTTTCCCGAAATGTGCGAGCGCATCGAGAACATCATATCATCGCAACAGGTCGAGGGCGCAATGGTCGGTCTCTACAATTCAAATCTGACAGCTCGACTGAACAACATCGCGGAGCATAACGACGTGACGACCAACGGCAAGGACATCAAGTCGGAAATGTCGGACGAAGAACTGCAAGCCAAGCTGGATGAAATCAGACGCAAAACGGAACACATAACACCGATAGGATTCAAGTAAATGGCGCGAGCGGACATAATACAGGAAATAGAGCTGCGTGAAGAGCTGTTGCGGCGAGATAGCCGAGAACAGCTTCTTTCGTTCACCTATGCCACTATGCCGACGTTCAAGCCCGCTCCGTTTCATCATCAATACTATGGCATTCTGACTGATTTCGCACACGGTGAAATCAAAAAGCTCATGGTGTTCATGCCGCCACAGCACGGCAAATCAGAGGGCAGTACGCGACGACTGCCAGCGTTCATGTTAGGTCGGAATCCCGACATCAAAGAAGCAGTTGTCAGCTACAACGCTCCGAAAGCTCGCAAGTTCAACAGAGAAATTCAGCGCATTATCGACAATGCGGAATACAAGCGAATCTTCCCCGACACAAAGCTGAACTCGAAGAACATCGCCACCGTCGCCGGCTCCTGGTTGCGCAATGCCGACGAATGCGAAGTTGTAGGACATCGCGGCGGCTTCAAGACCGTGGGCGTTGGTGGAGCGTTGACAGGCGACCCTGTTGACGTGCTTATCATGGACGACATCTATAAAGACGCAAAGACGGCATGGTCGCCTGTTTTCCGTGAAGCAATCCGCGACTGGTATGATACCGTCGCAGAAACGCGACTGCATAACGACAGCCAACAGCTTATCGTGTTCACTCGCTGGCACGAAGACGACCTTGCCGGAACGCTTCTCCGTCAGCAAGGCGAATACAACGAGCTGACGAATCCCGACGGATGGGTCGTCTGTACGTTCCCAGCCATCAAAGAGGGAACGCCGACGGACTACGACCCTCGCGAGGAAGGTGAGCCGCTGTGGCCGGAACGTCACTCGCTCCACAAGCTCAAAGAAATCAGAGAACGCAATCCGCAAGTGTTCGGCTCGCTCTATCAACAGAATCCGCAACCTGTCGAGGGCTTAATGTACAGCGCATTTCGCACATACGCTGTTCTTCCGGCTACGCTACGCAGAAAACTCAAAGCCTACGTCGATACGGCAGACACAGGAAGCGACTATCTGTGCGCCATTCTCTACTATGAGACTGAAATCGGCAACTTCATTATCGACGTGCTATATACACAGCGAGCTATGGAATACACAGAGCCGAAGCTCGCTGAAATGCTGTCGAAGCACGGCATTGAAGAATGTGTTGTCGAGAGCAACAACGGCGGTCGTGGATTCGCTCGCAATGTCGAGAAGCAATGCCGCATGATGGGCAACGCAAAGACTAAATTCAAGTGGTTTCATCAGCAAGATAACAAGCTGGTGCG
The DNA here is from genome assembly GCA_947165145.1 of uncultured Selenomonadales bacterium. GTDB lineage: Bacteria > Bacillota > Negativicutes > Selenomonadales > Selenomonadaceae > Quinella. Next base: position 5,918 of record CAMUZG010000035.1, read on the forward strand.
CATCTTCAGTCACAGCGCGGAAGTTCAGAATCTGACCTACATGCCCGAAGGCTGGGAGCGTCTTTTCCCCGATTTCTACAAAGCTCTGACAGGCTATCTCAAAGCTGGAAGCAACGAACACGACGACGCTCCCGACGCTCTGACAGGCACTATCGAGCGCAGAAGCAAAAACAGCAAGGTAGATGTTGCTGGCATATTCGGATATTCACAATAAAATTTCAATAACATGGCAAAATTCACAGTTCAAAAACTCATCACAGAGAAAAACGGCGAGACACAGCAAGTTATTGACGAGCTGCGCAAACATCGCTACATTCCAATGCCCGACGTGGCTGAAGCGGAAAAGTCTCTTTTCATCGAGAATCATGCAGTCAACGACGTAACAATCCGCAAAGACAAGCTCGTTTTAGTTGATTCCGGCGACGGTGACAGCTCCGACATCGACGAACACACTCTGAACGTCACAGGCGAGACGGAAACGAACAGGAACGGCAAACGGACGCGCATCGAGAAAGTCAACCGCGTCGCAGTCGCAATACAGCAACTCATTATCAAGCGAGCCGTGTCGTTCACTTTCGGCAATCCACCGCGCTACAACTGCACTCCAGCTGACGACAGCGAGAAAGCTGTTATGACGGCTCTGAATCGCATCTTGTACGACGTGAAATCATCGTCGCTCAATCGCAAAATCGGTCGCAACGTATTCGGCTATAAGGAAGTCGCCGAATATTGGTATGTTGACGAGAGCGAGACGACGCATAACCGCTACGGATTCCCGACAAAGAACAAGCTGAAGTGCGCTATCTTCTCGCCGTCGAATGGCGACAAGCTCTATCCGTTCTTCGACGAAACAGGTGACATGGTAGCTTTCAGCCGTGAGTTCAGCCGTCGCACGGAATCGTCGGACATGACGGAAAAGAACTACTTCGAGACCTACACAGCCACGGAACATTATCTGTGGATTCACGGAGGTAACGGCTTCGAGCTGGTAGATGGCTATCCGAAAGGCAATGCAATCCCGAAGATTCCGATTGTTTACGGCCATCAAGACGAGTTCGAGACGAAAGTCATTGACAAGCTCGTTGACCGTCTCGAAACGCTGTTGTCGAACTTCGCCGACACTAACGACTATCACGCAGCTCCCAAGATATTCACGACAGGTGAAATCAAGTCTTTCGGCAAGAAAGGCGACAGCGGCACGGTCATTGAGGGCGAAGAAGGTGCAACGATGGAATATGTGTCGTGGCAGAACGCTCCCGAAAGCGTCAAGCTGGAAATCGAGACGTTGCTGAAGCTTATCTATACGCTGACGCAGACACCCGACATCAGCTTTGACAGCGTGAAAGGTCTGAATCTGTCCGGCGTTGCTCTGAAGCTGTTGTTCATGGACGCTCATTTGAAGGTGCAGGACAAGCGCGAAATCTTCGACGAATATCTCCAGCGTCGCGTGAACATCATTCTCGCCTACATAGCGAAGTTCAATCCCAAGCTGGAGAAAGCATGTGAAAGCATCGAAATCGAGCCGGAGATTATTCCGTACATGATTAACGACGACCGCGCTGACCTCGAATATTGGATGATTGCTAACGGCAACCAGCCTGTTGTGAGCCAGGAAGAGAGCATCGAGAAAGTCGGATTGTCGAGCGACCCCGAAAAGACACTTGAAAAGATTACGTCGGAAACCAACGCGCGAAACACATTCGCATTCGGTGAGCCGACACTTGACGCATAACAATCGCGACAGAGAGACGCGCCACGCTGCAAAATTCGCTCCGTGGTGCGTTTTCTCGGCCCGCATGGATAACTGACAGCAAAAACACAAAAAAACGTGGCAGCATCGAAATTCAGCGTTCAGTCGTTTGACTTGAAACACTACGCAAAGACGGAAGCATACGCGCGAGCCGTTCAAGCTCTTTTTGACAGCGCGACGCGCGACATCATGCGAATGAAACAGGTCGGAACATTCGACCCTAACAAGCCTTTTTCATGGAATGACTATCCGCAAGCGAAAGCGGAAATGGAAAAGATAACGCTCCAGCTCGCGACGCGCGTCGTCGGAGTGATTGAGCGCGGAAGCCGTGAAGAATGGCTGTCGTCGTGCAAGAAAAACGATGCTTGGCTGGATTCCATCATGGACACGTCGAAGCTGTCGAAAGAACATCTGCGTCAGTTCCAAGATAGACGGCTCGACGCTCTTCAGGCATTCCAAGAACGTAAGGTCGGAGGTCTCGACCTCTCACAGCGCGTTTGGAAATACGTCGCTCAATACAAAGAGAATCTTGAAGACGGAATCGACCTCGGACTTGGCAAAGGCACGTCAGCGGACGTTCTGTCTCGCGAGGTGCGTCAGTACCTACGCGACCCCGACATGTATTTCCGTCGTTTCCGCGTCAAAGTCGGTACTGACGAGAGCGGTCAAACGATATACGGTCGTAAGTGGAAACGCATGGTGAAGACTGCCGACGGTGTGCGCTGGATTGACGAAGCTCCGTCGGACTATCACCCAGGACAGGGCGTTTATCGCTCCAGCTATAAGAACGCCATGCGTTTGACGCGCTCTGAAATCAACATGGCATATCGTGAGAGCGATTGGCAGTGTTGGCAACAGCTGGACTTTGTTGTAGGATTCGAGATTCATCGAAGCAACCACGAACCGCAGTTCAAGTGCAAGCTCTGCGACCGTCTGACAGGACGCTACCCGAAGAACTTCAGATTCATCGGCTGGCATCCGCAATGCAGATGCTACGTCACGCCCATCATAGCCGACAGAGAGACGTTCAACAGCAACGAGCTGTCGGATTTGAAAGCCGCTCTCCGTGGCGGTACTGCACAACATCAGCAAGCGAAGAATGCTGTCGTCAAGATGCCGGACAACTTCACGCAATGGGCAGAGGAAACGGCGGCGAAAGTCGCAGCTGGGGAAATGAGCATTAAAAGCACTCCGTATTTCATCAGAGACAACTTCACTGCTGGCGACATCATGCAGGGAGTGAAGCCGGAAGTCGAACAATACAATCCGCTGTTGTCCATGAGCGAAGCACAGAGCATTGTCGAAATGGCTCGCAAGCGTCATGCAGCTCGCACACAACAGGAAATCGACGACATCAGACAACGTGCCGCAGAGCGTCAGAAAGCAATCAGAGACGCAGAGACAACTCAAAAACGCGCCAGCAATGCAATAAATATCGCATCGCAATTCAAAGACATCGACAGCGCGGAGCTGCAAGCCGTTCTCGATGTTGTCAATTCAAAGTCGTTCTATCGTCCGTCAGAAATCGCGGAGCTGAAGCAAGCGACACTGAACATCATCGCACAGATTAAAGCGCAACAGACAGCGGAAAAAGCACTCGCAGACCTCATTCCCGACGTTCACGATTGGCATAAACAATTCACGCTGGCAGAACTGCAACAGACACATGCGGCAATAGAAAAGACATTCTCACGCTGGACACAAAATAACGACTTGAAGCCATCGCTCGAATTTATCAAGCGAAAACTTGAATATGAAATTAGCTGGATGGAAACCAAAGGCACAAAATATGCCACATGGGAAATATCTCGCAATGCGTATCGTGAGAGATTGGAGCTTGTCAAGCATAGAATTGATATGCTCGACATCAAAGAGAGCATAAAAGACAGAGTTAGTCTGTTGAACGCATCGCGAAGCACAGCTGGAAAAGCTCTCGTTAGCGAGTTCGATTCTCTGTTCAGCAATGACGCTACAGACATCAATATTCTGCGACAGAAAGCCGACGAGATAGCAAAGAGAGCGTCTGCAATCGAAGCACGGCGTCAGAGAGCTTTGAAGAAACAGAATGGCGGTCAATTTGTGCCAAAATCAGATGCAGAGACACGAAAAGACTTTGAAGACTATCTGAAATCTGTCGGAGCATCGACATCTGACCCGATTGTTGTAGATAAGGGATTCGTTCATCTACAGGGAAATCAACACAGACAGATATATTCATATAACAATATCGAAACTTCAGCAGAACGCTCGCAACTCTGGAATCACAGAGCAAGTCGCATGAGGTGGGGTGCAGCTGGATATATCCAAACTGGCAATTCATTCTTGATTAACAAAGATTTCAGAACATTGAAGATTGTTGGCAAAATAGACAAAGCTGTTGAAGCTCGATTGAGAGCCAGCGGCGCGACAGACGACGACATAAAGACTATAAATCTACTTGATAAGAAAATATCTCAATTCTCTCTACCTTTCCCGATATTGGTGACAAGATATGTCAAAATGGACGCGCTTCAGAACATTTTGGGAACATGGGCGACGGCATCGACAAAGACTTCTATGTTGAATCTTGTAAAGAAGCAAATGCCATCACAAAGCAATGCAATGTCGGCTGACCCTGCATATTTGAGCGCATCAACAAATGAGCTTCAGAATGTGTTCAAATCCTATCCTGTCAAATTGCAGATAGAAGTGCCGCCAAAAACACCAATGTACATGTCTGACAACTACGCAGAGAGTGAGATTGTCATGGGGCGTTCTACAAAGCTGGAGTTTGTTTCAGCGTCAATCGGAACAACAGCCGGACACGAACACCTGATTATTCGCTGTCGAGTTGTCAACTAATTCACTTCTCCATGAAGAAAATGCACTCTCTGTTGAGTTGAACGTCGGTAACATCATGCAAGCTCCAGCCCTCAACACCTAATTCAGAGCATGTTTCTTCGTTGGGTTTTCCTGTTTCCGACGGAACGAAACAACGGCAGTTCCGACAAATACTATCATGGCTAAATGGCGACCATTCCATGTAAGGGTCGCCACAGAAGCCTTTGAAATCGTCTTCTTTTGCTTTATGTGCCATAACGCTATTCTATTTGATTATACATTCTATCTAATATCTCGTTAAACTCGCTCGGAAGCATGGACTTTGCTCTCTTTGCGATTGTTTTCGGGATTCCATAATACGCTTCAGCCATCGCGCCTGTCATTGACGCGATAGTGTCGCTGTCACCGCCGATTGACACAGCCAGCTTGACAGCATTCGTGAAACTCCGGCTGTCGAGGAAAGCAACTATCGCTTGCGGTACTGTCACCTGGCACGTCTCATTGAATGTGTTCGTGTCTCGAATGTCGTCACAGCTGAAGTTAAGATTATATCCGTACAACTCCGACACACGCTCTCTTATTTCTCGCTTTGGCAGCTTGTCGAAAGCCATCATAATAGTGTCAGCGACGGCCATCGCACCTTTCACGCCTTCGGGGTGATTGTGAGTGCATATTGCGCTCTGTGCCGCGAGTGAAAGCGCACGTTCACGTTTTCCATGAGAGAGGAAAGCGCACGGCGACACTCGCATTGCAGCTCCGTTCCCGAAGCTGTCATACGGTTGTGGATTCATCGAGTGAAGCCATTGAGCGAAACGACCGCCATATCCGCCCATCGGAGACGGAAACAACTGACCGTATGCTTGCAGAGTATCTTCAAATGAGTGTCCGCTCATAATAGCGTCTGCGACAGCTACAGTCATAACCGTGTCGTCTGTGAAAGAAACTCCGTCACCGAACAGCTCGAAGTCTGTCGAACGGTAATTGTTGAACTCGAATCGCGAGCCAGCTATGTCACCAATAATTGCACCTAACATCTTGTTTCTGTATTTTGTTTGTTGATAATCTGTATTTCGCAGCCCAGCGCGTCTGCAATGCGCTCAATCATATCAATAGAGGTCGAGTGTTTTCCGCTCTCAATGCGGACATACGCTTGACGTGCTATTCCGACAGCATCTGCGACTTGCTGTTGTGTCAGTTGCCGCTCTGTTCTGATTCGTTTTATTGTCTCTATCGTTCTCATATCCGGCTGTTTTCGATTGCAAAGATACGAACAATTTTTGAAATGAAACAAATTTATTTCACCTGTTTTGTTATAAAACAACCCAACCGTCTGAACAACAGAGAAAAGGCGAGATAAATTTTTTTCATATCTCGCCTTAAATCAGCTCATTTTAGCTCTTTCAGTTCGATTCTGACGACCTTATTCTCATAGATTTTGCGTCGCTTGATATTGTAGTTGTAGAATGTCTGTTTTGATATACCTATGTCGCGTCGGCATATCTGACTGAACATTTCAGAAACGGAGCGGAACACTTCTGTCCGTCCGTTGTTCTTTAAGAACACAACATAGCAACACTTCTTCATCGTCTACTTGTTTCTGACGGTTCTTTCATCGAATCTGAATGTCTCTGACGATTCATTGTAGCAATGATGCTTCAGCTGGCGCACGAATGCTTTGTTGATACTACGCAGACGCAACAGAATGTCGTGAAGACGTTCCCAATTGTATGATTCGAGCTTGTTGTTCGCGGCAATCATACCTCTGTTCTGACTGTCAAAGTGAGCGAAAGCGACGAGACGGCCATTATCGACATAGGCAAGTTCCAAACTCTCATTCGGCTGACGCTTATTCACGATGAGCGCGTAACGCTCGCATTTCTCATAGTATTCCGCAAGCTCTTTCCGCTTTCTGATGGCTTCGACGCGCTCTTTATGCAGTTTGCGGAAGTTCTGTGCGACTTCCTGTCGGATGGCTGCAATGTCGAGCATGTCTTCAGACGTTGCGTCGCTGTATTTCAGACGACCGTCAACGAACATTCTGACAGCTCTCTCGAAATAGCTTTTGTCCGTGCATTTGTCGAACAGCTTTTGACAAAATTCTGGCTGCAAATCGTATCGCGCAGCCATTTTTGACACTCTTTCGTTGTTTTCCATAGATGATATATTTATGTTTCGAGGTGCAAAAATAGTAAAAAAACGCGGCAAATTTTACTATGTTAATATCTTTTCTTTAATTTCGATAGATTTTTAAACCGTGTTTCATAATAATACATTATCTTTGCAACCGAATTTCAAAATCAATTAAACAATGAACAAAGCACTCAAAGAAAAGGCAAAATCCTTGTGCAAGAACTGCGGTATCAGTGACGGTAATCTTGACGCGGTAATCAATGCTATTGGCGGTCGCGTCGCCGACGACTGCACCGATGCAACGGAAATTGACAAGGTCGCAAATGAGATTTTGGCAGTCGCGAAAGCTATGCAGAGCGAAGCCAGCTCGCGTGTGGAAGACTTCAAGAAGAAGAATCCTGTCAAAACGTCGAAAGTCGAGAAGCCCGTAGACGACGAAAACGACGATGACAAAGACGACCCATCGAAGTCTAAAGACTTTTCCGCTATGCTGAAAGCAGCTGTAGCAGAAGCCGTGAAACCGCTCCAAGATGAGATTTCTTCTTTCCGCGCCAACAACGTGGCAACGCTCCGTCTGAACGCGCTGAACGAAAAGCTCGCAGCCTGCAAGGATGAGAATTTCAAGGCTCAAACGCTCAAAGCGTTCAACCGCATGTCGTTCAAGGACGATGAGGACTTCAACAGCTACCTCACCGAAACAGAGAGCGACATCGCAGCTGCAAATCAGAGTAAGGCAGATGCCGAACTCCGTTCCAACGGTGCGCCGATGTTCTCGCAAAAGAACGAAGAGGGCGTATCGTCTGCCGTAGCTGGCTACATTAAGTCGCAGGAAAAGAGCGACGGCGGTCAGTTCGACGGCAAGAAACTCTAACATGAAGTCTAACATTAAAGAAAAGCAACAATGGGAATGCTCGAAATTAAAAGGGAAAAGGACAGCCGCGTTGTGAAGTGTATTCTTCACCGCGTCGCTGACATTCCTGGCGGTGTCAGCATCGACACCTCCAATCTCGGCGGCAATGCTCTGAAAGAGGGTACTCCCCTCGGAAAAGGCTCCAATGGTCTCTACAAGGTCACGAAGACCGCTGTGGTGACTGAAAACGCCAGCAACACCGCTACCACCATCAAGGTCGCGAAAGGACATCATTTCATTGCTGGTGATAAAATCAGCAACGGAACTGCCAACGCGCAGACTATCTCCAGCATCAACAAAACCAATGCGGCTTACGACGTTATCACCGTCGGAACTACGCTCGGCGCAGCTCTCACGGCTGGCAACGTGCTGATTGAAGCCAACAGCGGCGCGACCACGCTCGCTGTCACCCCGACGGTTATCGCTGGCAGCAACTATGACGTTGAAGCCGGGAAGAATCTCTTTGTTGACGCTTGGTGCATCGCTGTCGTCAAGGAAGCGAATGCCCCTGCCGTGACCTCCGCAATCAAGACCGCTCTGAAGACGGTCGTCTATGTCTAACCATTAAAAACACAACAAAGACATGCAGAAAAGTTTAATGCGTGGACTGAACGAGAAAGATATGGCAGCTGTCGTGCGGAACTACAATCTGAACGACTTCTACTATCCTCGTCTGTTCCCTCTGAAGCAGACCAACAAGCTGACTTGGAAGATGCTTGAAGCTATCGCAGGTCTGCACATCGCCGCCGACGTTGTGTCTCGCGGCTCGACGATTCCGCGTAAGACGCGCGAAGCAATCAATCGCATCGAGGGCAATATCCCCAAGATTGCCGTGTCTCGCGAAATGCTCGAAGACGAGCTGACTGAATATGACATCGCCGTCGCTATGGCTTCGACTGATGCCGACCTTCAGAATCTCGTCGAGTTCTGGGCTAACGATACAGAGTTTGTTTGGACAGGTGTCGCAAGCCGTACCGAGTGGATTGCTCTGAAGCAAATCTCTTGCGGCAAGGTGTCTTTCACCAACTCGAACAACGCCGCCGTCGTCACCAAACAGGACGTTGACTATCAGATGGGCTCCAATCAGAAAGTTGGCGTTAATACCAGCTACGCTTCCGGCACTTCCGGCAAGCCTTTCAGCAAGGACATTCCGTCTGTACTGAAATATGGTAAAGCCACTTGGGGCGCAAACTACAAGGTCGCTTTCTGTACGCCCGAAACCTTTGAGCTTCTCGCTGCACAGGAAGAGACTATCAAGCGTTGCGCCAGCGTCCTCGCCAACGTCATTAACGTCAACGACACTCCGACCGTCGCAAACGTCAACGACTACATGAACCGCAAGCCTGAGCTTTTCAAAGGTCTGCATTTCGTTCTCATCGACCAGGACATCACTATCGAACTTGCCGACGGATCTCGAACCAGCGGCAATCCATTCGAGAATAATGTCATTCTGTTCTCCGAGAGCGAAGTTCTTGGCAACACGTTCTGGAAAACGCCCATCGACGCGAAGAAACGCGCTGGCAGCGTCGCCGAAAAGGTCATGCACGGTCACACTCTCATCAAGAAGTATTCTGAGGAATCTCCCGTCAAGGAAGTCACCGAGGGCATCGCAAACCTGTTCCCTGCTTGGAATCTCGCAGGTCGCTCGATGCTGATGCAGGTCAACAATACCTCTTGGAACATCAACTAACGTACTCTATCAACGTCGGGGAGCGTAACAACTCCCCGACTAACTCTCAATCAAGGAAACAATGACGAACAAAGAATATCTGACGCAAACGCTGAACGGACTGAATGTCGCTGATGCAGACATCGACATCATCATGCTGAAAGCTGGCATCGTCGGGACTGACGTGTGCGACACGGCTGACAAAGCGCGTGTCTGTGACATGGCCGTGTACCGTCGAATGTCTGTCGTGCTGAAAGCGACGATGCAGAACGTCACTGAGGGCGGCTATTCTCTGTCGTGGAATATGGAAGCCGTCAAAGTCTTCTACAATGCCATGTGCAACGAATTAGGCGTTGACAACGTGCTTTTCAACAGACCGCGAATCAAAGACCGTTCAAACAAATGGTAAAGCAATATCCCCACTATCTCTATGCTGTCGCATCTGAAGACGCGAAGCAGAACGCTGACGGCGATTTCGTCAGCGAGAATGCTGCATCGTACACATTCATTTCCATGTGTAGAGAGGAAACCAACGGCAAAGGCTCGAAGCTCGAAGTTGGTGACGGCACTTTCATCGTCTATGCGTCGCTGATACAGCTGCCAGCTGGCAGCGCGTCAGTCGCAGCCGGACAGAAAGTCGCTGTCTTCGACGACGCGGCACAGACAAGTCTTCGCGTTGAGGGAGAATGCTTGAAATTCGACAGAGGACAGCTCCACAATCGGCTATGGGTTTGAAATGCAATGTTGACATGAACGATATGCGTAAACGCTTTGACGATATGCTCAAGGCCACCGAAAAAATGCAGATTGTACGTCTGCAAATGTTAGGTGAAGAGTGTATTATCAGAGCGCGTGGCGAACATGTCAATAATTGGCAAGACCAAACAGGCAATTTGCGCTCATCTATCGGATATATGATATTCAAGGACGGCGAGCCGATTCTTGAAAGTACATTCGAGCAAGTGAACGCAGGAAATGCGAAAGAAGGTGACGTTTACGACGGAGCGCAACGCGGAATACAATTCTGCAAGACCATCGGAGAGCAAACGCACGGAATCGCGCTTGTTGTAGTCGCCGGAATGAGCTATGCAAGCTATGTCGAGAAGAACGGAAAAGACGTGCTAACGTCCGCAGAACAATATGTCGAAAGAGAATTGCCGAGAATGCTCGAAGAACTGAAATCTCAAATCATCAAAGCCGCAGAATGAAAGACGCATTTGAACTCAATACAATCATGTACCGTGTACTTGCAGCTGCCAACATTGGCAACAAAGGCGGCATATACAAGAATGACACTCGTCCTGTTGACAGCAAAGCTGAAGACATCGTTGTCAATGTCATTGCGCTGGAGCTTGACGAGCTGCCGCAGAAAGCGACGACGAATGTCAACATCTATGTCGCGGACAAGCCGCAGAACATCAACGGAAAGAACATGCTTGTCGAGGACACAACGCGACTGGAAAAGCTATCGCTAAATGTCGTGTCGGCTCTGAAATCCGCATACGTCGAGGGCTTGAAGTTCGTGAGCGAATCGCAGACCATCTTCGACGAGCCGTCAATCAATCAGCACTGCGTCAATATTCGTGTTCGCTGGAACATTCAAACAGATTAAAATTAAAAGATATGATTACTTTAGGATTAAGCCAAATCACCGTTGGCACAGCTGCCGAAAACGGCATTATGCCTGGCAACATGACCAAAATCGGCAAGACCTACAAGAACACCTGTAAAATCAGTCAGGAGAAAGCCGAGGTCAAAGAGCATTATGAGGAGGGCATGGCCGCTCCCGAAGTGCGTCGCAAGTCGAAGAAGATTCCTGTGTTGGTGTTCAGTCTGATGAACGCCGACCCGCAGATGCTCGCCGACTACATCGGTGGCACAGTCACCGACGGCAAGTGGGGCTATGACGGCACGGAAGTCGTCGCCAACAAAGCTATCCACGTCGAGAGCGAAATGGGCATGGTGTTCGACATCCCGAATGCCGACATCGAAGCAGTTATCAACCACGACGCAAGCGCGGAGGGCATCTTCCTCGTTGACTTCACCGTCACTCCGTGCGCTGTGACGAGCGGCAAGCCGTTCAACGCAGCTCCGAAGACCACTCTGACCGTGTCGCCTACCTCGCTGTCGTTCACCAACGCAGTCAACTCTACGGGCAAGACCGTGACCGCGTCTTCGACAGGCAACGTCACCTCTGCTCACGTCGCCGAGGGTTGCGACTGGGTGACCGCTGTCACCTACAGCGGAAAGGTCGTCACCGTCAAGGTTGCTGCCAACCCGAACACCGACGCACGTTCCACCGTGCTGACGATTGTCGCAGACGGCAAGACGCAGACCGTGCCTATCACACAGGATGGCGCGTAAGCCGACACTCTTTCAAGGGGTGCGACGAATTACGCACGTTGCACCCCTATCTTTTAACGCTCAAATCAAAAGTCAATGACAGAGGAACAACAGAAACAGCTCGAAAAGCTGAATCAAGAGAAGAACGAACTCAATCGACTAATCAATGCCGGAATCAGCTTTGAAATCGAAGTCGAGGAAGTCGAAATCAAGCGCAAGCTCTATTTCTTCAAGCGTCGCGAGATAGTGGCGCGCAAGCAGCGTTTCACCATCGCAGAGCCGACGCTGGGAACTCTCGACCGCATAGCGTCGGAAAGCATCAATTTCGCTATTACCGACGCTGAAATGCAGTCTGCGGATAGTTTGTCCGTCGGAATGCAGAAAGTCCATAAGAACGTGGAAAAATGCGCAAAGATTGTCGCCTATGCTGTCATGGGGAGCGAATACGAAGCTCCACAGCTGACAAAGGACGGCAGATTGGTTATCCGACCCGACATCGAGCGTTTCCGTGAGCTGACGCAGCTCTTTATCCGCAAGCTGAAGCCGTCGTCGCTCTACCGTCTCGCGCAGCTCATTCAGCTGATTTGCAATCTTGGGGATTTTACGAACTCTATTCGATTGTTACAAAGCGACCGAACGACGATGCCAAGTCGAATAGAGGATTGAACTCGCCGTATGGTCGACGCGGCGCGATATGCTCACATTTCGGGTGGACATATCAATATTTGAAAGAAGGTATCGCGTGGGCGACGGTGCAGAAGATGATGCTCGACGCTCCACAATACGACATTAAGAATGACAAGGATGAGCCAGACATCGAACTGACGACAGAGAACGCAGAAGATGTGGCTAACTACATAAACAGCATGATGTAACATGAACAACACAGGCGACGGACTATATATTGAAGGTGTTTTCGACAACGAACAAATCAACGGAGCAATCGAAGAAACGCTGAAGCGCATTCAAGGTCTCTCTGACGGTACTGCCAGCGCAGGGGCTTCGATGGACAGCACGTTCAACGACATTCAGCAGAAAGTCACCACCTCGTTGAACGCTATCGACAAAAACATAGAGTTCAACAAGAATGAAATCAAGAATCTGCATGCTCAATACAAGACGCTGGGAGCTGAAATGAAAGACGCTCTCGCGAGCGGAAACACGTCGCTTGCCAAAGACAAACAAGCCGCGATACAAGCCATTGACAAAGAAATCGCAGCTCTCGCGAACGAGAATAAAGAGCTTGAACGCTCGAAGCAGAAAGTCGTAGAGACAGCGCAAGCATGGGCTGACAATCAGAAAAAGCAGAACGAAAACGCGCAAGCGCATGTGACGCTCCGTCAGCGCATCAAAGAGGTCAAAGAGGAAATGCAGAATCTCGTCAACCAAGCGCAGATTGAGGGCAGACAGGTTGACGAAAATACAGGTCGCTACGCTGAATTGCGAGCCGAACTCGGTCGTCTGACTGACATTCAAAGCGATGTCGCACAGCAAGCGAAGACTCTTGCTAACGATGAAGCGCAAATCGCTGGCGTTATCAACGGACTATCCGGCTTGTCGGGCGGTCTCTCTGCGGCGACAGGTGCTGTCAGTCTCTTTGCCGGAGAGAATGAGAATCTGCAAAAGGTTATGACGAAGCTTCAATCCGTCATGGCCATCACGATGGGATTGCAGCAACTTCAACAGACGCTGAACAAAGACAGCGCATTCCGTCTGACGACGCTCGCCAGCATCAAGCAATGGTGGGGGAAAGTCGAAGCTGAAGCCAA
>CAMUZG010000036.1 GCA_947165145.1 uncultured Selenomonadales bacterium
AATGCGCTGGTCAATCTCGGCGACGTGGTGGCAACGTGACGTTGCATCCAATGTTCGCGCCGCAACGTGTTGATTGTTTAAAGTTTGTCGCCGCGCTTAAAATTTTTTTCTGCAAAGGAAATCATGATGTTTAAAAATATTTTGGTTAATGCGCTGGTCAATCTCGGCGACGTGGTGGCAACGTGACGTTGCATCCAATGTTCGCGCCGCAACGTGTTGATTGTTTAAAGTTTGTCGCCGCGCTTAAAATTTTTTTCTGCAAAGGAAATCATGATGTTTAAAAATATTTTGGTTAATGCGCTGGTCAATCTCGGTGACGTGGTGCTGACAACTTCCGCACTCGCGCTCATCAAAAAAAATTTCCCCGACACGCGAATCACAATGCTCGTCAAGCCCGTTGTTGCCGACGCCGTGATTGACAATCCCGTTGTCGACGACGTGATCGTTCTCGATTACCGCGCGAAGGAAAATTCTTTCGGCAAGATGCGCGAACTTGTCAAAGATATTCGCCAACGCAATTTCGACTTGGCAATTTCTTTTGACCGCAAGCTTCGTCCCGCGCTGATAACTTTTTTGGCGAGAATCCCGCGCAGAGTTTGTCCGACAAAAGTTTTCGACGACAACAAAAGCCGCGTCACGCTCCTTTACACCGACGTTATCGAGATTTCGCACGACCTCAACAAAACGTTGCAGGCGGAGACTTATCAAGAGATTGTCCGCAAATTTTTCAAGATTGACGGTCACGAGACGCCCAAATTCCCGAAAAAAATTTCGCCCGTCGCTGACAAGCTGATGAATCGTCTGCCGAACAAAAAATTCAAAATCGTGCTGTGTGTCAAGGGAACTTTTCCGCTGAAAACGTGGAGCAAAGAGAATTTCGCCGCAGTTGTTCGCGAACTCAACAATCTTTACGACGCGGCATTTTTTATCGTCGGCGCACCGAACGACCGAGCCTACGCTGACGAAGTTATCGGCGCGATTGGCTTTGACGTGAAAAATTTTTGCGGCGAGACTTCGCTGACTGATTTGGCGGAACTTTTTCGACGCGCGGATTTGTTTATCACGGTCGACACGGGCGCAACGCACATTGCCGCGACGACCGGCGTCAAGATGATTACGGTTTACGGTTGCACGAGCCCCGACCGTTGGCACCCGATTAACCCGAATGCAATCGCCTTGACGAGCCGCGAAAATTGTTGTCCGTGCACGAAAAAAACTTGTGACGAGCCGCTTTGTCTGCAACACGTGACTCCCGCGCAGGTTCTCGACGCCGCTAAAAAATTTCTGACTTAGAGCGCGGCTATTGTCTTCTATTCGTGGCGTTGTCGTACTGCCGCAAAATCAAGCTCCTTACAAAAAAACGCCGCTCAATCGAACGACGTAGAATAAAATCAACCGCAATGTACAACGTAACTGGAACGTGCTGTTAGTCGTCGCGTTCAAGCAGATATTCAGCGGGCTTGCCGAAAATTTCTTCTAACTTCTCTTTGTCGCGTGCCGTGAAATTTTTTTGACCGCGCATTTTACGTGAGACGATTGACGATGCCAAATTCAACAGCTTTCCAAGAGCGGCATAAGAAAGATTGTATTCGACCAATTCAGTCATCAAATTCGGATAAAGACTTTCTTTGCGTTTTGCCGCCGAGATGTTCGCGCAACGTTCGACTGTGAACGGTTTGCCTTTGAGAGCTTCCGAAATGTTTTTGCAAGTTTCGGGCGTACGTTTCTTGCCGAGGTTCGACGCGACGATTTTGGCTTGATGTTCGGGTGTATTCTTTTTGCCGTAACGTGGATTTCTCTCGCCTCTGCGTGCCTCCGAAAGTTTGGCACGAGTTTCGTCGGAAACTTCATGACCTTTGCGTGCTACTGACATCCTTTTTCTAACTTCTTCGCAAGGTATGCCGCCTTCGCCGCCGTCGGTGAGATTGTAGCCGTTCGGATATATCGTATTGCGTGAACGGATGAAATACCTTTCCCAAAAATCGAGTTCCTCTTTGTTCATGCAGACTTTCAAAATGGCTGTTGCGAACATGTCCTCGCCGTGAGCGCGAATAGCGTGATTGATGTACGAATCGTTGTAATTCGCATGTTCCTTAAAACGAATTTCGACCGAGCGTGTAGTTTGCCCAACGTATTCTTTATCGTTGGTTCCGTCAATGATGAGATAAACTACACCGTAGACTTCCATAAAAGCTCCCGCCTTTCTGATTGACAGCAAGACGTGAGCGGTGTACAATTTGAAACGAAAGTTGCTCTGCGTCTTGCTAAGTTTGTTTAAGACAATTTAAGTTTAGCGCGTAGAGCTTTTTCTGTCAATGTTAACGAAAACAAAAACCCCTCAACCTGTGCGGTCGAGGGGAAATTTTTTGCCATAAAAAATATTTATTGAACGTTGATACGTTTTACTGCTTCTGATAAGGGAGGGATTACTTGTTTTTTTCTGCTCATTGTTCCAGGTAGCACAACAACGTTTCCGCTGGCGTCTTTATGGAATGCCTCGCCAATAAGCGTCTTTGGTGAACCGGTATAAAGCAGATAAGTCGTCTCTTCCAAGATGTCGGTTGCCATGAGAAGTTGGAGGTCAAAGCCTTCGCGCTCGATGTTTTCCTTCATGACGGCAATCAGCTGGTCTTCCATGTCGAGAATTTCCTTGGGGTTCATGACGGATATTTGAGATACGATAACTTTGTAGTCGCCGATAGTGAATTCTTTGAGGTCGTTCTTGACGATTTCGGCGGGAGTTTTGTCGCCGATACCCGCGCCCGCGCTCAACATAGCCAAGCCGTATTCTTTGAGATTGACGCCCGCGATGTCGGCAAGACGTTCGGCAGTTTTCTTATCGTACGGCGTGCAAGTCGGGGATTTGAACAGAACGGTATCGGAGATAATCGCGCTCATCAGCAAGCCCGCGATTGACGGCGGAATATCAACGTCTTTGCTCCAATACATATTCGCGACAATCGTGCAGGTACAGCCGACGGGTTCTTGATGAATGTAAATCGGTTCGGAAGTCTGAACGCCGCCGAGTCTGTGGTGATCGATGATTTCGACAATTTTGGCGTCCTCAATGCCTTCGACAGCTTGACCGCGTTCGTTGTGGTCGACAAGGATAACTTTTTCGCGTTCGGGCAACATGATTTCGTCCGCGCTGACCAAACCGACAAGCTTGCCGTTTTCGACGACGGGATAACTACGATAGCGGTGCTCGTCCATGACGCCTTTGATGTCGCTCAAAAGATCCATTGGACGGAAGCAGACGGGATTAGCGTGCATGATTCGGCGAATGGGAACGCACTGGTTGATGAGTCGTCCGACGGTGTACGCGTCGTAAGGTGTAAGAAGCACGAAGACGTTGCGTCTTTGAGCCTCTTCCAAAACTTCAGCGTCAATGCGACTGTTCTGCGTGACGATGAGCGTTGCAACGCCGCATTCAAGGAATTTCAGCAGAGTATCCGCGCTTCTGTCGCCGACGATGACGATGTCCTTTTTGTTGAGGATACTGACCGTCGAGAAGGCAGAGCCTGACGCGATGATGATGTTGCCTTCGATGAGGTCGTTTTCGTTGCCGCTGACCAAAACTTTTGCGTCCGTCGCTTGAAGAATGTCGCGATAACGAACGCGCAGGTCAACGAGACTTTGAAGACCGAGTTCAAGGAAGTACCGTTTTGCCAAATCGCTGACGGTGACGATACCAACGAGGTCGCCATTTGAGTCGGTGACGGGCACGGATTGCAATTCGCTTTTGCGCATGACTTCGCCGAGATGACGGAGCGTGTCATGTTGACGGACGACGGTTTTGCATTCCAACGCAACGTCTTTAACGCGCGGATACAAATCCGTCAAAAGCAATGGCTGTTCGACCTTGAAATATTCGAGAGCGTATTTGGTTTCATTGTTTACTTTGCCACAGCGAGCCGGAACAGCATTGACGCCGAGAGCTTGTTTCAAGTTCGCGTAGCCGATAGCCGAGCAAATCGAGTCGGTGTCGGGGTTTCTGTGCCCGATGACGTAAACAGGTTTGTTGCCGCCTTTCATTAAAAGACCTCCTCCAACTGTCAGAAAATTACAGGTTATATGTCACGGATTATAAACAAAAAAAATTGCGCTGTCTACATTGCCGCAACAAAAGGCGACGAGACTTGCGCAGGGTTTTCGCTTCTGAAGTTTTAACAAATTTTTACATCTCGACTTCGGCTTGAACTTCGGCGATAGATTTTCCGTCTTGAAATATCTGAGCGTTGACGATTTCTTCAACGTCTGTGGTTGCGGCGTGATAGACGATTTTCTGATAGCCGTGTCCGCGATAAATATTGATACCGTTGTCCTCGCGCATGAAGTTATAGTAGACCTTGTGATAAGTAAATTCGATGTCGTCCCAATTTGCAAGCATTTTCTTGAACGATTTAAGCGTCATGGTCGCGACGGTGACAGGATTAACAACTTCAATCCGTCTGAACTGCGCAACGCAACGGGTTCGAGTTTCGTCCTCGTAAATTCGTAGCTCATCATCGTTTTTCGCGAGCCAACGAGTTTGCGGATAACGTGCAAGGACTTCGGATGCGTGAATATCATCTTCCGTTATGTCAAACCATTGAAAATCGTCCCAGAAATGTCCGAACTCAAAAGGCTCTTGCATTGGTGCGGACGAAAATTCCTCTTTTGGTGTGTAAACTCCCGACAAGTGTATTCCGTCCGAAAAAAACGAAAACGAACCGCAACGCCAGCACCGCCAAGATGTAATGAGTGGATATTTATGCTCAATTTCTATGGCGTCGGCAGGAAGATTTTCCGCCTCAAGTTCGCGCCATTTATCTAACGAGCAAAAATAATGTTCAACAGTCACAGTGCCTTCAGGTTCGCCATGGTAATAAAGACGTTCGCCGCAAAAACGACATCCAATTGTCGCCATAAGCTATTCCTCCTCGTTAAAAAAGTAAATTTCGCCGTTAACCAACATAAAATTGACGCTGTGACGGGCGACAGTGTAAAATGCTCGCGAAAAAATTTTTACGAGGTGATTGGCATGACTTACAAGCTGTGGGATTTTTTCAACGAGTTGCGCACGGATGATTATGAGCTGGTCGACTTAACGCACCCGCTCGACAACGACAGCCCTTATTGGTCGGGAATTCCCGCGGGCTCCGTCGATTTGTGCAAGACGTGCTTTGATTGGGGCAACCCGATGCTCGACTGCCTGATTCAAACGTTCAAGTTCCCGGGTCAATTCGGCACGCATATCGATTTCCCGGGTCATTTCGTCAAAGGCGGCAAGCTGTCGGATTCTTACGGCGTGGGCAACATGATTTATCCGTTGTGCGTGGTCGACATCAGCGCGAAAGTTGCTCAAGACGTTAATTACGCCGCGACAGCCGAGGACATCATTGCTTACGAAAAAAAATTCGGCGAAATTCCTGACGGCGCGTTTGTCGCACTGTACAGCGATTGGGCACGACATTGGCCCGACATGAACGCAATCAGTGGCATTGCCGACGATGGTAGCGAAAATTTCCCTGGCTGGAGTCTCGACGCGCTGAAATACATTTACGAGACCCGCAACGCCGCCGCGAACGGTCACGAGACTTTAGACACCGACGCTTCCGCAGAGGCAGCTAAAGCGGGCGATTTGGCTTGTGAACGTTATCTGCTCTCGAAAGGCAAACTTCAAGTCGAAGTGCTGACGAATTTGGATAAAGTCGCTCCTGCGGGCGCGATTGTCTTTGTCACGTGGATTAACATTGTTGGCGCAACGGGACTGCCCGCCAGAGTTTTTGCCGTCACGCCGAAAAAATAAGTTCGTCTAAAATTTTTCTGCCGCCGTCGTCAAGCAGACGCTGTGCAAGATTTTTGCCGAGCTCATGAATTTTTTCGGGCGGAGCGGTCACCGTGTCGCGGACAACAAATTTTCCGTCGGGCGAGGCGATAACTGCGCGGACAACCATTTTCCCACCGACAACGTTCGCGAAAACACCGACAGGGATTTGACAACTTCCGCCGACTTCACGCAGAAATTCCCGTTCAATCGCGACAGCCGCGCAGGTTTGATTGTCGTTGAGACGTTGCACGAACGGGGAAATTTTTTTGTCGCCGTCACGAATTTCGATTGCCAATGCGCCTTGACCTGCCGCTGGGATTATCGCCGTCAAAAGTTCGCGGATTCGTGACGCGTGGTTGAGACGTTCCAATCCTGCCGCCGCCAAAATTATTGCGTCGAAGTCACCCGCATCCAATTTTCGCAATCGAGTTTCGACGTTGCCGCGCAGATTTTTTATCGTGAGGTCTGGTCGCAATGCCAAAATTTGAGCCGCACGCCGCAAGCTTGATGTGCCGACAATCGCGCCTGTAGGCAATTCGTCGAACGTCGAAAATTTGTTGCTCACGAAGGCGTCGAACGGTTGAGTGCGTCGAGTTATCGCCGCCAAACGAAATCCCGCGGGCAATTCGGTCGGAACGTCTTTCAAGCTGTGAACCGCCAAATCGATTGCGCCTGCTACCATTTGCGTTTCAAGCTCCTTGGTGAACAGACCTTTGCCGCCGATTTTTGCAAGTGGTGCGTCGAGGATTTTGTCGCCCGTCGTGCGAATTTTGACGAGTTCGATTTCGAGTTCGGGGAAAAAATTTTTTAACTCGGTTGAAACGAATTCTGCTTGCCACAACGCCAATCGACTTGCTCGCGTCCCGATTCTAATTTTCCGCAAAGTTCGTCGCCTCCTCGTCGGTGAACAATGCCCGCATTGCCTGCGCGTAGAAATTTTCGTTGTCGGTGCCGACTGAGGCGTTGAGCTTCATCATCGGCAGACGCAACAGCTTGCGGACAATACGGCGCGTCATTCGGTCAAGGATTTTGCGTTCGTCGTCGGTGAGTTCGGATAATTTGCCCGCCACACGTCGAATTTCACGTTCGCGAATCTCTTCAGCACGCTCCGACAAATTCGCCATCAACGGTTGGAATTTCAAATACTTGAAACGTTCCATGACAGCCGCCGCGTCTTCCGCGACGATTTTTTTTGCCAAGACAGCCTCGCGCTGACGAGCTTGCAAATTTTGTTCAACGACCGATTCCAAATCGTCAATGTTGTAGAGCGTGACGCCTTTAATCTTGCCGACTTCAGGGTCAACGTCGCGGGGAACGGCAATATCGATAAAAAAAATTCCGCGACCTTGCCGCCGCGTCATGAGCTGTTGAGTTTGCCACGGTTTGACGACGTAATGAGGCGCACCGGTCGAAGTAACGATTATGTCGACGTGAGCCGCGCTCGTGAAGGCATTTTCCCACGCGATAGCTTGCCCGCCGATTTTAGCCGCCATTTCGACAGCGCGTTCGAGATGATGATTCGCGACGAAAATTTTTTTCACGCCGTGCGATAACAAATGTTGAGCCGTGAGATGAGCCATTTTGCCTGCGCCGAAGATTAACGCTGATTTGTCCGTCAAACCGCCGAGTTTTTTATTAGCAAGCTCCACCGCCGCCGAACTGACTGAAACTGAGTTGTAAGCGATTCGAGTTTCGGTGCGAACACGTTTGCCCGCCGCAATCGCCCGATTGAACAGCGTATTTAGGATTGTTCCAGTCGATTGAGCCGCCTTCGCAATCGAATAAGCTTCCTTGACCTGCGACAAAATTTGTCCTTCGCCTAAAACGAGCGAGTCGAGACCTGCCGCAACCGTAAACAAATGTTCCGCACAAGCCTCGTCGTCGAATTCGTACAAAAATTTTTCGTCGACACCGCCAATTAAATCGTTCAGAAATTGTTGAACGTTGCCTTCACAGCCACGAGCCGTGACCGCGTAAATTTCACTGCGATTGCACGTCGACAGGATAACCGCTTCGCTCAAGCCGTCGTAATCGTCCAAATTCTCCAGCCCGCGACGTATGGCGTCTTTGGTGACGGAAAATCTTTCGCGGACTTCAATCGGAGCCGTCGTGTGATTGAGCCCCAAAACTTTCAATTGCATGGTTGATTCGTTCCTCCGCCGCGTTAAAAATTTTTTTCGTGATTCGGCAACGGCGGCGTGACTTCCTGCAATTTTTTGAACGTCGAGAAGTACGCTCTAATCAAAACTTGGCAACGTGACGTTGCATCCATTGGTCGCGATTCAACGTTTCAGCAATCTAACGTTATCACCGCGCTCTAATCAAAACTTGAATTGACAATCGGCGGCGCAAAATTTACAATGACGGCGGAGGTGCTTTGGTAATGAGTACTAGAAAATTTACGAAAATAATTTGCGCGGCGGCTGTTGTAGCGGCGTTGACGTTCAGCGGTTGCAGTGGCTTGACCGGCTTGACAAGCGACGATAACAATCCAGTTGAAAATGTGTCGGCGGAAAATAAATCTTCGGTGACAAAAACATCGCACACGGAGGCATCGCCCAATAAGCCCGAAAGTAATTCACGAATCTCCGATGCCCGCAATACTCCTGCTGTACGCGTCGCAAGGACTGTTGGTCCCGCGGTTGTCGGCATAACCAATAAAGCTATGGCGTGGGATTATTTCAATCGCCCCGTTGAAACTGAAGGCGTCGGCAGTGGCGTCATATTCAAAAGCGACGGCTACATCATCACGAACAATCACGTTATCGCGGGCGCAAAGGAAATTATCGTTTCACTCGCGGACGGCAACACAATCAGCGGCAAACTCATCGGCGCTGACGAAATGACCGATATTGCTGTTGTCAAAGTCGAGGCGAAGGATTTGCCTGTTGCCACGCTCGGCGATTCTGATGATGTCGTCGTCGGCGAACCTGCAATAGCTATCGGCAACCCGATGGGCTTAGAATTTCAAGGCTCCGTCACTGTCGGCGTTATCAGCGCGTTGAACAGGACGCTTGACCTTAACGATAAACGCGTTAAACTTTTCCAGACTGACGCGGCGATAAGTCCTGGCAATTCGGGCGGCGCACTCGTCAACGCGGACGGCGAAGTTATCGGCATAAACAGCGCGAAACTCGCTACGAACGGCGTCGAAGGTATGGGCTTTGCGATTCCGATTAATACCGTCAAAACGATCGTCGAAGAGCTCATGAACAAAGGCTACGTTGCGCGTCCGTATTTGGGCGTGACGATTTTCGATAAGCCGACTGCCGCTCGTTACGGTTATCAGCTTTCGATTGAAAAGGGCGTTTACGTCTTCCAAGTCGCGATTGATTCGCCGGCTGGTCGTGCTGGCTTCCAACGCGGCGACATCATCTTGAACATCGACAACGCGGAAGTCAATTCGGTTGCTGACGTGCGCAACGCTGTTGCTTCCCACAAAGTCGGCGACAAAGTCAAAGTTCTGCTCGATCGCAACGGCAATCAGGAGACTGTTGAAGTTACGCTCGAAGAAATGCCTCAGCCGTCCAATCAATGAAAATAACGTTGGTGGTTGTCGGCAAGCTTAAAGATAAATTTCTCGTTGACGGCGTCGCGGAATATTTGAAACGTCTGCAAAAGTTCACGCGTGTCGAAGTTCGCGAAGTGCCCGAATGTCGAACGCTCGACGAAGAAGGTCAACGAATTCTGTCGCTTGTCCCGCAAAATTCGTGGCTGTGTGTGCTCGACGTTGTAGGCGTCGAATTGACTTCGGAGGACTTTGCAAAAAAAATTTCCGCGCTGACACTCGACGGCGTGAGCAATTTGACTTTCGCGATTGGCGGCGCGTTCGGCTTGAGTGACGAATTGCGGCTGGCGGCAGATTTCCGATTGAGCCTGTCGCAAATGACGTTGACTCATCAAATGGCGCGACTCGTTCTCGTCGAACAAGTTTATCGCGCATTCAAAATCAATCGGCACGAACCGTATCATTGGTGACAATTCGGGAGCAGAAAATTTTTCCGCTCCTTAAATTTTTGAGAGGAGAAATTTTTTCATGGCTGTCTTGAAACTCAAACCTGCCTGCAAAGATTACATTTGGGGCGGACGGCGACTCGTCGACGAGTTCGGCATTGAGAGCGACAAAAACGTTGCCGAGGCTTGGATATTGTCAGCGCACCCCGACGGCGTGTCGATCATTGACGGCGGCAATTTAGACGGCAAAACTTTCGACGAATTCCTCAAGCTCGGCGGCAACAATGTTCTCGGCACCAACTGCCAAAATCTGCGCGGCTTCCCGATAATGATAAAGTTCATCGACGCCAGAGAAAATCTTTCCGTGCAAGTGCACCCGAACGACGATTACGCGGCGGCTCATGAAAATCAGCTCGGCAAAACCGAAATGTGGTACGTTCTCGACAGCGACGAAACTGCCCTGCTTTATTGCGGCTTCAAGAAAAAAATTTCCCGCGACGAATTCATCGCCCGAATCAAGGACAATTCGCTTCTCGAAGTCTTGAACGCTATTCCCGCCAAACGCGGCAACGTGCTGTTTATTCCCGCAGGAACCGTTCACATAATTGGCAAAGGCGTCCTGCTCGCCGAAGTTCAGCAGAATTCCAACGTCAGCTACCGCATTTACGATTACGGCAGAAATCGCCAGTTGCACATCGCGCAAGCTCTCGACGTGACCAATTTCAATCCGCCCGACAATCGCGGCGAAAATTATCCTCACGTGGCGGCGTGCGATTATTTTGTTGTCGACAAACTCACGCTCGACGGAAAAATTTTGTCGCAAGCTCAAGGCACGCTCGACGGCTCAACTTTTCTAAGTGTCGTGATTCTCGGCGGCAACGGCACAATCGCAAGCGGCGACGCGGCATTTTCTTTCGGCAAGGGCGATTCGTTCTTCGTGACGGCTGACGCGGGCGATTGGCGGATTTGCGGTTCGTGCGACGCTCTTTTAACGACGATTCCTCATGCGAAAAATTTTTGACGCTTACCAATTCGTCGGGAAATGTTCAACGCTCTACGACCGCATGATGACCAACGACGGCTTAGCGGCGCGGCTCGTCATGAAATTTTTTTGGGGGCTTGACGCTCAATCTTACGAAAAATTTTTGACGCAAGCATTCGCGGGCATTCCGCGCGACTTCAGCGGACGATTGCTTGAAATTCCTGTCGGAACGGGCGTTTTATCGCTACCATTTTATTGCGGACTCAATAACGCGGAAATTTTCTGCGTCGACCTTTCGGACAAAATGCTTGACGCGGCGAAATTGCGGGCAGCTCAACTGAATTTACGCAACGTGCAATTCATTCGCGGCGACGTGACGAATTTGCCGTTCGACGATGAATTTTTCGACGCGGTCTTATCGATTGACGGTTTTCACGCCTTCCGCGACAAAGCCATTGCGTTCGCGGAGACTCGGCGCGTGTTGAAGAGTGGCGGAGTTTTTTGCGGCTCAATGTACATCAAAGGCGAAAATCGGCGGACAGATTTGTTCGTCGATAATTTTTGTCGACCGCGCGGATTTTTTTCGCCGCCGTACGAGACGCTGAACAGTTTGCAAAAAAAATTGCGCGAGCTTTACACTCACGCCGAAGTCACACACGTTAAATCGTTCGCGGGCTTCATTTGTACAAAATGAAAATTCCTCGACGGTGCGATGACTGTCGGGGAATTTTTTTCAGCAATAGCTGAGCCACGTGAAAATAAAAATCGCGATTGAAACAATGCCGTTGCGCATGAAATATGCCTGCGTGACTTCGCGATAATCGTTCGGGCGAACAATCGCATGTTGATAAATCAAAGCTAAAGCCGCAATCGCCACGCCGATGAAATACATTTTGCCCAAATTCAACATCACGCCGACGATTATAAAGCAGACGATTGAAACGATGTGCAAGCCTCGTGCGATTGTGAGTGCTCCCGCTGCGCCATATTTCGTCGCCAGTGAATGCAAACGTTGCGTCTTGTCGAAATGCTCGTCTTGTGCGCCGTAAACCGCGTCGAAAGCTCCAATCCACAGCGCGACCGCCACGCATAAAATTATCATCGGCAAGGAAATTGATTCAGTGACGGCGACCCACGCGCCCGCAGGTGCCATTGCAATCGCCACGCCTAAAAATAAATGACACCACGCGGTAAATCTTTTCGTGAACGGGTAGATGATGAACGGTATCGCCGCGACGGGCAACAGTTTCAGGCAAATCGGCGGGAGTTGCGCGACAGTCACGACCAACACGATAAGGCACAGCATGATGAAGATTAACGCTTCGCCTTTGGAAATTTCGCCGCGAACCATTGCCCGATACGACAGCCGCGGTTGCAATTTGTCGTACTTCAAATCAGCAAGGTTGTCGATTGCGATTGCAGCCCAACGTGCCGCCGTTATCGCCAACAAAATCAAAATGACCGTCCAAAAATCTGGGTGACCGTCAGCCGCCATGAATGCGCTTGCCAACGCGAACGGTAGGCTGAAAATTGTGTGCGACAAGGCGACGTTGTTGGCGTGCGATTTGAGCTTTGAGGTTTTGTCAATCATCATCGCTGATTCCAAATTCCTCGTGCTTGATTGCAACAAAATCGCCGTCCGATAAAACTTGCCAGGTCTCGTCAGCCCGCGCAGAATTTTTTAAGACACGTTCGACGTTGCGCCCGTCGCTGAAGTCAAAAAATTTTTTAGCCTCGTCGAGAGTTGAGCCGCCTTGAATTTTGCGGTGAATAAGCCGTTCGCGCAGAAAATTTTCATCAGCGTCGAGGAAAACGCTGTAGTCGGCAAGCACGCGGACATTCGTCCAAGTCGGCTCGTTGAGTAGCAGATAATTGCCTTCAATCAAGATGATGTCGTCGTCCTCGACGCTCATGTAATCGGGTAGCACGTCGTGAATCCTGCGGTCGTAGACGTTCCAATCGGTGCCTTCCTGCCGCAGTTCACGAATCTTGTCAATCAGCATGTCCACGTCAAAAGTTTCGGGTGCACCTTTGATGTCGCGCATTAAAACTTTTTCGCCGTCGCGGTCAAGTTCGGTGACGTTCATGTAAGCGGCGGTGTAGTGGAAACCGTCCATGCTCAAAGCGCGGATTTCTTCGACTTCGGGACGTTCGCGGCTGAGT
Organism: uncultured Selenomonadales bacterium; assembly: GCA_947165145.1. Classification (GTDB taxonomy): domain Bacteria; phylum Bacillota; class Negativicutes; order Selenomonadales; family Selenomonadaceae; genus Quinella. The sequence goes on from CAMUZG010000036.1 coordinate 12,912, forward strand.
TGTTCGAGAAATTGAGCTAAAGCCGTTTTGCCTGAGCCAGGCGGTCCGACAAGATACGCGATAACTTTTCTGTCAAGCATGAGTTTTAAATCGGTGAGTTCGTGCAGGAACGGCATAAAAATTTCTTCGATTGCCGCAGTGCTGAATTTGACATCTTGGCGCAAGCCGTTGATCTCCATGTTGTACGTCTGAAAAATTTTTTCCATAACTTCCTCCTGGAAACAATTAGGAATTAGGAATTTGGAATTTGAAATTTGAAATTGATGACGCCTCAAATAATTCCTAATTCCTCATTCCACATTCCTAATTGATTCAACGCCCATGTACGGCACCAAAGCTTTCGGGATTTTGACGGAGCCGTCCGCTTGTTGACAATTCTCCAAAATGGCAGCAACCGTGCGACCAACAGCAATTCCCGACCCGTTGAGCGTGTGCACGAATTCGGGCTTTGATTTGTTGTCGCGACGGAATTTGATATTGGCGCGGCGTGCCTGATAATCGGTGCAATTCGAGCAGGAAGAAATTTCGCGATATTTATTCTGCGCGGGCATCCAAACTTCAATGTCGTAGGTTTTTGCGGAAGTAAAGCTCATGTCGCCGGTACAAAGCATTATGACGCGATGAGGAATTTCCAACACGCGCAGAACGTCTTCGGCGGCGTCAACCATGCTTTCCAACTCGTTCCAAGAATCTTCCGGCTTGGTGAACTTGATGAGCTCAACTTTGTTGAATTGGTGCTGACGAATCAAGCCGCGAGTGTCACGACCTGCCGCGCCCGCCTCGGCTCTGAAACATGCGGTGTAGCAAGCGTAGTATTCGGGTAACGTGTCGGCGGATAAAATTTCGTCGCGATGAAAATTCGTCATGGGAACTTCGGCTGTCGGCACGAGATAATAATCAAGCCCTTCAAGCTTGAACATGTCTTCCGCGAACTTCGGAAGTTGTCCCGTGCCGATCATGCTGTCGCGATTGACGATGTACGGCGCAAGCATTTCGGTATAGCCGTGCTTGTTCGCGTGCAAGTCCATCATGAAATTTATACAGGCGCGTTCGAGCCGAGCACCTAATCCGCGATAAAACGTGAATCGTGCACCAGTGACTTTGCCAGCGCGGTCGAAGTCGAAAATATTCAACGCGGTACCGATGTCCCAATGCGCCTTCGGTTCAAAGTCGAAAGTTCGCGGCGTGCCCCAACGACGGATTTCGGGATTTTGCGTGTCGTCGAGACCGATTGGAACGTCTGCGGCTGGTATGTTCGGAATGTGCAGAAGCAAATCGCGCAACTTACTTTCAACGTCGCGGAGTTCAGCATCGAGTTCGGAAATTTTCGTGCCGAGATTGCGAACGTCGGCGGAAATGGCGTCGGTATTCTCGCCAGCCTTTTTCATCGCGCCGATTTTCTTTGAAGTCGAATTGCGCTGATTTTTGAGCTGTTCGGTCTCACTGAGGATTTCGCGGCGACGTTGGTCGAGTTCGCTGAAATTGTCGAGGCTCAAGTTGTTGTTGCGATTTTTTAACATGGCGCGGACTTTGTCGAGATTGTCGCGCACAAATTTCATATCAAGCAAAAAAATTACCCCCTGAAAAATTTTTCCACAGTCTAGCAGAAACGAATTTGTAAATCAAATCCCTTTGTGCTATCGTGACAAAAACTTTGGAGGTGTTGATTATGATTGCTCAACGCGGAACACGCGACAAACTTGAAAAATATTTCGATACGAACCGACCGCTGACAGTCACGTTGCAAATTCAAGGCGCGGCGACTTACGATTTTTGTTGCTTCGGCGTCGACGCGGACAACAAACTTTCCGACGACCGCTACATGATTTTCTACAATCAGCTTTCGTCGCCGTCGGGCGAAATTATTGGCGCAAATGCTGATTCGGGCATGACGTTCACGGTTAAGCTTAACGCATTGCCGCAGACGATTCGAAAGCTCGTGTTCACTGGTTCGATTGACGGCGCGGGCACCATGAACGAAATTTCCACGCACAAAATTCTAATCGGCGACGAAATTTCAGCAGAATTCAGCGGCGCAGATTTTGAACGCGAAAAGGCAATCACGTCGCTGGAAATTTATCGCAAAGACGGTTGGCGATTTAACGTCGTGGCTCGCGGCTTCAACGGCGGTTTGGACGCACTACTTGCTTTCTACGGCGGCGAACAGCTTGACGACACTGCACCCGCTCAAAATCCTAAGGTCAGCGATAAGCCCGCAACTCCGCCACCGATCAAATCATCGACCAAATCAAAAGGACCGTTCAGATTTACGCCGCCACCGACATCGACGCCTACGACAAATTCAAAGCCGACTGCTCCACCGACTGTCACGCCGCAAAAAATTTCGCTGGAGAAAAAAATTTCCGACGGTGCGCCAAAACTCATCTCGCTCGTCAAGCCGCTCAAAGTCGAACTTGAAAAGCGCAACCTGCTGGACGTTGCCGCACGTGTTGCGCTTGTGATTGATATTTCGGGCTCAATGAATCGCAGTTACAATGACGGCACCGTTCAGGAGATCGTCAACAAAATTTTGCCCGTGGCGATTCAATTCGACAAAGATGGCGAACTTGACTTTTGGTTTTACGGCTCAAATTGCGAGCGTCGTCCTTCCGTCAACATGAAAAATTATGAACAAGCCGTGCCCGAAGATTGGCGTGTTCTGCAACGAAGAACTGGCGGTTCAAACAACGAACCTGCTGTCATGCGCGAAGTCATCCGCGATTACGAGAATTCTGACGTGCCCGCGTATGTCGTCTTCATCACAGACGGCGGCATTTACAAGACTGGCGGCATCAAAAAAACTTTGATTGAGGCGTCGTATCTGCCGATTTTCTGGCAATTCGTCGGCGTGCGCGGCTCCAATTACGGAATTCTTGAAACTCTCGACACGATGGGCGGGCGTTACGTCGACAACGCGAATTTTTTTGCGCTGGACGATTTTAAAACCGTGCCGAACGAAGAACTTTATTCGCGGCTACTCAACGAGTTTCCGCAGTGGCTCAAAATCTGCAAGACAAACGGCGTGCTTGACGGTAGCGCGAAAAATTATCGTCCGTCCGAAAAATCTTTTGGCAACAAGGTCAAAGACTTCTTCGGCTTTTGAATCAGCTCATTGAACGCTTGTAGTAGAAGACGTACTGTTGAAGAAGTCCGCCGTAACTGCCGAAAGCGTCAAAGACATTTTCGCCGCCGAAATCTTCTTCCAAAGCGCGTTTAATCCAAACGTCGACGGGCACGCGATTTATGCGGTGATAGGCGAACAGCGCGACGCATTTGGCAACCTTGTCGCCGACGCCGCGAATCGTCTTGAGCCGCTCAATCAGCTCCGTGTCTGAAAGTTCCTCAAGCGACTCCAAAAAACCGTCAGAAACATTCACCAGCGCGTCCAAAATGTAATCCTTGCGATAAGCAAGCCCGAGACCTTCCAAATCTTTTTCAGTCACGTCTTTCATGTCCTCGAAGCGCGGGAACAGATACACATCGCCGACACGCCGCCCGAATCGCTGACAAATTTTTTCTATCGAACTGCGAATCGCGGGAATATTTTTCCGCTGGCTGATGATGAAACTTATCAGCGTCTCGAACGGATCTTGGCGAAGAATGCGAATGCCCGCGCCGAATTCCAACGCATGGAGTAGAAAATCTTTATAAGGCTTCGTCGCCGCGAAATCAACCATTTCAAGGCGAATTGTTTTATACGTCGTGTCGAAGTCGAAATATTTTGCCCAGACGCGTTCCCAATCGTCGGTCGTGCAATCCACGTCGTAAACGCTTTTGCCGAGCTCCGTGATGGTCAAAATATTTTCGCCGATGATGAAGCGAAACGTGCCGCGTTCGATTTCCGCAGGACGAAAACATTGCCCGCTGTCGATGATTTTTTTCAAGTCGAAGTCGTCGTTGATTCTGATTTTCATTGCACAATCCTCCAAAATCTCGGCACGTTGCCGCATTGTAGCTGTTAGCTTTTAGGTTGCAAGTCCTCATTGAGACAAAGTTCACCAAAAATTTTTTTAACGACACGTTCGGGCACGTCGCGGGAAATTTCCACGTCGCCTAAATCGCGCATCAAAACCCAATTCACCACGCCACCGACAGCTTTTTTGTCGCGGAAAGTCACGCGGTAAAGTTTATCGGCGTCGAGCCCCGCGCAAGTCGTCATCATGTCGAAACGTCGCAGAAGATTTTCCAGGCGTATGACGTTCGCGGAAGTCGTCTTGCCGAGTTCGTGACTGATTCGCGCCGCAGCAACCATGCCGATTGCGACAGCCTCGCCGTGACGAAATTTTTCGTAGTGAGTCTGTTCCTCGACCGCGTGCGCCGTCGTGTGCCCGAAATTCAAAATTCGCCGCAAACCAGATTCGCGTTCGTCGGCAACAACAACCGAAGCTTTGAGTTCACAGGAACGCTTGACGATGTGCGCCAAAGTTTCAACGTCGCGCCGCCGGATTTTATCAACGTTGTTCTCAAGGTACGCGAAAAATTTTTCGTCGCTGATGACGCCGTATTTGACGACCTCGCCGAGACCGGATTTAATTTCGCGTTCGGGCAACGTCGACAGGCAATTCAAATCTATAAAAACCGCGCGGGGCTGATGAAACGCTCCAATCAAATTTTTGCCGAGCGCGTGATTGACCGCCGTTTTGCCGCCGACACTCGAATCGACTTGCGCCAATAACGTCGTCGGAATTTGAATCAGGTTGACGCCGCGCAGGAACGTCGCCGCAACGAAGCCCGCCAAATCGCCGACAACTCCGCCGCCGAACGCAATCACGACGGATTTTCTGTCGAGACCGAATTCAATCGCCCGCGTGAAAAGTTTTTCAGCCTCGCGCAGATTTTTGGAAGTCTCGCTGTCGGGAATCGTCGCAACCGTGAAATCGATGTTCGCCGCGTCAAGTCCCGCCGTCAAAGTTTTGCCGTGCATGTCGAAAATTTTTTCCTGCGTGACGAGCAAAGCTTTGGCGGTAAATTTTTTGTCCGCGATGAATTTGCCGACGCCGCTCAAAATATTTTCGCCGATGAAAATTTCGTAGCTCGCCGCGCCGAGATTGACCAAAACTTTTTCCATGTGCTCAACTCCTGAACTGTCGCAAGTGGCGGCAAATGTCGTCAATAATTTGAATCGGTGAGCAACGTGACGTTGCATCCAGTTGTCGCGCCGCAACAT
>CAMUZG010000037.1 GCA_947165145.1 uncultured Selenomonadales bacterium
TCGATGATTCAGGAAGCTCCCGCCTCTAAGCGTAGCGTAGGCGGGAGTAGTTCACCAGCTAGAGCGCGGCGATAACATTCGACAAGTCATAACGTTGCGGCGCGACATCTGGGTCAAGCGTCACGCTTGCATTGCAAAAATTTTGCTTGACAGTTGGCGATTGAGCGGTTATAATTGCGCTTGTCTTGAGGGGCGAAAGTTCTTCAAACGACGTGGGGTTGTAGCTCAGATGGTTAGAGTGCCTCGTTGACATCGAGGAGGTCACAGATTCGAGTTCTGTCAGCCCCACCATTCTCATTCAAAGCGAGAATGTGGATTGAAACAAACGAGTTGTGTTAACTCCATCATTTTTTTTTTAGGAGCTCGCTTAACTCAGTTGGTAGAGTATCTCCGTCACATGGAGGAAGCCGTGGGTTCGAGTCCCTCAGCGAGCACCAATTACGTATTGAACACAGCAAAGCCTTTCGCAAGTCGAAGGGCTTTTTTCGTTCAGCGACGACATTGGCGAACAGCTTCCGACAAAATTATCGCGGCAGACGTTGCAACGTTCAAGCTTTCGGCGCGACCGCTCATCGGTATGAAAATTTTTTCGGCAACGTCGAGAATTTTTTTCGAGACACCGACAGCTTCCGAACCGAAAACTATCGCAACGGGATTTTTGCTGAAGTCGTGATCAAAGTAAATTTCCGCCGAACTGTCAAGTGCTGCCGCCAAAATTTCTCGCGAACTCATTGCCGACAAAAAATCTGCGCAAGTCATCATGGCAATCGGCAAATGAAAAATCGCTCCCATCGACGCGCGAACGACTTTTGGATTGAAAATTTCCGCTGAACCGTCCAACATCACTGCGCCGCAACCGAACGCTTCAGCCGTCCGCAAAATCGTTCCGACGTTGCCAGGATCTTGCACGCCGTCAAGCACGACGATTATTTTTTTTGCCGCGACTTCAGCGAGCGTCGACAACTTTTGCCGCACGACAAGCAAAATCCCTTGCGGTGTCTGCGTGTCGGAAATTTTTTCCAGCGTCGACGACGAGACTTCCTGCAAAATTTTCAGCCGTTCGACCAAAGTAGCTGACCGCTTGTCCGCGACGAATTCCGCAGTGAAAAAGCCGAATTCAATCTGCGTGGGCGGAACTTCTTCGCAAAGCCGCAAACCTTCCGCGACGAAAAGTTTCAGTTCGTTGCGGAATTTTTTTTGCGACAATTTGCGGACGAGTTTCAGTTGTGCGTTTGACATTGCAAATCCTCCGTTATAAAATTTCGGCGTCATTGATAAAACTTTTCAGGAGATGATTCGATTGAAGAAGACTTATAAAATCGACGTGGACTGCGCGAACTGCGCCAATCTTATGGAGACCGAGGCGAAGAAAACTTCGGGCGTGCGCGATGCCGTCGTGAATTTCATGACGCTCAAGATGAAGGTTGAGTTTGATGACGGCGTCGACGTTAGCGAAGTTATGCAACGTGTCCGCGAAAATTGCAAACGCGTCGAAAGTGATTGCGAGATTTTCTTGTGAACGTTAAGCAGAAAAAAAATCTTGCGCGAATTTTAATCGCGGCGGCGTGTCTGATTGCGTTGAACTTCATCGACCTGCGCGGCGTCGGAAAATTTTTGCTGTACCTGATTCCGTATCTGATTGTCGGCGGCGATATTGTACTCAAAGCGATTCACGGGCTGAAAAATCGTCGTCCACTCGATGAAAGTCTGCTGATGACGATTGCAACGGTCGGAGCGTTCGCGCTGGCGATTCATGACGACGGCGACTACAACGAGGCGATTGCCGTCATGCTATTCTACCAAATCGGCGAACTGTTTCAAAGCGTCGCGGTCGGTCGAAGTCGCAAGAATATTTCCGAACTCATGGACATTCGCCCCGATTACGCCAACGTCGAGACTAACGGCGGGCTTGAGCAGGTTGACCCCGATGATGTAGAAGTCGGCACGGTGATTGTCGTTCAGCCTGGCGAAAAAATTCCGATTGACGGCGTGATTGTCGACGGCAATTCCACGTTGAACACCGTAGCTTTGACCGGCGAGAGTTTGCCGCGTGAAGTTTCAATCGGCTCGGAAGTTGTCAGCGGCTGTATAAATCTCAACGGCGTCTTGAAAATTCGCACGACAAAAGAATTCGGCGAGTCTACCGCGTCGAAAATTCTTGAGCTCGTCGAGGACGCAAGTTCCCGCAAATCGCAATCGGAAGATTTTATCGCGAAGTTCGCCCGAATTTACACGCCAATCGTCGTCGGCTGTGCGATAATTTTGGCGATAATTCCGCCGCTCATTGTCGGCAACTTTGAAACGTGGCTTTATCGTGCGCTGATTTTCCTGGTGATAAGTTGTCCGTGCGCTCTCGTGATAAGTATTCCGCTGAGTTTTTTTGCAGGTATCGGCGGTGCAAGCCGTGACGGAATTTTAATCAAAGGCTCGAATTTTTTGGAGACGCTCTCGAAAGTCACGACGGTCGTCATGGACAAGACTGGAACGTTGACGCGCGGAAATTTCGAGGTCGAAGCCGTTCACAGCAAAAATTTGAATTTCGACGCCGAAAAACTTTTGCACCTTGCCGCACACGTCGAACGCTACAGCACCCACCCGATAGCCAATTCTCTGCGCAAAGCCTACCCGAACGAACGCGACGATTGCACCGTTGAAGCTGTCGAGGAAATTGCTGGACGTGGTATTCGTGCCACGGTCAACGGTCAAATCGTCTGCGTCGGCAACGAAAAATTTATGGACGAAGTCGGCGCGAAATGGATTGCCTGTCGAAAAGTCGGCACGGTGATTCACGTTGCGGTTGACGGCGAATATGCTGGACATGTCGTCATCAGCGACGCGATTAAACCGCACTCCGTCGAAGCCGTTGCCGAAATGAAACTTGCGGGCGTCGAGAATATTTTCATGCTCACGGGCGACAGCGAAAAAATTGCATCTAAGGTCGCGAACGAACTCGGAATAAAAAATTATCGCAGTGAACTTTTGCCCGCCGATAAGGTCACGGAGTTTGAAAAAATTTTAGCCGCGCAGAAGTCTGGCAAAGTTGCGTTCGTCGGCGACGGAATCAATGACGCGCCTGTTCTCGGTCGTGCTGACGTCGGAATTGCAATGGGTGCACTCGGTTCGGACGCGGCGATTGAAGCTGCTGACGTTGTTTTAATGGACGACGATCCGCTGAAAATTTCGCGGGCAATAAAAATTTCGCGCAAATGTCTTTCAATCGTCAAGCAAAATATTTTCTTCGCAATCGGCGTGAAAGTGCTGTGTTTGATACTCGGAGCAATCGGTCTTGCAAACATGTGGGCGGCAATCTTCGCGGACGTCGGCGTGATGATTATCGCGGTGCTCAACGCAATCCGAACACTCGTTGCGCCAAAATAAAAATTTCTCGTCGGATCGTCGGCGAGATTTTTTTTGCGTGTAATGAAAATTTCTGACACGTGACCCCTTAACCCTAACTGTTGACGCGCAGTCTTTTGAATGATAAATTATTTGCATTAAGCAACGGGAGGTTTTGAATTTTGAGCGACACCAAACCAATCGCGGAGACGTCGGAAAAAATTTCGTCGCCAACCGAAATCGTCGAGCGCACGACAATCGCCGATGTTTACCGCGCAGATAAACAACTCGCCGGCATCGTCAAGAAGACGAAATTAATTCCGAGCGATTTTTTTTCGGAACTGAGCGGCAACGAAGTCTTCCTCAAGCCCGAAAACATGCAACATACCGGCGCGTTCAAACTTCGTGGCGCGTATAACAAAATCAGCCAGCTCACCGACGAAGAACGCAAGCGCGGAGTTATCACGGCGTCCGCAGGCAATCACGCTCAAGGCGTCGCGTTTGCGGCTCAAAAGCTCGGTGTCAAAGCTGTTATCTGCATGCCCGCGACTACGCCGATTTTGAAAGTCGAAGCAACCAAAGCTTACGGCGCGGAAGTCGTTCTGCACGGCGACGGTTTTGATGACGCTTACAAACACAGCCTCGAACTTTGCAAGCGTCACGGCTACGTTTATGTTCACCCGTTCAACGATTTGGAAGTTCTGCTCGGTCAAGGCACCACTGCGCTTGAAATTATCAACGAGCTCAAAGACGTTGACGCAATTTTAGTTCCGATTGGCGGCGGCGGTTTCGCAAGCGGTGTCGCACTCGCAACGAAGGTTGTCAGCCCGCAAGTCAAAGTTATCGGCGTCGAACCCGAAAATGCGGCTTGCATGAAAGCGGCTCTCGACGCGGGCAAAATCGTTTCGCTCAAAAGTTCCGATACCGTTGCCGACGGTTGCGCTGTCAAGACGGCTGGCGATTTGACGTTCGCTTTCTGCCAAAAATATCTCGACGAAATTATCACCGTCAACGAAATGGAAATCATGTCCGCGCTGTTGTTTCTGATTGAAAAGCACAAGCTCATCGCGGAAGGTGCCGGCGTCCTGAGTCTCGCCGCGTTGAATAAGCTTGACTTCAAAGGCAAAAAGGTCGTGGCAATCGTCAGCGGCGGCAACATCGACATTTCCACGTTGAGCGCACTGATTGACAAGGCGTTGATTGTTCGCGGCAGAATTTTTTGTTTTGGCGTGTTACTTGCCGACAAGCCCGGTGAATTGTTCAACGTCTCGCGAATCCTGTCCGAAGAAAATGCCAACGTCATCAAGCTTGAACACGATCAAGCACGCGTCACGGACAGTTTCAAAAAGGTTGTGCTTGAAGTCACAGTCGAGACGCACAATCACGAGCACATTGAAAGAATCGTTCGCGCCATGAACAAGCACGGCTACACCATCGAAAAGATAGACCTGCTGAGATGAGAATAATCACTGGCAGAGCAAAAGGTTTGAAGTTGAAAACGCCTGCAGGTTTTTCTACACGACCGACGAGCGACCGCGTTAAGGAATCGTTGTTCAACATTTTGAACGGGCTGATTGACTTCACGGCAATCGGCGCGGTACTCGACATCTTCGCGGGAACAGGCGCACTCGGTTTGGAATCAATTTCACGCGGCGCACACTCGGCAACGTTCATCGACGCGGCGACAACCGACATCATTCGCGACAACGCGACGCGGGCAAAATTCCTCGACGAATGCAAAATCCTGCGCGGCGACTTCGCAAAAATTTTACAGCGGCTCAATCGTCAAGGCGCGACGTTCAATCTGATTTTCAGCGACCCGCCGTACGAAAAAGGTTTTGCGCAATCGTCGTTGAAACTCGTTGCGGAACTGAATTTGCTTGCCGAAGACGGCTTGATGATTATCGAACACGGCATAAAAGAATCAATCGACGTGCCGCCGAACATGAATCTTTTGCGACAAGTGAGCTTCGGGCACACGACGACAATAGAAATTTTTTTTAAGGAGAAAACATCATGAAGAAAGCGATTTGCACGGGAAGTTTCGACCCCGTCACCAACGGACACGTGAATATTTTTGAACGCGCGTCAAAACTCGTCGACGAACTGATTGTCTGCGTCTTCATCAACAAGGAAAAAAAATATCTGTTCGACATGCAGGAACGCGTTGACCTGTTGCGCGAAGCGACCGTTCACATTGAAAATTTGACAGTCGATTCATTCAACGGACTCGCCGCCGATTACATCAAACAGCACGACGTAAACGTGATTATTCGCGGACTGCGTTCGGCGACGGATTTCGAGTACGAAGTCAACAAAGCACAGATGATGCGTCACCTTGTCCCGACAGCCGACACGATTTTTTTGTTGACAGCCCCCGAATTTTTGTTTATAAGTTCTTCTGGCGTGCGCGAACTGGCACATTTCGGCGGCGACGTTCACGGACTCGTACCGGAATGCGTTGAATTCGCGCTCCAATCCAAAATGAAATACTGACCTCAATCAACACAAACGCAGAGGGGATGCTTATGGCAGTACGCGACACCTTGAACAAAATAGAAAATCTCGTGGCGGGCGCGCCGCACCTGCCGCTTACAAACAAAACAATCATCTCGGAAGACGACCTTATTCATCTGGTGGAAGAATTGCGCAAAGAATTGCCGCAGGAAATCGAACACGCCTCCGAAGTCATGAAGGAACGAGACAACATTCTCCGCAACGCGCAAGCCGAAGCCGACAGTATCATAAAACAGGCGCAAATGCAGGCGGATCAAATCGTCGACGAGAACGACATTGTCGTTAAAGCCCGCGAGAAGTCTCGAATGGTTTTGAGTCAAGCTCAACAGCAGGAAGCCGAAATCATGGAACGCACACGGCAAAACGCCAAACAACTTCAAGACGACGCCGACCGCTATGCAAATCAAGTTTTCGACCAGCTAATCACATACGTCACGAACACTTTCCAAGGCGTTCAGCAAGCACAGAGCGGGCTTGAACATGCGCGGCAAATTCTTCAGCAGGCGAAATTGCAAATGAATCAACAGGCGGCTCAACAAGCTTACGCGCAATCCTACGGCTCGCAACAAACGCCTTACGCTCAACAGTACGACCAATCACAGCAAGCACCTTACGCGCAACAATACGACCAATCGCAACAGTACAATCAACCGCAACCGTCACAGCCTCAACAGTCGCCGCAACCTCAGCAATACAATCAGCCGCAACAATACAATCAACCGCCGCAACAATATCCGCCGCAAGATAAACGATAAAAAAAGCTCCCGATGTTTTAGAGCGTCGGGAGTTTTTTTATTGCTCGGCGATGAGCAGGATTTTTACTTTGTCGACAGGCCAATCTGCGATTGAAAAGCCGAATGCGATTTCAGCTTGTGGTGCGTGACGTTTCAACAGGTTGGAAATTTTCTGCGCCTCTTCCAGCGAAAGATTTGCTTTGGACGCCGTAACGTTGAACAAAATTTTTTTCGTCGCCTTGAAATTATCGGCAGTGTTCTCGGCGTGTTCGATTGCGGCTTTGGTCGCCTTGACGACAGAATTTTTTCCGTCACGTTCGCCGTAGCCGATAATCGCCGCAGAATTGCTTAACAGTTCGTCGAGACGTTTGATATACAGATTCGGTTGACCAGGCAGAGCAATCGCCTCAACGAAATTTTCAACGACCTTGCAAGCATCGGCGTCGAAATTTTTGCTCGGCAACTTTATCACCGCGTCGAAAATAATTTCGTCCTCGGCGTCGTCAAAATTGCCGCCCGCGATGAAAATCACCGGTACACCGATTTTTTTTGCGCAGTGAGCCGTGAGCGCGACGAGTTTGATATTTTCCCAAACGTCGTCCGCAACGATGAAAATCAAATCGGATTCGCGCAGGTTTTCGGTCAAATTCAGTTCGTCGTCCTTGTCGAGTAATCGAAACTTGTTGGCGACTTTGCAGGCGGCAAGGTTGTCGGTGTCGTGTCGGTCGACGGCAAAGCATTTCACGCCCGACAGACTTTCATTCAACATGCAGTTGACTGCGGCGAGTCCGCCAGAAATTTTTTCGCCGCTCGTCGTGTTGACGCCGATAACTTTAATTTTCGCGAACAGATTATAAAAATTGCGTCCCAGCACGTTCATCAACTCCCGAAAAATTTTTGTCGCGAATTATTTTCTATTGCGCCTGTTGGTGAAGAAATCGGGAATGATGTCGGCGAAGGGGCTTTTCGATTTGTCCTGGTTATTTTGGTTGTTTTGATTGTTTTGGTTGTTCTGCGCGGCTCTGTTGTAAGGCTGTGGTTCCTGTGCGGGTCTGTTGTATTGTTGCTGATTGTATTGCGGCGGTTGCGGCTGATTGTATTGTTGCGGTTGTTGTGGTTGTTGTGGTTGTCTGTATTGCTGTTGAGGTTTTTGAGTCGGCGGCGGATAAAATTTTGTTGCGGGCGGTTCGACTTGAACGGGAGCACCGTTTTCGTCGTCGAAACGCGTTGCGATAATCGTGACGATGATTGTGTCGCCGAGCGAATCGTCGATACTCGCGCCCCAAATAATTTCCGCGTCGGGGTGAGCAGCCTCCTGCACGGTTGTAGACGCCTCGTTGACTTGCAACATTGACAGCGAATCGGTCGTGCCCATGAAGTTCAGCAGAATTCCGCGCGCACTGTCGACACTGGTTTCAAGCAACGGTGACGCAATCGCCTTCTTGACCGCCTCGACAGCAGCATTTTCGCCGGACGCCTCACCAACACCCATTAACGCAGAACCGGCATTGCTCATGATTGATTGCACGTCGGCGAAATCCAAATTGATTATGCCAGGCACGGCGATTAAATCCGAGATACCTTTGACGCCTTGGCGGAGAATATCGTCTGCAATGGTGAACGCTTTGGTCATCGGCGTTTTCTTGTCGACGACTTGGAGCAATCTGTCATTGGGAATCGTGATGATAGCGTCAACGTTCTGTTTAAGCTTATCGATACCCAAGTCAGCATTTTTTTTACGTTTGGGACCTTCAAAAGTGAACGGTCGCGTAACAACCGCAACGGTCAGCGCATTGACTTCACGAGCACATTCCGCCACGACGGGAGCTGCGCCTGTACCTGTGCCGCCGCCCATGCCTGCCGTAATGAAAACCATATCCGAGCCGCGCAGAGCTTCAAGAATATCGTTGCGACTTTCTTGAGCAGCACGTTCGCCAATATCGGGACGAGCACCCGCGCCGAGACCGCGAGTTAATTTCTCGCCGATTTGCATACGTTTTGGTGCTTTGCTCATCAGCAGTGCTTGCGAATCGGTGTTGACTGCAATGAACTCCACGCCCTCCAAGCCGGACTCAATCATGCGGTTCACGGCGTTAGAGCCGCCGCCGCCAATGCCGATAACTTTTATCTTCGCGAACTTGTCTAACGTGTTCTCGTCGAATTCAAACATCTGCTTTCCCTCCAAAAAAAGATTCTACGTAAGCTGTGCAAGTTTACCACAGCTTAATGAAAAAAACTTGCAACGCATGAACTTTCTGCGCGGCAATCGGAAAATATCTGAAATTTTTTTGTAAAAGGCGACACGTTCTGTTATAATGCAGGAAATTTTTTACGGAGGTTTTCGTATGAAAGTGGCATTGGCTAAACAAATGCATGAGATAGACAAAAGCGCGGTCGAAGAATACGGTTTGCCCGAATTGTCGCTAATGGAGAGTGCGGGACATCGCGTCTTCGAGGCAGTCAAAAAAATTTTGGGCGACACGGCGCAAAAAAGCATTTGCATTTTGGCGGGCAGCGGCAACAACGGCGGCGACGCGTTGGCGGCGGCAAGATACCTGTCGAACGCGGGAGCTCGCGTGAAAATTTTTTTGCTCGGCAACAAAGATCATCGCACGGCGTCTTTCAATGTGCAAATGAAAATTCTGCGCGGCATGGGCTTAGAACTTCAACAGCTCGAAAGCGATAGAGCTTGGGAACGTTTGCAAGTCACGTTGCGCTTTTCTGATGCGGTTGTCGACGGAATTTTAGGCACGGGCTTTAACGGTCAACTTCGTCCTGGCGCACTTCGCTTGATTCGGCTGGTCAATGCCACGAAAAAAATCGTCGTGTCAATCGACATTCCTTCAGGCGTGGACGCGGACACCGGCGCAATCGGCGAGGCGGCAATGAATGCTGTCTGCACGGTCGCACTTGGTCTGCCGAAGGTCGGGCATTACGTCTGTCCTGGCGCGTCGTTCGTCGGCAAACTTATCGTCGACAATATCGGCTTGCCCGCAGATTTGCTCAATGAAGAAATTCATCAAACGCTCGTTGACGACGAACTTGCACAAACATTTTTGCCGAATCGTCCACGCGACGCTCATAAAGGCACATGCGGTCGGATTTTGATTGTTGCAGGTTCACGCGGCATGACAGGTGCGGCGACGTTGGCGGCAATGAGCGCGATGAAAGTCGGTGCAGGTCTCGTGACGTTGGCGACGCCCGAAAGTCTTAATCCGATTTATGAAGTCAAGCTGACCGAAGTGATGACCGCGCCGCTCGACGAAGTCAAGATCGGAATCATCGGCGGTGATAAAGCTACTGAAAAAATTTTGAATTTGGCGGAGAAAGTTGACGCGATACTTTTGGGACCTGGTCTTGGTCGTGAACATGAAACTTCCGAACTTGTGCGCAAAGTTGTCGCGACGGTCGACAAGCCGCTGATTCTCGACGCTGACGCAATTTACGCCTTCAACGGTCACGCTGACGAGCTCAAGACTTGCAAGCAAATTCCGATACTCACGCCGCATTTAGGCGAACTGTCTGCATTGCTCGACATTCCCGTTGATAAGTTGCGTCCCGCACTCGTTCCTGAAGTTCGTCGTGCCGCGCAGGCTTATCGTGCTGTTATCGTCGCGAAATGTGAAACGACCGTTATCGGCTATCCGAACGGGGAAATTTTCATTTCGCCGCTTGGCAACAGTGCAATGGCATCGGGCGGTTGCGGTGACGTGTTGTCGGGTGCGATTGCAGGTCTCATGAAACAAACTCCTTTCGCGCCGCTGACGGGTGTTTGGCTTCACGGCACTGCAGGAAATTTCGCCGCAGATGAAAACGCTGAAGGTTTAATCGCTACCGACGTGATGAATCATTTGCCCGCCGCGATAAAAAAACTTCGCGCAATCGGTTACCAGAATTCTTGAATCAAACGTTGAAACGGAAGTACGTAACATCGCCGTCCTGCATTATGTAATCCTTGCCTTCAAGCCGAACAAGTCCTTTGTCACGGGCAACAGTCATCGAGCCGAGTGCAATCAAATCGTCGTAGTTGACAATCTCCGCGCGAATAAAGCCGCGTTCAATGTCGCTATGAATTTTGCCCGCCGCCTTGACAGCAGGAGTACCTTTAGCAATCGTCCACGCGCGACACTCATCGGGACCGGCAGTCAGGAACGTCATTAATCCGAGCAAGTCAAATGCCGCGTGAATCAATCTGTCGAGACCGGAAGCGTCAAGCCCCAAATCCGCGAGAAATTCTTTAGCCTCGTCCGCGTCGAGTTCGGCAATTTCTTCTTCGACTTTGGCGCAAATGACGACGACTTGAGCACCTTCACGCGCGGCGAGTTCACGAACTTTTTTGACGTGCGCATTGTCGGCGGTTAGGTCATCTTCAGCAACGTTTGCAATGTACAGCGTCGGCTTGAGCGTCAAAAGATTTGCGTCACGAATGGCAGTTAATTCGTCTTCCGTGAGGTCGAGAGTCCGCGCAGGTTTGGCGTTGTCGAGAGAATTTCTTATGCGTTCAAGAATCGCCGACTCAATCTTTGCGTCCTTACTGCCAGACTTCAACAGCTTCGCGACTTTGGCAAGGCGTTTCTCGACAACGTCCAAATCGGCAAGGCACAGCTCCGTTTGAATCGTATCAATATCGCGCAATGGGTCAATCGTATCGTCGACGTGCGTGATGTTCTCGTCATCGAAACAGCGCACAACGTGAGCAATGGCATCGACTTGGCGGATATGTTCAAGGAATTTGTTGCCGAGACCTTCGCCCTTCGACGCGCCCTTGACAAGACCCGCAATGTCAACAAATCGGACGGAGGCGGGAGTTGTCTTCTTCGAGTTATAAAGTTTCGTCAGCACGTCAAGGCGATTATCGGGCACAGCAACGACGCCGACGTTCGGTTCGATTGTGCAGAAAGGATAATTGGCGGCCTCGGCACCAGCTTTGGTTATCGCGTTAAAAAGCGTCGACTTGCCAACATTCGGCAGCCCGACGATACCGACTTCAAGGTTGCTCATGAAAATTTCCCCTTTAAAATTTTTAAAATGTAAAAGCGCGGCGAATGACTTCGACAGGTTACAACGTTACGGCGCGACCGTTGGATGCAACGTCACGTTGCCCGACTTCAAGGTTGCTCATGAAAATTTCCCCTTTAAAATTTTTAAAATGTAAAAGCGCGGCGAATGACTTCGACAGGTTACAACGTTACGGCGCGACCGTTGGATGCAACGTCACGTTGCCCGACTTCAAGGTTGCTCATGAAAAATTCTCCTTTAAAATTTTTATCGGCTACGGTGAGCGTTAAGCCGTTAGCTGTTAGCTTTTAGGTAAAAAATTTTAATTTACCGTCAGCACGCAAGCAGTCTAAGACAGGAAAATTTTTCTGTCAAGTTCAAGGACAATGCCCGTTTGCGATGACTGAAAAAAAATTTTCAAAACCCCTTGCAATGTTCGAGAAGATGTGCTATATTGCGTTGCGTTGGTTGTGATCCGCTAGCTCAGTTGGTAGAGCACCTGACTTTTAATCAGGGTGTCCCGGATTCGAG
>CAMUZG010000038.1 GCA_947165145.1 uncultured Selenomonadales bacterium
ACTGTTTAAAGTTTGTAGCCGCGCTTCAATTTCTGAACTGTCGCAAGTGGCGGCAAATGTCGTCGATAATTTGAATCGGTGAGCAACGTGACGTTGCATCCAGTTGTCGCGCCGCAACATTGTGACTGTTTAAAGTTTGTAGCCGCGCTTCAATTTCTGAACTGTCGCAAGTGGCGGCAGATGTCATCAATAATCTGAATCGGTGACCATTCCGTCGTGTCGACTTGATAATCTGCGCGGTCATAGAATTTTTTTCGCTCGTCAAGTAGCCGCTTAATCGTCTCAAGTCGTTCGTTGCCGCCGCCGTCGAGAACTGGACGTTCGCCACGCCGCGCAGTTCGACGAAAAATTTCTTCAGGCTCCGTCGTCAAACAAATCAGCACGCCCGAATTCTTCAGCAGGCGCAGATTGTCTTCGTCTTTGATTGTGCCGCCTCCCGTCGAAATCACAAGTCCACGCCGATTGCTGAGCTCACGAACTGCAGCACGTTCCAGTTCACGGAAATGTTCTTCGCCGAACTGTTCAAAAATTTTCGGGATTGACATGTGAGCTTCGTCCTCGATTTTTTTGTCGATGTCGACGAACGGTCGCCCCAATTTAGTCGCCAGCATTTTGCCGAGACTCGTCTTGCCGGTGCCCATAAAGCCCGTCAGAATCACGTTGTCTTTCATAATCCGAAATCCCTCGCAAGCCGTTCACGATAATTTTTCAGATTGGCAAGGGTATCGCGGAGCGTGTCGCCGCCGAATTTCTCGACAAACGCATCAGCCGTAACGAGAGCCGCCATCGCCTCGCCGACGAGAGCCGCCGCCCAAATCGCGCAAGTGTCTGAACGTTCTTTGCTCGCCGTAGTCGGTTGGCGCGTGGCAATGTCGACGGTTCGCAACGGTTTCATCAGCGTGGGAATCGGTTTCATCGCCGCACGAATGATTAAATCTTCGCCGTTGGTCATGCCGCCCTCGAAGCCGCCCGCACGATTGGTTTTGCGGAAAATTTTGCCGTCGTCAACAAAAATTTCGTCGTGGACTTCACTGCCAAGTTTTATAGCGTTTAAAAATCCGTCGCCGAGTTCGACAGCTTTGACCGCTTGAATCGACATGAACGCCGCCGCAAATTTCGCGTCAAGCTTTTTGTCCCATTGAATGTGACTGCCGAGCCCCGCAGGTACGCCGCTGACCGTGACTTCAAAAAAGCCGCCAACCGTGTCGCCATGAGCTTTGGCGTAATCGATTCGTTCGCGGATATTTTCTTCGCCCGTGACGCCGCCGACGCTCAAAATTCTACTGTTAATATCGACGCCGCAAGCTCCGAGAAAAATTTTGCACAAAGCACCCGCCGCAACACGCATAGTCGTTTCGCGAGCACTGGAACGTTCGAGAATGTCGCGCACGTCCGAACGAGCATATTTCGCCGCACCAGTCAAATCGGCGTGACCAGGTCGGGCGTTTGTGACACGTTCGCCAAATTTGGAGCCTTCCGCGCTCATGCGTTCTGACCAGTTCTGCCAATCGCGATTTTCGACGCTCAAAGCAATCGGGCTGCCAATCGTCTCGCCGAAACGAATTCCCGATAAAAATTCGACGCGATCACTTTCGATTTTCATGCGACCGCCGCGACCGTAGCCGCCTTGCCGACGTTTGAGCTGAGAGTTGACGTAATCGCTTGAGACTTTGAGACCGGCGGGCAAACCTTCCAAAATGCACACGAGCCGCGAGCCGTGACTTTCGCCCGCGCTGATATATCTAACAGCCATGAAAATTTCTCCTCAAAAAAAATTAACCGCGAATTCAACGCGGCTATTATATCATCTGAAAAATTTTTGTCACGAATTATCCGTTGCACGAATCAATTTCGCGCAGAAAAATCCGTCGGTGCCTGTCACGTGCGGCAATAGCGTTTTCATCTCGACGAGCTTAAAATTTTCGTGCGATGCCAAAAAATTTTCAACGACCGATTCATTTTCGCGCCGCGTGATTGTGCAGGTGCTGTAAAGCAATGTGCCGCCGAGTTTGAGAGTTTTTGCCGCGCTCGATAAAATTTCCGCTTGCAATGTCGGCAACGCTTGGAGTTCGTCGAAATTTTTCCACCAACGCAAATCAGCTTTTCGACGCAACACGCCCAATCCCGAACATGGCGCATCGACTAAAACTTTGTCGGCTTGAGCAGGGAATTTGTCGCCGAGTTCGCGCGCGTCAACCAGCAACGGTTCGATGATTTTTATTCCGAGACGTTCAGCGTTTTGCGCGATATGTTCAAGCTTCGTGTCGTAAATGTCGGCGGCGATGATTCTTCCGCGATTGCTCATCAGTTCGGCGATGTGCGTCGATTTTCCGCCGGGAGCCGCGCAGCAATCAATCACAAAGTCGTCGGGCTTCGGTGCGAGCATGTGCGCCGCAGTCATTGAGCTTTCGTCTTGAACTTGGCAGAGACCTTCGCGGAGCGGTTGAAATTTGTCGAGTGCGCCGTGATTGCGGCAGATGATACCTTCGGGCGCGAGTGTCGACGATTCGCCATGAGCACCAAAATTTTCCAACGCATCCAAAATTTTTTCGCGAGTCGTCCGCAAGAAATTTACGCGTAAACATAGCGGTGGGTCGGTATTGTCGAAGTCCAGAAGTTTTTTCGTTGCGTCGAGTCCGAATTCTTCCGCGAACATTTTGACGAGCCACGTTGGGTGAAAAGTTCGCAGTGCCAGCGATTTAATGTCGTTGCCCGCAGGAAAATCCGATTTGTGCGGCTCACGGACTGCTGAGCGCAAGACGCCGTTGACGAACTTTGACGCGCCGAGCCCGCAAAATTTTTTCGACAGCTCAACCGATTCGTTCACCGCCGCAGAATTCGGCACGCGGTCGAGGAAAAAAATTTGGTACATGCCGACACGCAACACCGCCAAAATTTTCGCGTCGACTTTGTTGAGCGGTCGGTTGAGGTATTTTGAAATTTTCCAGTCGAGCGACGCACCGGCTTTGACTGCGCCGTAAACAAGTTCCGTGCAAAATTTTCTGTCGAGGTCGCTGAATTTCTCTTGTCGCAGTGTCTGTGCCAACGCAACGTTCGCCCACGCGCCATTTGTCGCCACGTCGAATAAAATTTTCGTCGCCGCCAATCTGACTTTGTCCAAAACGTTCCTCCTATCAATCCTAAAAGCTATCAGCTATAAGCTATCAATCAAGCGCAGGATCTTTGACGCCGTTCAGCTCAAAAGCCCGCGCACGGTCAATACACGTCGCACATTTCCCGCAAGGTTTGTCGCCACGCTCATAACAACTGCGCGTCAAATGATACGGTGCACCGAGCTCAAGCCCGACTTTAACGACGTCAGATTTTTTTTGGCAGAGAAAAGGCGCGATAAGCCGAACTTTTTCGTAAGTGCCGATTCTAACCGCCGCACTCATTGACGCGATAAATTGCGCACTGCAATCGGCGTAAGCGTTGCCAGCCGCGTCGTCAGAATGCACGCCGACATAAACTTCAATCGACTTGCCACCGCTGAGCCCGTAAGCAAAACTCGTCGCAATCGAAATCATCAAACCGTTGCGGAAGGGCACGTACGTCGAAATCTGCGGTGAACGATTCTTTACCATTTGTTCGGCGTAGGAAATTTTTTCAAGCGGCTCCGTCGACGTTTCCAACAGCGCGGAATCTGAATTCCTAAAAATCGCGTCGGCGTTGAACTCGTAATGAGCCACGTTGTAAAAGTTTGCAACTTTGCGAGCGCATTCAAGCTCCGAAGCGTGACGTTGTCCGTAGAAAATGGAAATCGCCGCAACGTTCTGCGCACCGAATTTTTTTACCGCCATGGCAAGACACGTCGCCGAGTCAAGCCCGCCACTCAATAGAACGACAGCTTTCAAAGTTTCAGCCTCCTTGTGATGTATCGGTCATGCATTGAACGTAAATCGCGCACTCCAAACGTTTGCGCTGAATTTCGCAACCAACCTCGTACGGCTCGCGAATGTCTCCGTGAAACAAATCAGCGTTAGCATGACAGCCGCCGCTACAAAAAAATTTTGCCCAACAGTCGCGACATTTCGGCTTGTTCAGAACGTGCGACTCACGAAAATATTTCAGCCAATGCCGCGCAGATTGATTGACGCCGTCGAAGATGTTGCCGAGTTTGTAGCGTTCGCGCCCGACGAATTGATGACACGGATAGAGGTCGCCATTTTCCGCAACGGCAAAATATTCGTGTCCCGCGCCGCAACCAGACAATCTTTTCGCGACGCACGGTCCGTTATTCAAGTCAACGTTGAAGTGGAAGAAGAAAAATCCGCGACCTTCGCGCCGACGTTCGAGATAAGCTTCCGTCAAGCGATCGTACTCTTCGCGAATTCTCGGCAAATCGTCAGCAGTCAACGCAAGCGGCGAATTTTTCAGCACAACCGGTTCAATCGACAGCACATCAAAGCCCGCATCGCACGCGCTCAAAACGTCCGCCGTGAAGTCGAGATTTTTTTTCGTGTAGGTGCCGCGCAGATAATAATTGTCGCCGTTACGGCTGTCGACGCAACGTTTGAAATTTTTCAGCACGCGGTCATAACTGCCTCTGCCGCTGATGTCGGGGCGCATTGCGTCATGAATTTCTTTGCGACCGTCCAAACTCAGCACGAGCGAAATATTGTTGTCGTTGAGCCAAGCGATTGCCTTATCGTCGAGTAAAAGCCCGTTCGTCGTCAACGTGAGCTTGAAAATTTTGCCGGTATCCCGTTCGCGTTGTCGGACGTATTCCGTGACAGCTTTGACTGTGCGGAAATTGATGAGCGGTTCGCCGCCGAAAAAGTCAATCTCGCAGTGCTTGCGAATGCCCGAATTTTTTATGATGAAGTCGACTGCGGCGCGACCGACTTCCTCGCTCATGACGGCGCGGTGACCGTAAGTGCCCTCGTCGCCGAAACAATATTTGCAACGGAGATTGCAATCCTGCGCGACCATCAAGCACAAACTTTTGACAACGCCGCGAGTTGCGAACGTCGGCGGAACGTCAACATCAGGCGCGAAAAGTTCCCCCGCGTCAATGAGCCGATGAAGTTCGTCGAGCACCTCGGAAATTTCTTCGGCTGGAAATTTTGCGGAGAATTTGTCGAGAATTTGCGCGTCATTGCTACCGTCGAAGTCGTCGAGAATTTCAAACGTCATCTCGTCAATCAAATGCACCGCACCGCTGTTCACGTCGAGCAAAATGAATTCGTCGCCCTGCTTGAATTTGTGTATCATCTGTAAGACCTCTGTCGAAAAATTTTTTGCCGCCAAATTATATCACAACGAACGCGGCGGGCAAAGGCATTGCGTATTCGACGGCGACTGTGTTAGAATTTAGAATTAGGAATTAGGAATGTGGAATTAAAACCTAAAACCTAAAACCTACAAGCTGAAACGGAGGCAACGCGATGATTAAAATTATTCTTTCCGACATTGACGGCACATTTCTCAAAGACGACAAGACGACGACCGCGCTACATGCCAAGGCAATTAAATCCGTCGTTGCAAAGGGCTTAAAGTTCGTGTTCGTCTCCGCACGCATGCCCGAAGCGATTTATCCGATAACCGACGCGCTCAACATGGCTCACACGCCCGTTATCAGCTACGGCGGCGGACTCGTCCTCACCGAGAGCGAAGAAGTCATCTTCGACAAAAAAATGACTGCCGACGATTCACGCGGGATTTTGGCGGCAATGAAACGTTGGCAGGACATTTCGATAAATTATTATGCGGGACGTCGTTGGTTCGTCGAGAAGATTGATAAGCGCGTGCAATTTGAAATGGACATCACCAAAGCGACCGCCGAGCTTGCGGACTTCGACGGACTTTTGAGCGAAAAAATTTTCCCGAACAAAATCATGGTCATTTGCGAGCCGCCGACGTGTAAGGAAATGGAGAGTGAACTCAGCGAAATTTTCCCCGCGCTCAATGTTGTTCGTTCCGCGCCGCATCTTTTGGAGATAACGGACAAAAGCGTTTCAAAGGCAACGGGCATTGAAGTTTTGCTTAAACATTACGGCTTCGCGTTGGACGAGGCGATTGCATTCGGCGACAACTATAACGATACGCAAATGCTTGAAATGATTCCGCAAAGCGTGGCGATGAACAATGCCCCCGATGCCGTCAAGAAACTTGCGGTAGCCGTCACCGATTCCAACGAGCAGAGCGGCATTTACACTTACCTTGTCAAAGTCGGCATCATTAAACCTTGACGTCTGTAAACAAAAATCCCCCGACGATTATCGAGGGTTTTTGTTTTGATGTTTGTTTTTGTCGTACTTAGGTTTTTCGGCGGGCTTCGGTTTACGCATTTCCTTTGGCGGGTTGTTGTCCTGCGGCTTGTCGGGCATAACCGTATCGCGGAATTTCGACCAGAAGTCCAAACTTTGTAGCGGAAGTCTGTTCGCGTCTATCGTGTAAAATTTTTCTGCTGTCGTTTCATGTTGGAAGTTTGCGGCGTCGGTTGGCGAAGGGTCAACGAAAAATATCGCGCTGACAGCCGCCGTCGCCAATATGAAATTTTTCGCTAACCTTTTCATCGGTTTCAGTCCTTATTTTTATAGCTGTCAGCGTTCAGCTTTCAGCTGTCAGATTTTTAATTCCAAATTCCTAATTCCTAAATGGTCTGCCTCGGCTGTCGCGGGAAGGTTTTGGTTTGCTTGGAGTATAGCGCGGCGTTGGTCGGACGGGTCTTCGTGAAAAATATTCTTTTCGCGACTTGTTCGACGGCCGTGGAATATTTATCGGCGGAACGAATTGCCGATGTTGTCGCGGCACGATATTTTCCAATTGAACGATGTTAACGTCCGAATCGTCTGCCGCTTCGACGTTGCCCGCAAAAAAAAATATTATCGCGAGCATGGTCAAGATTTTGGCGGTCTGTTTCATTGCAATTCCCCTGTAACAAGGAAAAACGGAAAGCCGGCACATGGGCTGACTTTCCATTTTTCTGTTATTTACGTTAAAAGTTTACCATCTGTCATGTCGACCGTGATGCGGAGGCGGTGGTGGCGGAGGAGGCGGATAATCTCTGTAGCGATCATGATGCCTTCTATGCGGCGGTGGCGGAGGCGGATGATGTCTGTGGCGACCCCAACGATCATGATGCGGTGGTGGTCTGTGGTGACCTGGCGGTCCGTAAAGTTCTTGCACTTCTGAACCGCCCGCTTCGATTGAAGAATCGATTTCTGCAGCTTGTGCCTCGTCTGTCAGCCCGAAGTTGAGCGCAATGCATATCATCAACGCGGTCAAGATTGTAAAAAACTTTCTCATGGTCATCACTTCCTTTGCCAGTTTGATTTTGATTTACGTTGGAGTCATTCTAACAAATTTTTCCCGCCGTTGTCATTAGCGCGGCATTAAAAAATTTTTGACGTCACGGCGCGGCGAAAATTTTAATCGTCGCCTAAAGACAAGCGCACCGAATTATTCTATACTTCGTGGCGGTTAAAGATTTTTTTCAAGATTTTCTCGTTGGAAGGTGAAAACATGCGCAACTTCAGCAAAAAAATCATCGCGGGGCTTTTGGGCGGAGCATTGCTTTTCACGGGCGTTCAAACCTTTGCCGCACCCGACACGGCTCCCGATAAAGACGCGCCTCGGCACATGATGAAAGTTCGCGACGACGGCAAATTGGCGAAACATCTTTCCGAAAAATATGGTGTCGACGCCGCGCAGGTTGAATCGGCTTTGAAAGACGGCGTTCACATCGAAGACGTTAAAACCGCAGCTGTCTTGGCGAAACTCAGCGGCAAAAGTTTTTCGGAAGTTCTCACCATGAAAGTTGATTGGCCCCAAGTCGCTGAGAAGCTCGGCATTTCTCGCGAAGAGGTCAAAAAATTTCTCGAACAGGAACGCGACGAAGCTCTTGCCAAACGTACAGGGCTTGACGTTAACACTCTGCAAAGTTTGATTAAAGACGGCTACGACCCGCGCGACATCGACATTGCCGCCAAAATCGCCAAAGCTTCCGGCAAGAACGTTAAAACCGTTCTCGAAAAGCGCAAGATTAACAACACGTGGGAAGACGTTGCAAAATCTTTCGGTGTCGACATAAAAAAAATTATGCCGCCGCCGCCTCATCACCGCGACAGATGATTGACGACTACAAAAAAATTAGCGACGAACTCGATTGAGTCCGCCGCTTTTTTTATGCAGTTACAGCACCAGCAGTGTAGCCAGCCTTGTTAATCGCCTCGCGCAAAATGTCATCGTCAATTTCAGTCTTCAAGCCGACCTGCGCGGACTGTTTCTCCAAACTCGCCGCAGCAATCGTCACGCCGTCAACTTTCTCCAACGCGCGAACGACTTTGTAAATGCATTTCTCGCAAGTCATGCCGTCAACGTCAATCGTGCGGTGAATCGGGAACCGTGCAATTTTTTCGGCGCGAACACGATATCCGTCGTCGAGTGCTTTTGTCGAACAGCCGCCGCTACAACTTGAGCAACTTTCAGAACAACAGGTAGCCTCGCCTTTGAAAAAACTTCTGTACATCGTGCGCAGTGCAAAGCCCAATACCGCCGCAATTAAAGTTCCTAGAATAATCGTTGCAATCATCATTCAAACCCCAGAAGTTTGCCACCTTGATAGACGATAAGCGACACGACCCACGCGACCGCGCAGGTGTAGAAGAATGCGAACGCCATCCATTTCCACGACTGAGTTTCTTTTTTGATTGTGCCGAGTGCCGTCACGCAGGGCGAATAAAGTTGCGTGAAGATCATGAACGCCAGAGCCGCTAACGGTGTGAACGTTTGACCCAACGTCGTCGAGAAAAGTGCCTGTGCTGAATTTTGGATGTCTTCGTCTTCGGTGGAAAGTTCGTCCGCGCCGTAAAGTATACCCATTGTCGAAACAACAGCTTCTTTAGCCATGACGCCCGTCACGATTGCCGCACCAGATTCCCACGTGTCGAAACCTTGCGGAGCAAAGACAGTTGACGCCGCCGAGCCGATACTCGCAAGATAACTGTTGTCCATGTCTTCGGTCATGCCGTCGGAATTGAAATTGCTCAAGAACCAAATCAACACGCTCATCGCGAAAATAATCGTGCCCGCTTTGATGAGATAGCCTTTGCCTTTGTCCCAAGCCTCAAGCAGAACGGTTTTAACGTCGGGCAATCTGTACGGCGGCAGTTCAAGCAGGAACGTCGATTGCTGTTCTTTGAATGTCGTCGTGCTCAAAATTTTTGCCATTAAAATTGCGACAGCCACGCCGATAACGTACATCAGGAAGACGATATTTGCCGCGTTGTCGGGGAAGAACATTGCCGCGAACAACATCAGCACGGGAACTTTTGCGTTGCAGGTCAGGAACGGTGTCACGAGAATTGAAATCATGCGGTCCTTATTGGTATCGAGAGCACGAGCACCCATAATCGCAGGCACGCCGCAACCGAAGCCCATTACCAACGGCATAATTCCTTTGCCGCTCAAACCTGCACGACGCATAATCGGATCCATGACGAACGCAACGCGAGCCATGTAACCTGTACCGTCAAGGAAACTCAAGCAGAGGAACAGCGTAAAAATCAGCGGGACGAAACTCAACACTGCGCCGACGCCAGTAATAATGCCGTCCGATACGAGCGACTGCATCCAACCCGCGACGCCAGCCGAAGCCATTGCCTCAGTTGCGGCAGGTGCAATCGTTTCCTCGAAGAAACCGCCAAGTTCGTCCGCGAGCGGTTGACCAATCCAGTTGAACGCGATTTGGAACATCAGCCAGAACGCTGCAAGCATTATCAGCAATGACGACACGCCGTTTGCAAGGAACAAGTCAAGCTTTTCGGTTAAAGTTTTGCCCGCCGCGCTGACGGTGACTGCGCTTGCCATGATTTTATCGATGAGGTCGTAGCGTGCGGAAATAATTTCTTCTTCAATCTTCGACGCCGCCGAGTTGCTTTGCCGAATAGTTTTAACGCGTTCAATGTGCGCCTTGATAAGTTCGCTGGGCTGATAGTTCGACATGCGGGTATTCGTGAAGACGTCAAGCAACGTGCGGACGCTGGCATTGCTCCTGCCGACGGTGTTCGTCACGGGCATTCCGAAGGCGTCTTCCAATTTCTTCATGTCGATTTTGATTCCGTGACGCTCAGCCTCGTCCATCATGTTCAGGTTGATGATGAGCGGAATTCCGTTTTCCATTAGCTGAATCGTTAAGAACAGGTTGCGGGAAATGTTCGACGCGTCGATGATGTTGACGACGATGTCGGGCTTGTTCTCGTTGAAATAATTGCTGACGACCTGCTCTTCCTGTGAGCGGGCGTTGATTGAGTACGTGCCTGGCAAATCGATGACGGAAATTTTTCTGCCGTTGTATTCGACGACGCCGACTTTCTTATCGACGGTGACGCCGGGCCAGTTGCCGATTTTCTGTCGTGCGCCGGTCAGTTCGTTAAAAATTGTGGACTTGCCTGTATTCGGGTTGCCCGTCAAGGCTACAGATAATGCTGCCATTTTATCACCTTCCTTGATTGTTCAGCTGACTTGCGAAACTTCAATCTGCGCGGCGTCGTCACGTCTCATTGCCAAATTGTAGGAGCGTATACGAATGGCAATCGGGTCGCCGAACGGTGCCGAATTCAAAATTTCTACGCGCGTACCGGGTATCAAGCCCATTGTCATAAGTCGCTGTTTGAGCTCCGTGTCGCCGAGTGAATCTATTCTTACGACCATGCCTGGCTGTGTATCTTTAAGCGTCAACTTCATCATCTCCAAAGATTTTTTCGACGGCTTGAAGTTTATCACTTGTGAAAATAATTATCAACAGTCATTGAAAAAAATTTTCGCCGCAAAAAAATCGGGGCTGTCTTCGTCGACAACCCCAAATTATTTATTTAGCATCTCCGCCTTCAACTGCACCGTTCCAATCGACAAGCCCGCCGAATTCGTAAACTTTCTTGTAGCCGTGTCTGATGAGAATTTCCGCCGAATCTTCCGCTCGTCGCCCCGTCCAACAGTAAATTAAAATCACTGCGTCTTTATCGGGCAGTTTGCTGAAGTCGCCGCTACGCAATTCATCGACGGACAGCGACAGCGCGTTCGGGATGTGCTTTTTGTCGAACTCGGCTTTTGTGCGCACGTCGAGGATAATTGCGTCGGGATTTGATTTCATAATTTGTTGCGCGTCTTCGTGCGTCAAATGTTGATAAGTTTCGTCGCCGCAACCCGTTAGTAGCATTGTCGACACCAGCGCGACGAACAGGATTTTTTTCAATGACATCAGCTCCAAAATCAAAATCCAAATTCACAAGTTACGGCTTGCAACGTTTGCAGGGAACGTAACCGGCATTGACTGCCTCGTCGCGTGTATTGAAGTTGACGCGGTTGGCGGGGTTCATCTTGTCGACAAAAGAACAGTCCGAGTAGTGAAATTTTTTAGAGTTGGCATTTCCGACGTAAGACGCCGCAAGTCCCGTAACGAATGCTGTCGTGATGATGAGTGCGATAATCGCCGCTAAAATTTTTTTCATGACGCGACCTCCTCAATGATGACGAACGACTTCAAACCTCCACAGGGAAATTTTTTCGTCGGTGCGAATGCCAGCTTTGCGTTTGGCGATTGCAATTTGTTCCTGCACAGTGTCGACGCCTTCCAAATCAGGCAACAACAAGCCGCGTCGATTGCCGTTCTCGACAATGACGCCGTAACGTTTAACGTCCAAATCTTTCACGTCGAAAACTCGTTCGGGCTCGCCGAGAACGTCAACGCTGTATTCAATGTCGTCAAGTTCGTCGACAGTGACGGGATTAAATCGCGGGTCTTTGGAACATGCGCTGATTGCGTTAATCAAAATTTCTTCCGCCAAATTGTCCTGCGTCGCCATAATCGTGCCGATACAGCCG
>CAMUZG010000039.1 GCA_947165145.1 uncultured Selenomonadales bacterium
CCTCACATCCCACCGCCTACAGAGGCGGGGGAATTCTCGCACTTTTAGGTTAAAAATCCGAAAATTATTTCGTGAAGTCGTTCGGCTATTCGTTGGGAAATTTTTTGAGCCGTCAAGCCACACAAGTCCAACAGTTCAGCGCGAGTACCCTGTTCGATGAATTTGTCGGGAATGCCCAATCTCAGCAACGGCGTTGAAATTTTTTCATCTGACAAAAATTCCGCGACTGCCGAGCCGAATCCGCCCAATAAAGTTCCTTCTTCGCACGTCACTAAAAGTTTTGATGTCCGCGCAGATTTTTTGACTGCTTCCGTGTCGAATGGCTTGATGAATCGCGCGTTCACCACGTCGACGGAAATTTTTTTCTCGCGCAGAATTTTTTCCGCCTCGACGCAAGCTTGAACCATTGTACCGACCGCGAAGATTGTCACGTCCGCCGCAGGATTTTGCATGACGGCTTCGGATTTGCCCCACGGAATTTTTTGCGGTTGAGCGTCGATTGTCACGCCGAGACCTGCTCCGCGCGGATAACGTATCGCCACGGGGAAATTTCTTTGCAACGCCGTGAAAATCATTTGCCGCAACTCGTTTTCGTCTTTGGGCGCAAGAATGTTCATGTTCGGGATTGTGCGCAGGTACGCCAAATCGAACGTGCCGTGATGTGTTGCGCCGTCTTCGCCGACAAGTCCCGCTCTGTCCAAACACAAAAGCACGGGCAGATTTTGTAGGCAGATGTCGTGGAGAATTTGGTCGTAAGCGCGTTGCATAAACGTCGAGTAAATCGCGACGACGGGACGCAATCCGCCGGCAGCCATGCCCGCAGCTAAAGTTACGGCGTGTTCTTCAGCAATACCAACGTCGAAAAATCTTCGTGGGAAAAATTCTCCGAACTTCTTCAAACCTGTGCCCGAAGGCATTGCGGCAGTTATCGCGACGATTTTTTCATCACGAGCGGCACAATCGATGACGGCTTGCGAAAAAATTTCGGTGTAGCTCGGCGGCGATTTCTTCTTGAGGACTTGCCCCGTTGCCTTATCGAATTTGCCGACACCGTGAAATTTTTCGGGCGCAGACTCAGCGGGCGCGTAGCCTTTGCCTTTGGTCGTGTGAATGTGAATCAGCACGGGCGAATCAATCACGCCGATTTGTGAAAAAATTTCCTTCAAGCTTTTGATGTCGTGCCCGTCAATCGGACCGAGATACGTGAATCCGAGAGCCTCAAAAATCGCGCCGGGGAAGATTGCGGCAGTCAATCCCGCGTGAACGGAATTTGCGGCAAGCAAAATTTTTTCGCTGATGTCGCGGAATGGAATGTTGCGGACGAAGCCTTCAAACTCTTTTTTGGCGCGGTGATATTGCGGCTTGAGCCTAAGCTTCGATAGATATTCCGACATTGCGCCGACGTTCTTGTCGATTGACATTTCGTTATCGTTGAGGACGACGATTAAATTTTTTTTGAGCTGCCCCGCTTGATTGAGAGCCTCGAAAGCCATACCGCCCGTCAATGCTCCGTCGCCGATAACCGCGATAACTCTGCGGTTCACGTGTTCAATTTCGGCGGCAATCAGCAGACCTAACGCCGCACTTATCGACGTGGACGCGTGTCCGACACCAAACGAATCAAAAGGCGACTCGGCACGCTTCGGGAATCCTGTAATGCCTCCCAAAGTCCTCAACGTGTGGAATGTGTCGC
This sequence comes from uncultured Selenomonadales bacterium, assembly GCA_947165145.1. Classification (GTDB taxonomy): domain Bacteria; phylum Bacillota; class Negativicutes; order Selenomonadales; family Selenomonadaceae; genus Quinella. Next base: position 1,694 of record CAMUZG010000039.1, read on the forward strand.
GTCGCCCTGTTAAAATTTTGTGCGTGTAAGCTTGGTGCCCGACGTCCCAGACGAGCCTGTCGCGGCTGAAATCGAACACCGAATAAAGAGCAAGCGTCAACTCGACCGTGCCTAAGCTTGGTGCGAGGTGCCCGCCGTTTTTGGCGACCGTCGTCAAGATCAACTCACGAATTTCGCCCGCCAACTCCGTCAGGTCAGTCAAGCTCATCGTTTGAAGGTCTGCAGGCGAGGTCAATCTTTTCAACAGTCCCGTTTTAATCGCTCCTCAAAATTAAATTCCTTCTGAATCGATTCGTTTGTATCGGTTGCCGTTAACAATCAAAAACGCCTCGTTGTATTCAACATCGACGACCGAAGCAACGGGAATTTCCTGCCACGTGGGCGTTGTGTTGTTGAATTGCATGTCAGCGATAATTGCACCAGTTGCGGTGTGCGCCGTGCGGGTGACGACGTAATAATCGCGCGTGTCGCCGGATTTGCGGAAGTTAATCGTTTCGATGACGTAAGAAAGATTTTCGATTCCGCGCGGCATGATTGAATAGTTACGGTACCAATCGATGAGAGCCTGACGACCTTTGTCGCTGTACTCGATACGGTAGGTTGCGCTGAATGTGGCGTTTCTGTCGGTGTCAATCGCGGAGACTTTCACCGAGCTCGTGTCGAAGAAAATTTTGTTGTCCAAGTCGTCGGTGTAGATTTGTTGCCAATCTGCCGCCAACGCGGTCGCCGTGCACATCATTGCGACGAGCAACGTCATTAAGAAAACCCTTTTCATTACAAACAGCTCCTTTACAAAGTTTTGTAGCTGTATTCTGCATGAGGCGGGGATTTTCCTTTATGAAAAATTATTTTTCGCGGGCAGTCAAATAAGTCACGAGTTCGCGGAGAAAATCGGCTTCCGTGCCGAAATCGTTCAGTGCGGTCAATGCATCGTCGACAGCCACTTGAGCGCAATGTTTTGCCTCGTCGAGCGAAGTCAAGCTGACGTAAGTCGATTTTAAATTTTTTGCGTCGGAGCCCGTCGCTTTGCCCAAAATTTTTGCGTCGCCCGTCACGTCGAGAATATCATCAGTAATTTGGAACGCAAGCCCGAAATTTTCCGCGTAACGTGTCAAGTCGTTCAAAATTTTTTCGTCGGCTTGAGCAAGAATTGCGCCCGAACGAATTGCCGCTTTGAACAACGCGCCCGTTTTGCCGCTGTGCATGAGCTTTAACGTCGCAAAGTCAATCGCCGTGCCTTCCGAACGCAAATCAATCACTTGACCGCCAACCATGCCGGCAACTCCAGCCGCAATGCTTATTTCGCGCAGGACGTTCAGCAAAATTTCGGGCGGCACGTCACGTTGACGGAGCACAACTTCAAATGCCAACGTCAACAACGCGTCGCCGGCAAGAATCGCCATTGCCTCGCCGAAAACTTTGTGGTTAGTCAATTTGCCGCGTCGATAATCGTCGTTGTCCATTGCGGGCAAATCGTCATGAATCAGCGAATACGTGTGAATCATCTCCAACGCGTCCGCAACCGTGATAAATTTTTCGCCCGAAACTCCGACCGCATCAGCCGCCGCCATCAACAAAATTGGTCGCAGTCGTTTGCCGCCCGCCATCAAGCTGTATTCCATTGCCTGCGAAATTTTTTCGTCAAGCGACTGCGTGCGTCGCAATTCTTTGAGCAAATCCGCTTCGACTAGTTGAACTCTTTGACGCCATAAATTTTTGAACATGATTTACCTCCGTCATAAGAACAGCATTATCAACGCGCCGATGAACAATACCACGCTGAAACTGTGCAGGGCGTTTTGAACTGCGCGATTGTGCCGCCCGAACAGTGCGCCGATTAGCGGTCGCAATAAAAATGTCAACAGCGCGGTCGACAGGAAGAACAGCGGTTTATCCTGCTCGACGAGACCGTAAATCAGCATGACGCCCGAAATCACGACGCCGCTTGCTTCCGCGTGCGAAATTCGTTGCTTCGGCTTGTCGACAAAATTTTCTTCGCTGTAAGGTGCCCGCTTGCTGTGAAAAGTTTTCGGGCGTTGAGAATTTTTTGGCGGCTCAACATCATCAGCAGTCGTCGGCTCGATTGACAATTCCTTCGCGTAAAGGTCGTCTTTATCGTCCGGCTCAACCGAGTAAAGCTCGTCGTCAGATTTTTTATCGCTGTTCATAAAATTTTTCAACCGCCTCGACAAGTCCGTCAATCGTGAATTTTTCCGCGACAACGGCAGGTTTTACGCCGAATTCTTCAAGCGTCTGCGCGGTTATCGGTCCGATTGCTGCTGTCGGAATTTCTTTTAGAACGTCGACGCCGTGAGCCGCGACAAAATTTTTCACGGTCGATGAGCTCGTGAACGTTATCAAGTCAAGCGCGTCGAAGTCAATCTGTGCGGGCGACTCGGCTGAAGTTTTGTAGACGGGCGCAACGGTGACATCTGCGCCGAAATTTTTCAACGTGTCGGGCAAAATGTCGCGTGCAACTTCTGCGCGGGCAACGAGAATTTTTTTGCCGCCGACGAAATTTTTGAGCGAATCAGCCAAACTCTCCGCAACAAAATCTTTCGGCACAACGTCCGCTATAATTCCGACGCTCGAAAGTTTTTCCGCCGTCGACAAACCGATTGCCGCAATTTTATTCAAAGCTCGTGCGTCAAGCCCGTGAAGTTTCAGCCGCTCAAAAAATTTTTCGACGCCGTTAACGCTCGTGAAGATTATCCAGTCGAAGCCGCGCAGATTTTTTATCGCCGTGTCAATCGCCGCGAAATTGTCTGTCGGTGGGGAAATTTTTATCGTTGGAGCCTCAATTACGGTTGCTCCGAGATTTTTTAAAGCGGTCGACAGTTTCGACGCTTGAGCCCGTGCGCGTGTCACGAGAATTTTTTTGCCGAAAAGCGGTCGAGTTTCAAACCATTGAAGTTTTTCGCGCAGGTTGACGACTTCACCGACCAAAAAAATTGCTGGCGGTGAAATTTTTTCGTGCGGTGCTTTTGCTAGCGTCGTGACGATAACTTCCTGTTCAGACTTCGTGCCCCAACGAATCAACGCGGCGGGAGTATCGGGCTTGCGTCCGTGTTCGATGAGTTTTGCGACGATTTGCGGCAAATTCGCGACGCCCATCAAAAAAATCAGCGTGTCGACCGCCGTAGAAATTTTTTCCCAGTTGATTGACGATTCGGGCTTAGTCGGGTCTTCGTGCCCTGTGACGACCGCAAAACTCGTTGCAATGCCGCGATGCGTGACAGGAATTCCTGCGTAGGCGGGAACTGCAATCGCGCTGGTGACGCCAGGGACAATCTCGAACGGCAAATTGTTTTCGCGCAGATAAAGAGCCTCTTCGCCGCCGCGACCGAACACGAACGGATCTCCGCCTTTGAGCCGCACGACGATTTTATTTTGACGCGCCTCATCGACGAGCAGCTGATTTATCTCCGATTGCTTGAGCGTGTGATTGCCCGCAGATTTCCCGACGTAAATTTTTTTTGCGTCCGCGCAGAAGTTTAAAATTTCGTCGTCGGCAAGCCTGTCGTAAATCACAACGTCCGCCGATTGCAAAACTTCGCGAGCTTTGAGAGTCAACAAACCGACATCGCCCGCGCCCGCTCCGACAAGATAGACCATTCGATTACCTCCAAAAATTCTAACGTTTGAACGCGGCGACAACGTTTGACAGGTGAAATGTCACGGCGCGACCGCTGGGTCAAGCGTCACGCTTGTCACCTCTGACCGAGATAATGATTGACGAATTGTTGAGCCGTGCGCCCGTTGCGCCCCGAATGCGACATTTCCCAACGCAAACCTTCAAGCCGCAAAGTCTCCGCGTCAAGCTCAATGCCGCGACGTTTCAACATGTTGCGGATAATTTCGAGATACTCCGCCTGCGTCGGCGCGTAATAGTGAATTATCAGCCCGAACCTGTCGGACAGGGAAATCGTCTCGTTCGCGCTGTCGTCACGATAAAGTTCCTCTTGTTCGTCGTGACGGTCGCGCCAAGTTTCGCGAATCAAATGCCGCCGATTGCTCGTTGCATAAATCAAAACGTTTTCGGGACGCGATTCGACGCCGCCTTCAATCGCCGACTTCAAATATTTGTATTCGGTCTCGGATTCTTCAAAAGAAATATCGTCAAGGAAAATTATAAAGCGTTTGCTCATGAATTGGCGCAAAGTCTCCATGAGTTCGGGCAAAGTTTTCAGTTGCGGTTTGGTAATTTGCACGAGACGCAGACCTTGCGGATAAAATTCGTTGACGAGAGCTTTGACGCTTGAAGATTTTCCCGTTCCGCGTGCGCCGACGAGTAAAACGTTATTGGCAGGTTTGCCGTCAACAAAAGCGGTCGTGTTGCCGATTAAAAGTTCCTTTTGTCGTACGTAACCGACTAAATCGTCAAGGAGAATCGTCTCGAAATGTTTAATGCCGATAATTTTTTTGTCCCAACGGAAGGCGCGATAAGTCGCGATGTCGCCGCAACCGTAACGTCGATAATGCTCAATAAAAACGTCAGCAAGTTCGTCCGCGCTCGAAAAAATTTCCAGTCGCCGAATCAATTCGTTGAAAGCCTCGTCGGTGTTCGTGACGGTCGGTTTGTAGTCGTTCAACACGGGATAATTGTTGCCAAATTCGTTGGTGAATATCGGCAACAAAATTTCCGCGTCGTGAATAAAAACTTCACGCAGACTTTCGCCGATTTTCCCGCCGTTAAGCTCCAATGTCGTCGAAATCAAGTTCGGTTCGTGCGCAAGCAGATAAATCAGATACGAACGGTAAAGATTGCCGCTCAAGCCGAGATTTTCCGCGCGTTCGACAAGTTTTGCGGCAGTGTCAAAGTCGTCGCCCGCGCCCGTGAAAATTTCTTCGTCCAAAATGTTGCGGCAGACAATCAAGTTTTGCAAATTCATCTAATCAACCTTTCTGATTGTGAAGTCGTCCAAAATTTCTCCGTCAACGGTTCGTGCCGTCAAATGCAGTTCGTCGGCGGAAATGTTCAGCGCGATAAAACTTTCGGGCTCGCCGCGCAGATTTGGAAATGTCACGTCATCAATCGCGGAATTCGGCTCAACATATTTTTGGTCGCCCGCTCGTCCGCACAAAATGTAAGTCGTGCCATGCGAAGATTTTTTTCGGGCAAAAATTTTTCCGCGATTGCGATACGTGTGCAAATGTCCCGTGAACACCAAATCAATTTCCAACTCGTCGAACAGCTCCAAAAATCTGTCGGCAATGTCGGCGTCGAAATCGTCCCGCGCGTAATTGTAAATGTCCTTGTGCATGAGAACAATTTTCCACGGGCGATTGACGGTTGCGGCGTCGCGTCGAAGAAAATATTCCTGCGCGGACTGCAAATTCGGCTTAAAGTCGTCAAGCTCGGTGAACTGCGTATTCAGCACAAAAAAATGAGCCGCGCCGTAGTCGAACGAGTAAAAATATCCGCCGAAATTTTTTGAGCCGTTGTCGGGCAAGTCGAATTGATTCAAATAACCGGTCGGCAACGCATTGAGCCAATCGACGCCGTAACATTCGTGATTGCCCATGACAGGCGCGAAAATTTTGCCGCTAAAAAGTTTTGTCGACGCCAAATGCCACGCCCGCCACTGATAATCCGCCTCGCCGTTGTCGACAAGATCGCCGATAACTGTGACAAGCTCCGCGTCGGGGAAATTCTTAGCCGCAATGTCAGCCGTCCGTTGCCAAACTTCATAATGCTCACACTGCGAATCCGCGAAAATCAACATTTGAAATTCGCCGTCGCCTGAAGTTCGCAAATCCTGCCACGAAGTCGCACGTTCGCCCGAAATGATTCGGAACTTGTACAAACTCGCGGGCTTGAGGTTTGCAATCGTGCACGAGTAAATTTTTTCACGCTGAACTACTTCCGCAAAGTGAGCCGCGTCCTCTCCGACAAATTTATATTCCACGGAAAAATTTTCTGCCGAATCCGATTGCCACATCAACGTTCGCGACGACCGTGAATCTTTCGTGACAACTTGACGCAAAAATTTTACTGCGGTTAACGACTCGTAACCGTCCTGCGGCGTGTGAAGTTCGTCCAATCGTTCAGCCTCGGCGATTTTCGGGAAATATGCTCCCAGTCCCAACGCGATTAAAATTTTCAGAAAAAATCTGCGGCTCATAAACCTTTAACCAGTCGCGAGAAAAATTTTTCGGGCAAACGGCAAATTTTCCCGTCGCAGGTAAAAACATTCGTCGACGTGCCTTCCGCCAAAATTTTTTCGTCTCCGCACCGACGAACGATATAACTGAATTGCATTTTCGCGCGCGTCAAAGCTTCGGGTATCGTCTCGATTTCGAGTTCGTCATCAAATTTCGCGGGTGCATGAAATTTCGCGCCGATGTCGACAATCGGGAATAAAATTCCGTCGTTCATCATTTCGGTCAGCGTCAAATCGAGTTGTCGCAAAAATTCTACGCGTCCCGTCTCGAACATGCGGATATAATTTGAGTGGTGCACGACGCCCATCGTGTCCGTGTCGAAAAATTTCACGCGGTACAAAGTTTTCACAGTCATTGCGTTCACCTCGACGAAACTATATCACATTGCCGCAAGCTGTGCTATAATTTTTTAGGTTAGTAGGTTAATAGGTTAGCAGGTTAATAGTGGAAGACTTTTCTACTAACCTACTAAACTAATTCCCTATTAACCTAAGCAGGAGGCGGTGAATTTGCTGTACTTATGCGCGACGCCAATCGGCAACCTTGAGGACATGACGTTTCGGGCGATAAGAATTCTGCGCGAAGTCGACCTAATCGCGGCGGAAGACACTCGACGCACACGAAAACTTTTGACGCACTTCGACATTCACACGCCGCTGATACGTTTCGACGAAAATTGCTCGGCGACTGTCGCAGAGAAAATTTTGGAACGATTGCAGTCGGGCGAATCGGTTGCGGTTGTCAGCGACGCGGGACTTCCAGCAATCAGCGACCCCGGCGCAGATTTGGTAAGACTTGCAATCGACGCGGGAATTCAAGTCTGCCCGATACCCGGAGCCAACGCCGCATTGAGCGCGTTAATCTGTTCGGGACTTGACACGACGAAATTTTTATTCGCGGGCTTCGCGCCGAAATCAAAAAAAAATCGCCACGACTTCTTACAAAAACTTTCGACGCTCGACGCGACAATAATTTTCTACGAGGCACCGCACCGATTGAAAGATTTTTTGGCGGAACTGATTGAAATTTTCGGTGACAGGCAAACCGTTTTGGCACGCGAGCTTACAAAAGTTCACGAAGAATTTCTGCGCGGCAATCTGAGCGAACTGATTCAAAATCTCGACGAAGTACGCGGAGAATTCGTCATCGTCGTCGAAGGCTCAACATCACCCGAAATCATCGCGCCGACTGAAAATATTTCCGAGGTCGTCGAAAAATTTTTGGCTCAAGGTCTCGATAAAAAATCAGCAATGCGCGAGGCAGCGAAAATTTTCAACGTCAGCCGCCGCGAAATTTATAACACACTGCTCAAGGAGGACATTCAATGAAAAATTTTTACATCACGACGCCGATTTATTATCCCAGCGCGAATTTGCACATCGGGCACGCCTATTGCACGACGATTGCCGACGCCATTGCACGCTATAAACGGCTTGCGGGCTACGAAGTTTTTTTCTTGACAGGCAGCGACGAACATGGGCAAAAAATTCAGCGTTCGGCTCAAGCTCAAAACAAAACACCGCTTGAATACGTTGACCCGATTGTCGACAACTTCAAAGAGCTGTGGAAGAAATTTCATATCTCGAACGACGATTTCATTCGCACGAGCGAGCCGCGTCACGAAAAAGTTGTGCAGGAAATTTTCCGCCGAATTCGCGACAACGGCGACATCTACAAAGGCGAATACACCGGACTTTATTGCACGCCCTGCGAATCGTATTGGACGGAACTGCAGCTTGACGAGAACGGTTGTTGTCCCGATTGTCATCGCCCCGTCGAAAAAGTTTCCGAGGAAGCGTACTTCTTCAAGCTGTCGAAATATGCCGACGCGTTGTTGAAACACATTGAAGACAATCCCGAATTCATCGTGCCGACTTCGCGCCGCAACGAAATGATTCAGTTCATCAAGCGCGGACTGGAAGATTTGTGCATTTCGCGCACGTCGTTTGATTGGGGAATTCCCGTGCCCGACGACGAACGCCACGTCATTTACGTTTGGTTCGACGCGGTCATCAACTACATCACGCCGCTGATTAATTCCAACAAAATGGAAAAGTTCTGGCCCGCAGACATTCATCTCGTCGGCAAAGAAATTGTGCGCTTCCACACAATCATCTGGCCTGCAATGCTCATGGCGGCAAATCTTCCCTTGCCGAAACAAATTTACGGTCATGGTTGGCTCGTCACTGACGGCGACAAAATGTCGAAGTCGAAAGGCAACGTCGTCGACCCCGTGGCTTTGGTTGAAGAGTTCGGCGCGGACGCAATCAGATATTTTTTGCTCAGAGAGATAACGCTCGGACTCGACGGCAATTTCAGTCGCGACGCGCTCATTCAACGAATCAACGCAGATTTGGCGAACGACTTGGGAAATCTTCTGCACAGGACGTTGAACATGATTGGCAAATTCCAGAAAAAAATTCTCCTGCCCGCGAACGATTTGACTGACCTTGATAAAAGTTTTCGTGCGGAAGCTGTCGACACGGCAAAAGAATTTCGGCGGCTCATGGACAGCGTACAACTCTCCGACGCCGTCAAAATCGTGTGGAAGTTTATCGGGCGCGCGAACAAATACATTGATGAAACAATGCCGTGGAAACTTGCCAAAGACGAATCGCAACGTCAAGAACTCGCGAACGTGCTGTACAATCTCGCCGAATCGCTCCGAATCGTCAGCATTTTAATTTCGCCGTTCATGCCGTCAACCGCGCTCAAAATTCGTGAGCAGCTCAAAGTTTCGGCAGAATTCAAACTTGACGACGCGGAAATTTTCGGGCAACTCGAATCGAATCACGAAGTCGGCAAGCCCGAACAACTTTTCCCGCGTATACTCGTCGACAAGTGAGCGGCATGGATTCGCGAATTCGGGCGATAATGAATTTCGTGCGCGAAGGTAGTCGAGTGGCGGACATCGGCGCGGATCATGCCTACCTGTCGATTGCGTTGGCGAAAAGCGGCTTGGCGACGAAAATTATTGCGACGGAAAAAAATGTTGGACCATTCGAGGCGGCACGGAAAAATATTTTGGCGGCAGGTTTCGGCGACGTGATTGATGTGCGGCTCGGCGACGGGCTACAAGTTTTATCGGCGGGCGAAGTCGACACGATTTGTATTGCCGGCATGGGTGGTGCGCTGATACAAAAAATTCTCGACGACGCGCCCGATGTCGTTCAATCTTCGCGGCAACTGATTTTGCAACCGATGAACGCCGTAAAAAAAATCCGCGACAATCTCGCGGAAAATTTCGTTGTCGAAGACGAAGACCTTGCCGAGGCGTCGGGCATTATCTACGAAGTCATCAGCGCAGTTAAATTGCCCGCCATTCCGAAAAAAATTTTTAAGCGTGAGACTTCTCCGCTGTTAGAAAAATTTTTGCGTCAACGGCTCGAAAAACTTCAACACGTACTGAACGAGATGAGCAAAAGTCCGATTGCCCGCGAGAGTGAAAATTTTTTTGTCGTCCGCGAAGAAATCGAAACTTTGCAAGAAAAATTGCGCAATGCCATTGATTACTGAATTTCTGGCAGTGTCAAGCAGATTGTGTAAGTAGAAAAAATTAGCGGTCGAATTTATCAA
>CAMUZG010000040.1 GCA_947165145.1 uncultured Selenomonadales bacterium
TTTTCACGGGTTGAGACCGCTCAAGCTGATTCAGAGAAAAAAATTACTGCGCTTGTCGACGTGACTAAAAATCTTGCCGATAACGTTGCAGAAAATTTTTCGAGAGTTGAGACCGCTCAAGCTGATTCAGAGAAAAAAATTACTGCGCTTGTCGACGTGACTAAAAATCTTGCCGATAACGTTGCAGAAAATTTTTCGAGAGTTGAGACCGCTCAAGCTGATTCAGAGAAAAAAATTACTGCGCTTGTCGACGTGACTAAAAATTTTGCCGATAACGTTGCAGAAAATTTTTCACGAGTTGAGACCGCTCAAGCTGATTCAGAGAAAAAAATTACTGCGCTCGTCGACGCGACGAAAAATATTTCCGCTAACGTTGAAAAAAATTTTTCGAGAGCCGAAGCCGTTCAGCTTGATTCGGACAAAAAAATCATCTCGCTCATCGCCGCAACCAAAAATCTTGCCGCTAACGTCGCAGAAAATTTCTCGAAACTCGGAGCCGTTCAGCTTGATTCGGACAAAAAAATCATCTCGCTCATCGCCGCAACCAAAAATCTTGCCGCTGATGTCGCAGAAAATTTTTCGAGAATCAGAGCCGTTCAAGCCGATTCAGACAAGAAAATATCCGCACTCTTGACTTCGCAAAAGAAAAGCGCGGAAGAAATTGCGGTTGTTGAAGAATTAATTCGTTTGGTGACGGCGAACCAAGTCTTGAATTTTATCGAGAAATAGTTTTAGATTTGAACATGAAAAAAACTCCCTCGTGCCAAGCGGCTTGAAGGAGTTTTTTGATTGGTCATCTCTCGTGCGAAAAATACATTTTGGACGGAACAATCATGCCCAATTCCTTTTCGGCGATCTCCTTAACGTGCTCAGGAGATTTGAGTTGAGCAATTTCCACGCGCAGACGTTCGTTTTCCATTTCGAGCTGTTGAGCCTGTTCTTGTGTGTTGACGAGCGCGTAGCCACGACTTGCGCTGATTCCGCTACGAATCACGACCGCCATTGCCAAAATCGCGAAAACGACGAATGCTACTCTGCAACGCGAACGGAGCAGATGATTGAGGCGCGGTCTCCGTTTGATTAATGTAAGCGTCGCCTGTTCCTCGGACATTTCGTGTTGAGGCTGATGATCATATTTTGGTTTGCGTTTTATTGTCACAGTACTCCCCCTTTGGTTTGCTGAAGTTGTCTATTAACTCACGTCGGAAATTTTTTCGACGACGCGCAGTTTGGCTGATTTGGCTCGGCTGTTGAGGTTGATTTCGTCGATTGACGGAGTTTGTGCCCTGCCGAGAATTTTTATCGCCGCATGATGATTGCAGACGCACACGGGGAAATTTTTCGGGCAAATGCAATCTTGAGCGAGCGTCTTAAAAGTTTCCTTGATGATTCGGTCTTCGAGAGAGTGAAAAGTGATTACGGCAAGTCGTCCGCCGATTTTCAGACGGTCGACGGCTTTAATCATTGCGCCGTGAAGAATGTCGAGTTCGTCGTTGACTTCAATCCTTATCGCCTGAAAAATTCTTTTTGCGGGATGACCGCCGTTTTTAGTTCGCGGAACGTTCTGTTCAATGAGCTTGACGAGTTCGCCAGTCGTCTCAATCGGAGAAATTTTCCGTGCCTGAACGATTGCGGCAGCCGCGCGCTTTGCAAAACGTTCTTCGCCGTATTCGCGGAAAATTTTCGTCAAGCGGTCTTCGTCGTAGCTGTCGACAACGTCGCGGGCAGTCAAACCGTTACGCCTGTCCATGCGCATATCAAGCGGTGAATCTTTGGTGTAGGAGAAGCCGCGTTCCGCCGTGTCGATTTGGTGAGACGATACGCCGAGGTCGAAAATCGCGCCGTCGATTTTGTTGACTCCGAGATATTCGAGAATCGCATCGAGTTCGCTGAAATTGCCGCGAACAGTCTTAACGTTGCACATTAGTCCCGACAGTCGTTCGTCCGCCGCACAAATCGCGTCGTCGTCGCGGTCAATGCCGATAAGCAAACCTTGAGCGTTGAGCCGTTCGCCGATAGCCCGCGCATGTCCGCCGCCGCCTAATGTGCCGTCAAGGTAAATCCCGTTCGGCTTCACGTCGAGAGCGGTCAAGACTTCGCCGAGCATAACGCTTTTGTGCTCAAAACTCAACGTTCAATCGCCTCCAATTTTTATTGGCGGTTCTATTCGCGCCGAATGCCAATTTTCCTTTAGGCGGGGCAAAAAAATTTTTCAGTCGAATTTCATTGACGCAATCCGTGCAGGTGATATAATTTTCGGCGATTCAAAGGAGGAATTTTTCATGAAGATAACCAAAGAAATGAGCATAATGGAAGTCGTGCAACGCTACCCCGACACTATGATGGTTTTCATGTACGCCGGCATGGGTTGTTTCGGTTGTCACGCCGCGCAGTTCGAGACCATTGAAGAGGGCGCACTTGTTCACGGCATTGACGCCGATAAACTTGTCGAGGCTCTCAACGAAATTGTTGAGGCAAGCGACGAAGCTGATGCCGAACTCGCGGGCGTTGCAAAATAATTAGGAATGTGGAATTAGGAATTATAATTCTGCCGACAAACTCAATTCCAAATTGTTAAAATCGGGAGGGAATAATTATGGCTGCACACGTCATCAACGAGGCTCGCCGCTGTCTGCAATGTAAGAAGCCGATGTGCCGACTCAAAGGTTGTCCGATTCAAACCGACATCCCCGAAATGATTCGTCTGTTCCTGGCGGGACAAACCGAAGAAGCGGGTCACATGCTTTTCGAGAATAATCCGCTCAGCGTCGTCTGCTCACTCGTCTGCGACCACGAAAATCAGTGCGAAGGCAACTGCATTCAAGGCAAGCGCAAGGAAGGCGCGGCAGTTCAAATTCCCAACATCGAAAATTACATCTCGGATTTTTATTTCGACAAGATCAGCGTCAAATGTGCGCCCGACAACGGTCAACGCGTCGCGATAATCGGTTCTGGTCCTGCGGGAATTACAATCGCAATCAAGCTTGCCGCGCTCGGCTATCGAATCACGATCTTTGAACGCATGGACAAAGTCGGCGGCATGATGCGCTACGGTATTCCCGCTTTTCGTCTGCCGAAAAATATTCTCGACCGCTATCAAAGGAAACTCCGCGACATGGGAATTCATTTCCGCCCGAACACGTCAATCGGCGGCGCACTTCATCTTGACGACCTGTTTCAAGACGGCTACGATGCAATTTTTATCGGCACGGGTGTTTGGCGTCCGCGCAGACCGCATGTTAAAGGCGAATCGCTCGGCAACGTCCACTACGCGATTGACTATCTGCAGAACCCCGACGCTTACGAACTCGGCGACAACGTGGCGATAATCGGTGCGGGCAACAGCGCAATCGACGTGGCAAGAACCGTTGTCCGTCAAGGTAGTCGGCACGTCACGCTTTACGCCCGTCGACAGAGAATCGCCGCCAGTAAACGTGAACTTGATTACGCCGCAGTTGACGGTATCGAGTTGCAGCAGGGCATGGCAATCACCGAGTTCACCGAGAAAGGTCCGATACTCACACCGCGAATTTATGACGATGAAGGCAATTTGGTTCGCGAAGAGCCGCCAGTTCTCATGCCCGCCGACAGCACAATCATTGCGATAAGCCAAGGTCCGAAAGATAAAATTGTCAGCACGACGCACGATTTGACGGTCGACAAGAACGGCTTGATTGTCGTCGACGAGGACGGCAGAACGACTCGCGAAGGCGTCTTTGCTAGCGGCGATGTTGTTGCGGGCGCGAAAAACGTCGTGCTTGCCGTCAAATATTCCAAACAAGTCGCAAAGGCAATCGACGAATACTTGACTGCCAAACGTTTTAACAATTAGGAATTAGGAATGTGGAATTAAAATCCTAAAAGCTAAAAGCTACACTCGGAGGATTGACCTTGTGATTGACAACCCGAACAACGGCGGCAACGTGACGTTGCATCCAGCGGTCGCGATTAAACGTTATGACGGTTTAAGCTTTATCGCCGCGTCTTTGCGTAAAAAAATTTTGCGGAGGTATCGCACCTGTGATTGACAACCCGAACAACGGCGGCAACGTGACGTTGCATCCAGCGGTCGCGATTAAACGTTATGACGGTTTAAGCTTTATCGCCGCGTCTTTGCGTAAAAAAATTTTGCGGAGGTATCGCACCTGTGATTGACAACCCGAACAACGGCGGCAACGTGACGTTGCATCCAGCGGTCGCGATTAAACGTTATGACGGTTTAAGCTTTATCGCCGCGTCTTTGCGTAAAAAAATTTTGCGGAGGTATCGCACCTGTGATTGATAACCCGAACAACGGTGAAGAATATATCGGGCGACTGAAACCGCTTGCCGCCGCCGTGGTATTCGTTATTGCGATTTTGATTGCGCGAGTCGGCTATCTGCAACTTTACGACGGCGAATATTACGCACATCTGGCTGACGGCAACAGAATCCGAATTATTCCGTCAATGGCTCCGCGCGGCACGTTCTATGACAGAAACGGTCAAATTCTCGTGAGCAATCGCCCAGGTTTCAGCGTTTCATTGCTGCCGTTAACCGAACCAATCAAGCCCGAAGTCGTCGATCGCATTTCAAAATTGCTAAACGTGCCAAAAGAGGAAATTGAGCAGCGAATCTCCGTGCACAGCGGCTTTGACCCGATAAGAATTCGTCCCGACGTCACGCAAGACATCGTAACGATAATCGAAGAACAAAAAGACCTTTACCCCGGCGTTGTCATCGAAGTTCAACCGATACGAAATTACGCGCTCAAACAGGAAGGTGCTCATACTTTCGGCTACGTCAGCGAAATTTCCGATGCCGAACTCGAAATAAAAAAGGACGAAGGCTACAAATCGGGCGACATTATCGGCAAATTCGGGCTTGAAAGAGTTTATGACAAGTTGATTCGCGGAGAAAACGGCGGTGAACAAGTCGAAGTTGACGTTGCGGGCAAACCTGTTCAAATTCTCGGCAAAAAGGAGCCTAAACCTGGTTACGACCTGATTTTGACGATTGATCGCGATTTGCAAGTTGCCGCAGAAAAAGCTGTCGACGATATGCTCGGCTCGTTAGGTTGTCACGCGGCTGCGGCGGTAGTTCTCAATCCGCAAACAGGCGAAGTCCTTGCATTAGTCAGTCGTCCTGCCTTCGATCCGAATCTTTTCGCGCACGGCATTTCAACTAAAGATTGGAACGCCATCAACAACAATCCCGACCACCCAATGGACAACAAGGCAATCACGGGCGAATATCCGCCCGGTTCGACGTTTAAAATCGTCACGGGTACTGCTGCACTCGCGTCGGGCAAAGTCGACCCCGACGAATTAATTTTCGACAGCGGCACTCACTGGCTTGTTCCGAAAGGAAATGCGGGCGGCGAAGCTCTCGGTTGGCTGAATTTCCACGATGCGCTTTCACATTCCGATAATGTTTACTTTTACGAAATGGGCAATCGTTTGGGCGTCGATTTGCTTGAACATTACGCAAGAATGTTCGGACTCGGCAGCGTTACGGGAATTGATTTGCCATATGAATCGCCCGGTCTCGTCGATTGGAAGGAATACAAGCTCGAAGTCTACAAAGACGACTTTTATTTGTCGGAAGTCATGGACGCGGCTATCGGACAAGGTTTTAATCTGGTAACTCCGTTGCAAGCGGCTATGGTTATGGGCGAAATTGCTGCTAACGGCAAACGTTTCAAGCCTCATCTCGTAAAACAAATCATCACGCAGGATAAAGAAGTCGTTCAAGATTTTCAACCCGAACTTCTCAGCGAATTGCAAGTTGAGCCGTGGGTTATTGAACTTGTTCAATCCGGTTTGAATGACGTTACCAAAAGCGGCACTGCGGCGCGAAATTTTATCGGTTTTCCCTACGAAATTGCCGGCAAGACTGGTACGGCGGAAAATTCGCAAGGTATCGACCACGGTTGGTTCGTCGGCTACGGTCCTTTCGACAATCCGACAATCAGCGTGGCGGTTATCGTCGAACAAGGCGGTTTCGGCGCGAGTTCTGCGGTTCCTATCGGGCGTGTGATTATGGAAACGGCTTTTGCACTGCAAATTCAGCGCGGTGAAATGGTTGCGCCTAATCAACGACAATAAATTTTCAAGCTAATCGGCTTGATGAGGTGAACACTTTGACAAATAAAATAATCGTCGCGGGCATCGGTCCAGGCAACAAAAATTTCATTACTCCTGCCGCACTGAAGAAAATTCGGGCGGCTAAATTTTTAGTCGGCGGAAAACGGGCGTTGTCGACTTTTGCAACCGAAAATCAAATTACTTGCGCAATTACTCGCGAACTCGACGCGGCGATTGATTTCATTCGCGAAAAAATTTTGCTCGGAGAAGTCGTCGTCATGGTCAGCGGCGACCCTGGCTATTATTCACTACTCGACTTGCTCAGAAAAAAATTTTCGCCGTCGATAATCGAAGTCATACCGTCAATCAGCGCGATTCAGCTCGCCTTCGCAAAAATCGCATTGCCGTGGCATGACGCAACCTTATTGAGCTTTCACGGGCGACAACCTGCGCGGGAATTACTGCAATTTTCTGCGGGAAAAATTTTGGGCTTGCTAACCGACGCCGAATTCAATTCCGCGACAATTTCAAAGCTGCTGATTGATTGCGGGTGGGATAAAAATTCTTCCGTCACGATTTGTGCGCGACTGTCCTATCCCGACGAAAAAATTTTTTCAACCACACTCGATGCCGCTGCTCAAGGCGAACCCGTCAGTCATTGCGTGCTGATTGTTCAAGGCGCGTAAAATCTTCAAGGAGTGATTGCGATGAAAAAATTTTTAATCGGAATGGCGGCAATTTTTTTGTCGATCTTATTGAGCGTCACGTGTGCTTCGGCGGCGCAAAGAATAATCATTAAAGAAACGGCACCTCTGCGCACGGACACCAAAAATTTTCCGAAGGAAGTTTTGCGACTCGTCAATGTGGAACGTGCAAAAGTCGGCGCGAAACCTTTGAAATTTGCCGAAGATTTGGCGGCAAGTGCTTTTGTTCGCGCGACAGAACTGCCTAAAAAATTTTCTCACACACGTCCGAACGGCACCAAATGTTTCACGGCGATGCCTCAACGCGGACATATTTTGGGCGAAAATCTTGCGGGCGGACATACTTCGCCCGAACAAGTCGTTCAAGCGTGGATGGATTCCAAAAGTCACCGCGCCAACATGTTGAGCAAGAAATTTACCGAATTAGGCGTCGTCTACTACTATCAGCCGAATTCCAAGTATAAGCATTATTGGGTTCAACATTTCCGCGGATAACGGCGACAATCTCCGAACACTCGATAAATTTTTATCGGGTGAATTTTTTTGCGCAACAAAAAGGAGCCGAGATTTTCTCTCGACTCGCAGTCAATATCGTTATCTTATTGAATCAGTCTTTTGAAAGGTCGGAGCCGTCTTTGAGCCAGCTCATCATGCCGCGCAGTTTCGCGCCGACGGTCTCGATTTGATGTTCAGCGTGAATGCGACGTTGTGCAAGGAAGTTCGCGCGACCTGCCGCACGATTTTCCACGAGCCAGTTGCTGGCGAAGGTGCCGTTCTGAATTTCTTCCAACGCTTTTTCCATAGCCTTTTTGACTTCGGGCGTGATGATTTTCGGACCGGTGGTGTAGTCGCCGTATTCAGCCGTGTCGCTGATTGACTTGCGCATCTTCGCCATACCGCCTTCGTACATCAAGTCGACGATTAATTTCATTTCGTGGAAGGTCTCGAAGTAAGCGATTTCAGGCTGATAGCCCGCCGCAACGAGAACTTCAAAACCGTTTTGAATCAGATGAGTTACGCCGCCGCAAAGAACGCACTGTTCACCGAAAAGGTCAGTCTCAGTCTCTTCTTTGAATGTCGTTTGGAGGCAACCTGCGCGAGTGCCGCCGATACCGCGAGCGTAGGCAAGAGCGATGTCGAAGCATTTGCCGCTGGCGTCCTGCTCAACCGCGAAGACGTCGGGAACGCCACTGCCTTCGACGAATGTGCGACGAACGAGATGACCAGGACCTTTCGGCGCGACAAGGAACACGTCAACATTAGACGGCGGGACGATTTGTTTAAAGTGAATGTTAAAACCGTGCGCCGCTGCGAGAGCCGAACCGGGTTTGAGATTGGGAGCAATTTCCGTGCGATAAACGTCCGCTTGCTTTTCGTCGGGGATAAGTATCATCGTGATGTCAGCGATTTTGACGGCTTCAGCGACGGGCAAAACTTTCAAGCCTTGGCTTTCGGCGACGGCTTTGGATTTGGAACCTTCATAAAGTCCAACGACAAC
Source organism: uncultured Selenomonadales bacterium (assembly GCA_947165145.1). Taxonomy (GTDB): domain Bacteria; phylum Bacillota; class Negativicutes; order Selenomonadales; family Selenomonadaceae; genus Quinella. The sequence goes on from CAMUZG010000040.1 coordinate 8,268, forward strand.
ATTAACGCCGCTGTCTTTAAGGTTGAGCGCGTGAGCATGTCCTTGTGAGCCAAAACCGATAATGGCGACAACTTTGTCCTTCAGAATGTCGAAATTAACATCGGCATCGTAATACGTTTTTGCCAAGATAAACTACCTCCAAAAAAAAACTGTAAGTGAAACTCGCGACAGTGTATCACGATTCGCCGTCATGTTCAAGAGATTTTTTATTTTCGTAAAGTCTAAAACGTGACGAGAAATTTTTTTCACATGATAGGCAAAATTTTTTTGAGTCTCAAGACAACAAGTTCGTGCTTGCAGGAAAATCGCGGCGGCAATAGAATTAGTCTTGCGAAAAAATTTAACGGAGGGAACAATTCGGACATGAAAGACTACAAAAGCGATTTTATCAGAAACGTAGCGTTCTGCGGACACGGTCGCTCAGGCAAAACCACGTTGCTTGAGGCGGCACTCTTCAACAGCGGCGCGACCACTCGTCTCGGCAACGTCGACCAAGGCACCAGCGTTCTCGACTTTGAGCCAGAAGAAACCAAACGTAAAATGTCAATCAGCGCGGCTCTCGCGGCTATCGAATGGAAAAAGAATTTCAAAATCAACGCAATCGACGTGCCTGGCTTCCCCGATTTCGTCGCGGAAATGCACGGTGCACTAGCGGCGGCTGATGCGGCTGTTATCGTCGTCAGTGCAAGCGCAGGCGTCGAAGTCGAGACCGAAAAGGCTTGGGCTCTCGCCGAATCGTTGAATCTCCCGCGCGCGTTCTTTATCACGAAGATGGATCGCGAACATGCCGATTTCGAGAAAGTCCTCGGTCAACTGCGCGACAAATTCGGCAATAGCGTCGTTCCCGTTCAAGTCCCCGTCGGCAAGGAAGACAGCTTCAAAGGCGTCGTTGACTTGCTCAAAGTCTTCAGCAAAATTTCCAACGATGACGAACAAATTGACGCCGCGCCCGTCGCTGATGAAGTCGAGACTGCTCACCTTGAAATGCTTGACATTGTCGCCGAATTCAACGACGAGCTCATGGAAAAATATCTTGAAGGCGACGTTGAAGACCTCGACGAGAAAGAAATTTCCGAGGCTCTCGCGCAAGGTATCAGTGAAGCAAAAGTTTTCCCCGTGTTCGTCGGCAGTGCGCTCAAAAATATCGGCATAAAAAAATTCCTCAACAGCATAGTCGAATTCTTCCCCGCGCCCGCGTCGAAAGATTACAGCGGTATCAATCCCAAGTCTGATGAGCTTGTCGAACGCAAAATTTCCGAGCCGTTCAGCGGACAAATTTTCAAGACGA
>CAMUZG010000041.1 GCA_947165145.1 uncultured Selenomonadales bacterium
CGCAACCTCGATGATTCAGGAAGCTCCCGCCTCTTCAGGCGGCGAGTAGTTCACATATACTTGCCGTTAAGTTCTCAGTGTCACAAATTTTTCGGGAGGTTATAAAATTGTTCTTCTCCAAAAAGAAATTTAATTTAGCGTCAATGATTGCGTGCGGCATTTTGGCAAGCGCATTGTTCACAGGTTGCGGCGGAGATTCCGGCAATTCCGACGGACAAACTGTCGGCGACGAAATCGTTATCGGTTCCAACTTTGAACTCACGGGTAATGTCGCTCAATACGGCGCGAACGCCAACAACGGGCTCAAGCTCGCGATTAAGGAAGTCAACGAGGCTGGCGGCATCAAAGGCAAGAAAATTAAAATCGTCGAGGCTGACGCCAAATCCGAAGCTGCTGAGGCAGTCAACTCCGCGACGAAATTAATTTCCGACGATAAAGTTGTCGCGCTCATCGGTCCCGCAGTTACCGCGAACGTCATTGCCGAATCGCAAGTTGCCGCCGATAACAAAGTTCCCGTCATCGCGCCCGCCGCAACTAATCCTGATGTCACGGTCGAGAACGGTCAAGTCAAATCATTCATCTTCCGCAGTTGCTTCATTGACCCGCAACAAGCTGAAGTCATGGCGCAATTCGCTCGCAAAGATTTGAGCGCGACAAAGGCTGTACTTTATCTTGATTCAAGCTCCGATTACTCCAAGAGTCTCGGCAAAATTTTCAAAGAAAAATTCGAGGCTGACGGCGGTGTCGTCGCTATGGAAGAGGCGTTCCTTGCTAAAGACCAAGACTTTAAAGCCGCGTTGACCAAAATTCAGACTGCGAACGCTGACGTTATCTTCGTGCCCGCTTATTACGAAGAAGTCGGCAAAATCGTCAAGCAGGCTCGCGAACTCGGCATAACCGCTGCAATTCTCGGCACTGACGGTTGGGACGACAGCAAAGTTGTCGACATCGCCGGCAAAGACGCGCTCAACAATACTTTCTTCTGTACGCACTATTTCGAGGGCGACGCGGAAGTTCAAGGCTTCATCAACTCTTACAAGAAAGAATACAATCAGGAACCGAACGTTTTCGCGGCTCTCGGCTATGACGCAGGCAAAATGCTGATTAACGCCATTGAACGCGACGGCACCGATTCCGAAAAAATTCGCGCCAATATCGAGACCATTGCCGATTTGCAGGTCGGTACCGGCAAAATCACAATGGATCCCGCAACGCACAATCCGATTAAAGGTATCGTCGTTATCGAGACCAAAGACGGCGTTCGCTCACTTCGCACCAAAATCGCGCCCGAAGGTTAATCAGTCACCGCAATCAATAAAAACGTTTCCAAAAGTCCGAGTCGTTTGATTCGGGCTTTTAATTTTTGTTAAGGAAATTTTTTCTTGAGTACCAGCGAAAATGTGATATAATTGGGCGCGAACAAGGGAATGGTTTTCGTTAAGGAGGATACCACCATGGCTAACACAATCAACACAAATTTCTTCCCGCAATTCAAGAACACGGGAACTTTGAACAGAGGCACGAACAATTCCAAAGCGTCCGACGCCTACGCTAAGAATTCCTACGGTCAGTATGCCGAAAGCTCCAGCGTCGAAATTTCTTCTGCCGGCTTGAACGCCTTGAACAAGACGCAGAGTGATTCTGTCGACGAATTCGGCGGCGAGACTGACAAAGCCAACGCTTCCGACGAGAGCAAACTTTCCGCCAAAGCCCAAAGCTTGCTCGAAAAACTCCGCGAAAAGTACGGCGATTATGATTTCGTCGTTTCGGACGATCTCGACGCGGATCAAACCGTCGACGGCACGAAAAGTTATTCCGTCATGTTCACCACCGAAGAGCTTGAGCGCATGGCTGAGGACGAAGAGTACACCGAAAAAGTCATGGGCAAAGTCGGTGAGTCCGTTGACATGCTCAAAGAACTTTCCGAGAAAGATTTGGGCGAAGACGTCAAATTCTCTCAACTGTCCGTCAGTATTGACGGCGAAGGCAACATGAAACTCTTCGCGCAACTCGAAAAACTTTCCACCGACCAGCAAGAACGCCTTGAGGCAGCCAAAGAAAAACGTGCTGAACAAGAGAAACTCGAAACCGAAAAATCTTTGGACGATGATGAGCCGATTTCAATTCTCTACAAGAGCGCGGACGTTGAGGCTGACAACGCGGAAGATTTGCTCGCGAAAATTTTCGGCATCGATTGGGACAACATCGCCGAAGAGGAAACTTTCATCTGAACCGCTAAAGCCGTTGCGTGAATTCGGAGGTGCGTCGCGTTGGAGATGTTGATTATCCTTGTCGTGATTGTCGCGGTTGCTGTGGGCAGAAATTACTTTAACAGCGACACTGATTCTGACGGCGATAATCATCATCGCGATAACGACGATAACGACAACGACGGCGGCGACAGTGATGGCGGAGACGGCGGCGATTGACCGTCAACATCGTTGCGCCCGAATCATTTTGTACAACTGCAGTCAATAACAGTCGCTTGGGTTGTAAGCTCAGGCGGCTGTTTTCGCTATATACTTGAAAAACTTTAAAGGAGTGATCGCTTGTGATTAAAGTCTACAACACGATGAGCCGTTCAAAAGAAATTTTCAAACCGCTCAAAAAAGATGAGGTCAGTATTTACTGCTGCGGCGTCACGCCCTACAACGCGCCACATATCGGCAACGCCCGCCCGTTCGTCACGTGGGATGTGATTCGTCGATTCTTCGCCAAAAGCGGCTACAAAGTTCGCTACGTGCAGAATTTCACCGACGTCGACGACAAAATCATCAAGACCGCCAATGAGCAAGGCGTCACGTGGAAGGACATTGCCGAAAAAAATATTGCCGTCTACTTCAAGAGTATGGACGCTCTCAACGTCCGCCGCGCAGATTGTTATCCGCGTGTCTCCGAGACGATGCCCGAAATTATCGCGATGATTCAAACGCTCGTCGACAAAGGCTATGCTTACGTGCTTGACGGCGGCGATGTGTTCTACAGCGTGGAAAAAATTCCGAATTACGGCAAACTTAGCCGGCGCACACTCGATGACATGCTGGCGGGCGCACGCGTCGAAGTCGATAAACGCAAACATCACCCAATGGATTTCGCGCTGTGGAAGTCTGCAAAGCCCGGCGAACCTTCGTGGGACAGTCCGTGGGGCAAAGGTCGTCCTGGTTGGCATATCGAGTGCTCGGCAATGTCGCTGAAATTTTTGGGCGAGAAGTTTGACTTTCACGGCGGCGGCTCCGATTTGATTTTCCCGCACCACGAAAACGAAATCGCGCAAAGTCAGGCGGCTCTCGGCGACGAAAATTCTTTCGCGCAATATTGGCTCCACAACGGCTACATAACCGTCAAAAAACCCGACAATAAGCTCGATAAGATCGTTAAGTTCAATGAGGACGGTCAAGTTAAGATGAGTAAGTCAGCCGGAAATTTTTCTACGGTTGAAGGCGTTCTGCAAAAATATTCGGGCGAAGTTGTACGCTTATTCTTACTGCAGACGCATTATCGCAATCAGCTTGAGTTCAGCGAGGAAAGACTTCTTGAGGCGCAAGAATTTTTCGGCAAGCTCGCGAAGGCTTATTGGCAGCTGGACGATTTGGCGCGAAAAGTTCATGCGGGCGAATTCATCAAAGACACTGACGATAAAAATTTCGCGATAACTGTAAGTCGTGCGGGCGGTCTCGTCGAAGAGGCGGAACGTTTGCTTGCCAATTTTTACGACGCGATGAGCGACGATTTCAACACCGCGCTGGCAATCACGAACATGTTTGAGCTGTCGCGGGAGATTAACGGCTACTTCACCGAATACGCCGCAGGAAAAATTTTACCCGTGAAGATTGACGGCGACATCATTTTACGCGTCCGCGAAATTTATCTTGAAATGGCGGAGATTATCGGCATATTCGAGCAACCCGTCCCCGTCGAGAAATTTGAAGAAAAATCCGCGGCTCCCGAACTCGTCGACGCGCTGATGAAAATTATCCTGTCACTTCGCCAAGACGCACGCGCTTCCAAAAATTGGGCGGTCTCCGACAAAATTCGCGACGAACTCAAAGCAATCGGAATTATCGTCAAAGACACGCCGCAAGGTGCAACATGGGAACAAGTTTGAATTTTCCTGTCGACGAAATTAAACCATTGTCGCCGCTGATTTTGGGCAACGTGACGTTGCATCCGGATAATATTACCTGCGACGTTTCGACAGCCGCAGACGTTCACAACACCTTGAATTTTCCTGCCGACGAAATTAAAACATTATCACCGCTGATTTGGGCTCATATTGGCGACGCATACTTCCATTTGTACGTCCGCACGCGACTTTTGCATGTCACGCACAACATCACGCGATTGCACGACCTCAGCGCACAAATTGTTTCGGCGTCTGCGCAGTCAAAGACTTATCACGCGATAGAAAATTTTTTGTCCGACGATGAGCGCGACATTTTCCGCCGTGGACGAAATGCTAAAAGTCATGCGCCACGCAAGGCGACTGTTGCGGAATATCACGCAAGCACGGGCTTTGAAGCGTTGCTAGGAAATCTTTTCCTCAAAAAAAATTTAACGCGCCTCGACGAAATCTGCGAACTTGCATTCAACGCCGCGCATAAGGAGATAACTCAATGAGAAAAATTTTTGTCGCCGCGATTTTGCTGACGGCTTTGGTGGGCGGAAATGTCTCTGCCGACGATTCGGGAGCGACTGCTGCGCCGCCCGACATCAATCACGCCGATTCGGTTTACTACGCGCACCGCGATTTTTACAACATGACTTCGACCGCCGACCGAATCATTTTGACGAACTACCCGACGTTTCAGCAGACAAACGGTTATGCTTGCGGACCCGCCTCCGCGTTGACTGTTCTGCAATTTTTCGGCAACAACGACTTCGACGAGGCGACTTTGTCCAAACGCATGAAGACTGCGCCGAACAAAGGCACGAGTCTTGGCAACATGGTGAAATTTTTCAAGAGCATTGGCTGGAACGTTCGGAGCAGTCTCGACACGCCGCCCGTCGCTGATGTGTTTGAGTTTCAAAAATTTGTCGCGAAGACTTTGACGCAAGGCACGCCGATTATTGTTGAGAACGTCGAATGGGGCGGACATTGGCGCGTGATAATCGGCTTGGACACCATGAGCACGGAAAATCTTTACGACGACGTTCTGATTTTCGCTGACCCTTTCGACACGAGCGACCACAAGCAAGACGGTTACGCCGTCGGCAGTCTCGACAGATTTTTTTACATGTGGTTCGACCATAACGTTTTGCCGAAGAAGGAACGCAATCAACCGTGGATTATCGCGACGCCGCGCAGTTCACACCAATAATTTTCGACAAAAAAATCAGGGCGACTGTTCACCCGCAATGCAATCGGTTTGTGAACATGCCCTAATTTTTTTACAAAATTTTATTGTTCGTCAGTAGCTGTAGGTTCTTCCGTAGCTGATGATTCTTCTGTAGTCGTCGATTCTTCCGCAACTGCAGGTTCTTCCGTAGCTGTAGATTCGTCGTCGGCAACGTCTTCTTTGTGCGGACGATAATCCCCGCCCGCCACCAAATCCGCGAACTTAAACAGGAAGACATATTCCTTCGGCTTGTAAATGACGTTGAGAAGACCGCGAACTTTGTACTGGAAGTTGCGCTTGGCGTCGGGGTCGTCCATGTTGTCGCGATAAGCGTTAAGCAAGTCAAGCAGATGTTCGCAAGGCGCGGGCTTATTTTTCTTGAGATAAACCAGATTGTCAAACGCCACAAACTCCGCGAGGTCGAAGAATTTTTTCTGCAACTCAAGATATTTTTCAAGTTTCTCGGCGGGCGCACCAGACTCCTTGAGTTTTGCGTAACTGTCAATCCACTCGAAGAAGTTATCGATGAATTTGGCGATGTGCTCTTTGTTCTCGCAATAAAATTCAAGGCGACGAACAATGCCGCTGATGCTGAAGGTAATCGCGTCGGCAAGCTCATTGAACGGCACGCGGTCGTTTCCGCGCAGTTCGTCGGCGGGAGTTGTGACGTATTCAACAAAATCCATGAACTCGTAACGTAGCTTCATATGCTCAGACTTCATCTTCAGCGCGTAAAGATTGTCGTTGACGAGACCCATGCCGTGACCGAATGCGCGGAATAAAAATTCCTGTTGCTCAGCAAAACGTTGATTTTCTTCGTCGGAGAAAATTTCGCGCGGCACGTAATCTTCGCCGAGCTTAAACGTCAAGTTGCGCATTTCCGCCAAAATCGGGCGATTCTTTAAGCCGTATTCGTTCACAGCTTTGAAAGCACCGGTCACCAGCTTGTGGACGGCGTTCCAATAGCGGGCGGGCGACGCGTCGGGATTCTCGAACTTGATGTTATACGAAATTGTCCAGGGATCCGAAATGCGCTGAAGTTTCGGCTTACTTTCCTTGCGCTTCTTATTGGAAATATAGTTGTAGTTTTCGATGAAGGCGTTGCCGGCGGCGATTGCTTCCCTGTAAATTTCCTGCGTGTTCCTGTCGACGTAATCGGGATTGTAAAATTTCGGATTGGAAGGACTGATGCCAGGTTGCCCTTCGGACTGCGCGGCGTCGGGTTTGAATTTCTTTTTGCCAGGCGCGGGCTGAGCTTGTTGAGCGTCGGCGGGCTGTTCGGCAGGTTTAGGTTCCGCTTTGGCTTTGGGCTTAGGTTGCGGCTCCGGTTCGGGCTTAGGTTCAGGCTTAGGTTCAGGCTTAGGTTCTGGTTTGGGAGGCGGAGGCGGTGGTTCAGGCGGTGCGGTGTATTTCGCCTTCAAGAGGTTGTACGCGTCCTCGCTGATTGCGCTGAGTCGGTTGCCGACCTTGATTCCTTGCATCGTCAAGAACTCGATGATTTCTTTTTCTTCTCGCTCGAATTCTTTTGCAAGCTGATAAATTCTTTTGGCTGCCAAAAAAAATCACACTCCTTTTGTAGCTGATAGCTTATATGTTGGTGGTTCCCAATAAAAAAAATTTTATTTTGCTCGCCGAAGTTTTTCAAGCTTGGCGAAAACATCTGCGCCCAAACGATCACCGACCTCGTTGCGCACAACCGGCAACATCACATCGTCAAGATATTTTTTGCGAAGGAACTTCTTCATTTGCACGATTGCACGATAAAATTCCCGCGAAGGATGACGATATGCGCCCGCGCCCAAAATGACGGTCTCGATTATCGCGTCGGAGCTGACGACGAGAACTTCACGCTTGCGTTGCACCTGCTCATAAGAAAGTCGCTCCAAGACGTTATCGGCAGTCTCGTTGAACGCGCTGTACACCACGCGAAAAAAATCGTCGTAGACCTCAATGCGTTCCTCGTCCTCGCTGCGTGCGGCATCGAAAACGAGCGTTATCTCCAACTTTTCATACGCGCCGTACTCGTGCAGGTTACGAATCAGAAAATCACGCGCCGCCGCCAAATCGTCAATGCGGAGATTTTCCCAAACGTACATCAGATTGTAGCCGTCAACGAGATAATGCGGTCGCTTCTTTTTCATTGTGAACTTTCCCGTTGTCTCTGAGAAAAAATTTCGTACATGAGCACCGCACCCGCCACCGACGCGTTGAGCGAATTGATTTTGCCGACCATCGGGATTTTGATGAGTTCGTCGCAATTTTCCCGCGTGAGCCGTCTCATGCCGTGACCTTCACTACCGATAATCAGCACAATTCCGCCCGTCAAGTTCGCCGCGTTGAAGTCGATTTCCGCGCTCATGTCCGAGCCGACGATTTTCAAGCCGAATTCGCGCAGTTGCTTGAGAGTTTGTGCGACGTTCGTGATTTGAGCGACTTTGACATATTGAGCCGCGCCCGCCGATGTTTTGAAAACCGTAGCATTAAGTTGGACACTGCGACGTTTTGGAATTATCACGCCGTGCACGCCGACAGCTTCCGCCGTGCGAAGGATTGCGCCGAAATTTTGCGGGTCTTCCAATTCGTCAAGCAGAACGATAAAAGGTTGCTCATTTCGACTTGCGGCGAACTCCAAAATTTCTTCGACTGTGGAATAATTTGTTGCCGCCGCGAACGCAACGACGCCTTGATGACGACTAGGGCAGAGCTTGTCGAGTTTGTCGCGCTTTACGAATTCTACAACAACGCCCGCCGTTTTGGCAAGCGCAAAAATTTTTTGTATGGAACCGTCGCGACTGCCCTCGGCAATGAAAATTTTGTTGACGCTGTGTCCCGACTTCAACAGCTCACTGACGGCGTTGCGCCCGAAAATTAAGTCGTCCAAAGTTCAAGCCCTCCGAAATTAAATTCAACCCCAGAACATATTTTTCCGCCAGAAAACGATTGCCGCGCAGATTGACGCGAGCATGGCGATTGCAATGACGATTAGGAAGCCGAAATGATTTTCACTCAGCGGCACGGGCACGTTCATTCCGAAAAAGCTGGCGATAACGGTCGGCACGGCAATTATAATCGTCATCGCGGCAAGAAATTTCATGACCATGTTCTGATTGTTCGAGATTATCGACGAAAAAATATCCGCCAT
>CAMUZG010000042.1 GCA_947165145.1 uncultured Selenomonadales bacterium
CGTCGTGCACGTCCTCAATCGTCGGCAAGCAAAGATGTTCGGCGGGCGTGACGTAGCATAGAAAATCGGCACCGCTGACAGCCGCCAATGTTCCGCCGATAGCCGCAGTGATATGGTCGTAGCCTGGAGCAATGTCCGTGACGAGCGGTCCGAGAACGTAGAACGGCGCGTTGCGGCAAATTTTTTTCTCAAGCTTCATGTTGGCTTCGATTTGGTCAAACGGGACGTGACCGGGACCTTCAACCATAACTTGAACACCACGACGCCACGCACGGTCAACCAAATCGCCCAAAGTTATCAGTTCGATTAATTGAGCCCTGTCGGTCGCATCAGCAATACAGCCAGGTCTCATGCCATCGCCGAGACTGATTGTAACGTCGTATTTCGCGCAAATGTCCAAGATGTCGTCGTAGCGTTCGTACAGCGGATTTTCGTGTTCGTTGTGAAGAATCCAGCCAGCGATGAAACTTCCGCCGCGACTGACGATGTCCATTTCTCTGCGTTGAGTACGGAGCTTTTCAATCGCCGCACGTGTGACGCCGCAATGAATCGTCATGAAGTCCGCGCCGTCTTTAGCTTGCGTTTCAATCGTGCGGAGCAAATCGTCTTCGGTCATTGAGACAATCGCGCCGTGATTTTTAATCGCCGCGACTGCCGCTTGATAAATCGGAACGGTGCCGACCATTATCGGCGAGTGCTCAATAATTTTTCTGCGTGAAAGGTCGATGTTGTTGCCCGTGCTCAAATCCATGACGGAATCCGCGCCGCATTTGACAGCCTCGTCCAACTTTGCGAGTTCGGGCTCAATGTCGGGGAAAGTGCTTGACGTGCCGATATTGGCGTTGACCTTCGTGCGAAGTCCCGCGCCGACACCGCAAGGTTTCAGCGACGTGTGATTGACGTTGGCGCAGATTGCAATGACACCTTGAGCGACGCCCGAACGAATTTCTTCAGCGGGAATTTTTTCCTGCGCGGCGACGATTTTCATTGCGTCGGAGATTTTACCTTCGCGAGCGAGTTGCATTTGTGTTGACATAAAAAAAAACTCCTTTAGGGCGTTTAGACTAGAGCGAGTTGGTAAACTTGGAACTATCATGTGACGAGAAATTTTTTCGACTGACAAGGCGCAAACGCGACGACGTAGTAAGCTACGTAAAGCGTGCGGCAACGACGTCAGGCGGAAAAATAACCGTCACTGCTAAATTGTATCAACAGTCTCTACTTTTTCTTGCGCTTATCTTTGTTCGGCTTGTCGAAGAAATTTATTACGTCGTCGATGAATTTTCGCGCCGCAAGTTCCGAGATGACTGCTTGCTTTTCGTTCGCGGCAATTTCTGCACGCAAAATTTTCAGTTGCGGGTTGAGACGTCCTGCCTTGAGCGATTCGAGCGCGATTCTGTCAGCACGAGCCGTGCGCTTGAATTGTTCGAGTTGCGGGCGGCACTCATCCAGATATTTTTGCGGCAACCGATTGAGCAAAAGATCTGCGGCGTGTTCCATGTTGTCAATCATCTGTTCGAGCGGAGCGGATTCAATCGGAATTTTTTTTGCGGCGTCGCTGAGGACGATATAAGCCGCCGAGCTGAATTCAATCGCGTCGGGGCTACCGACTTTCGCCCAAGAATTTTCCATGTGCCGCGAATGTTCGGCGAAAATTTTCATTGCGGGCGCGAGTCTGCCGAATTGCGCGTCGATAACTTTTTCCAAAGCTTGTTCAGCGTTGTAAATGGCGGGGTTGTTCGAGTAAATCGCGCCGGTCGCCAAAGCAATTTTCGACATCTGAACCTGTCCCATCGGGTTGAAGAAAATCGCAGTCATGTTCGCGGACGGGAGCTTTTCAATCGCGCCGAGAGCCAATTTGACGTTGCGGTTGCCGTCGGGCGTGAGCGAGTAATCGTTGACGGGATAATTCCACCAGACGCCGACTTCGCGCCCGAAAATTTTGTTGACCTTTGCAAGTTCGGAATCAGTTATCCCGTCGCAGACAACGCCGCGTCCGCTGTAGAGCACGACAATCCGCGGGTCGAGATTTTCGGCAAAGTCGCGCGTGTACGGCTTGACCTTATCACCTTTAACCATGTCGTCATAAAAATATTCGGTCGGCACGGTTATCAACGGCGCAACGTCATTGTAGCGCGAACGCAGATTTTTTTGCACACGGTTAAGGAATTCGGCTTGAGCTTTGCCGTCCTCGTGATGATTGCCTTTAGCGTCTTTGAGGTCGTCGAAGAAAATCGCGAAGTTGCGCACACCGATACGGTACATCGCGTCGAGCTTGCGAATCATTGCGTTGAAATCTTCTTCAGCCTTTGCGCCTTTGTAATTGAGGTCGAGCCCCGGACTCACGGCGAAAATAAATCGGACGTTACTTGCCTGCGCGGCGGCAACAAGGCTCATCAATTCGGCGAGCTTATCAGCGGGATACGGCTTGCGCCATTTGTCGCGGTGATAGGGATCGTCCTTGGGCGCGTAAATGTACGCGTTCAAATTATTTTTGCGGCAGAAGTCGATTATGTCGGCGCGATCCTCAACAGTCCACGGTGTACCGTAAAAACCTTCGACGACGCCGCGCAACGGTATCGGTACGGCTTGCACAGAGTTTACGGACAAAATCATCAGCACAATCAGCGTCGCGAAAAACTTTTTCATTGCCCTTTCTCCTGTTGATATTGGCGGAAATTTTTCAGCAGACAAATCGGACGTTTCTGCGAGGCATTGCCGAACGGATTATCAATCAGCAAATCCGAGGCAAGTTGAGCGTCCATGCCGTCAGTTGCGCCGACGATTCGCGAACGTTTCAAATCGTTAACGTCAGCAATCATCGCGCCAAAACAATTAAGCCGTGACTTCAACGCCGCACAAACCTGTTCGGGATTTTCGGGACCGTAAACAACGCATTTGTCGAACGGCGGCATCGTGCCGGTCACGTCATCAATCAACGCAGCCTGTCTTCCGCCCCATTTGTAAAAGAGTCCGCGCAGACCGACAATTTTGCCGAGAAAACCGCCAATCAGTGCGAACGCAACACGCCATTCGCCTTCGCGCTCCATTAAAGCTTGCATACCGTGCGGCGTGGCGAGACTGCCATAATCGGGAATGAAGCGGCAACAAAGTTTGGCAAGATTGCTAATTTTCATTTCGTCGGGGCGAATGATGTTGCCCTGTGTTATCGCGACGACGCTTTCCGCGACGGTGACGACGTCATCGGGTCCGATTATGTTGCGGGTGTACTGTTCTATCACGTCGACAATATCATCTTTGGGCGTCAAGATTCTGGTTGTTATCGGAACAATTTCAACGTTCATGAAAAATTTTCACTCCTTAACCAATTTGACTCCGACAAGTTTGGCAAGCTCCTCGGCAGTCAAAACCACTCGCGCAATCGACCAACGCATGGGGTTGCGTCCGACTTCGCGGTAAATGAATTCAATCGGGAAATCGACCATGTGAGCGACCGCTTCTTTCAGCGACATATTCTTTCGTGCCGTCAACGTGACTTTCGCGACGAGATTGACGCTTTGCTGATGTTCGAGAACCAACGCCTCAAAATAATCATCTTCGCGCGGGACACCTTCACGTTCAGCTTTACCGCGAACTTTCATTCCGTCGTATTGTTCAAACGGCAGTAGCGGGTGACAAATCGCGTCGACAATCATCGCGGATTGCGTACCCTCGTTGCGGAATTCAATCGTCGTCGAGAGCGTAATGGATTTTTCGTCGCGTGATTCGATTTTGAACGGCGTGCGGCTTTCGAGTTTTGGAACAACTTTTTCTTCGCGACCGCGCAGATAGAGCCACGTGACCGACACGACCGCAACTGCCGCGACGGCGAGTCCAGTAAGTATCATTGACAAATTTTTTCAACTCCTCGGTGATAATTCAATCAATCGCAAGATTGTACACGAAAAACTTTTGCAAGTCAAAGCGTTTCGGCATGCGCGATTGACATCAGCAACGCTTTGAATTAAATTCGAGCCATTGATTTAACGGGAGGGTTATCGGTTGAACAGAAAAAATTTATTCGGGCTGACGTTGCAGGAATTGGAAACGGAACTTGAACCGTTGCCGAAGTTCCGCGCAAAACAAATCGCCGCACACATTTACAAGCACGGCTCAAAAACTTTCGACGACATGAACGATTTGCCCAAAGCACTGCGCTCAGAACTGTCCGAACGTTACGAGATTAAAATCGCTGAACTGTTGACGCGGCTTGATTCTCGCGACGGTTTGACGACGAAATTTCTGCTTGCCTTCGCGGACGGTGCGGCTGTTGAAATTGTCATCATGCGCCACGATTACGGCAACAGCGTCTGCATTTCAAGCCAAGTCGGTTGCCAAA
>CAMUZG010000043.1 GCA_947165145.1 uncultured Selenomonadales bacterium
CGACGATATAAGCGTAATGCGCAGTGTTGACAAGAGTATCTTCGCCGATACCGCCTTTGAGCGTGACATATGCGCCGCTGAAAATTTGCTCGAAATTGGATACAGCGTTATCGTATGCGTTTTTAGCCGCGGAAAGAGATCCGTAAGCCTCAGTCATGGCTGTTTTAGCATCCGTAGCCGCAGCTACAGCAAATGGGTCAATAGCAGCGATTGCCGAGATTCTGTTGTATCTTTCTTCGGCGGCAGTGTATTTTGCTTGAGCCTTTTGGAGAGCTTTTTCGGCATCTTCAACTTCTTTGACGAATTTTGAAACGTTTTTACCTGCCAATTCTGCGGCAGAGAGCGTGCTGGTAGTGTGGTTGACGAGGAAGTCTGCGCCTTCGCCGCCGTCAACATAAACGCTCATGCCGGTGTTGAAGAGGTAATCGTCGCCTGCTCTGAGTGCAAACGAAAGACCCGTTACGGCGTTGGAGATGGTGTCGTTCGGATTGACTGCGCTCATGCCGTAGAAAGTTATGCTACCCGGCGTTATCGGAATGCCTTCGATTGACAAGCTGAGCCCGACGTTCTTGGTTATTTCAACGTTCGTGGAGAAGCCCGCGCTGTCCAAATAGGCAACACTTTGACCGTGCATTTGTTCAGCAGTGGAATAACCGAAGCCCGTGGTGAGCGTTGTGATGCCGCTGATTTCGAGCAGAGAATTGGGATCAATTATTTCGTTTCTGTAGTAAATTCTGTCGTTGTTGGCACCCGAGAGGAAGCCACCCGCGACAGTGTGCGCCGTCAAAGTAGCATTGTTATTGTTGATGTTGCCGCCGCCGACCCAGTCAATACCTTCACTTGAGTAGGCGATACCATCGATTACAACCGTACTACCTCCATCGGTCGTAATTTTGAGATAGTTGCTTCCGCCACCAATAGGATCTTTAATGCCGCCGACAATCTCGATGAAGTTTTTCTCTTTGCCGGGTGCACTGAAACCTTCAACGCTGAACAATTTAGCTTGCGTTCCAACGTCAATGATGTCGCCGCCGTCGCTGACATCAACAATAACGGCAGCACTGCCGGCTTTAGCCAGATAGATAAGGTCTTTGCCTTCGCCACCGTTGATGTAACCGCTACTCATTGCAAAGCTGTGAATGGAGTCAGCACCTTTGCCGCCGATGATTGTCGTGCTTGCCGCATAGTTAAAAATTTTGTCGTCGCCGTCTTGACCGTAAATCGCGAGGTTTTCGACATAGTTGTGGATTGTGTCGCCGTTATCAGCGTCGTTCAAGCCGTAGAAGCTTGCACTTGCAACTTGCAAAGTGCCCGCGATTGACAAGCCCCAACCAGCGTTACCGAGAACGCTGACACTTGTACTGAAGCCTGCCGCGTCGATTTTGGCAATCTTGGAGACAGAATCGTAGCCGAATTTGTTAGTGATGTTGGTTATGCCGCTGAGCGAAACCACAATCATACCTGTCTGTGCACTGCTGTAACCGATAAAGTTATCGTTGACTTTGTAAGCACCCGACGAAGTGAAATTGCCCAAAACAGCTGTGTTAGACGTGTCGCCTTCATACCAACCGAATTGTTCTTTGGCGTAGCTCAAGCCGCTGATTTGAACGACGTTGTTGCCGGTTGTGCCTTCGAGAGTAACGGAAAGTTTGCCGTCAACAAAGCTCATGCCACTGATTTTGCTTTGGAACTGAAGGAAGTCGCCTGTGTTGAAGCCGCTGACGCTGAAGTTTGTGACGCCGTCCGCAACATAGACAGTATCGTTGCCGTCGCTGTCGTCGCCGAAATTAATGACAGCGCCATTGCCGCCCATCAAGCTGATGTAGTCGTTGCCGCCCTTGCCTTCAATGTACGCGCTTGCACCGTAGTTGATGATTGAATCGATACCAGAAGCACCGAAAATCTGAGCGTATAAACCGCCGGCATTGTCTGCGAAACTGGCACTGTTGAAGGTGTAGTTCCCATTTGTGAATGGGGATGACGTACCACCTGTATCAATGGAAATACCGCCGGTTACCATGAAGGGCTCGCCGTCGTATCCGCCATTGTAGATCAAATCGCCAGCTTTACCGGCTTTGATTGTGTTGTACTTGCCGCCGCTGAAGATGGTGTTGGTACCTGACGTGTCCTCAGACATGTCAATTAATGCACTGCTACCCAAGTTAATGACAAGGTCGCCATTCGTATCGCCGCTACTGTAAATCGTGTTATCAGTTGCTGACGCGCGATAATTTATGACCGTGTCAGGACCTGAGCCTAAAGTAATGTTCATACTCGAACCTCCGTTATAAATGAAGTCGTTGCCCGTACCGACGTCGATGACGCCGTTCGAGCCGATGTTGTAAACTTTATCGCCCTCCTCTCCTGTATCAATCGTGACGTTGTTCGCACGGTTGACAATTATATCACTGCCGCCGCCAGTTTTAAAGTAGATATTAATCGCAGTGTCGTTGATGATTGTGTCGGCGTTGTTGGCGCCGCTACTCAAACCGATAAACGATGCGGAGCCAATAGCAGCTTGCAAGGCACCGCCAATGCTGAAGATGTAGCCAGCGTTCTTCGCTACAGTGACGACTGCCGAGAAGTTTTCAGCGTTCAAGATTGCGATGCTGGGACCGCCGCCGTTGTCAGCAGATTCGAGACCACTGAAGCCCGTGATTGTCGTCACGCCGTTGAGTTGGATTAGCTGAGATCTGATTGCGTCGGTTTTAACAACATTTTTGAAGATGAGCTGGTTACTGTTAGTCTCGTCAATGAACGCGCCCGACTCTCCGCCGTGTTCGCCGTAGTAAGCGATTGTGGGAGTGTCGCCCGATGCCATGTACCAGCCGAAGCCGTAATTGCTTGCGTCCAAACCTAAAATGGTGACTTTGTTAGCAAAATAGCTGACTTCGACGACAATGCTGTTGCCGCCTGCAAGTTGAGTGATTCCCGCAACGGAGTGACCTGCGCCGAAGTTAATGACATCGCCGACGCTGAATCCTGTCACGCTGAACTTCGTGACGCCGTCCGCAACGTAGATAGTATCGTTGCCGTCGTAAGCATTCTTGCCGAAGTCGACAATGTTGTTTTCGCCGCTGAGCAAGCTGATAACGTCGTTGCCACTGCCGCCGTAGACGTAGTTGTTCGCGCCGCTGACTCCGATTTTATCACTGTCGAGACCGCCGAAGACGCTGTTGTAGTTGCCGAGGATGTTGACTAAGTCAGAACCGCCGCCTGCGTCTATGTAGTTGCTTGTGCCGGCGACGACACCAGCGTCTTCGATGACATAGCCAACAATGATTGAGTCGTTATCCGCGCTGCCGAAGACGCTGTTGTAGTTGCCGAGGATTGCGACTAAGTCGGAACCGCCGCCTGCGTCGATGAAGTTGCTCTCGCCGCCGACGACTCGGATTGAGTCATTGCCCACGCCGCCGATGATTGTGTTGTAGTTGGCACCTGCAAGCAGATCGATGTAATCGGAACCGCCGCCTGCGTCGATGAAGTTGCTCTCGCCGCCGACGACTCGGATTGAGTCATTGCCCACGCCGCCGATGATTGTGTTGTAGTTGGCACCT